>NZ_BAAHBG010000010.1:0-390967 GCF_054776855.1 Spirosoma migulaei | reverse complement strand
GCAATCGGCGGCAACGCTTCCCGGCGGTAACTACCAGGTTGGCCAAAACCTGTTTTCTGACCAGTACGCCCAGTATTTTGCCTGCGTGGCTACGTATTTCCCGTCCGATCGATTCGTGATTCGGATGGACTGGCTGGGTGGACCCTGGACGGCCCAGTACACACAGGTTGTGCCCCAGTTAAAAACTATCCTGACCAGCACAGACGCCGGTTCGGCGGAGAATGCGCTGGCAAATATCTGGTGGGTGTATTCCTTTCACCGCTGGACGGATTATGTTGGCCCAATTCCGTACTTCAAAGCAGGTGAACCGGCTACGTCCGTTGCCTACGATGCACAGGATAAAATCTACGATGATTTCTTTAAGAAATTAGCGGCTGCTACGACCATACTGAAAGCCAAAACGGCTGAAAAACCATACGGATCATTCGACCTGATTTATGGTGGCGACGTGAATAAATGGATCAAGTTTGCCAACACGCTCCGGCTCCGGCTGGCGTTGCGTATCTCGAAAGTTGATCCGGCCCGTGCAAAAACCGAAGCCGAAGCAGCGGTGGCCGGTGGTGTGCTAACAACCAGCCCCGACGATGATGCACTGGTAGCCCGTAGCACCAAAGGTGGCGACAACAATGGCCTGGCCATCATGTCGGACTGGAACGAGTTTCGGATGAGTGCGGCAATGGAATCGGTGCTAAAAGGGTACGACGATCCACGCCTGCCTACTTATTTCCTGCCAGCGGTAAAAACCAATACCTATGAAGGCTTGCGCAACGGTCTGGCTACAACCCAGTTAACTGATCCTGTTAATACGGCTGATGCCAATTCGCACGTAGGTCAACGCTGGACATCGACTGGTCTGGGTACGGCTCAGAACGTAATGGCCACCGCCGAGGCTTATTTTCTGATGGCCGAGGGCGCATTGAATGGCTGGAGCATGGGCGGAACGGCGAAAGATTTCTATAACAAAGGCATCGCCATGTCCTTGACCCAGTGGGGTGTTACCAGCGCTGCGGCCATTAGTGCTTATCAAACCAGCACGAAAACGCCCGTGGCTCCGAACGACTTCCTGAAATCGGCACCGTTGAGCAATATTCCAGTTGCCTGGGGTAGCACCGAAGCCATTCAGCGGGAGCAGATCGGTACGCAGAAATGGCTGGCTATTTTCCCGGATGGTTTCGAAGGCTGGGCTGAATACCGCCGGACACGCTTTCCGAAACTATACCCCGTCGTAAACTCCGATAATCCGGATATTCCAGCCGGTGGTGTACTGCGCCGGATTCCGATTCTGTTGGTTGAGCAGCAGACAAACGCGGTAGAGGCCAAGAAAGCCGAATCGCTGATCGGTGGTCCCGATAAAGTGACGACGCCGTTATGGTGGGATAAGAATTAATTTTTAACACAGAGAAACGGAGAACAACACGGAGAGTACGGAGAAAAATCTCTGTTATCTCTGTGGTGTTCTCCGTTTCTCTGTGTTTAACTTTCATGCCATGAAGCTACTTACATTCTGTCTGCTAGTGTTGCTGTTCGCGTCCTGCGACAATCAGGATACGCTGTTTGAGAAATTACCTTCTTCCCAAACCAACATTACGTTTAAAAATATGCTGGAAGAGTCCCCCGATTTCAATGTGCTGAAATACGGGTATTTTTACAACGGCGGGGGCGTAGCAGCGGGCGATTTCAATAACGACGGCCTGACGGATTTGTACTTCACCGGCAACCTGAACGCCAATAAACTCTACCTGAACAAAACCGAACCCGGTTCTGGAAAACTAACCTTCGATGACATCACCGACAAAGCGGGCGTTGGTGCCGCTGATGGCTGGAACACTGGTGTGTCGGTGGTCGATATCAATGCCGATGGCTGGCTCGATCTATATGTGTGCCGCTCGGCAGCAACCGATGTCAGACTTCGCCGTAATTTGCTCTTCATCAACAACAAGAATTTAACCTTCTCGGAGAAAGCCGCCGAGTATGGTCTCGATGATCCGGCTTACTCAACGCAGGCCGCTTTCTTCGACTACGACCGGGATGGCGATCTGGACTGTTTTCTGCTGAATCACTCGGTGCAGGAATATGCGGGTTTCAGCCGGATGATCAGCGATTACAAACAACAGACGAACCCTAATTACTCCAGCAAACTGTACCGCAACGACCGAAATGCGGGTGGCAAATTCGTTGACGTGTCCGCTGCTTCTGGCATGGTATCCAACGTCCTGAGTTTTGGCCTCGGCGTAGCCGTAACCGATTTTAATAACGACGGCTGGCTCGACTTCTACGTGTCGAACGACTACAACGAAAACGATTATCTCTACATAAACCAAAAAGACGGCCAGTTTAAAGAAGTCGTGCGGGATGCAATGGGCCACACATCACTCTATTCGATGGGCTCCGATGCTGCCGATGTGAACAACGATGGCCGGATCGATCTGCTCACGCTCGACATGCTTCCCGAGGGCAACGAGCGCATTAAATTAACCTCCGGCGACGATAATTACGATAAATATGCCCAACTGCTGCGAGCTGGTTTCCACCACCAAACCATGCGCAATATGCTGCAGTTGAATGTGGGAGAGGAGGAAGGAGAAAAGGGAGTAAGGGGAGGAAAGGGACGAGAGGATAAAAAGAGTGGAAATAGCAACATGTCTCCAGTCTCCCCTTCTTCCCTTTCCTCCCTCTCTTCCCCTTCCTCCTTCCTCCCCCCAACTCCCATCTTCAGCGAAATTGGGCAGTTGGCGGGT
The DNA here is from genome assembly GCF_054776855.1 of Spirosoma migulaei. NCBI lineage: Bacteria > Pseudomonadati > Bacteroidota > Cytophagia > Cytophagales > Cytophagaceae > Spirosoma > Spirosoma migulaei. The sequence continues at coordinate 388,229 of NZ_BAAHBG010000010.1, read as the reverse complement.
GTTTCGAATACCGACTGGAGTTGGGCTGGGTTGTTTGCTGATTTTGATAACGACGGCTGGAAAGATCTGTTTGTGAGCAATGGATACGCCCGTGATTACACGAATATGGAGTTCCTGAAGTTTACGGTGGATGAGCAATTGAAGGCTCGTCAAACGGGAACGCAAACGAACCCGATGGATGTCATTGCCAAAATGCCGAGTATCGACGCTCCGGATTATATCTTCCGAAATCGGTCTGGTGAGCCTGACAAGCAGTTAACGTTTACGAATGAAACAAAAGCCTGGGGATTCAACGAGCCGTCGCAATCGAACGGGGCGATTTATGCCGATCTGGACAATGATGGTGATTTGGATCTGGTGGTCAATAACATCAATGCCGAAGCCACTATTTACGAAAATCACGCGGATACCCAGGGCCAGAATCATCACCTTACTCTTCAGCTAAAAAGTCCGAACCCGGCCCAATTGATGGGCGCACGGGCAACCGTCTGGGCAGGTGGGCATATGCAGGTTCAGGAATTCATGCCGGTGCGAGGATTTCAGTCGTCAATCTGTGCGCCTTTGCTGTTTGGCTTGGGAAAAGCAACGACGGTAGATTCGGTGCGGGTTCGTTGGGCAGATGGGAAAACGCAGCTAGTTCGCCCGACCCAGCTAGCCGAACCGCTCACAATTGCCTATGCGCCAACGGGCGAAATGGCTCCGCCTGCACTGCCCAAGGCCTTTTGGCAGGCAGATCATGAACTCGCGATAATGCATCAGCAGGAATACATCAATGATTTTAAAATTCAACCTTTACTGCCGTATATGCTTTCGCCAACGGGCCCTTATTTTGCGGTTGGAGATGCGAATGGCGATGGTCAGAGTGATGTATTCGTGGGTGGCGGACGTGGGCAGGGCGGTCAGGTTCTTCTTGCCGGAGCTAATGGTTTTGTGCCGATGCCACAACCGGCGCTACTTGCCGATCGGGCTTATGAAGACGCTGGTGCTGAGTGGTTTGATGCCGATGGTGACCGCGATTTGGATTTGGTGGTGAGTAGCGCTGGCTATGAACTTCCCATTGACGATGCTCGCTTACAGACACGATTGTACCTGAACGATGGCAAGGGCCATTTAACGAAAGCCAGTGCATTTCCTGATGTTCGGGTAAGTGCGTCCTGCATTCGTTCGGCCGATATTGACGGCGATGGAGATCGGGATGTATTCATTGGCGCGCGGGTCGTGCCGGGGCGCTATCCCGAAACGCCTGTCAGTCATTTGCTGGTGAATGATGGGAAAGGACATTTCTCAGATGAATCGAGCAAACAACCCACTCTGGCTAAATTGGGAATGGTAACTGATGTCGCCTTTGCCGACATCAATCGAGACAAACGTCCTGAATTACTCGTAGCGACCGATTTTGGCCCTATTCAGGGATTCACCTTTCAAAATGGAAAGTTACAGCCGCTTGCCGATTTGTTGCCTGCCACAACCGGTTGCTGGAATCGCCTGCTGGTTCAGGATGTTGATAACGATGGTAATCCAGATATTATAGCAGCCAACGCCGGATTAAATAGCCAGCTTCAGGCGTCACCCAATCGACCCTTAACCCTGTATGGCATTAAGAACGTAGCGGGGTCGTTATTGCCGATTCTAGCGGGTTATGATCGAACTGGCCGCGCCAGTGGAGAGCCGCATCCATTCAACGCCCGCGACGAAATGCTCGATCAGGTTGCGAGCTTACGGAAGAAATTTACGAATTATACGAGCTATTCGAAAGCCACGATAACCGACTTGTTTGAGCCTGAGGAGTTAAGCCGGGCGCAGAAACTTGACGCTACGACGCTGCAAACGGTGCTGTTTCAACATGGCGGAGGGACAACCCCTAAATTCACGATGCAGCCGCTTCCCATAGAAGCGCAGATGGCCCCTGCTTATGCGCTGGCCGTTATTGATGTCAATCACGATGGTTTACCGGATTTGATGATCGGTGGAAATCGGGAATACAACCGGGTACGATTAGGCAAGGAAGACGCCAACCGGGGGCAGTTATTTCTGAATAAAGGGAAAGGCCAGTTTGCTTACGTACCAATGGCGCAGTCGGGCTTATTGTGGGATGGCGACGTTCGGGATCTGGCCACAGTACAAGTTGCCGGGCGTACGGAATTGCTGGTCGGTGCAACTGGGAAAGCGGTACGGACGTTTAGGTTGACGAAGTAGGCTAGTAGTTGGGTTGATTTTTAAGGATTCTCCCGTTCTCAGTTCTCACTCATAACGCCCTTACGTCCACGCGTTGCGCAGGAAGCGGAGCCAGTTTTTATGAAATATATTTTCGATATCCTCGGTCGAGTACCCTCGTTTGGTCAGTAAACCGCTGAGATTTTGTAAGTCGGCAATCGTGTCCAGATCACTGGGCGATTGCTCGGTGCCATAGGTGCCATCGAGGTCGCTGCCAATGGCAATATGCTGGCTGTTGCCTGTGAGTTGGCAGATGTGGTCGTAGTGGTCAATAATGGTTTCGAGGCTAATGCCGAACTCGGTCGGGTTACTAACCCGTTGGGTAAAACCGGGCTTCATCATCCAGGCGTCGAAGCAGCCGCCAATAACGCCACCACGTTCCGTTATCTGCCTGATCTGATCGTCGGTGAGCTGGCGTTGGTGGGGCACCAGAGCGCGGCAGTTATGGTGGCTGGCCCAGACCGGACGTTTATACAGCGACATTGCTTCGGTAAACCCCTCATCGGTCAGGTGCGTAACGTCCAGAATAATACCCAGTCGATCCATTTCGTTCACCAACTCGCGTCCTTCGGCAGTTAGCGGGCCACTCAGGCCAGTGCCTGGGGCATAGCGCCCGGTGCTGTAATGAGCAGGGCCAAGTGCCCGCAACCCATACGCATAGGCTTTTTCCAGATAGGACAGATTGACCAGCGAGTCGGCCCCTTCCAGACTAAGAATGTAGCCGACGGGTTTCTGTTCATTCGGAATGGTTTCATCGAGCCAGTGTGTCAGGTGGCTTTCCAGACTGGTCCGATCCAGGATTTGAACCATCTCGCCCTCATCACACATAGCTTCGTACCACGCCCGTTGCGCCTGCGTCATGGCCCAGGCTTGCGCTGGGGAGTTCCAACCGGCACCAGGCAAACTGCCGTTACTTTGGTTAAAGCGGGCAATCTGCGTGGCCACCACGAGGCCGATATGTCCCCGCCGAAGGTCAGGTAGAGAAACAGTACCTTTTGCACGGTCAATCTTATCGGTCATACCTGTTTCTTCCTGGCGGATTTGATGGGCCGAAAGTCGATAATCGCGATTCCATTCGATGGCGTTCAGCGCCATGTCGAGGTGGGCATCAATAATCAACATTGGTTAGTAAGTTATTGGGTTAGTAAGTTGTTGGTCTGTCTACCGCGCTATTCGCTACTAACCATCGTCTTTTGCCAGTTTCTTTTTCACTACATCGGCCGGGTATTTCAGGGCCAGCCGCCGAATATCGTAGCTGAACTCTTCATAGGTTTCTTTCCAGAGTTTGGCTTCTTCGGGCGTGTAATCATAAAAGCCCTGTGCGTTCAGAACGCCTTTGCCACCCGCCTGTACAATATCGTCGATCAGTTTAGGTACTTCCGTCTGGTTGCTCAGGGTTGGGAATAAATCCTTCATGACGGTATGGTAAGCCGGTACGCCTGTCAGGTCCATCCACCGAAACACACCCACCAGCGTCATCCAGTAACCCGCATTATTCCGGCAGGCCCGATCCACATCTTCAACGGTTGCATACCCATTTTCGACCAGGTTGAAGGCTTCCCGATACATAGCGTACATCAGTCGGTTGGTAATAAATCCCCGGATGTCTTTACGAACCAGCGTCGGTTCTTTTCCCCACAGATGCGATAGCGCATAGAGCCACTCAGCGGTGGATACATCGGTCAGGTCGCCACAGATAACTTCCAGAAAACGGGTGGTGTGTGAGGGCTCTGACCAGTGCAAGCCCACGAAGCGGGCAGGCAGTCGAACTTCGCGCTGGAGCAGGCTAATCGGGATGGCTGAGGTGTTGCTGGTAATGATGGCATCGTTGGCCACAACGGCTTCTATTTTCTCGTAGACCGATTTTTTAATTGCCATGTTTTCGAGCGTACACTCCATCACGACTTTACTATCGTTCAGCAGTCCGTAGTCCTCCGTGATCGTCAGTTGTTCCAGATACGACTCGGGGCTTTTCGTAAATAACCCTTCCTGATAGGCTTTCGCCAGATGCTCCCGGATGCGGGGTTCGGCCGTTTCCATATCGGCCGGGAGGGGGGCAACCGCTACCACCGGATGACCCGCTATTAATAGACAGGTAGTAATGCTACAGCCCATTAGCCCCAAGCCAACTACGCCCACGGGTATTGTTTCTGGATTTATTGGTTGGTTCATTACGAGAATTGAGTCAAATAGGTTGACTGACAGGGACTTGTTTTGACTTGCTTATGGACAGATGAAATAGACGCCTGATACTGCCCGTCAATCGGGCAAGTATACGGGATAAATCTAAACAAAAGAAGGTATGAACGGGAAGAATCTGCCTATTGTGGTAACTGAAAGGTTACTTATATTTATGGACGTTTAACTATAGCATGAGCCATGTCATTTCAAGCGTATATCGATAATATCAGGGCGAAGACCGGCAAAGGGCCGGACGATTTTAAACAACTGGCCGACGAAAAAGGCTTACTCAAACCGGGTACTAAAGCCGGCTTCATTTTAGCCTGGCTGAAAGACGATTTTGATCTGGGGCACGGGCATTCCATGGCCATTTACAAGCTCTTTAAAGATGATGGTCTACTATAGGCCTGTTTTATAGACTAGTTGAGTACAGATAAGTAAGCGGCCTCATTCATTCCGCTACTAAAATTATACCTTATTTTATCATGAAAAATATAATACTGGCCCTAATCGCCCTTTCGAGCTTATTCGCTCACTCAACAATTGCCCAAAAGGACAACCAGACATCAGCCCAAGAAGCCATCAAATCAGTCATTACCAACTATGAACAGGCTTGGAACCGCCACGATGCTAAAGCATTAGCCGAGCAATACCATACGGATGCCACATGGGTCAACTGGTTTGGTGCCTATTACAAGGGCCGAGCTGAGATTGAGAAGCACTATCAAACCACCCATACGACCTATTTCAAATCGACTCAGTTTACCACCCGTTCCATTGAGGATATAACCTTCCTCAAACCGGATATGGCCCTGGTTCATGTCCGCACGGATCTAAGTGGAGATGAACGCTATCCGGGCCAGACTTTCCGGTTTCGACGAACGATCTTATTAACCAATAAAGAGGGCAGTTGGCGCATATTAGCAGGCCAAAACGCTAAGCTTAATGAAGGGATAGACTAAGCTTTACCAAGTAAGCGAAATGCACGTAACGATTAACTTTACTGCCACTTATATAACTACTTATATAACTATTATTGACCGCTGGCTAAACAACTTGTCAACGGTGTTGCAACTAGTAGTTCATTCGTAGGAATGACACAATTTTGATACTATAGCCTGAATTAATATGCAACGGAATAGCTTCCTGAAAGCTGGTTTGGCAACAGCTGCCTTTCTGGCTTCTCCTTTCTTGTGGGCAGCAGACGCCCTAAAAAACTACCGCGTTGACAAAGGGTTTAAAGTCGATGCGGGGAAGGACCGATTTAATCATGCCATTTCCCTTTTTGATGGCGATACCTTTATGACCAAGGTATCTACTAAAGACACCAATGGGGATCTGTATGTATATGAATCCAGTCGTGTTAAAGAAGGAGGACCCGCTCTTCACACCCACTTTGATCAGGATGAAATGTGGTATGTGCTGGAAGGAGAATTTTTAATTAAGGTGGGGGATGTCATCCACCAGGCGAAGGCGGGTGATAGTGTGTTTGGCCCGCGAAACGTACCGCATTGTTTTGCCAAAATAGGCACGGGTGATGGCCGTTTATTAATGACGTTCCAGCCCGCGGGTAAAATGGAAGCGTTTTTCCAAAAGGTAAGCGAAGGAGCGCTCAAAACGATGAGCGAAGCCGAACAGGACAAGTTTCGGGAGGAGCATGGCTTTAAACGAGTAGGTCCTCCCATCAATCAGTTAAAAAAGTAGCGTTGATGGCAAGTAAGGCTAACTACTTGTACTTTATTTATTGACCTCTTTTGCGACCCTCTACGGAATTCTATTTTCATTTCCTTTATATAAGTTAAGTGTAGGTCTTGTAGTGCGGTATCAGTTTACTTCTAGTCGGCTATCACCCTTCGCTGAAGTAGCCTACCAATTTGGCAAACCAACTCCTGCGATCAGGGAAGCGATTTTCTTTACTCCAGGCATCAATTTTAGGCTACTCCCCCATGTACGGTTGGAGGCCAGCTATGGGTTTGTTCCTTTTCCTATTAACGAACGAAGAATTGGCCAACCTCAAATCGGGGCTACTATCTTATTGGGCACTTACCGTTGATAGGCAAATAGTTAAAAATCACCTCGCTCGCATGGACACTATGTCAATCAATGGCGGTTGCCCACAAGTTTCTACTGGAGTAGCCGGATTCTTATAACGAATCCATACCGAAGCTGGAAGTTTGAGGGTATTAAAATCGTTATAAGGAGCGGGGAGGCTTGTTGTACGGGCCATGTAGACTGCTTCTGTTTCAGGCTGAATTGTGTAACCACTATCACAAACGTACCCAATGGGTTCGTAAGTAAGAACAGTCGCTTTTACCTCTAGGGGCTCGACTTGACTAGTATAACAACCGAGTAAGCTAAGTAAGAGAAAAACAACCAGTTGTTTCATCAGAGTCATAGTTTACGATAAGACTCAGATGGCTAAAAAACCGTCGTAACGGCTTCCCTATTGTTGTATAAAGCCACAATGTGTTCGGGTTGGGCCAGATAGTTATGCACAAATTCGTGCAGGTACACACCCGCTTATCACATAAGCGTTCCATTCAGTCGGTAAAGCGCCTTACTTTGAGCTTTCTACACTAGCATTGGATCGGTCATGGGTAAGAAAATCCTGGTTTCGTTTGTAACGGCTCTACAAAATATTCGGACTCGTTTCTTCCACACTGTTTTGTCGATACTGGGTATTGTCATTGGCGTGGCCGCGCTGGTGGCTATGCTCTCGTTAATTGATGGGATGGAGCAATATGCCCAGGAACAGATCACGAAAACAACCTCCCTGAAAGCCATTCTGATCCAGCCCAATCTCTACAAATCCGTGAATGAGGTAGGTGTGAAGAAACAGGACTACAACTATTTGACCTACGACTCATTTGTGAAGCTACGGGCAAGCCTGACAAAATCGGCAAAGGGCTATCTCTATAGTCGGCAAAACGACGAAATTACGGCCAAAGCAACCAATCGGTCTGTTGGTACAATCGTTACGGGCATGAACCTCCCAATTCACCCGGACATACAACTGCTATACGGCACTGCCTTTAGCGAAACCGACCTAAAAAACAAGCGGGCCGTTGCGTTTGTCAACCAACGATTGGCGAAACAACTGGTAGGAAAGAAGCCAGAAAAAACGGCTATCAATCAACAGATTGTGTATAAAGGCACTACACTGACCGTGATCGGGATTTCGGCTGATAAAGATGCCAAAGTTGGTCAGTTGATGATGCCCATTACCCTATTTCCTGACAGTGTTCTAAAGGCTACTCCACCCATGTGCGTCATTGAGGCCGAGAATGTAGAAGAAGTCCCTGAACTGAAAAAGCAGATCGAGGGCTGGTTGACCATGAATATGAACACCAAACTGGCCGATTTTTCAATTATCACCAATGAGCAACGGGTGAGTCAGGTAGCCAAAGGCTTTCTCCTGTTTCGCCTGATCATGGGGATGATTGTGGGCATTTCGGTATTAGTCGGTGGAATTGGTGTGATGAACGTACTGCTGATTTCCGTGACGGAGCGGACGGTCGAGATTGGTGTTCGAAAAGCTCTTGGGGCGAAACGGCAGGATATTTTATGGCAGTTCCTGTCTGAATCCATCACGATTTCCACCTTCGGTAGTCTGCTTGGGCTGGCACTGGGACTCCTAAGCACAATGGCTTTCGTGCCCATTGTAAAAGCGCTCACGGATGTGCCGTTTCAGATGGCCTACACCTGGAACACGTTTATCATCATCATGGTCATTGCCATGTTAATCGGTGTCATTTTCGGCACCTACCCCGCCATGCGAGCCGCCCGCCTTGACCCCGTTGAAGCCATTCGACGCGAGTAATGGCCCTTTTGTTGACCGTAGTAACTCGATTGAAACACGGATTGAAACTTATGGGTACACGAAATCTTACACTAGCGTGTCATAAACTCCCAGGTGGCACTGGTGTAGTGAAAGCCAGCGTCTTTGGGCGCAAGCCAACTACCGGTTAGCTGACCTTTTTTGTTCTTTTTGACGTCCAGCCGGGTCCAGGTATACTTGCCTTTTTCATAGTCGAAGGTAATGCCATCGTCATCATAGAGGTTCCAACTGGCTTCGGTTGTACCGTAATACCGAATTTGTAACGGCAGTTTTTCGCTCTCTCCAGGTGTATGCAGCAGGGGCGGAATCATGGGAATGATGCCCCCTTCTTTTACATATACGGGAATGGCTGACAAGCCTGGCTTGATCTCGATCACTTCGCCTTTGCCCGCCAATTTTCCGGTGTAAAAATCGTACCAGTTGCCAGGTGGTAACACCACTTTTCGACTTGTTTCGCCCGCGAACAGGGGCGCTACCAGCAAGTAATCGCCAACCATGAACTGATCCTTGATATCCTGTTTCACGGCCATCGCGTAGGGATTATCCGTAGAGTTCAACTGGGCGGCTGTAGTCTTCTCATCGAATGAAAAGCCATCAATCAGATTCATGGCTCGAATTGGCGGTTTGCCTTCGAAATGATATTGGGCGAAGGTTGTATAGAGGTAAGGCAGCAACTGCATCCGTAGGCGCATGACTGCTTTAACGTCCTCGGCAACCTCGGGGAAAGTCCATGGCTTGGTACCATCGGCCCAGGCGTTGAGCATCGCCATGGGCGAAAAACAAACCGTCTGCATCCGACGCAGCCATTCTTCCGAAGTTTTGGACGTACGCGCTTCGGGTGTCCAGAGTACACCGGCAAAACTACTGGTGCAGAGGGCCGTAATGAAATCGCGGTGATCGTAGTAATCGTTGTAAATCACGTAGGGGAGAGCCGACGCCCCCGCATTGGAGCCGCGTACCAGACCATAGGTTCGCTGGTTCTTTTCCCGAAACCAGCCGTCGGTCATTTTCTGAAATTGCAGCCCATAAATCTGCCGCATCTGCTCGGCACCAATGCTGGATGGGAATTTGGCTACGTCGGGCCACAACCAGTTATCATAGCCATCTACTTCATCAACCTTATAACCAGACACGCCGATGGACAAGTGCTGTTTCGAAAATAAGTCCTTATACAACTGCCGGGCTGGAGCCAGATTGAAATCGGGAACCCGGCCAACCCAAACCGTGTGCGAACCGGTGTACGGCAACACGTCCTTGAAAATGGGTGAATGCGACGAGACGTACGGGTTGATCCACAAGTTGGACCGGATATTCTTCGTCGCCAATTGTTTCAGAAACTGGTCGGGGTGGGGGAATCGTGTGCTGTCCCAAACGAAACTGTTTGGGTAAGAATGAGACTGCCAGCCCGGTTCCAGTCCGACAAAACTCAGTGGGTACCCTTTGGCTTCAAACTCGGCGACTTCGTTCAGAATCTGCTTGTCGGTAAACAGTGTGGGTGTTCGATGCGTGAAACCCAGCCCCCATTTAGGTGGCAAAGTGCCTCCTCCACAATAGAGATTGTACCGCTGCATGACTTCCATGGGTGTACGTCCGGCAAAAACAAATACCTCGGTGCCAGCCGCCGGAATCACCATTTCTACCGCATCGGAGTAAGGCTGCGCATTCCAGTTTCGCTGACTGTTTCGGTTCATCTCGTCGGGGGTGTTAGGCCCCTCGGCCAGCACGCCCGAACCGGCATAAACCGTGATGTAACGGGCCGAATTAATAAGCACACCGTAGCCCAGGCTGGACACGTAAAAAGGAACGGGCGCGTGCGTTCGGCCGTTGTCTTTTCCGTTGTAGTGATCCACGTGTAGCGTCTTGATGGTGCCCCGTTGTTGAACGCTTTTAAAATTCAAGCCGAATCCGAAGAGCTGTTCGTCTTTCTGGAGGGGAAATCGTACTAACGTTTTGCCGTCATTTTTTTCATGCACGCTCGCACTCAGTTGTGTAGGAAATGCGTGCTCGCCCAGCTTTTGCAAACCATCCAGCCGGGGTTTTACTTCTGCAACGGCCAGGGGTGTAATGCCATCCGGACTTCCCACCACCGATTTCCACACACCGGGGGCTATCTGCTGCCACTGAAATGCGGTTTGCTGGCCAAAACCAGCAGTAAATACGAATAGACCGACTGCGAAAAACAGAAATAAACGACGATTCATGGTTTAAGAAAAATAGCGGCCAGGATAAAGCTGCAACTGTAAGCTACAAAACATGCCCTGGCTTCTGCTCTACTGATTCGATTTAATCCTGAACAGGAAGATGTATATTTACAAGCCTTGTATACGTATTGGTAAGATTACTGGAAGTTATACGTAACGGGCTATCACACCGAGTGTTAACTGCTTATAGGTCTATTAAACTGGATGGAAAAGGAAGGCGCAACTGCTCAGCTAGCCGCAGGTAAGGCGAAATTTATCGCGCTTAGTGAAAGCATTATTGAAAAAATAAAAACTGGGGAGTTACTGCCAGGCGATCAGATACCTTCTGAAAATGAACTGATTAAAACCTTCAAAATCAGTAACACAACGGCCCGGAAAACGCTCCTCGAAATTGAATCCAAAGGCTGGGCTCGTCGCATAAAAGGTAAAGGAACTTATGTGCTAAATCGTACAGAAGATCACCACTTGCTTCGTACCCTTGGGTCCATATACGCCACTCGGCGCGGCTTTCACGATAGCCTGATTGCGGAGGGATTTACCCCGAAAAACATCGTTCTGGAGAAAACGATTTTGCAGGACGGTATCTCGTCGGAGATCAACGGGCGGCATTTTATTATAGAAGGCCCTGCCCTGAAACTTCACCAGCTCCGCTATGCCGATGAGCTACTGATTAAAGATGAGGTCAAGTACATTTCCCTGACCCTCTGCCCAAAAATCAACAAAATACCGACGGAGGTTTCGTATTTTAAAGTCTACGAGACTAATTACCACCTGAAAATTAATGAAGTTCAGCAGACGTTGGGCGTAAAAATTCTGGAACCCAACACCACGAATTTTGATCTCAACAAACCAACACCGGTTTTCTTGCTGGATAGCGCCGTGATCTGCAACGGCGATAAAGTTGTTGAAATTGAACAATCGTATTACCACGGCGACAAGTACAAGTTTGCCGTTATTGCGAGTCCCGAATACGATTATCGACCGCCCAGCCCCATTACTTCGTAAACCACTTCAGAATCTCGTCGGCAATGATCTCGTGACCTGCTTTGTTGGGGTGATTCACGTGCGACATGTAGTTGGTCAACTCACCCCGTTTCGCAATCTGCTTAAACCGGGGATAAGGGTCGGCTAAGCCAATGTGATACTGTTCGGCCAGTTGATGGATCTGTTGCACATGGGGCTCCAGTGGATTTTTGGTGTCCAATATATCCAGGCGCTGGTCGGGGGAGGGGGTTAGTAAAATAACCGGTATGTTATGGGCCAGCGCCGATTGTATCATTTTAGTCCAGGCCTCTTTTACCTTGCCAATATCCGAAAATCGGTCGTTTAAGGCGTAATCGATAAACAACACATCGGGCTTATGGACGAGCACATCCTGCTCAAAGCGCGTTTGGCCTTTGATGGCATTCTCTCCGCCAATAGCTGTAACAATCACATTGATAACGGCATACGGATACTGCTTTTTCAGTTTGGCCAGTAGCAGATTCGGATATGATTCCAGCGTATGGACTTCATGGTCATGCCAGAAACCCGCCGGTACCGAATGCCCATGAAACACCAGATTGATGGTTCGGTTTTTCGGCCATTGTATGGTGAGTTCCTGTTTGATGTTGGCTAAATAGGTTACTGAATCGGCCTGCTGGGCATTTGCGCTCAACGATAAGGCCAGAAAAAAGAGGATAAGTAGCTTCATTTGTCTATGATTTAAACGCAAAGGGCGCAAAGGTTTTACAGAGAATGCTTCGACACTAACCTTTTGCGCTCTTTGCGAAAGCCTTTGCGTCTTTGCGTTAAAAAAACAATTTCATTTTTGGTCTGCACCAAGATACTTCTCAAACCAATCGGCCAATACGCCCAAGTCCGATTCCCAGGTTTCATCCCAACCATGAGCACCACCCTGATGGATGATCAACTGAGCAGGTACACCCGCTTTCTTAAGTTGGGCAATGAACCGTTCTGATTGTTCAAGGGGTATAAGTGGGTCTACCGTTCCGTGCAGCACCAGCGTTGGCGGATCATCGCTGGAAATCGCATGATAGGGAGATAATTTCTGCATGACAATTAACTTCTCCGCCCGCGATTTGCCGTCAACCCCAAACTGCGGCCAGAATCGCCGTACGGTGTCGCAGTCAACAAAGAGCCTTCCGGTATGGCCAAAATTAACCAAATCGGCAGGCGGGAAGAAACAGGCTACCGCTTGTACCCGACTGGAAACCCGATCAACGGGATCTGCTAACCTAGCTGTTTGAAGCGTGTCTGATGGAACAGCCCGACCTACACCCGTTCCTATTGATAGAGAAATATGACCGCCAGAACTCATGCCTGATATCCCCAATCGGTTTGGATTAACGTTGTATTCGGCAGCATGGAATCGAATGAATCGTACGGCCCGGTGTGCATCCTGAATAACTTCATTGACCTGGAATTTCGGTGCCGATCCATGAATGACCAGAAATACGGTTTGGCCCCGATCGGTGAAATAATGGAAGTGTTTTCGTCGCTTTTCAATCATACTGATGTCGGAGTGCCAGCCACCACTGAGTACGAAAATGACGCCAATGCCGTTGGGTTTAGCAGGCTTCAGCACATCCATCGTCAGCGCTGTGCCAAACTTATGGCCATAAATAACATCCCGAATGTGGGTTGGGTCATCAGCAATCACCTGGCTCGACTGCCCCAATGAAACCGTCGAAATCAACACTAGCAGCAGATACCACACATGCTTTTTCATCGCCCTCTCAATTCGTGGTTTTTGTCGTTGCAATCGTAACGGGTCCCAGTAAACCTGACTTAATCAAGGGTAATTTCTCCCACGGAACCAGGTTTTTGTTGGCTTTGGTAATATTCGTTTTGGTGTATTTTTCGCCCGTTATGGCATCACCCGTTAATCGATTCGACCAGGTATTCGCCACGTCGATGCGGAGCGTATTGGCCCCCGGTTTGATGACATTGGTGACGTCGAAGCGGTAAGGCGGTGTCCAGACAATACCTAACGGCTTGTTATTTAACCAGACCTCGCCCACGTTCGTCAGCTCTCCCAAATCAAGATAGATCCGATCTTTGGGCGTACCAGAAACCGGTTTGTATTGAAAACCCTTGTGATAAGTAGCCGTTCCGGAGAAATACCGAATGCCTTTTTGATCCGATTCCGTCCAGGAAATCAGGTTGGGAAAGGTAGCCGATTCAGGCGCTCCCCAATTGGTTGGAAACGTGAGCTTCCAGGGCCCATCCAGACGCATGACGGGCTTTAGGGTTTCGGGACCGACAAAGCCAGCAGCGGTCTTAGGAGCTGACGATGGCTTGCCGAATACTACAAAATAGGCACCGTAAGGCGGTAGCGAAACGGGTATCTGAATACGACCATTCTCCTGTTTAACCTTGGTTATTGATAATACGTCGCCCGAAATAGGATCCCAGATTTCAGGCGTTTTCCCCTGTTGACGGAACTGGCAGGTTTTCGAAATCCACTGACTGGTGGTGTTTCGAATGAGGTAAAAATCCAGGCCATCGCGCTGATAATGAATATAGTCCAGTGGTGTAAACCGCTGATCGGCTTTCTGTCCATCGTAGCTGAAGTCGGGGGAAATGCGTAGAGCCGTTAGGGCTGGCAACGCTGGTTGTTGATCGATCAGTTTGGCTCCCTGTGCGGCCAGTTTTTTTAGTTTGGTGCGGGCTTCGGCGGGTATCCGTCCCTCGTTGCCAATGCTCAATACCTTGTAACGCCCAACGCCCGGCAAGACCCATTCGCCCTTTTCGACGGTTAAATCCCGCAGCAGAACTTCCGTATTAATTACTTCGTAATCATAACCTGGCCCGACCGCAAACCGGGTGTTCTTGGGAGGGATCAGGTTCGGTACGTTATCGCCGTAGTAGTGCAGAACATCGGCCACAAAATCAGCTTTTTGCAGGATATAGGAAATGCGGCCGAGGTAGTCATTAAAGGGCTTGACTTTAGGCCACCAGGTATTCCGGTCGTTATAATGTGTACCGGCAAAATAGGCGATGCCGGGGTGTCCCATCTCGGTCGGGTTGTGCGGAAATCCGTGAATAACCAGTCGGTTCATACCTTCGCAGAACGCACGGTCGGCGAGGGGTTTCAAATCCGACGGGCCTTCCTGCCAATCCCAGTAGCTGGTAAATGACTCTTCTTCGACTAACCCACGCTTGTAAATGTGCGAAGCGGCTGCAATCTCTTTTACCAGATAAATCATGTCGACCAGACTGTCTTTGTCGTTTTCCAGAAAAAACGTGCGGTTGTACCAATACTCCCCGCGCGGCACATCCAACGACCCCAGTGCCTTTAATGTTTCGACCGGAATGTGGTGCAGATGGCCCGGCCCACCCGATTCGGAAATGATCTGCAATCCGTAGCTGTTGCAGATTTCTTTCGCTTTTCGGTAATGGTTGTTGATCATCAACTCCGACAGCGTTTTGTCGAAGTCAAACTGGAAGTTCCTGGCAACTTCTGCCCGGTAGTGCTCCGGGTTGTAAATGGCGGGCAAAAACTTGTAGAGGTCGTAGCCATGTAGTTTTTTGAAGGCGGCTGGTAGGGTAGGGGTCCAGGTAAATTCTTTAGCTTCGTAGCTGGCGAGGTATAAATTTTTCAGCGCACTTTTCCGAAAATCGCCGATATGCGGTTTCAGTCGGTCAATGAAATACATGACGTGCATGCGCGTGGCCGTCGAATCAAAATGGTCGATGATCGGGCCGACCGAATTAGGCGTTGGCCGAATCAATTGTTCGCCCGAATTGGAGCAGATATAGCGGTAAATGGCCCATTCTCCCGCTGGTGCCTTCCATGTTAATTCTTCTTTTTTTGAGTCAAAAAAGGCCGATACATTGATGACTTTGGTGGTATCGAGCTGCGCTTGTTGACCCGCCGGAAGGGCAATAACGGCCACTTCTTCATGGTAAACCGGTTTTCCATCCGGGCCGTAGGCAATAGGGCGAGGCTTTCCCTGCTTGTCGGGCGGGATGGTTGGGAACGGTAAGCGAATGGTTGACTGGCCAGAACCGTTAACGACTACTTTAGAAAAGTAAAGTGTTTTGGCCGCGTGCTGTGGCTTCACCCAGCTTCCCCCGGCATTCCAGCTACTGGCTAAATTCAGGCCTACTTCCAGCCCTAGTTTGCCCGCTTCCCGAATAGCCATGTGAATCGTTTTTACGGACGCATCGCTCATGAAGGCCGGGCCTGCCGGAATAATCTGATTGGGATCGCTGGCGGGTGGTAACCCGATTTCAAAAATATCGACTCCGCCTAATCCAGCATTTTTGATAGACCTCAATTCTTCTTTCAGTCGAACGGTATCGACATAGCCATTCAGCCACCACCAGTACACTTTGGGCCGGGCGTGAATGGGTGGATTTTTGAACCCTTCTTGTAGGGTTATGTAGGTGTCGGTCTCAGGCTTCGTGCTCTGAAACGAAACCATAGCGACCGCTAGCCCAAGCCCGATCAGGGAGGAAATGAGTTTCATAAGGAAAGAGGTTAAGGGTAGGAGTTTAACCGCAAAGGGCGCAAAGGTTTCGCAAAGAGCGCAAGGGTTATTGAAGAGATCGCTATGATATTTGTAGTGCTGTCAGATGCTTACATCTGACACGAAAGGTTTCTCAAAACCTATTGGTTTGAACAGTAGGTTTTGAGAAACCTTTCGTGTCGGTTTTGAGAAACCGACATCACAGCATATCATGGCACCACAGCTACCAAAACGCCACTAAATCGCCAGTCACGTTTTCAACTACATAATGGGTACCGTACTTTTTATCGCCTAGTTTAAAGGCGGTTTGCCCTTTTTTCCACGGGTAGCTTGTATTCGTGTACACGTGTAAGCTCTGGTCCGTAACGTCATCATCGGGATAGATGCGCACCGTTGCGTTTTTCAAGCCCATCAGCCGGATGCACCGTTGCATATGCTGGACGCCTGACGTCATTTCCTGACAGGAGACAATACCATCCGCCTGATCAATGAAAATGCGGCTTTCCCGATGCCAGGCTTTAGGCATGGAATAAACCGAATAGCCGTTGGCCAACTCCGTTTCGTAGCCCGTCAGAATGGGCGCGCCCTGGGGTAATTTGAACTGATGCGTGATGGTTGTATTGGGGCAATAGCCTGAGAAGAAAAAGCCATTACTACCTCGGGAAATGGTTAGTACCGGGTTCTTTACCGACGGGTTTCGCTTATCGATTCGGTAGTCCAGACCAAACTGATTCAGGACGTAGCGCATCAGCAGTGGGCCGGTGAAAAGCTGTTCAGGATCATCCGGTGTCAGGAGTTTGCCGCCCGTAAACTTGCTCGAATTGGTGCCGCGTACATAGGCCAGTTTGCCGCCTTTCCATTCCGGCTTTTCGCGCACCCAAACAACATCTCGTTCGTTACTAGCCTGTGTCATTTTTGCCAGAACTTTAGTATTCACATCGGCCTTGTTCTTCACCTGTGTTGCAATGCCACCACCCGAAAACAGCGCGTTATGGATGATCTTAGTCGGGTATTTTTTCGTCAGCTCGTCCAGCGTTATGGTTGAATTGACCTGAAATTCTCCGTCAATGGCAGTCGTATTCTGAAGATTTAGCAGATTCAGGAAGGCGCTTCCGGCATGGTCGGCTGGCCCGTAAACGAGTAGTTTGCCGCCAGTCTGCACAAAATCGATCAGCGTTTTTTCGAGCGACGACCCCGCTTCCGGCACGATAGAGACCAGAATTGACTCATTGAAATACGCTGGTTTTGCCGCTAGTACTTTCTGAAGCGAACCCGTTGAGGTAATCGTATTCAGCGGGAAACCGTTGTTGATGGCCTGCCGAATGAGCCAGTCGCCGTAATATATTTCCGGTAATCGGTCGGGTTGTTTGTAGGCCCAGCTATGGTACTCATCGAATGGATAGACCCAGACCAGTGGCCCTGCTGCGGTGGGCGCATCGTAGCGGGCTTTCAGAATGTGGGGTGTTACTTCGTCCGGTACCTGAGCGGGCATTTCGCCGTAGGAATTGTCGGCTGTCAGGAAATTCAAGTGCGTTGGCAGCTTTATTTCGCCCTTCGCGTTGATGCGAGATACCGCCATGGGCAGGTAAATATCGTGCGGCTCCTGCCCGTAACGATCCAGCCAGGGGCTATTCACCCACCAGGGGTCATGCGTGTAATAGCGGAACAGATAGCGTTCATCAGGCAACTCGGCCATCCGCGACATATACCCAACCATTTCCAGGCCGAAATCGCCATCCAGAGCCGCCCAGGGCGAATTGGGTGGAGGCAGCATGTTGTAATGGCCACCGTAAATCTGTTTCAGATCGACACCATCGCGGGCTAAATCTGCCCCTGTCGATAAGTTAGTTCCGCGCGTTTGAATCTGAAAAGTAGGGCACTCCTTGCGAAACAGATTCCAGAAACCCGCAATCAATTCTTTGGTGTTCGCTAATTTTTCGGGTGCAAACGCCTTGCCGTTAAAGATAGCCCCGGTCGATGACCAGCCCTCAACCCCGAAACCAAACCCATTGCTGAGCCAGATGTAATCGTAGCCTAAATCGGTGAGGAAATGCTGACTTTGTCGGCCCAGAAACGTACCAAAAGGGGTATTTGCCGGAATGCCTTTTGGGAAACCGGCATAGGCCTCTGTATCGGCATTTAGGGTCGAATAACAACTGACCATAGTCTTGTGCCCCATGGCATTACCACCGAGAATTTCCGGGTGTTTTTTGTACTTGAACTCCGACTTGGCAAACTCCGGCCCCGGATCAAACGTAGCGCCAATCATGACGGGTTTGCCCGTAATGCGCTTGCCTGTTTCTTTCAGCGTTTGAATAATGAATTTCAAATCGCCGTAGGTGAAGGCGGGCGGGTTTTCGATGTACAGGTAGGCCCGTTCGTGAAGGGATAACTCCTTCGGACCCGACCCAACTTCGTGCTCGGTATTTGGATTGCCGATGTAGCGAGCCCATTCCAGCGGCTGAGTCAGCTTGCCTTTGTAGTCCAGAATCTCCGATCCATCGGATGTCCAGAGCATCACCGAAACCGTGTCGGTATGTCGCAGCAATGATGACCATTGCGTAAACAACTCTGTAGCCACCTGTTGAATGTAGGCCTTGTCGTTTTTCTTGAACGGCTTCAGCGACGCTTCCAGCGTGATGTTGTTGAAGTTCTTTCCCCGCAAGGTCGAGTTATCCAGATTGGGCGTGTCTACTGTGGTTGTAAAGCCCAGAATGACAATGCTTAACAGGCAGAGGGAGGTTAGGAGTTGGGTACGCATGGGTTGAAAAGTTTCACGTTCTCGCTTGGCTTCGCCGAGTGAGGGCTATTGTTTCAAGGGCCTCTGGCCCGTTTTTAACTTAAGTTGCTAGTCTCCGGCCAGAGGCCGTTAAAAAATAGCCCTCACTCGGCGAAGCCAAGCGAGAACGTGAGATTTTTATGATGATTATGATTTTATAAGATTTGAGGATCATATGGTTATCATAATCATCATAAAAATCAGCGTTCTATTTATCAATACCCCGGATTCTGCTTCAGCTTTGGATTCAAGTCGATCTCCGCCTGCGGAATCGGGAACAACAGCTCGAAATCCTGCACCGAAAAGTTAAGTTTCTGACTGGCATAATGTGCATTCAGTACGGTCTGGGCCCGCCCGGTTCTGACCAGATCGAACCACCGATGGCCTTCGTACAGTAATTCAACCCGTCGTTCACGTTCAATAGCTAATCGCAGATCCGCTTGTGAAAGGTCAGCTAAGGCGGGTAATTTAGCCCGTTGACGTACCTGATTGATGTAAGGCAGTGCATCCGTGGTTTTACCTTGCTCGTTCAGGACTTCGGCGTACATGAGTAATACGTCGGCAAATCGAAGAATGGTGAATGAAACACTGCCATCACTGGGATCAACGGCTTTAAAATCGACAAACTTCAAGCCGTAGCGACTGTATGATTTCTTGCCGCCAATCAACGTTACCGAATCGTTGACGGAGATAGCTTTACGGGCATCACCGGTTTCGTAGGCTTTGATTACATCCAGCGTCGGCACAATCCGGCCCGATCCCTGCGAATTGTTTGGGAAGATAGCCATGCTCGTGATCGCGGGTGTGAACAACGACGAGTAATTGTTGCCCAGGGTTTGCCCTGATAAATAGTCGATTTCCAGTAGAGTCTCGGCAAGATTCGTATTACCATTGGTTGACAGTGTTTTGTAATCGGCCACCAGTGAATATTGCTTGGAGTCGATCACTTCTTTCAGCTTTGTGGCGGCCAGGTCGTAATTCTGTTGCGTCAGATAAACCTTGCCCAGCAGCGCTTTCACCGTCATCTGAGAGGCCTTGGTTTTATCCGTAACTACCGTAGCAGGCAAGAGCGTTTCGGCGCTGGTTAAATCGGCAAGGATCAATTTATAGGCTTCTTCTTTGGGCTTCAGCGTTAAATCGGCGGCCGATACCTGGGCCGGGCTGGTGAAGGTTTGGGTCGCAATCGGCACATTCCCGAACATACGAACCAGATAGAAATAACTGAACGCCCGCAAAAACTGCGCTTCGCCTTTGATTCGGTTCTTGGTGGTCTGGTCGAAGTTAACCGCGTCAATCCGGTTCAGAATATTGCTGGACTGCGAGATGGTATACAAACAGGTATTCCAGGCCGATCTGGTAAAAGCGTTCGTTGCCGTAACGGCATTCTGATCCAGCTGCATCTCATCAGCCGAGGGCGACGACCACTGGATTTCGGTATTATCGGTCGTCAATTCGCCAATGTAGTGAACGACGCTACCGCTGTACAAACCCCGAAAGGTGCTGTACACGCCAACTAAAGCCGTTTCAAAATCATTTTGATTCTGATAAAAACTCTGATCACTGATCTGGTAAGCCGGCTTCAGATTTAGAAAATCCTGGCAGGAGGTTAAGGTGGCCGTCAGAAAGAGTATGGCCAATAATTTCTTTTTCATGACAGTTAAAGGGGTTATGAATGGATAATGTAAAATGTATAATGAGTAATGTATAATGCGAAATGATGCTCAGTAAGCTATTGGCTTTCAGTGGCTTGATATTCATTGTTCATTATACATTTTACATTAATCAATATTCATTAGTTTAGAAGGTCACACGCAGCCCCAGCGTATATGTCCGTGGGTTTGGATATGAGAAAAAGTCGACGCCACTTTTGGCCAGGTTATCGCCCCCGGTGCTGCCTTCCGGGTCATAGCCAGGATACTTGGTGAACGTGTACAGGTTCGTGACATCAGCATAGACAGAAAGCGCCTGAAGTTTCAGCTTGCTGATTGTCGTTGCCGGGAAGGTGTAGGACAGATTCACATCCCGAATGCGGGTGAAGGACCCGTCGAACAGGTATTTGGTCGTACCGGCGCTGAAGCCAAAAGCGTAATCGTTCCGAATGGCCCGACTATATAAACCGGCCCCTGGACTTTCGGGCGATTTCCACCGGTCGGCCATGACTGCCAGCTGGTTTTGCACCCCGGCTCCGTTCAGGTTGACTTCGCCCCCCTGGAAATAAACCTGGTTGCCGTAAGTGCCGTTCAGGCTAACGCTCAGTGCGAAATTCTTGTAGCTGAACCGATTGCCTAATCCCCAGGTAAATTTGGGCCAGGGATTTCCCACAATGGTTTTGTCCGATGTATTGATGGTGCCATTGCCATCTGCATCCTGGTACTTGTAGTCGCCCGGTTGAACACGCGGGTTCTGGATGGGGCTTTTACTGATTTCCTCCTGGGTCTGGAAAACGCCTAGAATGTTGAGAAGCCGGAAACTGGAAATTGGATAGCCAACTTGCGCTACCTGATAATCGGACGTAACAATCCGGGCCGCATCCGAATTGAGAGCCAGCACTTTATTCCGGTTCCAGCTAATGTTGAAGTCGGTGTTCCACTGGAAAGGACCTTTCCCGATGTTCTGCGAGTTGATCGTTAGCTCAAGGCCCTTGTTTTCAACCTCGCCAATGTTCTGAACCGAACTGCCGAAGCCAGATGCCGATGGTAAGGTTACGTTCAACAACAGGTTCTTCTTGTAGGCCTGATAAGCATCGACCGTAAACGAGAGTCGATTACTAAACAGGGAAAGATCCACCCCTATATTCGATTGTACCGATTGTTCCCAGGTTAACTGGTCGTTCGCTAAACTAGTCGGTACGATACCGGAAACGATCTGACCGTTAGATACCGTTCGGGCTACGCCCAGCAAACCCTGGGTGGCATAGTTTGGGATCAGGTTATTTCCCGAAACTCCGAAGCTAGCTCTGATTTTCAGGTCGCTGATAAAACTCGCCGATTTCATGAATGGCTCATCCGACAAACGATAAGCGGCTGACAGTGACGGAAACGTGCCCCAGCGATTCTTAGCCCCAAAGCGCGAACTGCCATCCTGCCGAATGGTAGCGGTTAGTAAATATTTACCGGCATAGGTGTAGTTCACCCGCGCCAGCCACGACATGATGGCCCATTCGCTGATGTAATTCGTACCGGTCGAAACAGTACCAGCGGCCAGATAAGGCACATAATCCGTCGAAAAGCCCGTAGCGCCCGCCTGTAAAATCTCATCCGAATTTTTCTGGATCGTGTAGCCCACTAAGGCATCGATGTCGTGCTTGCCGCCAAACTTATGCCGGTAATTGATCGTGTTTTCATTTAGCCAGTTCAGGCTTTTGATTTCGGTAGAAGCCGCCGTTGCAGCACCCGTGCGGCTGGTAGCCAGCCCAACCTTCGACGATTTCCACAACCGCGTGACGTTGTTCGAGTAATTCACTCCAACCGACGTTTTTAGAATCAGACCCGGAGCCAGTTCAAATTGCAGGTAGTTATTCGTGAACACATTGGTATTGTTGCGTTTGTCCGAAAATTCGGCCGCAATCACCAGTGGATTTTCGACCGGGATACCTGTTGGGCTGGAGAACTCGGAATAAGGCGTTCCATCAGGATTCGTCACTGGAATCGTTGGGTCACTAGCCAGAGCCGCCGAGATTAAGCCCCGGTATTGCAGGTGACCTTCGGCTCGGGCAAAATCACCATAAGAGTGAGCACCGGAAAATGAAGCCCCAATTTTCAGACGGGAGGTGAGTTGCGCGTCAATATTGGTGCGAAGCGTGAATTTACTGAAGTCAGAGCCAATGATGATCCCTTTCTGATTGAAAAAGCCGCCGGATACATAGTAGCTCACATCCTTGCTGGTTCCGCTAGCCGACAGCTGATAGTTCTGAACCATTCCTTTTCGGAAGATCACATCCTGCCAATCGGTGCCGTAGCCTGCATCGGCAAACTGGCCTGGATTCCGGAATTCGGGTTTCACCTGCGTAGCTGTACTGCGAACACTGTTGGGGTCAGAGGCTTTGCCTCCCGCAAATACCCAGGCGTTGTCGCGCCCTTCGGCCACGAATTCGGCATACTGGCGGGGTGTCAGCAACTTCATTTTTCGGGCTAACTCCTGCACGCCTGTTGAGTGCTCGAAGCTAATGGTCG
Source organism: Spirosoma migulaei (assembly GCF_054776855.1). Classification (NCBI taxonomy): domain Bacteria; kingdom Pseudomonadati; phylum Bacteroidota; class Cytophagia; order Cytophagales; family Cytophagaceae; genus Spirosoma; species Spirosoma migulaei. The sequence goes on along the minus strand of NZ_BAAHBG010000010.1, from coordinate 365,367 downwards.
GCTTGCCCAATTTACCCCGTTTCGTGGTGATGATAATGACCCCGTTGGAACCCCGCGACCCATAGATAGCCGTGGCAGATGCATCTTTCAACACCTGAATCGATTCAATATCTGAGGGATTTATGATGCTGAGTGGATTGATCCGGTTCGTTGAACTGCTACTGGCCAGGCCGCTCGCTGAATATGAGTTCGACGCAAAGGTGCTCAGGTCAGAACCGCCACCACCCGTGCCAATCGCGTACCCATCCACCACATACAGGGGCGAGTTGCCGCCCGTAATGGAGCTAATGCCCCGAACAATCACGTTGACGTTGCCACCTGGCGCGCCTGAGGTCTGGGTAATCTGTACACCAGCCACTTTGCCCTGCATCATCTGATCGACACTGGTTGCGGAGGGCACCGGCACCAGGTCTTTGCTGGTCAGGTTAACAATAGAGCCTGTTAGGTCTTTCTTACGCTGGGTGCCATAGCCGACCACCACCACATCCTGCAATTGCTGCTGATCGGTTTTCAGGGCGATATTGAAACTGGTCCTGTTCGCAACGGAAAGCTCCTGGGGCGCATACCCGATGAAGCTGATCACCAGCGTTGCATTCGATGCTACATTCAGCTTGAAATTCCCATTCACATCCGTCGTGGTGCCGTTTGTGGTTCCTTTCTCGGTAACCGTTGCGCCAACTAATGCTTCACCATCTTCAGAAGCCGTGATTTTGCCGCTCACCAACCCTTTGGTCGATTGGGCAGACACATCATGTACGATAGACAATACGCTTAACATGCTGCCAATCACAAGGAGTCGCAGCCGATAAAATAAAAAATAGTTCATGATTAATCGGTTAAGGTTTAAGTAGAAAAAATGGATAATGAATAATGTAAAATGAAAAATTGTCGATCGTTAACCGGTTGATTATAAAGGTTATGTATCCAGTTTTGCGTTTACATTATCCATTTTGCATTATTGATTTATCCGTTGATAATTACGGATTCGATCTTCAGGTAATCGGCGATCTTCTGAATCGTTTCGGCATGATGACCGACACCCAGGGCAAAATGATGGGTTGGGCCTTCGTTGATCCAGCGTTTCAGGAACGTACGAACATCTGGTTTGAAGAAGCCGCGCGTATTCGTGTTGCCCGTTGGCGGAATAGGCCCTGCAATCGACTCTCCTTCGGCAATGATGAATTTCATTTTGCCTTCGTAGGTCGAGTTGATGCTCAGCATCGTAATCGGGCCCTCTTTGATTTTGAATTCGACGCCCGCCCCGAAACCGGGTTTGCCGTGGTATTTTTTCAGGCTTCGTAATACGGGTTGGCCTTCCGCAATGGCGATGTTATGGGGGCCATCGTGACCGACCAGTACAAAGTCTTCCTTGAAATCGACCGGGTGAAACTCGGCGAAACTTCCGCCAATGCCCAGCCGCTCCATGATGAGCATGGCAATACAGGTTTTCAAATCCGATTCACCACACATCGGGAAACCCGCGCCCTGAAGTAAGGAGTTACCCACAATCAGGTTCGACATAACTACTCGGGTGTCACTCTCTTCCGGGCCATCGTAGTAATAGGCAAGCCCATCTAACTTTTTGGCCTTAATGAATTTTTCTAACGCCACAGCCGCCTGAGCTGCAATCTGTAGATCAGAGTCTCGCAGTTTCTCGGAGATAGGGTCGGAGACTGGGTCGGGGGTATCGAAAAACGCCAGAATACGCTCTTTCACCGCATCGATTTCGCCTTCTGTTGCCTGTTGATACTGCGTAACGATTTCGTGGGCTTCGCACTGAACGATGTGTGCACCAAAATGAGCGGTCAGCATCGTTGAATCGGAGTGCATATCCAGCATGGCTTCGATCGGGTGACCAATGTGCCCGATTCTGGCCGTTTTTAAGTCGTGCAAAACAACGGCAATCCGGCAATATTTACTGATTTCGGCATCGGCAGCCGGGTCGTCATAGAGCGTACCAATAATCATTTGAGGCACTTTTTTGCCCATCCGAACAGCTACACCCGCAAACTCGGGCAAGGCGCAGATGTCGTCGTTGTACAGTTGCAGATAGGTCGATGCCTGACTGTAGTTCATGGCCTTGTCAGGCTGAAGGGCTACCAGAACAATAGGCGTGTCGATGCTTTTGATGATCACCCCAAACGTACTTGAGGTTGCATAGGTGAGCATGTCGCAGAAAATCAGGTCCAGATTGGCCGCGTTTAGCTTCGGAACAAGCTCATAGGCTTTCGTAACGTCGTCGACAAGCCCAAAATCAACAATCTCCACCGAGTGTTGGGACTCGATTTTCTCGATGAAGACGGCTTGTTTTTTCAACAAATCGTCCAGTAAGCCGTCGAACTGACCCCAGTATTTAAAATACCCCACACCAAACACCCCGATTCGGGCACGCGTTGGTTTTCGTTTTGCGAATCTGGCTTCATTGGCTTCTGCTACTCCGTTCAGTAATTGGCTCTGCATATAAATTAGAGTTGGTGTCTTTGATTAGAAAGGTTAGTGCACTAAGTTGATTTTGATGTCGGATTGCCCTAGCTAAAGGGCGTTGATCGAGTAGCGTGTGTGACCCCTACAGGGTCAAACGTTTATAGAAAGTCCGTAGTTACTATAGACATTTGACCCTGTAGGGGTCACACAAGCTAACTCCAAGTAATCCATTACTAAAACTTGTAAGATTTTATAAATCAGGTAAAAATTAAGGGGTTGCTGTAGGCATAGCCTGGTTAACAAACTCCTGTTTTGCCCCCAGAGCCAGCGTTTTAATCCTGGGAATCAGGACTAACAACAGCACAAACGCCAATGGATATAGCAGTCCTGACGCAATCCAGAGGGGTGTATACGAGTATCGTTGAATAACTACGCCCATTAGCGGGTTGAGCAATAAACTTGAAACGGCCCCCGCTGTTCCCGAAAGCCCGACCACTGTTGAGGTGGCCTTCTGACCGAACATATCGGAAATTGACGTGATGTAATTAGTGATCCAGAATCCATGCGCAAACATGAATACCGCCATCAGCGCCACGGCTACCTCTACCGACGAAACCCATGAAATAGCGGGTGCCGAAAGCGTTAACAAAGCCGCAATGCCCATCACCGTTTTTCGGGCTTTATTGATCGAATACTGGTGAGCGATTAATTGGCCCGAAAACCAGCCGCCGAGAATATTGGCAATACCCAGGGCCAAAAAGGGAATCCAGAACAGCTTACCAATCTGGTCAAACGAGACATTCCGAACCGAACTGAGGTACTTCGGAATCCAGAACATCATGAAATAAAACACCGGATCGAGCAGAAACCGGATGATGATGAACACCCAGGTAGGTCGTTTTTTGAGTAACTCGAGAAAAGAAACGGTCTCTTTGGGGCCAGATTCTAACTGAGCCAAACTCGCCATGTTTTCTTTCTTCCAGGGCGTTACTAACCAGGCAATTACCCACACAATGCCAATAAGTCCGGGGATTAGGAAGCCACCACGCCAGCCATAATTGGTAGATAACCAGATGGTTAGGGGAGGGGCGACTACGGCACCAATGGCTGAACCTCCAATGGCGATCCCGTTGGCCAGTGCCCGCTCTTCTTTGTCGAACCATCGGTAAACTGTCCAGGCGGCTCCCGGGAAACAGCCCCCTTCGCCCATGCCCAGAAAGAACCGGAAGGTCAGTAATTGCGAAAAGGTATTCATGACCGCATGCAGGCTGTTAGCTACCGACCATACCCCCACCGAAATTGCCAGCCCCAGTTTACCACCCACCCGGTCAATGAGCCAGCCGCCAAGCGTGAACATAATGGCGTAGCTAATCAGGAAGCTGGTATTGATCAGGCCGTATTGCACGTCTGTAATATGAAACTCCTGCTGGATCTTGAGAATCGCAATCGACAGCACCTGACGATCCAGAAAGCTCAGACCTGTAGCAATGAAAAGCAGGAAAACGATCAGCCAGCGGAGATTTTTAGTCATACTACTTAACGCACTAAGTTAATGTTGACAAAGATATAAGTGTAAAAGCTCTAAAGTCAATAGTTATGGTATTTTTTTTTAATCAAATAGAAATAATTCCGTAGCATGTGGATGGTGGAACGCTATTTTTTATGAATCTTAGGGTCAACTATGATTTTTGCAGGCCACTACCCAATGAAGCTGTTTAAACTTTTCAAATTAACCGCAAAGAACGCTAAGGCAAAGCGCGCAAAGAAATTCAGTCAGCAAACTCAGCGTTCTTTGCGACTTTGTCTCAGCGCTCTCTGCAGTTAAACTAAAGCGCATTGGAGATATAAAAAATAAAGTTTAAACAGGTTCAATGATAAAATTACTCCTTTTAGTATTCAGTTTGCTGGCAACGAATGATGCGTTTTCGCAGGTAAAACCAACCCGAACCCGCCTGTTCGACGACGATTGGCGGTTTTTGAAAGACAGCATAGTCAACGTAGAACAGCCTAGCTACAATGACGTTAACTGGCGAAGGCTTGACTTACCGCACGATTGGAGTATCGAAGATTTGCCAGGCCAGATGCCTAATCAGGTAGCTGGTCCATTTTCGCGCGCCAGCGTAGGAGGCACGTCGACCGGCTACGCCGTTGGGGGAGTAGGCTGGTATCGCAAATCATTTACGATAAATCCGTCAGAAGCTGGAAAGATGGTTGGTATTCAATTCGATGGGGCCTATATGGAAACGGATGTCTGGTTGAACGGTCATCATCTGGGTTATCATCCTTATGGCTATACGTCGTTTGGCTATGACCTGACTCCGCATCTATTGCCATCCGGGCAAATGAATGTACTGGCAGTTCGCGTAAAGAATTTGGGCCAAAATAGTCGCTGGTATACTGGTTCGGGCATCTACCGGCACGTTTGGCTAACTGTTGCCGAAGCCGTGCATATTATCCCGATGGGGGTGTCGATCACAACCCCGCAGGTTTCTGGTAAAACGGCTCAAATCCAGAATATTACCACAATTTCAAATAGTACCGGAAAGTCGATGCCAATTTCGGTGCAAACGACCCTGATGGCCCCGAATGGGAAGTCGGTCGGGACAAGTCGGCAGGAAATTACCGTATCGGGCAATGGTCGAGTAGATTGTAAACAACTCGTGTCTGTGGCTAATCCGCAGCTGTGGTCGCCCGAAACGCCTTGGTTGTATCGGACTAAAGTGGTTCTGATAGCGGGAAAAAAACGATTGGATAGTGTAACAACTACGTTTGGTATTCGGTCAATCCAGGTCGATGCCAAACGTGGCTTTGTGCTGAACGGGAAACGGGTATTACTGAAAGGTGGCTGTGTTCACCACGATAATGGCCCATTGGGTGCCGTTGCCATTGACCGGGCTGAAGAACGGAAAGTGGAACTGCTGAAAGCCAACGGATTCAATGCCGTTCGGACGAGTCATAATCCGCCTTCTACCGCTTTTCTGGATGCCTGCGACCAGCTGGGCCTACTGGTCATCGATGAGGCATTCGATATGTGGCAGCGACCCAAGAAGCCACAGGACTATCACCGCTTTTTCGACGAATGGGGACAGCGCGATCTGGAAGCCATGATTCTTCGCGACCGAAATCATCCATCGGTCATTCTGTGGAGCATCGGCAACGAAATCAACGAACGGGCCGATCCATCGGGCCTTATCATTACGAAACAGTTGGCTGATGCAGTGCATCGGCTGGACCCAACGCGTCCGGTTACAGAAGCTCTTTGTGTATTCTGGGAGCATCCTGGTAAAGTTTGGGAAGACTCCGATAAGGCCTTTGCCTTGCTGGATGTGGGCGGTTATAATTACGAATGGAAGCACTATGAGTCCGATCATCAGCGCCATCCAGATCGAGTTATATTGGGCACAGAAACCTTCGCAAAGGAAGCGTTTGAAAACTGGCAGCAGGTTGAAAAACACCCGTATGTGATTGGTGATTTTGTCTGGACTGCCATGGATTACATGGGCGAAACGGCTATTGGACATGCATTGCTTCAGCCAAAGTCGGCCAAAGACAGTACCCGAGCGGTGTTGCCGTGGCCCTGGTTTAATGCCTGGTGTGGAGACCTGGATCTGATCGGGTTTAAAAAGCCGCAATCCTACTATCGGGATGTGGTCTGGCGTAATCGACCCATTGCAATGGCTGTTCACAGTCCGATACCTGACGGGATGAAGGAAACCGTTACCAATTGGGGCTGGCCGGATGAACACCAAAGCTGGTCGTGGGCAGGGGCCGAAGGGAAGCCGCTTCAGGTGCGGGTTTTCTCACGTAGTTCGCTGGTTCGACTGGAGTTGAACGGCAAACTCATTGGCGAAAAACACCTATCCGACAGCACCATTACGGCGACATTTACGGTTCCGTATCAGCCGGGTAGACTCAAAGCAACAAGCTTTGACAAAGGGCGATTATCAGGCTCCACCGAATTGATCACTGTCGGAAAGCCCCACCATCTTCGGCTAATAGCTGACCGATCGGTTATCCGAGCCGATCGATCTGATTTGTCGTTTGTATCGGTGGAGGTGGTCGATGCGAACGAAAATCGGGTTCCTGATGCGGCTGTTCCGATCTCCTTTCAGTTACTGGGCGTTGGTGAATTAGCGGGTGTCGGCTCGGCGAACCCGACGGATTTGAGCAGTTTTCAGGCCCTTCAAAAAACAACGTTTCAGGGTAGATGTCTGGCTATTATTCGACCTAAGGGAAGGGTAGGGGTTATTTCCATACAGGCTACAGCCCCTAATTTACAAGCGGCAGTAAGGGTTATCAACGTTAAGGAAAATTAGCTTTTCAGACGTGTGTTTACTTGTATAATAACCTGCGTAAGAGAACGGCCTGATAAAGATACTTAGACTTCCAAGTTACTAGTTAGTGACTCTTTCGTCTAAGCACTAGAACTAGCTTTACTACAAAGGAAATACCTCATTTTTCTAGTAAAGGTATTCTAAATCAGAGCTATATGCCTGCACTCAACATGGTTTTACTAAGTCGGGGCCACCCTTTTTTAGGGTGATTGCTTACGTATAGGCGTAACCGAAAGAGGAGTAGTATGAATTTTGCTTGTATATTTTTTCGTATTTAGTATCACTACGTAACTTGAATTTGCTATTCTATGAGAATTTACCAGGCCCTTATTATTGAGGACTCTCCACTTTTTGTGGAATTAATAAAGGGTGAATTAGCGAGAATCCCTTTTTTTGATGAGCCTACGGTAGCAACAACAACAGCTGAGGCAAAACAGGCGCTTAAACAAAAACAGTTCGATTTGTTACTAGTCGATATCGAACTTGGAGGTGAGTCCAGCCTGTCATTATTTTCACCCAATGGCAACTTCATTCCCAAAATTGCTATTACGAGCCATGCTGATTACGCCGTTCAGTGTTATGATTTAGGATTTTCCGATTACCTGCTCAAGCCCTTTACCTCAGAGCGGTTTATGCGAGCCATCAATATGAGCATGGGGATACAGATTAATAAGGCCATTTATACCGCCAAAGACTTTATATTTCTTAAAGCCGGTCGGCAGTATCAACGGTTTTCCTTAAATGAAATCGATTATATTGAAGGGTACGGTATCTACAGTAAGCTATACAGCAACCAACAGATTACTATTGTCAATGAATCGCTTGCGTCTTTGGTTGAACGATTGCCAGACAACCAGTTCATGCGGGTGCATAAATCCTTCTTGGTCAATATCGGTAACGTAACAAGCTATGGCCATAATCAACTTTATATTGGCCAACTAAAGGTGCCGATTGGCCAGTCTTATAAGCAGAAGTTCGAAAGCTTTTTCCAGCTTTTCTATCATGATGTTTTCCCTGTCAGAGAGAAAGTAGAGTAAAGTATATAACACCAATTAGTGTTCGTCCAAGTTAGTTTCTACTAGATTCTATGTGCCCTGATTTTCAGTCTAATGAACTCTAAAGAATCTACCAGAATGCTTTCTGCGTTCCACCATAGGGAGTACTATAGTAGTCGTGAAAAAGCAGTTACCAATCACTGGATGTTCTATGTTTTAAATGCTTCGAAACAGTAGAAAATAGAAAGAATATAACTTACAGGAGGAAAAACGTACTGTATGCTACGAATCCTTGGTGGTATATCCCTGCTTCTACTCGTTGGTAGTGCAACCGCTCCCGAACCTATACTCCGCTTCAATCGCTATTTTGTGGCTGCCGAAAGCTACGAGTCAGTAGGTGTGTTTGATGTTGACAAAAACGATACCCTCGATATTGTATCCGGCGACTTCTGGTATGAAGGACCGCGCTTTCGTAACCGGCACCTGATTGGAAATGAACCCCGAAAAGATCAGTATTACGACGATTTTTCGACCATTCCGCTCGATGTTAACGGCGATGGCCGTATGGATTTCATAACCGGTGGCTGGTTTGATCAGACATTACGCTGGGTCGAAAATCCAGCAAAAAAAGATAGTCAGTGGCCGTTACACGAGATTGGCAAAGTTGGTAATGTAGAAACGACACGCGCCTGGGATGTAGATGGCGACGGTACCATTGACATTGTACCGAATAACCCGAACAATCCGCTCAAATACATCAAACTGGTAAGTCCCGGTGTCTTCAAGACGGTAACAGTCGCTCCAACCCAGGGACATGGTCTGGGATTTGGGGATATTAACGGCGATGGTCGAGGGGATTTAATTGTCAGTGATGGCTGGCTCGAAGCACCTGTAGACCGGGAGTCTGGTCCTTGGAAGTTACATAAAGAGTTTGCTTTTGGCACGGCCAGCGTTCCCATTATTGTGACAGATGTAAATGGCGATCAGCGCAATGACATTATAGTAGGGCAGGGCCACAGTTATGGCTTACACTGGTACGAACAGACTCGTGATGCCAGTGGACAACGCGGTTGGACAAAGCACCTGATTGATGACAAAAATTCCCAGTACCATTGCCTGGAATGGATAGATATTACAGGCGATGGCCGCCCGGAACTGCTAACGGGTAAGCGCTTCCGGGCTCATAACGGCCGGGATCCCGGCGAAGAAGATCCTGTTGGGCTGTATTATTTCACCTGGGATACGTCGAAAAAACAGTTTGTGAAGCACGACATTGCCTATGGTCAGGCAGGGGTGGGCAAAGGAACGGGTATTTATTTTGCCGTAGCTGATTTGCACAAAACCGGTCGAAAAGACATTGTTGTGGCTGGTAAAGATGGGTTAGTTGTATTTTTTAACGAAGGACTCCCGAAAAAATAGTTAGTGTTAGCCTATATGCGTAGTAGTTTTTAGCGTATTTTTATCAATTGGATTGATCGCTTATCGTAACTACTACCTCTATGCAGCGTGCTCAATTAAAAGAGTTTTACGGCTATGGGCTTATCGTTTTTGTCCTTTTAGCCGTACAGGTTTATTCTGTTTATATTGCCGCAACAACGGATCTGGCGTTGACCTGGAAACATTATGCCGGATTTGGGGCAACGGCTCTGGCGGGTCTATTGTGGGCAATTCGTAAACCCCACTACCTATTCTACGCGCTCGGGCTCACGCTTATTTTGGGGTATGAAAATCTTATCGGGTTTACACCTACGCTCGATTTTACAGCTACCCGGTATTACATTAATAACATAGCATTTCCGGTGTCGTATCAGGATTTTTCCATGTATATGCTACTGATCTGGGCGTATGTAGCGCACGCACGATTAAAGACAATGGTGCAGTCGTTGCTAGTGAAGTAAGTAATCGGTGGAATAAGTGAAATGGGTGGAACGAGTAAACAGGTAGTTGATACCTATTTCACTTACTCCACCCACTTTACTTATTCCACTAAATCCTACGCGTTTAACGACCAGCCTTGGCGGTACTCGCGCTTAACGAACTGGTTAGCCTCGTCGAAATTCGTGATTTTCATGTTTTTACCATCCCAGGTCAGTTGTTTCCGGCCAGGATAGTTGAAGCCTTTTCCGTCGGCTTTGGGCGTGCGAACGTTATAGCTACGGATGGCTAAGTTACCCATCAGAACGGATTCGGTCAGTGGTCCGGCAAAATCAAATGACGAAGTCAGTGCTTTGTGCTCTTTGCTGTTGAAACCGGCTTTACACGCTTCGGTCCACAATACCTGGTGTCCATTTTCTGGCAATGGTTTGGAGCCATCGGCAGGTTTTGGTTTCGGATCACCAACTATTTTCTGGCCATCTTTAGTGTAGAGCTTTGGATCTTCACCGTACATGCCACAGATTAGCAATCCTTTGTCGCCGTGAATGAGTACGCCGTTTTCACCATTTTCTGGCATAGGTTCACCGGCTGGCAGCATCTCTGGACGGAACGGACGAATACCCCCATCTTCCCAGATCATTTTTACCACCGACTTATTTTTGGCCGTTGCCGGGAATTTCAACTCCACGTGCGACGACGGTGGGCAACCTTCAGGAATGTACTCAGGTGTCCAGTCTTTGATAAATACCTGTCCAACGCTGGTTTCAACTTCGGTTGGGTAACCCAGGCCGAGTACGCGGAACGGGGTATCCATGATGTGGCAACCGATGTCGCCCAACGCGCCAGCACCAAAGTTCCACCAGCCACGCCATTTGAATGGGTGATAGGCAGGCGTGTAGCCAACTTTTTGAGCGGGTCCGAGCCAAAGATCCCAATCCAGATCGACAGGAGTTTCGGAGGCTGGTTGTGGAACCGGAATACCTTGTGGCCAAACGGGTCGGTTGGTCCAGAGGTTAACGGTGTGCACCGTTCCCAACAGTCCTTTGTCGAACCATTCCACCATTTGTTTCTGCTGTGGATTAGACGATCCCTGGTTACCCATTTGGGTAACAACCTTGTATTTACGAGCGGCTTCGGTGAGCATACGTGCTTCGTAAATGTTGTGTGTCAGGGGTTTCTGTACATACACGTGCTTGCCGCGCTGCATGGCTGCCATCGCTACAACAGCGTGCGTATGGTCGGCGGTTGATACGGTAACGGCGTCAATGGCTTTGCCTTCCTTATCCAGCATCTCCCGGAAATCCTTGTACCGTTTTGCGTTGGGGTGCTTGGTGAAGTTTTCTTTAACGCGGGGGAGGCCCCAGTCTACATCGCACAGCGCCACAATGTTGTTGGCTCCGTTGTTGTATGAGTTATTGGTATCACTGAACCCTTTACCGCCAAAACCGACACCGGCAATGTTGAGTTTGTCGCTGGGTGCAATAAAACCTTTGCCACCGAGTACATGGCGAGGTACAATAAAGAAACTGGTAGCCGCTAACGCGCTAGCCTGAATGAATTGCCGTCTCGAAGTTGTGCCTGGGCTGTTTTGCTCAGGCGTAGAGTTATCTGACTGATTCATGAGAAAATGAATAGGAGTTCTAACTGATAAGAATATATACGGCGAAATTTACCCAAAAGGCTACTATGATTTTTCAACTACAGATAAATCTGGCGATGTACTCAGTGGTTACAGCGATTTGCGCACAATAAGCCGGAACGGGTTTTCTACGTGTTCGACACTGGCGTTCAGGACTAAGCGAGCGGCTGTTCGGCCCATTTGGGCGAAATCGGTGGAGATCACGGTAATTCCATCCAGTAAAAACTCTTTCAGGGGCGTATCATTGTAGGAAAGAATGCCCACTTCCTGACCAACAATATAAGGCGTTTCTTTTATGCGCTTGATGAGCTCGACCAGATCTTCTTCCATTAGATTGATATAGGCGTGGCCTGGCTGAATGACCTCATTCTGAACGGTATTGATCACCCTGGTTTTAAACCCGTGCTCATAACAGAATTTGTAAAATCCGTTCAGAATGGCCTTGGGGTGGTAACTATACGAAGGAAATAACATGCCCAGGGTCGAGTACTTTTTCAGCAGTGGGAGTGCATCGGTTAGTGACTGATACAGGTCGCGTTCGAAATTCTGGAATACTGCCCCATAGCTGCCCGTTATCCCCTCCACTAACTTATCCAGAATAATTAATTTGTGCTTTGGTAAACTGTTGATCAACTCATCGGCTTTTTCGCCACCCTCAAAAAAATGGCCGATGATCACGTAATGTGTATGATTACGAGCCTGCCGCTGAATCAAATCCCGAAACAGCCGAAAGTCATTGTTGTAGATAAAAAAGTCAATAGCCACACCCGGTCCCAGTAGTTCAACAAAGGAGTCGTAAATGATTTTTTTGTGGGCGCTTAACTTGTTGAATAACAGGAATATTTTCAGGTTGTTTCCGGTGGGCGTGTAGTTAATGTAAAAACCTTTTCCTTTTACCGCGCCAATAATTTCCTTCTCTTTCAGGAGTTCGTATGCCCGCTCGATCGTACCCTTCGAGATATCGAATTCGGCACACAGTTCATGGATAGACGGTAGTTTGTCGCCCGGCAGAATATCCCGATTTTCAATTCCTTCGACAATCGAATTATAAATCTGCTGGTATTTGGGTGTATTTGAATAGTCGTTAATCTTTATGTGATAAAGCATGGGCTATTGGTTTCGTACAAAAAAATACTCTTAATGGTCAAAATACTAGGACAGTATAGGAAAGTCTCTGGGTAACGACCGCCTACTTTCAGCCTTCATTAGACAAAAGCGATCAAGCACTAATACTAATCATATAACCTATCTAATTACTCAGTTATGCTATCAGCTATCAAAGCCTATCGACACGTCAGTTACTTATGGGATGAAGAAAAAGCGGCCTCTCTGGCTAATGCCGATCCACAGGAGCAGGAAGTTGCTTTACTGCTTTATCGCTCCAATTTGTTGGGGGCCGATTTGCGTCTTACCAACTACGGCGGAGGCAATACATCCTGCAAAACCACGGCCCGCGATCCACTCACCGGGAAGCCTACCGAAGTAATGTGGATAAAAGGTTCCGGGGGCGATATTGGCACCCTCACACGTGGTGGACTGGCGGCTCTGTATATGAATCGATTGCATAGTCTTAAAGAAGTATACCGGGGCCTTGAATTTGAAGACGAAATGGTTGAGTTGTTCAATTACAGTATTTTCGATTTAGCCTCTAAAGCCCCCTCTATCGACACACCGCTACACGGTTTTTTGCCTTATAAGCACATCGACCACCTTCACCCCGATGCGGCCATTGCTATTGCAGCGGCCAAAGATGGTAAACGGATTACGGAAGAATTATTCAATGGGGCTATTGGCTGGGTCGACTGGCAGCGGCCGGGCTTCGATCTGGGCCTGAAACTGGAGCAGTGCATCACCGAAAATCCCAACCTACGGGGAATTATGTTAGGCTCTCACGGCCTGTTCACCTGGGGCGACACGGCCTATGAAAGTTACGTGAATACCCTCGACGTTATTGAAACCTGCGCCCAGTTTCTGGAAGATAGCTATACGAAGAATGGGACTCAATTTGGTGGCGCAATCCGAGAATCCTTACCGAAAGAAGAAAGAACGACGCAGGCAGCCCAACTGGCACCTATTCTACGAGGACTGTGTTCGAGCCAGAACCGCATGATCGGCCATTTTACCGACGATGATCGGGTGCTGGAATTCATCAACTCGGCCGATCTCGACCGGCTGGCTCCAATGGGCACCAGTTGCCCGGATCACTTTCTGCGCACGAAGATCAGCCCGCTTGTGCTGGAATTGGCTCCCGATCAGGACGTGACCGATGGCACTGCGATTCGGGAGCAATTGACGCCTGCTTTCGAGGCCTATCGCGACATGTATCAGGCGTATTATGATACGTGTAAGCATCCTAACTCCCCAGCTATTCGCGATAAAAATCCGGTCGTTATTCTCTGGCCGGGCGTTGGTATGTTCACCTTCGCGAAGGATAAACAGACGGCTCGTGTGGCGGCTGAGTTCTATATCAATGCCATCAATGTGATGAAGGGGGCCGAAGCCATTTCGGGTTATACCTCGTTGCCTCGCCAGGAAGCTTTTGATATTGAATACTGGTTGCTGGAGGAAGCCAAGCTCTCGCGAATGCCCAAGCCCAAGCCATTGACCGGCAAGGTCGCGCTCATTACGGGTAGCGCGGGCGGCATTGGAAAGGCGATAGCCAAAAAGTTTGCGGATGAAGGGGCCTGCGTGGTGATCAATGATAATGATGCCGACCGGCTTTCATCGGCCAACGACGAATTTCGGAAACAATACGGCAGAGATACGCATACAATAGCCCAGCTCGACGTGACCAGCGCCGACGCAATAGCAGGTGCCTACAAGACGGCTAGTTTAGCCTTTGGCGGTGTCGATATTGTGGTCAATTGTGCGGGCTTGTCCATCTCCAAGCCTATTGAAGAGCATACCGAGGCCGATTGGGATTTGCTGTATGATGTGCTCGTAAAAGGACAGTTTTTGGTTACCCAACAAGGCGTTGCCATCATGCGCAAACAGGATTTGGGGGGCGATGTACTCAATATCGTCAGTAAAAACGCATTGGTTTCTGGTCCGAATAATGCCGGATATGGTTCGGCCAAAGCGGCCCAACTGCACCTGAGCCGATTGAATGCCGCCGAACTGGGGAAAGACCATATTCGCGTCAATGTGGTTAATCCAGATGCGGTTATTTCGGATTCTAAAATCTGGGCGGGTGCCTGGGCTGAAGGTCGTGCCAAAGCCTATGGTGTAACGGTAGCCGAATTACCCGCCTATTACGCTAAACGGACTCTGCTGAACGAAATCATCCTGCCCGAAGATATTGCCAATGCCTGTCTGGCCTTTGTGAATGGCCTATTAAGCAAATCGACAGGTAATGTACTTAATGTAGATGGAGGGGTTGCCATGGCCTTTGTCAGGTAACGGCAGTAAATCAGAGACTTCGAGTACTTTTTTCGACGTGATAGCAATCTTAACTGAATCGTTTTGGCTCTGGCAATTTCTGGGCCGTTTACATCCACTAATCGTTCATTTTCCGGTTGGACTTTTGTGCATAGCCTTATTGCTCGAAGTTGTCGGTTGGTTTCGTAAGTCGAATGAGATGCAGGCAGGCATCCGGGCTATGGTCTGGGTTGGGGCCATCAGTTCGGTGGTGGCCGCGGCTCTGGGATTGGTATTAGTAAATCAGGACGATTACGGGGGCAGTACCGTAACCATTCACCAATGGTCGGGATTAGCAACGATGGCCCTGGCGATAGGGACGGTACTCGCGCTACGGAGTGGTCGTATCGAGTTATATCGAAGCTTGTTGTTCATAACGGTCGTTGGGGTGAGTCTGGCCGGACATTATGGGGCCATGCTCACCCACGGCGACGATTATCTGAGCAGCGTACTGCCGTTTGGCAAGGGGGCTGGCAGTAGTCCAGTAGGGGAGGAGTCGAAATTTGCCTTTGCGAGTGCGACTGCTGGCCAACCCCTAAACGACAAGCAGATCGGAGAATTGAACCTGGAAGTCCGGTCCATTCTGGCGCATAATTGCTACAGTTGTCATAGCGCTACTAAAACGAAAGGTGGTTTGCGGCTGGACAAAAAAGAGTTCGTGATGAAAGGGGGCGAGGATGGCGAGATTTTAGTAGCTGGACACCCCAAAAAGAGCGATATAATCCGACGCATCAAACTCCCGGCTGGTCACGACGATGCCATGCCGACCAAAGGTAAGCGCCTGTCCGACCACGACATTGCTCTGCTCGAATTCTGGATTCAACAGGGTGCGCCCTGGCCAAGTGGTGCCGAAAAAAGCATTTATCGGGTAGCTGATTTAGAGCCACGCCTGCCTGCTTTGCCTGACGCTCCGGCTGGTATTACAAACCCCGTTGACCGCTTCGTGAACGTCTATTTTCAGCAACACAAACTTGCCTGGAAAAACGTCGTAGACGATCGTACGTACATGCGCCGGGTTTATCTGGATGTGGTAGGATTGCTCCCAAGCCCCGAAAAGCTAAAAGCCTTTGAAGCCGATCCCCGACCCAACAAGCGGGAGCTTCTGGTCAACGAATTGCTCGGTCGGAATACGGATTATGCCCAGCACTGGCTAACATTCTGGAACGATGCGCTCCGCAATGATTACACGGGTACTGGCTACATTACCGGCGGGCGGTTTGATATCACGACCTGGCTGTACAACTCGCTGAAAACGAACAAACCGTACAACCAGTTTGTCCGGGAACTTGTGAGTCCAACCAAAGAGTCGGCGGGGTTTATTAAAGGGATAAAATGGCGCGGAACTATCAATTCGAGCCAACGGACGGAGATGCAGGCGGCTCAAAACGTGTCGCAGGTGTTGTTGGGACTGAATCTGAAATGTGCTTCCTGCCACGACAGCTTTATCAGCGACTGGAAACTGGCCGATGCGTACGCCTTTGCCAATGTGTTTGCCGATACAACGCTGGAAATCAACCGGTGTGATAAACCTACGGGCAAACTCGCTGGGACCAAAATTATTTTTGAGAAACTAGGGACAATCAACGGCAAGGCCACTACCGACGAACGACTCCGCGAACTGGCTAATTTTCTGGTTCAGCCCAAAGATGGTCGCTTATATCGCACCGTTGTGAACCGGATTTGGGCGCAGGTAATGGGCCGGGGTATTATCGAACCTGTCGATATGATGGATAACGAACCCTGGAGTCAGGATTTACTTGACTGGCTGGCATCTGATTTTGCTACGAACGGCTACGATATCAAGAAGCTGATGTTTACTATTCTGACTTCCAAAACGTATCAGTTGCCCTCCGTTGGTCTTAAAGATGCTGAGCTGATTACATCGCCCAACTTTGTTTTTCAGGGTATGGTACGACGTCGGCTTACGGCTGAGCAGTTTGCCGATGCAGTGAGTCTGGCGTTCAGTCCGATCTACGTAGATACCTCCATTGTGGAGAAGCAGTTTCCGAAACAACTCAAGAAGGAAATGCCCTTCCCACGAGCATCGTTGGTGAAGAATGATCCATTCCTAACGGCCCTGGGTCGGCCAAATCGCGAAACGGTTAGCACTAGTCGGTCGTCGCAGGCCAACCTGTTGCAGGCACTGGAATTGACCAACGGCGAGAAATTCAACGACGCGCTTAAACGGGGTGCCCAGCAATGGAAAGCTACTTATCCTACCTCAGATGCACTGGTGAAAAACCTGTACTGGAAAGCCCTGGGCCGCGAGCCAAAGCCAAACGAATTAGCCATTGCTCAGAAAATTGTTGGGAAGAACCCGACTACAGAAGGCATTCAGGATCTGGTCTGGGCCATCAGCCTGCATCCTGAATTTCAGTTGATTTACTGAGTTTTTGACACAGATGTGATGTCAGGTTCTTCAACCTGATATAGTTGTAGTGATGTCAGATGCTTACATCTGACAATTTAGGTTTCTCAAAACCTCCCGGTGTCGGTTATAAGTAACCGACATCACAAATGTCAAAGTAAAAAATAACGTATCGTACCTTATAACTACCTGATGTACAAACGGTAGATTTAGGTATTTCAGAGAGCGCAACAACATGAAAACGTACTGGAATAGACGGGAGTTTCTACAGAAAACAAGTGCGGCTACAATGGCAGCTTTTGCGGCTGGCGCTCCCATGTCGAGTCTGCTATCGGGTTGTAGTCCGTCAAAGAAGCCGGGCCAGAAAAACGGAACGGCAGATACCGTGATTCTGCTTTGGATGGCGGGTGGCATGGCTCATACCGAAACCTTCGATCCCAAACGCTATACGCCGTTTCAGAAGGGTATGGAGGGTAATCGGGTTCTGAGTACGTTCAAGCCCGTGCCAACGGTGCTGGATGGCATTCACTTTTCGGAAGGACTCGAATCCATTGGCAAGGTCATGGATAAGGGAACATTGATCAGGTCGTATGTAGCTGCCGATATGGGGCATATTCTGCACTCGCGTCATCAGTACCATTGGCACACCTGCTACGAGCCGCCCCAAACGGTAGCGGCTCCACATTTAGGTTCCTGGATCGCGAAAGAGCTAGGCCCGAAAAATCCAGTAATTCCAGCCTTTGTCGATATTGGCCAGCGGTTCACGGTGGGTGAAGCCGAAGAGCTGAAAGCGTTCCATACCGCTGGTTTTCTGGGCAATGAATTTGGGCCATTCTTTATTCCCGATCCGAGTCAGGGACTGGAAAGCGTTCGGCCACCGGTGGGTATGGATGCTAAACGGTTTGAGCGCCGAAATCAACTCTACAATGACCTGATCAGTAACGGCCCGATGGGTGAGTTCGGCAGCGATTACCAGAAAGAATCGCTCAAACGCTCGATGGAGCAGGCATATATGCTCCTTAATTCGCCCGAAGCCAAGGCGTTTGATCTGAGCAAAGAACCCAAAGCCAGCTACGACATTTACAACACAGGTAAGTTCGGGCTGGGTTGCCTGCTCGCCCGCCGACTGACCGAACAGGGTGCCCGGTTCATCAGCGTTACCACAGAATATGAACCGTTTAAGGGTTGGGATACGCACGAAAATGGCCATACGCGTCTGGAGGACATGAAAAAGCAGATCGACGGCCCCATCGCACAACTGATTAAAGATCTAGATAAAACCGGACATCTCGACCGTACTATGGTGATACTGGCGAGTGAATTTAGCCGGGATATGATGGTTGAAGGGCGGCCAGGGGCTAAAGTACTGGAACAGGTCAATCAGCCGGATATTCTGTCTGACCTGAAATTCTACGGCATGCACCGTCATTTTACCGACGGTTGTTCTATTCTCATGTTTGGTGGCGGTATAAAAAAGGGCTTTGTTTATGGTAAAACCGCCGACGAACGTCCCTGCAAAACCATCGAAAATCCGGTGCGTATCGACGGAATTCACCAAACGATTTATCACGCATTAGGCATTGCGCCAGATACGCATTATGAGGTGGAGAAACGCCCGTTTTATTCAACTCCCGATGGGTTAGGTAAACCCGTCATGGACTTGCTGGTGTGAGGATTGGGTAAAAAAATATTAACCACAAAGGCACAGAGAACACAGAGATTTAACCATCAAAAAGTTAGGCATTTAAAACGCTGTATTCTCTGTGCCTCTGTGGTTAAAAAGAATACGACTAACAGTACTTTAGTAAACAAATCGTTGTTATGCGAATGAGTCCATACTATTTGCTGGCTGTGATTGCGGGATTGGTGTGGTATATGCAATCCTGCACGACGAGTTCTGGTAATCATACGGGATCGGAGGCCATTCCGGACGTGGTTAGCTATAACTTCGATATCCGGCCTATTCTTTCGGATAAATGCCTAGCGTGTCATGGCCCGGATGCCAATAAGCGCGAAGCTGGCCTTCGGCTCGATATGGCCGAAAGTGCCTATAAAGCCTTGAAGGAGCATCCGTCAGCGCATGCCTTGGTACCCGGAAAGCCAGAATTGTCGGAAGTGTTTTTGCGGATCAGCTCGACCGACACGGCGACGATGATGCCTCCGCCCTCGTCGAATTTAAAACTGTCGGCGCGCGAAATAAAACTCATCGAGAAATGGATTCAGCAGGGAGCAACCTACGAAAAACACTGGGCGTTTGTCGCCCCGAAGAAACCAGCAATCCCGCAGGTAAAACAAACCGACTGGCCCAGAAACGAAATTGATTATTTCATTCTGCAAAAACAGGAAGAGAAGGGGATAAAACCCAACGACGAAGCCGATAAAGAGAGGTTGCTGAAGCGGTTAAATCTGGATTTGGTTGGGTTGCCGCCGAGCCTGCAACTAATGGATAGTTTTCTGGCCGATAAGAGTGCTAATGCCTATGAGAAAGTTGTCGATCAATTATTGAAGAACCCGGCCTACGGCGAAAAAATGGCCCTGCATTGGCTGGATTTGGCCCGATATGCCGATTCGCACGGGTATCAGGACGATGGCTACCGAACACAGTGGCCCTGGCGGGATTGGGTGATTCATGCGTTCAACAAAAACATGCATTACAACGATTTCGTGACCTGGCAATTGGCGGGCGACTTGATGCCTAATTCCACAAAAGAGCAACTGCTCGCAACAGGCTTCAATCGGAATCACAAAATAACCGAGGAAGGGGGCACGATTCCCGAAGAATACCGGACCATGTATGTAACGGATCGGAATGATCTGTTCGGCAAGGGATTATTGGGCGTAACCATCGAATGCGCGCATTGTCACGACCATAAATACGATCCATTCTCGCACAAAGAATATTACCAGCTTTTCGCGTTTTTCAATAATGTGAAGGAAGTGGGTATCGAATCGGTGATTGGTGGGCCTGATACCTACGCCAAGAAACCGCTGATGGAAATCTGTGATGAAGACATTCAAAGCATTTTGTCGTTCGTCAATAAACGGGATACCAACCGCCTAATCGTGTCGGTGATGGGTGATCTGGATACAACCCGGAAAACATTTGTACTGAAACGGGGCGCATATGATGCGCCCGGCGAAGAAGTTCAACCCGGAACGCCCAAAGCAATTTTACCCTTCAACGAAAGCTATCCCAAAAACCGACTAGGCTTGTCGAAGTGGCTGTTCGACAAAAAGAATCCGCTGGCAGCCCGCGTCTATGTCAATCATTTATGGCAGGAATTTTTTGGAAAAGGTATCGTTAAAACCTCCGGCGATTTTGGCATGCAGGGTGATTTGCCAACGCACCCTGCTCTCCTCGACTGGCTGGCTGTTGATTTTATGGATCACGGCTGGGATATCAAACGACTGGTTAAGCAAATGGTGACCTCGGCCACCTATCGTCAATCCGCCAAAATTACCCCGGATAAGCTAGCCGCCGACCCCGATAACGTGCTGCTGGCACGGGGGCCACGTTATCGTATTGATGCTGAATTTGTCAAAGATTTAGTGCTGAGCAGCAGTGGCTTATTGAATCCAACCATTGGCGGGCCAAGTGTAAAACCGTATCAGCCTGCCGGATTGTGGGAGGGTGCTACATCGGGCCGAGGGTTGCTTTCTGCATACAATCAGGATCATGGCTCAAGCCTGTATCGGCGCGGTATGTACACGCTCATTAAGCGCACCGTTCCCCCGCCTTCAATGGCAATTTTCGATGCCAGCAACCGCGACCTCTGTGAGGTCAGACGCCTGAAAACCAACACACCTTTGCAGGCTTTAGTCATGCTCAACGACCCAACGGTGTTGGAAGCGTCTCGAGTATTAGCCGCCCGACTATTGCAGGAAAATAGTGCGGTGAACGATAAGATCAATAAAGCCTTTCGGCTGATCGTGAGTCGGAAACCAAACGAAAAAGAAACCGATCTGCTAACGGCGTACTACGAGAAGGAGTTGAAAAAGCTGACGCCAGCAAATACGGAGAAATCGTTGGCGATTGGTGAATACCCCATTCCCGCGCAAATTGATAAGACCAAGCTTGCCGCCCTGATGCGGGTGGT
Organism: Spirosoma migulaei; assembly: GCF_054776855.1. Classification (NCBI taxonomy): domain Bacteria; kingdom Pseudomonadati; phylum Bacteroidota; class Cytophagia; order Cytophagales; family Cytophagaceae; genus Spirosoma; species Spirosoma migulaei. The sequence continues at coordinate 344,218 of NZ_BAAHBG010000010.1, read as the reverse complement.
AACGACCATTTATAATCTGGAAGAAACCATTACCAAGTCGTAAGAATTTTCGACAGGATTTACAGGATGAACAGGATTTAAAAAGAGAATGAGAAAATCCTGTTCATCCTGTAAATCCTGTCGAATAATCATTTCCCGATATGGAAAAAGAAATTCTCGAACACGGTCTGAATTTTAACCGGCGTCGCTTCCTCTCCCGATTGAGTTTGGGATTAGGCAGCGCGGCTCTGGGTTCGTTGCTGATTCCCGATCTGTTCAGTGGAAACGGGATGGACGAAGAGGGGCTAACGCCCGGAATCCCACATTTCGCTCCGAAGGCAAAACGAGTGATTTACCTCTTCCAGAACGGAGCCCCGTCGCAACAGGAATTGTTTGATTACAAGCCTAAACTGCGGGAGATGATGGGGCAGGAGATACCCCCTTCGGTGCGCGGGACGCAACGGCTAACGGGCATGACGGCCAATCAGAAAGAGTTTCCGCTGGTGGGTTCGTTTGTTGATTTTAAGCAATATGGCCAGTCACGGGCATGGGTCAGTGATCTGTTCCCGTACACGGCCAAAATTGTAGATGATCTCTGCATCGTGAAATCCATGTTTACGGAGGCCATCAACCATGACCCAGCGCTCACCTTTTTGCAAACCGGTTCGCAGCAGGGGAACCGGCCGAGTATGGGATCATGGTTGAGTTACGGGCTGGGTAACGAAAATAAAAACCTCCCCAATTTCACCGTATTGCTATCGCGGGGAATTGGCAACGGGCAGGGCGTATACTCCAAACTCTGGTCGAATGGGTTCCTGGACTCCATTCATCAGGGCGTTCAGTTCAGCAAGGGCGAAGATCCCGTTTTATACCTCCGCGACCCCGATGGCATGAATCGGCAGGATCGTCGGGATATGCTCGATAATCTGGCTCAACTCAATGATCTGTCGTATCAGGAGTTTGGTGATCCCGAGATAACGGCCAAGGTGAAGCAGTACGAAATGGCGTACCGAATGCAAACGGCGGTTCCTGAAGTCATGGATTTATCGAAGGAGCCGGACGATATAATCAAGCTCTACGGTCCCGATTGCCTTGTGCCGGGTACGTTTGCCGCCAACTGCCTGCTGGCCCGAAAATTATCGGAAAATGGGGTTCGCTTTGTTCAGTTGTACCATCAAGGCTGGGATCAGCATGGAAATCTACCATTTGAGATCGCCAAGCAAGCGAAAGACGTCGACCAGGCATCGGCTGCGTTGGTTACTGACCTGAAACAACGGGGCTTACTGGACGAAACCCTGGTGATCTGGGGCGGGGAGTTTGGCCGTACCAGCTATACGCAGGGCAAACTGACCAAGGATAATTACGGTCGCGATCACCATCCCCGATGCTTCACGATCTGGATGGCGGGCGGTGGGATCAAACCCGGCATCGTATATGGAGAGACAGATGAGATGGGTTATAATATCATCAAAGACCCCGTCCATGTGCATGATTTTCAGGCTACGGTGCTGAACCAAATGGGCCTTAACCATGAGAAGCTGATCTTCAAACACCTGGGCCGTCGATACCGATTGACCGATGTTTCCGGGAAAGTGGTGCACGATATTATTGCCTGATTTTTCTTTGACAGGATTACATGATTAACAGGATTTTCAATGAGTTACTGTTTCCTATCGCTATCCTGTTAATCCTGTAATCCTGTCAAAAAATTGAAATGAATAAAAGGCTCATTGGGTTTGCAGAACAGGCGTTGTTTGCCTCGACAATCTTCATCCTGTTTTTGTTGGTCTTCAACAACAGATTCGTTGTCCCTCTTTGGCTACAACCATTGGGGCGAATGCATCCATTACTGCTCCACTTCCCAATTGTGATTTTGTTTCTGGCCATGATTATGGAAGCTTTCCGCTTTCGGATGGCTAGTGCTGCGAACCCTGCCGTTTCGGAGTTTTATCGGGATTTTCTGAGTGGGTTACTACTTCTTGGCGCGTTATCGGCTGGGGTTACGGTCATTATGGGTTTGTTTTTATCCAAAGAAGATGGCTACAGCGGACAGGCGCTTCAGTGGCATAAATGGTCGGGCGTGGGTATCTTTTTTCTGGCAACGCTTGTTTACTGGATGCGTACTAAATCATGGTACACAGCCCGGATTGCCCAGCTTGGAGCATTAACAACGGTGCTATTTTTGGTTGGGGCAGGACACTACGGAGCCACCTTAACTCACGGCGATAATTTCCTATTCGAACCGGTAAGCAGTCGATTCAAACCGGCTCCAGTTGCGCTTGATAAGGCACTCGTTTATGACGATGTGATTCAACCTATTTTCGAACAGAAGTGTATCAGTTGCCATAATGAAGATAAACTGAAAGGACAGTTGAATCTTGCTTCAGTTGAGGCTATGTTGAAAGGTGGCAAAACGGGTAAGCTATTCGTGGCCGGGAAGCCCGACATGAGCTTACTCCTGCAACGAATTCACCTGCCAATGGACGAAAAGAAGCATATGCCACCGTCGGGAAAAACCCAGCTTACTCCACAGGAAATGGCCTTGTTAGCTCTGTGGATAAAAAGCAATGCCGAACATAAAAAGAAAGTAATCGACTTGCCCCCCACCGACTCGTTGCGCCTGATGGCAACTGCCTTGTTCAAACCTGTTGATCAAGTTGACGAGTTTGAGTTCGATGCTGCTGATGAAGAGCTAGTTAACGGGTTAAATAACGATTATCGCACGGTGGCCCCATTGGCCAGGGAATCCCCTGCGCTGGCGGTCAATCTCTATAATAAAGCGTCGTACACGCCCGAAAAACTGGCTGAACTAAGCCCCGTGAAAGAGCAGATTGTCTATCTGAATCTTAACAAAATGCCGGTTAAAGATGCTGATTTGAAACGGATCAGCGAGTTTGAGAATCTTAGGAAACTTGACCTCAATTTTACCGATATAAACGGGGCCGGTTTGGCCGAACTAGCCGCGCTAAAGCAGTTGCACACGCTTGCGCTATCAGGTACCAACGTGACGTATGATGCGCTGCAAAAACAACTGAGTAGCTTGAAGCAACTGAAAACAATTTCGCTTTGGGAAACAAAATTGACTCCTTCCCAGATCGAGCAATTGCAAAAGGCCAACAAGCGTATTCAATTCATTGCTGGATTTGACGGCGCCAAAAGCGAACCCATTAAGTTGAACCCACCGCAAATAAAAAACAGCTCAACTATATTTACCCAAGCCATAGCGCTCCAATTAAAACACCCGATTAAAGGCGTTGATATTCGCTATACAACCGATGGCACGGAGCCCGATAGTATTCACTCGCCACTATTTACCAATCAAACCACACTTACCCAGCCAACCCTGATCAAGGCGAAGGCCTACAAGACAGGTTGGTATGGTAGCAATGTGGCAACGTTCGATTTTTATAAGAGTACGTATAAACCCGACAGTGTGAATTTGCTCCTGCCACTCAATCCGGTTCATCAGGCCGATGGTGCTCACACGTTTTTTGATGGTCGACTGGGTACGTTCAATGCCAACAGCCCGGCTTGGGCCAATAACTGGGCGGGGTTCCGAAAAAATGACATGGCGCTGGTGTCGGAATTTAAAAAGCCAGTCACGGTATCCTCTGTTGCCTTACGGGTTATGGTTGAGGAAGAAACCGGTATCTTCCCGCCAGGCACGGTTGAGATTTGGGGAGGAAACAGTAGAGAGCATATGAAACTAATCGCCACCTTCAAACCTGACCAACCCATCAAAAAAAGTCCCCCAACATTAAAAGCGGTTAGCTGTTCCTTTAAACCACAAACGCTTTCCTTTCTGAAGATTATAGCCAGACCAGTCAATCCACTTCCCGACTGGCATGCCAACAAAGGAAAGCAAGCCTTACTGCTTGTTGATGAGGTATTTATCAATTAGAGTTAACTAACTTACTCTGCTTAATTCTCCACGTTGTAGTTGATTAGGTGACTGATAATTAGTCGCTAATAACCTCTTGTTTCTTAAATAAGAAAACAAACCATCAAATAGTAATAGATAATTTTTATAAATAATTGCACCAAAGGTGGGTAGGTATGGGAAAGTTGGTGGGGTATGATTGGTAATATTTGGGCATTAAACTGACTTTTTCCTGAATCTTCTTAACTAATTAACCTTATCACCTATCTAATACTTTTATGAAAAGACTCTATCAGTTAGTGGCACTAAGTATGGTGGCCGGCTCATTTTCAAGCTTTGCTCAGGAGCCCAAAGGGGTGTTAAAAAAAGAGCATCTGCTTCCCACAGAGTTACTGGCGCGAAATACCCCAAGCCAACATCGGGAAGTAACGGCCGACATTATCGTATCGGGTAAAGTAGTCGATGAGAAAGGGGCCGGATTGCCAGGTGTGAGTGTAGTCGTTAAAGGCACTACACAGGGTACAAATACCGATGGTACAGGTAGTTTCAAAATTTCAGCGCCCAACACCAACGCGACGCTTGTATTTAGTTTTGTTGGGTATGGCCGGAAAGAAGTAATTATTGGTAATCAAACATCGATCAACGTTACCTTAGCTCCCGATGACCAAACCCTGAATGAAGTGGTTGTGGTTGGTTATGGTAGTCAGATAAAGAAGGAAATTACGGGTGCCGTGCAAACGGTAAGTGCAGCAGAAATTAAAGATTTACCTGTTTCACAGATCGGCCAGAAACTACAGGGCCGATTAGCGGGTGTGCAGATCAACCAGGCCACGGGTAAACCGGGTCAGGGTATCAGTATCCGTATTCGGGGTCAGGTGTCGGTTTCGGCAGGTAGCGATCCGCTGTACGTAATTGATGGTTTTCCAATCACAGGGAATATTGCCCAGCTTAACCCGGATGAGATTGAGGATCTTTCGATTTTGAAAGACGCTGCTTCTACTTCGTTGTATGGTTCGCGAGCGGCCAACGGAGTTGTGCTGATTACCACTAAAAAAGGGAAACCGGGTCAGACAAACATCAGCTTTAGCGCCTATGCAGGTGTGCAGCAGGTACCGATGAAAGGCAGGGTGAAAATGCTGAATGCCGTTCAGTTTGCTCAGTTCAAAAAAGAATACTATGAAGACCAGTTGCAAACCGTACCGGATATATTTAAAAATCCTTCTGACTACGAAGGAAAAAATAACGACTGGTATGATGCGTTGCTGCGGCAGGCGCCCATTCAAAGCTATAACCTGAGTATTTCTAATAATACAGCCAAGTCCAATACATCGTTGGTAGCCGGTATCTTCAATCAGGATGGGGTGGTACTGAACAACAAATACAAACGATACTCGCTGCGTCTTAACTCAAACTATAATCTATCAGATCGGGTAACGGTTGGCTTTAACGTAGCTCCTTCCTACGTGTTCGACAATACACCCCGTACGGATGGTGATCGAGGAACCGGAATTCTGTTCAATGCCCTGCACACCTGGCCCGTTATGCCTATTTACGATGCCAATGGCGAACTAACTAAATTTAATAAATTTCCAGACAATACAGGTAATATTTTTGCTTATCCGAACTGGGTACGAGCCGCCAACGAGCTGATTAACGAGACAAAGAACACCAACCTCTTGGCGAATGCGTATATACAATACCGGCCGATTACGGGGTTGACTCTTCGGTCTACGATGAACATAGAGTACCAAAACTCTAAATTCTTCTTCTTTAACCCATCAACAGCGACAAGTGCTATCAACGTACCGATTCCAACAACGGCTGTTTCGATTCGGCAGGGTTTAGAAAATACCTCTTGGCTGAACGAAAACCTGGCAACCTATACCCGCAGCGTTGGCGAGCATAACTTTGAGTTACTGGCTGGTTTTACCAATCAGTTTTATCGACAGGAATTCAGCCGGATTCAGGCCGATACGTATGCCGATGACCGGCTTCCAACTATTCAGGGAGCGCTCAACATAAACCGGGGTGGTACAAACAATGGTGTCAATCAATGGACATTAACCTCCTACCTGTCTCGTTTAACCTATAATTACAAAGGCAAATACCTCTTTACGGCAGCTGTTCGAACAGATGGATCGTCTCGATTTGGTGCGAACAATCAGTTTGGTACCTTCCCATCGGCTTCGGTAGGTTGGGTATTATCGGACGAAGATTTCATGAAAACAGTTATGCCTGTTTCGTTTGCCAAAATTCGGGCTAGTTATGGTGTAATCGGTAATAACAACATTGGTAACTATACGTCTTATGCGTTGGTGAACAATACAACCAATGCCGTATTTGGTAGCACGGTGGCTACGGGAGCGGTTGTTACGTCGTTAGCTAACCCCAATTTAGGCTGGGAAACTACTCGGCAGTTTGATATAGGGCTTGATCTGGGTTTGTTGAACGACCGTATCCAGTTCATCTACGATTTTTATACGAAACGTACGACGAATCTGCTCTATGCCGTACAGGTGCCGCAGGAATCTGGCTTCACGAACTTCAATGACAACATTGGCGAAATTAAGTTCTGGGGTCATGAATTCTCGCTAACATCCAAAAACACAGTAGGTAAACTGAAATGGACAACCAATGCCAACATTTCGTTTAACCGCAATCTGGTCGTTTCGCTGGCTCCTGGTATCGACCGCGTATATGGTGGCACGGGTTTCCACATTACACAGGTTGGTAAGCCTTTCGGCCAATTCTATGGTTTGGTTAAAGAGGGTTATTATCAGACGGCTGAAGAACTCAAGAGTTCTCCCATCATTCCAGGTCGTTCGGCCATTGGTACAATCAAGTTTAAGGATGTAAATGGCGATGGGGTTATCACGAACGGTGGCGATGCCGACGACCGGACCATTCTTGGAAGCCCATTCCCAAAATTCACCTACGGGATTACCAATGACCTGAAATACGGCAATTTTGACTTCTCGATTACGGGTTCTGGCTCTTATGGTAACCAACTCTGGGTACGCCATTTGTATAGTACGGCTAATCTGGATGCCGTATTCAACATGGTTGAGGGTGTAAAAGACCGTTTCCGGGTTCAAAATACCATGATCAACGGTGTTGGCGTAGCCACCAATGTAATTACCAAAGGAGCAGGTCAGTTTGGTGCAACGAATAATGGTGGGAACTTCACTGGTATTGAGCGCGACTGGCATAGTTCGCAGTTCCTGGCTGATGCATCATTTTTTACCATCAAAAACATAACGTTGGGCTATAATATAGGGGCGGTCAATAAGCTCTTTAAGTCGGCACGGGTCTATGCGTCGGCTCAACAGGTCTATATATTTACGAAATACTGGGGTGGTCCGAACCCAGAAACCAGTGGCAACGGTGCAGGCGATGGACCTGGCGACAATTTGAGTCAGGGCGTTGATTTCTCGAACTACCCAGTTCCACGTACCTATACATTGGGCGTTAACCTAAACTTTTAATTCATCGTCATTCATAGTGAGTAAATGGACAATGAATAATGTAAAATGAATAATCGTTAGTATGCTATTAATCAAGCAGTTGATCGTTATGCATTGTCCATTTTACATTGCCCATTTACTTACTATGAATGACTTATAAACTCGTTCTGAATAAATGAAACGTAACCATATAGCGACCTGGCTTCTGGCAATTGCCTTGACCGGTTGCAGCAAAGATTTCCTGACAGTAGTTCCCGAAACAGCGCTGAGTTCGGCAACGTTTTTCAAAACCGAAGCCGACTTTCAGCAGGCTGTCAATGGGGCTTATGTACCTTTTCGGCAGATGTATAATGAACGCGCCTGGGTGTTGGAAGAAATGCACTCCGATAATACGTATTATGCCCGTAATACGCTCTATGGGGCTGTTGATCCAACAGAAAACGTGGCTGATTTTGCTGTTCCAACGGCCGGTGGCATTACTGCCAATGATAACGTACTGGTGCAGTATCGGTTAAACTATGTGATTATTGCCCGGGCTAACCAGATCCTGTCGCTTATTGACGGCGCTGGTGTAACATTCGCTTCAGAGGCCTCAAAAAATAACCTGAAAGGGCAGGCGCTGTTCCTGAGAGCCTTTGCCTACTTCGATCTGGTTCGGTTGTTTGGTAAAGTACCGCTCCATTTAGTCCCTATTACGGGTCGGGAAGATGCGGCATTACCCCTGGCAACTACGGATGCTATCTATACGCAGATCGAAAAAGACGCGCTCGCGGCCAGTACCGCCTTACCGGCTAAATCCGCCCAGGCTGCCACAGATTTGGGTCGGGCTACGTCGGGAGCGGCTAAAACGCTGTTGGCAAACCTGTACATCACGCAGAAAAAGTGGGCACAGGCAGAACCGATACTGAAGTCGATCGTAACCAACGATGGCTATACGTTGATGCCTGACTATAACGATGCGTTTTCGTTTACCAGCGCCAATAAGAACAATAAGGAGTCTGTATTTGAGATTCAATACATGGAAGGCTCGGCCGGGTATAATGGTAACCAGATTTACCGGTTTCTACCCTCTCCGATCTCAACTGCAGAGATTGCGCCCATTACCGGAACATCGAACCCACAGGGAACTTCTCAGGAGAGCAATAACATCCCAACACCGGACCTTATTGCTGCCTATGAAACCGGTGATAAACGCAAGGATATTTCTATTGGTTACGTTACGTTAAGCGGAAGCCTACGCGCCGACAAAACGTATCCGTATATTAAAAAATACGCCCGACCCCATTCGCAACACAACAATACCGGCCAAAACTGGCCCGTGTATCGTTATGCTGAAGTGTTGCTGTTTTTGGCCGAGTCGTTAAACGAGCAAGGCAAAACGGGTGAGGCTGCTCCCTACATCAATCAGGTACGGGCTCGGGCGGGTTTGGCAGCTACAACGGCATCGGCTCAGGCCGATATGCGAGAAGCGATCTTCAAAGAACGGCGCGTTGAACTGGCCTTTGAAAACAAACGCTGGTTCGATCTGACCAGAACGGGTCGTGTGAAAGAGATCATTGGTGCGTACGGAGCAAAAGTAAAAGCTAATCCAGCTGCGTATTATTTCCCGGCTGGAGCAGTTCCGCCACCCAATGCGTTCACTGTGTTGGATGATTATTATGGCCTGCCAGCGGTTGAGGCTGCCTTAACGCCTAATTTCTAAACTTTAGCGGGTAATGAGGCTTGCCTGCATAGTCTCATTACCCACTAATTCAGTACCCTTAATAGGCGATTCCGTAGTTGTATGAGGGACTCGCCACAAATAGTTTTATGTTGAATATAGGTTGGTAAGAATAAATCAATAGAAGCAGAATCGTTTCGGCTCTGCTTCTTTTCTTTCTCCTTCCAGCCTCCCATAAGCCGGTATATTGCCCGATCTCTACGCTTTATACGGATACAAGTAACAATCTAATCCGCTTTACAATCCGACTAATCGCCTACAAGGCATCGCTATTAATTTACTTACTCAATACGATTATGTTCTTCACGTACAAACCAGCCAGGTTGCTGCTTGCCGTATCGGCCGTCGTTCTGATTGGAGCCTCCTGGGTCAACATGGGCGGAGGTGCTTCCGAAACGGCCAACGCAGACAACCCAAAGATCGACAAACTGAAATTACAACCCGGTTTCAAAGCGGAGCACCTCTATAGCCCTTCCGATAATAAACAAGGGTCGTGGGTAGCCATGACGTTTGATAATAAAGGACGGATGATAACCTCTGACCAGTACGGCTTTTTGTACCGGCTGGAGATTCCACCCGTTGGCTCAGGGAATCAGCAGCCTAAAGTGGAGAAGCTACAGGTTGGTGTTGTTCAACCCGGCGATACCACAGTGGGTATGGGCTATGCCCAGGGCTTATTATATGCCTTCAATAGCCTCTACGTGATGGTGAATAACCGGGTGAACAAAAATTTTAATAAACCAACGGGATTATATCGCCTTCAGGACACCAATGGGGATGACCAGTTTGAGACAATAACCCTGCTGAAAGAGCTCAAAGGGCAGGAAGGTGAACATGGCCCGCACAGTATGAAACTTTCGCCCGATGGTAAGTCTATATACCTTGTTGCCGGAAATCACGTTGATGTGCCGCAAATGGATGCCTATCGCTTGCCATCGAACTGGAAAGAAGATAATCTGTTTCCGCAAATAAAAGACCCCCGTGGGCATGCCAACGACCGTATGGCACCTGGTGGCTGGGTAGCCAACATTGATCCGGAAGGAAAGCGATGGGAGCTGATAGGAGCCGGTTTTAGAAATACATTTGATATTGCCTTTAACGAAGCAGGCGATATGTTTGGCTACGACTCCGATATGGAGTGGGACTTTGGTCTGCCCTGGTACCGCCCAACCCGGATTTGTCATATTACCAGTGGGGCTGAATTTGGCTGGCGTACGGGCAATGGCAAGTGGTTGCCTGGTAATCCGGACAATTTGCCGCCTGTTCTGAACATCGGTCAGGGATCGCCAACGAACCTGATGTATGGCGATAAGGCACGTTTCCCGGAGCGGTATCGCCAGTCGTTGTTTGCCTTTGACTGGAGCTTTGGTATAATCTACTCGATTCACCTCAAACCCAAAGGCGCAACCTACGAAGCGGAGCGGGAAGAGTTTATTTCGGGATCGCCATTACCCTTGACGGATGGTATGTTTGGGCCTGATGGTGCCATGTATTTTCTGACAGGCGGTCGGCGCCTAGAGTCTGATTTATACCGGATTACCTATACAGGTACCGAGTCGGTAACGCCAGTAGCCAAAGCGCCTGTTATTACAAAAGAGCACCAGCTCAGAACGCAACTGGAGCAATATCATCAGGGGGCTAATCCGGCCGCTATTGCCGCGGCCTGGCCTAACCTGAATCACCCCGACCGTTTTGTACGCTATGCTGCCCGGATTGCCGTGGAGCACCAACCCGTAGCCCAATGGCAGGATCGCGTATTTACCGAAACCGATCCGCAACGCCTGACACAATCGGCAATTGCACTGGCCCGCCAAGGCGATCCAACTCAGAAGAGCAAGCTGCTCAGCGCCTTGGTAAAAATTAAGTACGATCAGTTGCCAGAGTCGCAGCAGTTTGATCTGTGTCGTGCCTTCGAGCTAATCTGCCTGCGGATGGGCATGCCTGAAGGAGCTGATAAGGATAAAGTAATTGCGTACCTGAACCCCCACTACCCAGCCAAGACGGCCCTGATGAACCGGGGGCTTAGCCGGGTGCTGATTTCATTAGATGCGCCGGGTGTCGTGAACAAAACGCTGGCTTTGATGGATATAAAAGACGAAGCGGGTAGTCATGATCTTGGCCTCGAAACGTCTACGGCTTCGTCGGATCTTATTCTGCGTAACCCACAATATGGGCTGGATATTGCCAAGATGCTGGAGAAGGTTCCACCCCTGCAACAGACCTTTTATGCAACCATGTTGAGCCGGGCAGATGCTGGTTGGACACCGGAACTTCGGAATAAGTACTTCGGTTGGTTTGCCAATGCGTTCAAATTTCAGGGTGGACGTAGCTATGTCGGGTTCATTGATAGAGCCCGTAAACTGGCGCTGGTACATGTACCGAAAGACCAGTTTGAGAAGTACAACAAATTATCAGGTGCCGATCTGCTGACCGCGTCGGGTAACGATTTTGTTAGCGACTACTCCCCCAAAGGCCCCGGTCGTCGTTGGGAGTTGGATAAGGCGGTTGCGGTTGTCGATAGTGGCTTAGGGAATCGTGATTTTGCAACCGGCCAAAAGATATACTCGGCTATTTTGTGCAGCCGTTGCCACTCAATGGGTGGACAAGGTGGCGATATTGGCCCTGATCTGACGCAGCTAGGCACTCGTTTCTCGAATAAAGACATCCTGGAAGCCATCATTAATCCTGATAAAGCAATTTCTGATCAGTACGTATCCAGCATTTTCACTCTGAAAAATGGAGAATCTGTTTTGGGTCGATTAGTTAATGAAGATAAAACGAGCTATTCGATTTCTCAGAATCCATTTGCGCCGGATCAGCTCCGTAAAATTGCGAAGGCATCGGTGGTTTCGAAGAAAAACTCGACTGTTTCAATCATGCTGCCCGGCCTGATCAATAGCCTGAATCCGAATGAACTGAAAGACTTGGTTGCCTACCTGAAATCGGGTGGTAATCAGGCAAATGATGTCTACAAGGCAACAGGAACGAAAGGTAAATAAAGTGTAGCGCGGACAGGATGTCCGCGCTACATAAAACACGTTAACGTGAAATTGACATGCTAAAAAGAAGAAATCTCAACTTTATCCAGCTAGGATTATTACTGGCGGTTATGGCAACCGCTACTATGAATACATCCTGCGTAGCACAAAAAAAGAAAGACGGCTTTGTTCAGATTTTTGATGGGAAAACGCTCAAGGGCTGGGATGGTGACCCTACATACTGGCGGGTCGAAAATGGGAATCTGGTGGGTGAAATCACGCCCGCTACCTTGCTGAAAACCAACTCCTTCATTATCTGGAAAGGTGGCGAGCCCGCAGATTTTGAATTTAAAGGGGAGTTTAATATTACCGAAGCGGGTAACTCGGGCATCAACTACCGCAGCGACCAATTAACGGATGTGCCCTTTGCCCTGCGGGGTTACCAGGCCGACATTGACGGGAAAGTCCGTTACACAGGCCAAAACTACGAAGAGCGCAAACGGACAACGCTGGCGTATCGAGGACAAAAAACAACGATACCCCCTTATACCGGTGCCGCAACGCCCGAAGCGGTACGCGCAAATGTGAAAAACAATGCCTGGGGCGGCTTGACCGTAACGGGCTCATTAGGTAGCTCAGATTCCCTAAAGACGCTTATCAAAAGCGAAGACTGGAACACGTTTCGGCTAGTTATAAAAGGCAATCGGTTGCAGCATTACATCAACGATGTGTTGATGAGCGATGTCACCGACGAAGACACCGTTAACGGAAAATCAAAAGGGCTTCTGGGCGTACAGGTACACGTAGGTCCACCTATGAAAGTACAGTACCGAAACCTGATGTTGAAGCAGTTGTAAGATTGATTAATGGATAATGAATAATGTAAAATGTATAATTGCCAGTGCCTTACCATTTTACATTATTCATTATCCATTATCCATTAATCCCTACCAATCTTGACTCAACAATCCTGGACAGATAAAGTATCCAATCCGGCCCAGATCGGCGGTATCGAAACGTCGATCATGGACAATGGATCTGGTCGCGGCACCCGAATTGCATGGATCAATACCGGCACGGGCTTGCGTTATAAAGTGGTCATCGACCGGGCAATGGACATTGCCGACGCCTTTTACAATCAACATAGCCTTGCCTGGCTCAGCCATACGGGAGTAACTCCACCCCAACCGTTTTCGGATAAAGGTGCTGACTGGCTTCGGACATTTGGTGGGGGCTTACTCACAACTTGTGGACTCTCGCACGTGGGCGGCCCCGAGCAGGATGCCTATGGCGAACGAGGACTGCACGGGCAAATAAGCAATTGCTCCGCCGAAATCGAATCCATTATCCAACCCGACCCACTAACCGGCAGACTGGACATGAGCATTACCGGACGAATCAAGGAGACGAAAATATTCGGTCCCAGTCTGGAACTGCGACGAACCATCTCCGGTACGTTGGGGCAACCTTATCTTCGGATTCATGACGAGGTGATCAATCGGGGAAATACGCCAACTCCGCACATGCTGCTTTACCATTTTAATTTCGGTTGGCCCTTAGTGGATGAAGGCACCGATATTATCTGGCAAGGTGCCTGGCAAACGCGCGAAGGAGGTATCAATGCCGACATCTTTCAGGAAGGCAACGACTTTCGTAAATGTCCCGCTCCGTTAGATACGCATAGCGGCACGGGCGAAGCGGTTGCCTCGATTGATGCCACCCCCGATAGTTCTGGTCAATGCACGGCTGGGCTCTACAATGCCAAACTGGATATTGCCATGGCCCTGCGGTTTCAGAAAGCACAATTACCCTGGTTGATCAATTGGCAGCATTGGGGAAAAGGCGAGTATGTAACGGGGCTGGAACCAACAACTAATCCCTTGATTGGGCAGGCCAAGGCCCGCGAACAGAACGAATTGCTGTTCCTGGCACCCGGCGAAATCAAGTCGTATGATTTAGAAATCGAAATTTTACATGAGAAAGCCGCTATCAATGACTTTCTCTCAAAACATCGTTAAGCATAACCCCTGTATGGAAACAACGCCAACACTCAGTGTAATTGAAAAAGCATTAGAACAAGGAAAAGGAGTTTTACGGCTGACCCCCACCTGGGTTCCCCGGTCGTTTTGCGTACCAGGCCGACGAATTAAGCTGCATCCCGACGATTACTACGTATTAGGTGGTGAACGGGGCGGCATCGACGAACGCTGGTTCTCCTCAACCACGCCTGCTAAAAATGGTCCGCTAACGGGTGAAAATGAAGGGCTCAGCCATGTTGTCTTTAACGACGATGGCAAGGAGGTTCAGTTTCTGCTGAAAGACGCCGTTAACGAACTGAAAGGCGAATTGATTGGTGATCGGTTGTGGAATGAATATGGAGCCTGGCCAATGTATTCCAAGTTTTTCGACAACATGGGACCCCTGCCGCACCACCTGCACCACAACGATGAGCAGGCAGCTTTGATCGGCCAATTGGGTAAACCAGAAGCCTATTATTTCCCACCACAAGTCAATAACCACGGTGGTGATTTCCCCTATACGTTCATCGGTATCGCTCCCGGTACATCGAAAGAGCAGATTAAAGAGTGTCTGCAAAACTTCACCAAAGGCGATAACAAGATCACCAATTACTCGTCGGCTTACCGGCTGGAGCCAGGAACGGGTTGGGATGTGCCACCGGGGCTGCTCCACGCACCGGGAAGTATGTGTACCTACGAACCGCAGAAAGCGTCGGACGTATTTGCCATGTATCAGTCGCTGGTGAACGAAGCCATTATTCCTGAAGAGTTGCTCTGGAACGGTACCCCTAAAGATCGCATTGGTGATTACGACCAACTGATGGAAGCCATCGACTGGGACTTGAATACCGATCCGCAAATGATGGCCAACCGGTTTATGAAACCGCTTCCTGTTCGGGATGCGGAAGAAATGAAAGCCGCCGGATATAGTGAGGTCTGGGTCTGCTACAAGTCTGATGCGTTCAGCGCTAAAGAATTGACCGTATTTCCTGGGCAAACCGTAACCATCAAAGACAGTGCTGCCTATGGCCTGATCATGATGCAGGGACATGGCAAACTAAACGATTGGGCTGTTGAAACTCCCACCATGATTCGCTACGGTCAGTTGACCAATGACGAGTTCTTTGTGAGTGAAAAAGCCGCGCTGGAGGGCGTTACAATTGTTAACCAGTCGACTACCGACCCAATTGTCATGCTGAAGCACTTCGGTCCAAGCAATCCAGATTTAGTATTATAACTAGTGTATACGGTTTACGGTTTGTGGTTTACCGTTGGCTGACGCGTCGCTATTTATGCGTCAGCCAACGGTAAACCACAAACCATAAATCTTAAACCATACTTTCATGAACGAGAATAATTATCCTAAACTCCACAACGCCATGTGGCCGGGTGTTGTTGGTAAAGGCCCCGATTCCGAGCCCGTTGTTGGTTTTGATACGATGCTGGAGCTAACAGCTGCGGCTGAGGTAGATGGGGTAAAATTCGATGGGGTCGATCTGGCGCTCTTCGAACATATTGATGTCAATATATCGGATGATGAGATTAAAAAACTAGCCGACAAAGTAGGCGGCTATAACCTGAAAATTGGCTCGTTGGTGGCACCAATCTGGGGCGGCCCGGCGATGGGTAGCAAAGAAGACCGCGCCAACTTTGTCGAGATGGTACGTAAATCATGCCACATCGGTCAGAAACTAACCGAACTCGGTATTCGTCCTAGTGGCGTCGTGCGTATCGACTCCGCCAGCTCTCCACACGATTGGGATGCTGACCCAACCGGAAACACAAAACTAATTGCCCAGACGTTCCGCGAAGCCTGCGATGTAGCCGCTGAATACGGCGAAAAGTTGGCTGCTGAGGGAGAAATCTGTTGGGGTGGCATGCACAGCTGGAAAACCATGCTCGAAACGCTGGAAGCTGTCGATCGCCCAAACATGGGTTTCCAGGCCGATATGGCGCATACGTTGTTGTACACAATGGGCTACAACCGCGAACAGGACCGCATTTTACCCCCCGACTTCGACTGGAGCGACCGGGCCGCGCTCGAAGAAGCCCTTAAAACCTTAACGAACGCATTACGTCCCTGGACAATTGACTTCCACGTAGCCCAAAATGACGGAACGGTCTTTGGCTCTGGTTCGCACGATAAGACGGGTCGCCACTGCCAGGCATTGGATCCTAATGGCAAACTCGATGTTGTTCACGATGCGGGCTACTGGCTCCGCGACGAAAACGGCGTGCTGACCAAAGCCTTCAAGCACATTTGCTGGGATGGTTGTATGTTCCCCAATTCGGTGATGACGAATCAGCAGACCTGGAACGATATTCTGGCGACCATGATCAACGTCCGCAAAGCACACGGCTGGTACGAAGCGAGTTAATTAGTTTGAGGTTTGAGGTCTGAAGTTGGCTGACCGCACCGGCGGACCGGCTTCAGCAGTTTGTGCTGGTTTGCCAACTTCAGACCTCAAACTCCAAACCTCAAACCCTATAAAACATGTCAACTAAAAAAGAACTACGAATTGGTTTAATCGGCACCGGATTTATGGGCCGAACACACTCCAACGGCTATAATCGAGTCCCTAATTTCTTTCCCGATCTGGAATACACGCCGGTTTTGAAAGCCGTCTGTTCGCGCAATGCCCAAAAAGTGCAGGCGTTTGCTGACCAGTGGGGGTACGAATCCATCGAAACCGATTGGAAAGCGATGATTGCCCGGGATGATATCGACGCCATCGATATCTGCACACCCAACGATTCGCATGCAGAAATCGCGATTGCTGCTGCTAAAGCCGGGAAGATGATCCTGTGCGAAAAACCACTGGCTCGTACAGTGGCCGAAGCGCAGCAAATGGTTGATGCAGTTGACGAAGCGGGTGTTGCCAATACCGTCTGGTATAACTACCGGCGTATTCCTGCCGTCTCGTTGGCGAAACAAATTATCGATTCGGGTAAACTAGGCCGGATTTTCCATTACCGAGCCAATTTTCTGCAGGACTGGACAATTAGCGCCGAGGTTCCGCAGGGTGGCACGGGCACCTGGCGGATGGACGTTGAAGCAGCCGGGTCAGGTGTAACGGGCGATTTGCTGGCCCACTGCATTGACACGGCTATGTGGCTGAACGGTACCATCAAAGACGTATCGGCAGTTACTGAAACCTTTGTGAAAGAGCGCTTTCACCAGGGAACCGGGAAAGTGGAACCAGTCGGCATCGATGATGCCTGTATCTTCCATTGCCATTTCGAGAATGGTTCGTTAGGCCTGTTCGAGTCGACGCGCTATGCTCGTGGACACAAAGCCCTGTACACGCTGGAAATTAATGGTGAAAATGCTTCCATTCGCTGGGATTTACACGACCTGAATCGCCTGGAGTACTTCGATTATGCCGATGACGGAATTGTACGCGGCTGGCGGTCGATTCACGTAACGGATGGTGATCAGCCCTACATGGATAAATGGTGGGTTCCTGGATTAGGCATCGGCTACGAACACAGCTTTATTCATCAGGTAGCCGATTTCCTGAAAAGTCTGGAAACCGGTACGCCCTGTTCGCCCAACTTCCAGGACGCACTGGAAACCCAGAAAGTCTGTGAAGCCGTCATTGAATCAGCCAACTCCAGAAGCTGGAAGGATACAGGTGTTGAGGAGTTTACGCAGTAAAAGATTGAATTTTTAGGAATAGAAAAGACGTTGGTTTTGTCATTCCGACGAAGGAGGAATCTCAAGTTCCATAATAAGCAAGCTTGAGATTCCTCCTTCGTCGGAATGACAAAACCACGTTTATTTTTGATCAATATTCGCTACGCTATTATGGTTTCTCCCCAAGACTACATCCTTCAGGTACGTGGACTGACGAAGATATTCGCCGGTGTGGTGGCGCTGGATAATGTTCAACTGGACATTCGTAAGGGTGAAGTGCACGCGCTGATGGGGGAGAATGGAGCAGGGAAGTCTACGTTAATGAAGATTCTGATGGGTCTTCTGAAGCCCGATTCTGGCGAAGTAAGTTTTGATGGTAACGACTTAACGACCAGCCATGTCAGGGATGTTATCAAGAAGGGTATTTCCATGATTCATCAGGAAATGCTGGTCGTTCCTGAACTGACGGTCGCGCAAAATATCTTCCTGGGTCGGGAAACAAAAGGCAGGCTGTTTAGCTGGTTGAATGATCGGAATTTAACTGAACAGGCAGGTCAGCTCCTTAAAGAGATGGGAGTGAGTATACGCCCTGATATCCAGATGAAATACCTGAGCGTGGCGGAGATGCAGATGGTCGAAATTGCCAAAGCCATCTCGAACAATGCCAGGGTAATTATCATGGACGAACCCACCTCCGCCCTATCCGACAAAGAAGTGGCTACGTTGTTTGGTATCATCAGCGACTTGAAGCAAAAGGGGATTGCCATCATTTATATCTCCCACAAAATGGAGGAGATATTCACCATCACCGATACGATTACCGTGCTTCGCGATGGAAAATACATTGCTACCAGACCTGCTGCCGACTTCGATATTAATACGCTGATTACAATGATGGTGGGTCGCGAGATCAACAGCCTCTTCCCGACATCCAGCGTACATCCAGGAAAAGAGGTGTTGTCTGTGAAGAGGCTGGGTCGAAAAGGTAAATTCTCCGACATTAGTTTTACGGTTCACGAAGGCGAAATTCTGGGTATTGCTGGCCTGATGGGCGCGGGGAGAACAGAGGTTGCCTGTGCCATTTACGGTCTCGATCCGGCCGATAGCGGTGAACTATATATCAAGGGTGAACAGATTTTTATAAACACACCGCAGGACGCTATTCAACATGGAATCGGCTATGTGAGCGAAGACCGGAAGAAGTTCGGCTTTATTCCCCGCTTGTCGGTTCGGGAAAACATCACGTTAGCCAGCCTGCCGAAACATGCTAAAGGGTTGTTGGTTCAGGCGAAAAGCGAGTCGGAGACTGCCAATACTATGATGGCTGATTTACGGATAAAAGCGTCCAGCTCAAGTCAGCCAGTAACGCAGTTGAGTGGTGGCAACCAGCAGAAAGTAGTCATCGGCAAAATACTGCTTTCGTCTCCGTCGCTTATCATTCTCGACGAACCAACCCGGGGCATCGATATTGGCGCAAAAGCTGAGATTTACAAGCTCATCAACCAACTGAAAGAATCGGGAACGGCAATCATCCTGATCTCATCAGAACTACCCGAACTGCTTGGCATGAGCGATCGGATACTCGTGTTGGCGAAGGGAAAACAAACGGCTATGATATCGGCGAAGGAAGCCACGCAGGAAACGATCATGCACTATGCAATGGAACCTTGATTAAGTGATTCTGGAGAGAGCCTAGACGTTGAGTTTTGTATAACCCCGATGGGGTCAACTATTTATAACATATAGCTTTCTATAAACGTGTGACCCCATCGGGGTCAAATTGGGCAACAGATGATAGAAGCTATATAGACCAGGTTACTTACACTACATGGAAAAAGACTTTACGTTAATTAAGGGCGAAGACTACGGTGGCATACGCATTCGAAACGTTGGTAAATATGTACTCTTGATCGTACTGGTGGCAATTTGTATTGTCCTTTCGATGACCACATCACGGTTTTTTACGGTTCAAAACCTGATGATTATTGTCACGCAGGTGTCCATCAATGCGTTACTGGCCTTTGGCGTTACGTTTGTGATCATTACGGGCGGCATCGACCTGTCGATCGGTTCGATTGTTGCCGTTACGGGCGTGGTAGCCGCTTCGTTTGCACACCCCGACACCTATCCGGTTATCGTTCCCATTGGGGTTGGTTTGCTGGCAGGTTTGCTTTTTGGGGCGTTTAATGGCTTTGTTGTTACCCGTACAAAAGTGCCTCCATTTATTGTCACACTGGGTACGATGACCATTGGCCGGGGATTGGCCCTGATCCTGAGTAAAGGGCGCCCAATCTCTAACCTGTCTGATTCATTCAACTTTATTGGGGGTGGTAAAATATTGGGTGTTCCTACCCTGATTATTATCCTCGTAGTATTCTTCGTTATCTGCACGGTCATTCTGAAGAAGACCGTCATTGGTCGCTACATGTATGCCGTAGGCGGGAATGAGCAGGCGGCTAAAGCATCAGGAATTCAGTTGAGTACGGTAAAGATGATTGTTTATACACTATGCGGAGGATTGGCTGCTCTGGCGGGTATCCTGCTGACATCCCGTATTACAACCGGCCAGCCGAATGCCGGAGCCGGGTTTGAGCTGGATGCCATTGCCGCTGCCATCATTGGCGGAACTAGTACCTCGGGCGGAGCTGGAACCATGACCGGAACCTTGCTGGGTGCGTTATTGATCGGCGTAATTAGCAATGGGCTGGATTTGCTCAACGTAACCTCCTATTACCAGCAAGTGGTGATGGGTATCATTATCATCGGAGCCGTGGTGCTGGATAGTTTGAAACATGGAAAGAATGGTTGAGAAGGCGTCTCTGTGGTAGCTTTTAATAGGCAGTTATCAGGCTTTCTGCAGGAATATGAAGGACGGCGTGAAGTTTGCGAATCATGTCCAGACTAAGTTTCCGTTTTCCACTCAATATTTCTGATTGCCGGGAGCGTGTGCCTAAAATCTTAGCCAATTCGCTTTTTTCCTTTCCTAATTGCTCCAGTCTGAATGTGATCGCTTCAATAGGAGTTGGTGCTGCTATAGGATAGTGTTTATGCTCATAGGCCTCAACAAATAGGGCCAATACATCAAGCTCATCCGATTCTGGGGAATCATCGACCAGATCCAGCTGCATAAGCTCGTAAACGCGTGCTAAAGCGGCTTCATATTCCCGCTCGTTCTTAATCACTTTTAACATAATTGACAGTCTTTACGTCTATTTTGTCATACTCCACGTGCGTACCAATCCAGACGATAAACACAAGCTTTTTTTTGAATTCTATATCGGCAATCAGCCGATAGGAGTTGCCTTTAATGTTGAAGACAAATCGCTTGCCCGTTATTACATCGGCACTTGGATAGGCGCTAATAACATCATTGGGTTTCTCCCAATCGGCTGCTTCAACTTCCTTGTAAAATGCTTCTAAACTAGCTTTTGAGGTTGAATAAACACTGTAGAAACTGACAATGGTTTTCCGGGCGATCAATCTCATTGCAAATGATAGTTTCTCGAGGGTAGGTCGACTGTCTCATAGGCGATAGCTCCTTTGTCTACTATGGTCATTAGAGGTTTTTTTTGATCCCAATATGGGAACAAATATAGGTAATGAAAGTTCATATTGCTTTTATCTAAGCCAAAACCAGGCGATTGTTTATCGAAACTTTATGATAGGTCGGTTAGAGCAGGCGGGTAAGGGTGCTTTATAGAAACAGATAACTTTTGATCAAAATGCGACATACCTACTCGAGCTTTATTAGCTATTCTCTTTTCTTTATAACTCTATTAACAAGCTGTAGTCAATCATCATCCAGCGAAAAAGGGCAGGGTGGTGATAGTAAAAAGCTCGTGGTGGGTGTCTCCATGCTCAGCATGCAGAATGAGTTTATCGTTAATGTTCACGACGCGATGGTGAAAAAGGCTGAAGCTGATGGTGTTGAGCTGATTACAGTCGATGCGGAGCGGTCGGCGTTGAAACAGGTTGAGCAGATTGAAAGCTTCATTGCGCAGAAAGTGGATGCTATTATCATGAACCCCTGCGAAGTAGAAGCCAGTTCGCCCGCAGTGACCAAAG
This sequence comes from Spirosoma migulaei, assembly GCF_054776855.1. Lineage (NCBI taxonomy): Bacteria > Pseudomonadati > Bacteroidota > Cytophagia > Cytophagales > Cytophagaceae > Spirosoma > Spirosoma migulaei. The sequence goes on along the minus strand of NZ_BAAHBG010000010.1, from coordinate 322,477 downwards.
CGTTGGCTGCGAAAATTCCAATCATTAATGTAAACTCAGAAACCAGCACGAAGCCTTCGGCTTTTGTGGGATCGGATGACGTAGAGTCGGCCCGGATAGCCATGAAATACATTGCGGAGAAACTGGGCGGGAAGGGTAATGTATTGATGATGCACGGCTACATGGGGCAGGCCGCGCAGATCAAACGGGAGCAGGGTGCCCGGGAAATTCTGAAGCAATATCCCAACCTGAAACTCCTTGCCCATCAAACCGGCGAATGGGATCGGGCCAAGGCGATGTCGCTGATGGAAAACTGGATTCAGTCGTACGGTTCTCAGATCAATGCTGTTTTTGCGCAGAATGACGAAATGGGCCTGGGAGCTGTAAAAGCCTTAACGGATGCGGGCCTGAAAGACAAAGTGATTGTGGTAAGCATTGATGCTATTCCCGACGGGCTACAGGCCGTTAAGAAAGGAACACTGGACGCCACCGTTTTTCAGAACGCTGAGCAGCAGGGCTCAAAAGCGATTGAAACCGCCGTGAAAGCCGCGAAGGGACAGGCGTATGATAAAGAAACCCTCATTCCGTTTCAGTTAGTGACGAAGGAGAACCTGGCTAAGTTTTTAAAGTAAAGAGAGGGTTTTTAACATAGAGAGCCGTTTTTTTGTCATCCCGACCTTAGGAGGGATCTCAAGCTTGATTTATATGGGAGCTTGAGATCCCTCCTAAGGTCGGGATGACAAAAAAGCCAAGAAACAAAAGTTCAAATACAGCATCCTCTGTGCCTAGCTTGAATACTTCGCCTGCATGGCCTTGATGAATTTGAGGCCGTTTTCAGCAATGTCCCAGGGATCGTTGTACTCGCGCCAGACGTTGATCGAATTGGCGAAATCAACGTCATTGCGGGTAAACGCTTCGATCGTCATCCAGCCTTTGTAGTCGATTTCAGCCAGTGTTCGGAAGGCATCATCCCAGGGGATATGTCCATCACCGGGTGTGCCCCGGTCGTTTTCGCTGATGTGCACGTGCGCCAGTACGGGGGCAATGGTCTTGATTGCTTTCGGAAACTGCTTTTCCTCCATGTTGGCGTGGTGCGTATCGAACATGGCCCGAACATTCGGATGATCAGCCATACGGACTAGTTGCAATAACTGCTCCATGGTATTACAGAGATAGCACTCGAAGCGATTCAGGGCTTCCGGAGCCAATATGATGTTCGCCTGTTTGGCGTAGTCGCCAACGGTATGTAGCACGTCGGCGCTGTGGGCATATTCATCGGGTTGGGGTTCCCGGCGCGTGAAGGTGGCAAAGGCAGAATGGAATGGGCCACAAAGAACCGACGCGTTCATGGCATGAGCCCGGTCAATGACACCCTTTAAAAAGTCGACAGCCTGCTCCCGAATGTTGGCTGATTCGCTGGCCGGATTCGAGTCGGGGCCAACCACCACTACGCAGGTACTTTGTAAACCCAGTTGGTTCAAATGATCGCCAAACTGGCGGTAGGCGGCAACATCCGTATTATCGACAAAGCATTCGATTCCGTCGTAGCCGATGGTTTTAAGACGCTCGGTAATCGGATTCAGTTTTTCGGACATGACGGCCGTCCAGGCCAACACGTTGAAGCCGATAGGTGAAACTAGTGAATTGGGCATTGGTTAAAGGTATTAGGGCACAAGTAAATGAATAATGGATAATGTAAAATGAATAATGATAAGGTCAGTACATTTCCTATCCATTGTTCATTTTACATTATCCATTCGCTTATTTCTCCATCGGATGCTCTTTCAATAACTGATCCGGCGAGTAAAAGTCTTTTTTGCGTTCCGTCGCGGCTCTGACTTGCTTCACCTTTTCTGGCGTGATGGCAGGAGCATTATTACCAAACGAATTCCGGACATAGGTCAACACGGCAGCTACCTCATTGTCTTTCAGCAACCCACCAAAGGGGGTCATCGGAACCTGACCGGGGTAATTCTTTCCAACTACTTCGATGGGCCCCATTACACCTTTTAAGACTATTTTTATCAGCCGCTCCTCATTGCCAGACACCCAATTCGTCCCCGTAAGCGGGGGGAATCCAGAGGCTGCAAGGCCTTTTCCATCAGGTTGATGGCAGGTCGTGCAGTAGCCTTCTTTGGCATAAATTTGCTTGCCCAAATTGTACAAAGCCAGTTCCGATCCTTTTAGCGTTGACTTCTCGACAACCTCTTTTTCCTTCTTCACATTTTCGCCTTTCAGGTGGGCAACGGCAGCGTCGTAGGCGTGAATCATCCAGTCGTCCAATGGCTTTTTCGCGGCTTCGGCCAGGATGGGTAGTCCCTTTTCTTTCCCGATCCAGGATGCTGCCACAATCGCATCTAACCGAACCCGGCTGTTCTCATCTTTAACGGCCTGCATCAGCAGATCGGCCTGATCCTTCACCTGATGGCCCGTATACCGAACCACCTGAACGGCAGCGGCTCTGGCGTGATAATCTTTCGCCTTTAACACTTGCCGGAGCAAGTTCTGATCGACTTTGTCCATGCCCCAACTCACCCATAAACCTTCCAGCAGATGGTGTTCGTAACGGGGATCTTTTTTGTCCAATCCAGCGACCCAGGTTTTCAGCTTGGCCAGAACTTCCGAAACATCCCGGCCTCTGAGTTCACGACGGGTACGGTAGCGGGTGCGGTATTCAGGAAGTTTGAGGTTGTCCAATAGTTGCTCAACGCTAGCACCGTCTATTTTGGCCGGTGTCACCAACGGTCGTGATGGATACGTGATCCGGTACACCCGACCGTGCGAGTGATCGCGCAGCGGATCGCGTGCGTTGTGTTGCATGTGACCGATCAGGATATTGTGCCAGTCGATCAGGTACAGCGAACCATCGGGCGCAAACTCCATATCGACGGGGCGGAAGTTACGGTCTTCGCTCACAACCAGATCGGCGCGGTGATGACTTTTATAACCCGTGCCATCGTCCGTTAAGGTATGCTCTTTCATACCCAGAAATCCGATGGTGTTGTTGATCAGGAAGTCGCCCTGGATATCATCCGGGAAGTGGCGGCTGGACACAAATTCCAGTCCGGAAGTGGGACGAACCCGATGAGCTTCTTCCACCAACTGTACCGATTTATGGGTGGCTTCACCATAACGGGGTAACACAGAGCCGGGCATCATCCAGCGAACATCCGGGCTTGAGGTTTCGGCGAAGAACGGCTGTCCCCAGTCATCAAAGGCAATTCCCCAGGGGTTTGGGATGGAGAGTTGCGCCGTGCGCTCCAGCTTATGCAGTTGTGGCGCATAACGGTAAAATCCACCATTGGTCGCACGAACGGGGCCGTAAGACGTCTCGACGTTGGTGTGCAGGAACACCCCTTCGCCCGAGTAAATGGCACCGGATGGATCGACGCAAAACGCGTGACTATTGTGGTGCGTATCGTGGTCGTCGTAACCACTCATCAGAATCACACTTTTGTCGGCTTTGTCGTCGCCATCTGTATCCGTGAAGAGCTTCAAATTAGGCCCTTGTGAGATATAAACGCCTTCTTTTGCGATTTCGAAACCGAGGGGAAGGTGCAGGTGATCGGCGAAAACCGTTTGCTTATCGGCCTTCCCATCTCCGTTCGTGTCTTCCAGAATCAGGATTTTATCATTGGGTTTGGGATCACCGGGTTTGTAGTGTGGGTAGCTGGGCATGGCTGCCACCCACAGTCGCCCCTTGTTATCGAAGGACATCTGCATGGGTTTGGCCAAATCAGGAAACTCGGCTTCGGAGGCAAACAGCTCAATTTTATAGCCCGGTGGTACTTTGAGTTTGCTCAGTGCTTCCAGCCCGGACAGATACGTCAGGCTACCGTTTTTCTCCGGGTTGAAATTAGTTTTTACTTCGGGCAGTTTTCTCGTTCGTTCATCGGCAGCGGCAATGTCCATTTTCTCTCCTTTAGACGCGGCCAGCCATACCGCTGTGTCCCGAATGGCGGTCATCTGGCGGATTTTCTCGATTTCGGCGGGGTAGTTGTCCGGTCCGAACGGGTTGTACCGACGACCATAGACGTGAACGCCATTGGGAATTTTATAGTCGTTATGGAACATCCAGTCCTTCTCCATAACGGCCTCATAAATCTGTTTCCGCCTGGCTTCGGCTTTGGGAGACGATTTGCCGAAAATCTGATCGGTTAGTAGAACGCCAAGCTTTTTGTACCCTTCGTCCGTAAGCTGAGAGCCATCAATCGTTAGTGGTTCGGCGCTGTCGGTATACCATTGCTGAGAAGGCGTGTAAGCGTCGACGAAGAGAACATTGTTTTGATCGGCCACTTCCTTCATCGCTTTCGCGTACAGGGAAATGTTCTCGTTTTCGACTTTGCCGTTCGGCAGATCAAGAGTTGCGGATAAATCCTCGAACGCGATGGGCGATACAATGGCCAGTTGTGGGGCCGTATTGCCGTTGTACTTCTGGCTAAGTGTGTGTTTGATAAACGCATCCAGTTCAGCCTTGTAATTGGCTAGTCCTGCTTTGCCCTGGAAGGATTCGTTGTAGCCAAAAAAAGCAATGATCACATCGGTCTTAAGCCGCGTCAGCCATTCATCGGGTGATTCAAACTGGCCCTGACTATCCGACGGATTTGCATATTCTGTTTGAAATCGTTCGGCTCCAGGAAATGCCCAGGGCGAGAACCGGCTTGAACGGGGCCTGAAGCCAGGCGTATCGCCCGGATCGCACATGTTACGAATGAAAAGCTGGTCATCGGGGTATCGGATCTGCATTTCGGTTTCAAAATGATCATAATTCATCATCCTCGACCCCAGATTGTTACCTATTAAACTAATGTGCGCCCCCTTTTTCAGCGTGAGCGGATTCGCAAAATAGAACTTAAAGGCGCTAAACACGATGATTCCGACTCCAACGGCAAGGAGCAGTCCATACAGGTTAGTCTTCCTGGAAACAAATGCTTTCATAAATCAGGGTTTTTGGGGGTGGCCATAGGGCACATTGATATCAATTTTTCCTTTCCATCGGTCGGCGCCCCGATTTTTGGGTATTGGCAAGCCCAGCTCCCAGTGAATCGCATTGATGACTAAGTGCTGAAAGGACTCTACCTGAAAATCTTCGGGATGGCCCAGCGTGGTCATAAAGGCTTTGCCACCCCATTCGTTTTTCCAGGTCCAGGCAACGGGGTTTTCGATAGCCGCTTTATCGGGATTGACGGATTTTCCCATCAGCAGCCAGGTCGACCCTTTGGCCGGGTAATCGGGTTGGACACGGTAGAGCCAGGACGAGGCATGGAAACTCGGTTCCACACCAGTCAGGATCGGGTTTTTTGCGGCCTCAGGAATGATACTCACATCGGTCGTGCTTTTGTGGCCGTAGTGCGTATGCTGTGCTTTGCCACCCCATCCTGGAGGAGCGCCAAAGGCAAACTCGCCAAACGAATTCCAACGGATACGTGGATCACCTTCGGGGTAATTAAAGGCATGAGTCGTTGTTCGAAAACCCATCACCGGCTTGCCTGACTTCAGATAGGCGTCAATGTAATTCAGCTGTTCCTGAGGTAGTTGCCGCCAGCGGAGATAGAAAACAGCCAGGTCGGCTTCTTTCAGGGCTTCAAGGCCGGGAATATCTTTTTCACCGTTATAATCGGGGTAGGCTTTCAGGACTTTGGTCCGCATGCCGTAGTTTTTCTCCAGCTCAGCGGCAATAAGCGGCAACGTCAGTTCACCGCTGTATTCATGATCGCCGGTGACAAATACCACCAGCGGTTTCTTAGGGGCTTTTGCCGTTGCCAGGCCTGGTAGGGCACTCAGACTGACTAATCCGGCGACTGTCTGCAGAAAAGTTCTACGTTTCGTATTCACGTCTGGTTTTTATAAGGAAAAGCGAATTTTTGGGTTGGCCTACTATTATTGACACAACGGTTATTGGTATTGACTGGGGGATAGACAGGCAGGTGTACACAAATTCACTGCGAACGCAAAATAAGGAAATGAAGCGCTTATACTTGAACCTGCCCAACCGGAAATAGACTTTTTGTGTTTTTATTGTCAAATATTCTTGTATAGGTTACTTTTAGCCGTACTGACGCTGAATTTTTATTAGCTGCGAGCGCCCTAACCGTAACCCTTACAATGGAAGTAAACTACACTACTTTTTAACAGGAGCTTAAAGACCATATCCTGCAAAGTCGCTACCGGGCTGCCCGACTGGTTAACCGTGAGTTATTGATGCCCCATATACTCTATGGGGCGCTAAAGTAGTTGCTCAATTATCTGCTGACTTGTAAAAGCAGTTGCAGGAGGGTAACAGTTTTCGTGTCAGACTTTAATCCAAGCGAAATTAAAGTCGTCTCTAAATTGATCTTTCTGATATGCTGAGCTACAAGAACTGGTCAAACGTTGTTAAATTGGTACTTTCGCATTCAACTAGAATTTTTACAGTATCCAATGTCTTAGTTGATAGTTGCTGAGAAATTCTAAAAGATATATAGTCTATGATTACTCGAATCGAAATAGATGGCTTCAAGAGTTTTCGAAAATTTCAGATGGAATTTTCACCTCTAACAGTCATTGCTGGGGCTAATGCCTCTGGTAAGAGCAATCTTTTCGACGCCTTACATTTATTGTCGCGGTTGGCTGAGGTAGACTTGAAAACGGCGTTTAGTGGCCTGCGTGGAGAGCCAATAGAACAATTTACATACTACGGAGACGGGAAGTATGCTGAAGAAATGTCGTTCGAGGTGGATTTATTAGTGAATCAACAAGTGCGTGATAATTGGGAGAGTGAAGCTAGTCTCACGTACACACGATTACGATATTCAGTAACAATTCGGCGGTTAGCTGACAGTCAAGATTTAACGATTGTCAATGAATGGCTTTGGCCGATTTTAGCTGGGGACTCGTGGAGTGAGCGCTATTTATCTTCGGTGACTAAATCTGTTTGGATACCAACTAAATATTTAGATTATAAACTTCAGTTAGAGACCAGTCAGAGTGGAGATGAGGTATTAGGCGTTTATGCAGAAGATGGATTATATAAGCCGTTTAATGACAAAAACTTTCAGGGTACAACAGCTAAACGCATCCGTCAAACGTATCTCAGTAGTTTTAATAAGGCAGATACCCCTCACTTTCTAGCAGCTAGGGAAGAAATGCGGAACTGGCGCATGTACAACCTAAACCCAGAAGTGTTACGAATTCCCAGTGGGTATCTGGCTGATAGCACTATGCTGCCAACCGGCGAAAATTTGGCCGCTGTATTGCACCGTATCAAAGTTACCGATTCGTTTTCGTTTGCCAGTATCCGGCGTCGGTTAGCCAATTTGCTGCCTGGTCTGACTGATTTGGATGTTGTTGATGATAAAGCCGATCGGCGCTACATCATTCGCATAAAAAATAGCGACGGTCTCGAGTTTACATCTCGTGTCTTATCAGAGGGGACATTGCGGCTATTGGTGCTTTGTGTGCTGCAATATGACGAGGAACATAAAGGTGTTACTTGTCTGGAAGAACCAGAAAACGGTACGCACCCCTTTCGGTTGAAATTAGTAGCGCAGATGTTGAGCGACTTGAGCGATAATTTCATGGATACGGATTTCCCATTGCGGCAAGTTATTGTTAATACTCATTCGCCCTTGCTGATCAATGAGGTGCTACAGGTGGAGCTACGTCAGTTTGTATCCGTCTGGTTTTCACAATTAGTAACGCAAAATTTTCTACTAAATGATCAGCGAGTAAGTATCCAGGCCACCCGAATACTACCCGTAGATACGGAGAAGGATAGCCATTATTCATCCGTGTCAGAAACCGAAAGGCGGATTTCGCTTCGGCAATTTCAGCAGTATTTACAAAGCGCTGATGTCGAAGATACGCTTAATGACCTATCCCATCTATGAGCCAAATAGTTACAGTAGGCTTCATCACCGAAGGAACCACCGATGTCCGTTTCCTGAGCGGTATCATTCGGCGAACATTCGAAGACCTAACTTGGGAGTGTCAACAAGCAATAGAAGTTTATCCACCAATGGCTTTGGCCGTATCGAAGCTGGGGCTAACTTTCTCTGATTACGTTCTAGAGGCAGCCAAGTCAGCAGAAACTGATAAGCTGATGGTTCTCTGCGTACATACCGATGCTGACGATGATCGCGACACTGAAACATTTAACAATCGAATTGCTCCGGCTTTTGTATATACGCGACTCAAATTAGCTCCACAAATAAATCCTAATATGGTTGCAATTGTTCCTGTTCGGATGACCGAAGCATGGATGCTGGCTGATAAGGATGCATTAAAAGCCGAAATCGGTACGGACAAAACAGACGCACAATTAGGGCTGATACGTTCGCCAGAAAGCGTAGCCGACCCCAAAGAGACCATTAAGGAAGCTATCCGACTCGCGTTTGATCACCGAGCAAGGCGTAGCCGTAATCAGGTTTCTATTAGTGACTTATATGAACCGCTGGGCGCAATGGTTAGCCTGGAGCGTTTGGCATTGTTGCCTTCATACCAAAAATTTAAAGAGGCCGTACGAGAAGCATTCCGGCAGCTAAACTATCTGCATTAATCTTTCGGCTCCCCCAAACAACTCCCCCAACATCCGCTCAAACTCCGCCTGAAAAGGTGCCGTAATGGTAATCTGTTCCGACGTAACAGGATGCACAAACTCAAGCTTCTGAGCGTGTAATAGCATCGTGTTCATCTCAAAATGGGCCTTGAATAACTTGTTCTGCTTATTGCAGCCGTGGGGCCGATCGCCGATAATGGGGTGGAGAATGTGCGCCATGTGCTTGCGCAACTGGTGCATTCGCCCGGTAGTTGGGGTTAGTTCAACCAGCGAATAGCGGGAGGTAGGGTGTTTCCCGAAGGGTAGGGGGATTTCGGTGCGTTGACGTGTTTTTAGGTGGGTAACAGCATCCTGAGATACGCCCGTTTCATCATTTCGAAGTGCATAATCGATGGTCTGTTCATCGGGTGTATAGCCGCGTACGATGGCGATGTATTTTTTGTCTACCAGTGCGCCCATAAACTGCTGCTGCATGATGGAATTCATGGATTCGGTTAGCGCGAAGAGGAGCACACCTCCCGTTTTTCGATCCAGCCGGTGAACGGGGTACACACGTTGACCCAACTGATCGCGGAGAATCTGTACGGCAAATTCACTGGCATCGCTGGCAATCATGGACCGGTGAACCAACAGTCCGTGTGGTTTATTGATCGCGACTAACTCGGGAGATTGATAGAGAATGGGAAGCGGTTTCGACACAATGGCTTAATTTTTTTGACAGGATTAACAGGATTTACAAGATGTAGTGCCTAATTACGACTAAATAATCTGAAACGTCGGCCCGGCTGTAAAATCCTGTTAATCCTGTCAAAAAAACAATGCAGTTTCACCTAAAAACAATGCAGTTTCACCTATTACTCAGAATAGCCATTTTATTGCTATATCTAACTAGTTCAATGGCAAGTATGGCTCAGAAGGCGACCGAAATTCGTCGGTTTCAATTAGCCCAGGTGCAGCAGGGCGTTGCTGTCGATCAGGCACATTTTTACGTTATTAACAACCATTCGCTGACGAAACATACAAAAGCTGACGGAAAGCAGGTTGCGGCCTGGAGCGATACGACGGGTCTGTTAAAGCACATGAACAGTGGGGTCGTGATTGGCCAGAAGCTCTATTGCACCCACTCGAATTACCCCGACGTACCCATGGCGAGTTCTATTGAGATTTTCGATACACGAACGCTTCGACACATTGGGAGTCATAGTTTTGGGTTGTTTCCTGGCTCTATGACCTGGGCTGATTTTCATGAGGGTTATTGGTGGGTAGCCTTTGCCAATTACTCAAACAAGTCGATGGCCGAAGGGCGCGATAATCGCTGGACCACGCTCGTTAAATTCAGTGAGAATTGGCAGCAGTTGGAGTCCTGGGCATTTCCGGCGAATGTGCTGCAAGCCTTTGCGCCTTATAGCACATCGGGCGGAACCTGGGGATCTGATGGCCTGATTTATTGCACAGGTCACGATAAACCCGAACTGTATGTGCTAAAACTTCCTGAGCGAGGACATACTCTGCAATATGTGAAAACCATTCCGACCCTCAGCGAAGGGCAGGCGTTTGCTATTGACCGAAGCAGCAAAAACAAACAGGTGCTCTATGGAATTACCCGGAACGACAATTACGTTATTGTCTCGGTGATTGAGTGAATCTTGTCTAGTTGAAACGCGAAAATGAAAACAGAGCGATTTCTGCCCGTTGATCGTCTGCGACCATTTATCAAGACGTTCATGATCATTGAGAGTGAACAGGGGATGGTTAATAAACTATTGCCCGGCACGTCTATTGTCATGGCGTTCAGATACAAAGGAAACGTTCGATATGCGGAAGGGACGGGCAAAACATCAATGCCAACAGCGGTGATAACGGGCTTACGAAACTCATTGCGTTTGGTCGACTATGCCCAACAAACAGCGACACTGTTGGTCATTTTCAACGAAGGGGGCGCGTCGGCCTTGTTTAAAGAATCCTTGCACGAATTGTTTGGCCTTAGTGCGGCCCTGGAAGAGCTTATTCCGCGTCGGACTGTAAGCGAGTTGGAGGAGCGGTTGGCTGAAGCTAAAACGAATCGACAACGAGTTACGATTGTAGAGCAGTTCCTGGTATCCAGACTGCATGAAACGTTAACCGATCTGCTGATAAGAAAGGCCATTCAACAGATCCAGCTTTCTAAAGGCACTGTTCGTATCAACGACTTACTGGCCGATCTGCCCATTAGTCAGGACCCTTTCGAGAAACGGTTCCGACGAATGGTAGGCACCTCACCGAAACAGTTTTCGAGAATCGTACGACTACGATCGGTTATCAATCAGTATTCGCCGGAGCAGAGTCTTACCGAAATCGCCCATCAGGCGGGCTACTTTGATCAGGCTCATTTCATAAAAGACTTCAGGACGTTTACCGGGCAAGTGCCTCACCTTTTCTTTCAATCGGGAGGATATTGGTGAAAAGGAACGCAGATGACGCTGATTGTTATGATTGATTACGATTTTCTTTCGGTCATAAGATAGCTTTGTTACGAATTATTTATAAAATCATAACTTATCTTTTGAATCATAAAAATCAGCCGGTCCGCCGGTGCGGTTCTATATGTAAGTCAGTGATTTTTTACAATTCTCAGCTTGCTCATGCATCTAGTTTTGTATCAGCCAACCAGGCCGTAAACAAAACGAGAACGAGCATGAACGAGTATGTTTTTTTGATACGATTCGGGATAGGGAAGACCTTAACACCGGAGCAACAAACGCTCAATACCGAAAATTGGGGCAACCTGATTCAGCGATGGACAGAGCAGGGAGTTTTTGTCGGAAGTAGCCTGATTACCCAGCCGGGATTTGTGGTTTCGGGGGCGGAGCGAACCATTAGTCAGGGGTTTGTGGCCGATGCTGATTTTCGAATGTCCAGTGTCATTCGCGTGTTGGCGGCTAATCTGGAGGAGGCCGTAGAAATGGCCAAAGCCTGCCCAACCCTCGATTATGACGCCACCGTTGAGGTCAGGGAAGTGCAAAATCGGCCTTTCCCACTAAAAAATAGTTAACCACAGAGCGGTGCGCCGTTGCGACACAGAGAACACAGAGAAAAATTAAACTCTTTTTTTCTCTGTGTTCTCTGTGCCTCTGTGGTTATTTAAATATTATCGTTTCGCCAAGGCCACAATGTCCTTCACCTCCAGAATTTGCTTTTCGTACCCAATCGTCGCCGATTTGATCATGGCCAGTGCCAGTTCCTGCAAGGTTGAAAAGCCTGCTGGGTAAAGCGCTCTTCCAATAGGATATAGCCAGTCCAGGTATTTATAATAACTCTTCACGTTTTTCTGTCCGGGCGTGGCTTTCATGAATCCCGGCCGCATCATATACGCGTTTTTGAATAGCCGCATCAGCGCATTTTCGGTGGCCCCTTTTACCCGCGCCCACGCCAGACGGCCTTTCTCCGTACTATCGGTGCCACCACCCGACACATACTCGAAGGTCAGATCAGGGTTGAGTTTTGCCAGAAGATTGGCAAAGTTCATGGTCAGATCGTAGGTCATGTGCTTGTATTCTTCATCCTTCATGCCGACGGACGATACCCCCAGACAGAAAAAGCAGGCATTATAACCACTCAGTTGACTCTCGATGGGTTTCAGATTGAAGAAGTCCTTGTGGATAATTTCTTTCAGTTTGGGATGCGATACGCCACCCGGTTTTCGGTTGATCACCAGCACCTGTTCCACATCTGGATGTTGCAGGCATTCCATTAGGACACCTTCGCCGACCATGCCGGTGGCACCCGTTATAATTGCGTTGATTTTCATAAAGCAGATCGTTTTACAGAAGCTAACACTCGTCGGTTATTCGTGCTGAATTGAATAAATTTACCGAGCTGATGGCTATTAGTCAAAATCAGAACCAACCCGAATAGGTTCACAACAAACCAGATTGGGGCACGATCAAAACCGGCAACGTGTCGGACCTGGTGCTGTTGAGTGGCAACCCGTTGACAGACATCACACAAACCAAAAATATTGAAGGGGTGATGATGGGAACGAACTGGCTATCGAAAGCATACATCCAGAACGAGTTGAAAAAGCTGGAGAAGCAGTAGAGTCGTGAACTAGCGCGAGCATTGGCTTGTGCCTTTTCATTTTCACCAGTATTCACTAGTGTAGGCTTCACGTTCTCACGTTCTCGCTTGGCTACGCCGAGTGAGGACTATTGCTTTAACGGCCTCTGGCCGGAGTAACACGTTAAAAACGGGCCAGAGGCCCTTGAAATAATAGGACTCACTTGGCGTAGCCAAGCGAGAACGGACGTCAGCGAATGCTGACTATGTTAAAAGGCACGGGCAAATGCTGGCACCGGCACCCTATTCTTCCAGCGGATTCTGGCGGAAAATCTCTTCCAGCCTTGCGAACAGTTCCGGGTGTTTTTCCTGTAATAAATCAGGACGTTTGAAGAAATACTCGGATACGACGGCGAAGAACTCCGCTTCGTTGGTGATGCCGTAGGGGTTGATATCCGAGTGATTGGCTTTGATGTCGTTGATGCTCTTATGAATCAGTTGCAGCCACGGTTTAATGTGGTCTTTTGTCAAAAGGTATTCTGGTAAGCCATCCGTGGCACCATCAACTTTATCGAGCAGATGCACAAATTCATGGATACCTGTATTGCCTTTGCTGCTTTCGTTAGCAAAACCCTCGTGCAATGCTGGTTTCGATAGCACCATTGTACTTTGCAAGGCACCACCTTCGCCGACCATACCCAGAATATTTCGGCCCTCTCCGGTAGTCTGGTAATCGGCGTTGAAGCTGCCTTCGTAGAGCAGCACATTCGTTAGTGGGTAATACCAGTCGTCGAAGCCGAAGATAGGGATGATGGCACTACTGGCTACTAAAACTTTATCGAGATCATTGACCGTTGTACCTACCCCTTCAATTTTGATATGGTTCAGAAACTGATTGACCCGATCCTCAAATACCTTTTTTCTTTCCGCACTCAAATCCTGATAATAGGATACATGCGCTTGTAATAATTGCGGATAGTTGGTCGGTAAAGGTTGTTCATCTACCTGCTTCCGTTGTAGATACTGCCAGCCAAACCAGCCAATTATCAATACTAGTATACTGATCAGAACAATCATGTTGTGTTTGGTTTTCGCTGGCACGAGCCAATGCTCGCGCCAGCGTTCGAGCAACGTTTATAACTGATTTACCTTCAATAGGACTTTTGATTCTACATTAATCAATGCCTGAATGCCATCGGGCCGAATCGCTATTTTCTGGGGTGTGAACCGAAAAGATTTTATACCCAGATCCGTTTTCTTGCCAGCTCCCCCTTTTTCAAAAGCCTGGTTGATTGTCTGGGGCAACTTGGCAATGTCATCGCCTAAACGGATGATCAGCAACTTTTCCAGTAAGTTGCGTAACCCATCGTGCCATACCGCTCCTGTGCTTTTTGATAGAATATTCCCCGATGCTGCATCGAAATCTAAATTGTTGATTTTTAGGGTATTGGTTAAGGTGTCAAAAGTAGGTTTGCCGCGTAAATAAACGGTTCCGTCCATAAGTCCATCCAGATCAGCTTTTACGATCAGGGAATGTTGCCCTCCATAGACCGATATATGCTTTATCGTCAGGCTGCCCAGCGCCAGTTTCTTGTTTTGAACGGTCAGTTCCAGCATCCGGTTAATGTCGGCGTAGGGGATAAAACTCATGAGGTGCAAATCCGATAGTTGTGAAACTTCGTCTCGCTTTTGTAACAATGGTAACGGTGTCCGCGCGTGTACGGGCGACGTTGGCTTTAGCTCCGTTTTCGTTTCCAAAGCAATCCGAACAGGCGTGGTTAATTGTTTCCCATCGCCACTCACCGGACCAGCCACAACACTGACGGGCCGGGGAGTTAGCCACAGACCGTAATCCTTGTCAATCAGCAGCGGAGTTTGCATATCATGCCAGATGGGAGCCACCATTTTATCGAGTCGTAACTCCTTATAAACCGCCGAATCAATGGCCATTTCGATTGCCGTCTTATGCTTTTCCAGCAGGTTCTGAACCAGTTGCGTCAGCGAAAAGCCGAGAACTTTGGGTTGAACAATCCACGTATAATTTGTGAAGTTTGTATGGCTGGCTAGTCGCCAATTGGGCGTAACGCTCAGTGGACTTTTGAAATTGACATTTATGGCACAAAAAGGATTTTTAGGCGGAGTCGTATCCCGGCTGAACGGTTTTGTGAGCCACATTTGTAGGGGTGCCGAGAGTTTTATCTGCTGATCGGCGTATTCAACATGAACGGGACCCAGGCGTTTGACACGAAACGAAATAATTCCTTTCGTTTTGCCGTCTTTCGACTGATTACCCACCAATACCGGGTCAAGTTCCTTATTGATTTTCTCCTGTAATTCCGTTAACTGAAACGTAATTGGTCCGGCCACATACGACATCGTTTGTGGAATGGGTGGGTCAAACCCCTCGGCTTTGGGCGCATCGGGCTTTTTTGTCTGGCATTGTGTCAGTAGTCCCAAAAGGCTCAGCGCAATGAAATAACAGTGTGATGGTGGTGTTCTCATTAACTGGAAAATAACCAATTGGCTGCAAACCAAATTGTCAGTGTAGGCAGGTTAGCTAATAACCGATGTTTTGTTGTGGATGTTTTCGTCGGCTACCCTTTCCACTTGGTACGCTATACGTTAAAACGATGAAGGCCCGCTAGTGGCGGGCCTTCATCGTTTTTGTGATTAAAACAATTTTTCTTGCGGTGGCTTAACGCCTTTCATCCGAATGTAGATAGTGCATTGTCCCCGATGGTGGGTTTGGTGTTCAAAGGCTTTCGACAGAACGACTTCTTTCGTCATTTCTCGCTGTCCCATTTTCACCGATTCCCCCAATTGCGCATCGGTCATGCCTTTCACGGCGTCGATCATGAAATCGTAGCTGTCCATAACCGCTTTGGTGAGAGCGGCTTTGGTTTTAAACTCAGCCATTTCTTCCAGTTTTTTACCCTGCATCGGATTCGGTTTGCCACTGGCCAATGCACCAAAATTGTAGTTAGCTGCCGACAGGTGCAACATCTGCTCGGCAAAGCTCCGAATTTCGGGAGTTGGTTTGAAGTTTACGCCATCTTCTGGCATCGCATCCAGATACTCTTTCGTGTACTCTTTGGCACGCTGCCAATCGGCAGTTAGTTGCGAGATGGTTGTCATGGGAGCAGCCGCCTGGACCGTAGATAATGCCCCAAGCAGACTCAGGAAAGCGAAAACGAAGCGTACGAATCGTAAATGTGTTTTGGTTAGCATAGCTAGTTTGGTTGGTTTGGTAGTCAGATTGAAAGTAAGTCTTTCGTTATCAACCTAAAAGGTAGATGGATCGCCAAGCTACTTTGTTCGCTTGACCGATAGCCTGTTTTCCGCTATCTTTCAGCAACTGACGAACCTTTTTATAGCCGATGTCTTCACGTCGTTCATTCCTTCAGGCCACGACGCTGGCACCTTTTCTGTCGTTAACCGACACCCAGTCGGCACCTGCGCTTATAAAGCCTAATCGCTTGAAACCCGGTGATACGATTGGGCTATTTTGTCCGGCGGCACCAGCCTACAGTCAGGAAACGGTGAAGATTGCGCAAGAGTCACTGGCTGCGCTTGGGTTCCAAACGAAACTGGGCCCGCACATCTACGACCGCTACGGCTACCTCGCCGGACGAGATGCCGACCGCGCTTCGGATTTACATGCGCTGTTCGATGACCAACGTATTAAGGCGGTCATGGCGATTCATGGCGGTTGGGGCTGCGCCCGATTGCTCCCTCTGCTTGACTACAACCTGATTCAACGCAATCCGAAAATTCTGATTGGCTATAGCGATATTACGGCCTTGCTGCTGGCCATTTATGCCAAAACCGGCCTGGTGACGATGCATGGGCCTGTTGGGTCCGCGACGTTCAATGCGTACACGGTTGACTGGTTCAAGCGGGTACTGATCGAAGGCGAGCTGGTAACCATGCGCAACCCCACCGAAAAAGGCGATAACCTGACGCAGGTTGAGAATCGAATCACCACGATTCATCCGGGTCTGGCTCGTGGTCGACTCGTAGGGGGTAACCTGACTGTATTGAGTCATCTGGTTGGTTCGTCGTATCTGCCCGATTGGAAAAACACGATCTTGTTTGTTGAAGACACGCACGAGGACGTTTACCGCATGGATCGAATGTTGACGCACCTCAAACTGGCGGGTATTCTGGATCAGATTTCGGGATTCGTTTTCGGTAAATGCAGCGAATGTGGCCCCGGAAGCGGTGGCTACGGCTCGTTGACATTAGATGATGTGCTCACCGAGCATATTATTCCATTAAACAAACCGGCTTATTCGGGAGCCATGATTGGCCATATTCGTGATAAATTTACCGTTCCTTTGGGCATCGACACCGAAATTGACGCCACGGCGGGTACGATAAGACTGCTGGAATCGGCAGTGAGCTAATTAGATGTTCTGAAGGTTAGTTCTCGCTTGGCTACGCCGAGTGGGGGCTATTGGTTTAACGGCCTCTGGCCGGAGAAGTACAATAATTGTATCAAACGGGCCAGAGGCCCTTGAAAGAATAGTCCTCACTCGGCGTAGCCAAGCGAGAACGCGAAGAGAACGAAACATGGCAATAGAACCAGCCCACGGCAACCCCGAACTGTTAAAAGAATTACTCCACTATCAGATGCCCTTTGGCAAGTACAAAGGGCATCTGATCAAGTCGTTACCCATTTCGTATTTGGAGTGGTTCGTACAAAAAGGTTTTCCGGCTGGCAAGCTGGGCATGTTGCTGCAAACCATGTACGAAATCAAGCTGAATGGATTAGAGTATTTGCTGGATGGTGTTCGGCGTAGTCTCTGACTGGGAGCGACAGCCCGAAACACTGAACGCCACCCAGTTCACTTACGGCTTCACTGCTACCGCGGGAGCTTTCCAGAACTCCGGCGTTCCGTATGTGCCTCTGGTGATCTCACCACCGTACAGCACTGAATTAAGCAGTACCCGATAGGTTCCCAACGGTTGCCCACGCCACTGAGGTCGGAAACCATGCAGAATGACGTGCCCCTTGCCCTGTTTTACATCCAGCGAAGCGGCATAGCCTTGTAAATACTTTTCACCCAGCAAATAACCTGACCGCAAGGGCGAACCACTCGTGGCAAACTTGGCCAAAGCCTGGCCTTTGAAACCCTCAAGGGTTGTAAAAACGGGACTATCGTCCACAAAAACAGCGGCTCGGGTAGGCATACCGGCCATGACCGGATGCGTGGGATCGGTTTCTACTTCCAGTATCGAACCGCCCGTGAAGAAGTCTTTAGGATTGACACCCGCCACAACGTTTTTCACGGGTAAGTGGAGCGCTTCAATGGCGTAATCGCTGCTCTCATTCAGGCAGACGAGCGTTCCACCCTGGTTTACAAAATTGGCCAGGTTCGCAGCCCCCAGAGTTCCTAACCCACCTTCGTAAGCGGGCGGCACGGCTCCTTTCGCGAAACCATCTTTGATGTTCCGGGGCCGATCGGACGCCATCAGGATTACGTCGAAACGGTCGCTGAGGTCGCTGGCCAGCACGTTGGTATTGTTGATGACGACAAACGGGAATTCGAACTGCTCCAGAATCCACTGCGACCAGCCTTCGTCCATGCTGGCGGTCCAGGGTTTGTAAATGGCAATGCGGGGTTTCACCGTTGCCCCGGCCGTGTTAGCGGTCAGTTCTGCGGTGACGCCTAAGTCCTTAATCCAGGACTCCAAGGTTGTTCTGGCCAGCCCGCTGATAGCATACCGTTGGTTCTCCTTATTGAATTTGACCGACGCGTCTGCTTTCAATGATCGGGTAATTACTTTAAACGCATTATTTTCGGCCGGATTGACCAACACCACCGCGCCCGTACCTGTTAGTTTTCCTTCTGGGGTTTTAATCCCCGCCGAAACCGGGTTCGTGTCAAAGCCGATGCCTGTTACAAAATCCGCTGGAGTTGCATCCTTCTTATCATCGGTTTTCCAGTCTTTACCCGTTCCGTTTACTAGCTGAATAGCGCTTTTCAGCTCGTCAGATAAAGGGGTTATGGCTGGGATTACATTCAGTTCAAATTGCAGGGGAAGTGTCCAGCCGGCGGCATCATACGGTTGTTCAGGTGGGCCGCCGGGAAATTCGCGCAAATCGGGGTACGCCTGTACATCGAGCAGTTGTTTGGTCAATTCACCGTATTCCTGATTCATGGGTATCACCCAGGTTCCTTTAGCGTAATTCCGTCCGTCAAAGGCAACATCTTTCGAGAGCTGACCAATGCGAATTCCGTGAAACGCTAATCGACGGAGAAGCTCTGCGGGTCGGGCAGGATCGCGTTGTTTTTGCGGAATAAAGTACGCATAAGGAGGTTCCTGTTCGTATTTTTTGATCGTGTTTCGCCCCGATTGGTAGCGGTTGTACAGAAGCACATCACCGTATTTGGCGGCATAATCGAGCGTGGCCAGGGAGGCCGTTTCCATGTACGCCATCGCATCACTGATGCGCCACCAGCCACCGGGCCACGGACTGGAATACAACGACTCGACCCGGAACTCTTTTTTGTCCTGCGGAAAATCGCGAACGGTGTAAAAATGGGGGGTCGCGTAGTTGTATAAAGCCGTTTCGGTCCAGAAAGCCGGAATGTTTTGCAGCACGGGCATGTAATCGATATAGCCGGGATACCAGGCATCGAAGCCCGTGCCCATGTGCGTGGCTCCCTTTTGGCCGTTACTTTCCAGTGCCTGCGCCATCGCCATCCCGATCATATTCACTTCTCGGGCAATGATAGGCGGTGTTTGCGACGCAATCGGTTCGGCAAAGGGTGGCAACCAGATGCGTGTTGGGAAAGGCGAGGTTTGGTGGTGCACAAAAATGATATTCGGCTCCCACTCGCGCCAGGTACGCGCCACCACCCGCGACTCGATCATGTTGAGCATGTAGGCGTCGCGGTTGTTGTCATGGCCAACGTATTTCTGGTACAAGAACGGGGGAGGAGCCACCTCGAAAGGCGTGCCCACATTTGATTTGTACCAATCGCCAATCATCGTCTGGCCGTCGGGGTTGAGCGACGGCCAGAGTAGCAGAATCACATTATCCAGAATGTTCCTGATCTTGGGGTCGTCGGCTTTGCTGAGCATGTCGTAGGCCAGCGAAATGGTGTGTTGTGCCCCTGCCACTTCGGATGCGTGCAAACCGCCATCAATATGTACCAACGGTTTTCCTTCCATCGACAGCTTTTTGGCTTCGTCGTCGGTAAGTCCGGCCGGGTGCGCCAGTCGTTGCGCAATAGCCCGGTATTTGTCGATGTTATCGAGATTTTTCTTCGAGGAAATCAGGGCAAAATACCAGGGGCGACCTTCTGAGGTTTCGCCGACATGCACCAGTTTGACCATATCGCTGGCTTCATCGAGTTTCTTAAAATAGGCCAGCGATTGCTCGTAGGTAGCCAGATGGAAATCAGCGCCTACCGGAAACCCAAGCGTTTCTTCGGGTTTGGGAATGGGTTTTTGCTGGGCTATAACGGATGAGGCTGTTAGCCAGCAACAGCCTATGGTCAGGAGGGAAATATGTTTTAGGGCATACAGTGGGGGGATGTTCATTGATGTATAGTTCAGGTTGTAAAGATGGTAATGTTGATGGAGTGTGATGCGTTCTGCTGTGGTATGCCGTGGTGTCGGTTACTCTAACCGACACGTGAGGTTTCTCAAAACCTACTATTCGCACCGTTAGGTTTTGAGAAACCTCACGTGTCAGGTTGAAGAACCTGACATCACGGCTACACGGGTCATTTCCCCGCCACAGGCGGCTTGTCGGCGTCGAAACCATCGGGCAAACGCATCAACCACAGGTTCCGAACACGACCGTTGGAGATACGCAGACCGGCAACGGCATTTTTGGGATTTCGGACAGCGTCGATCGTTGAGGCAAACCACCAGCCTGTCGAGAATTTGTCTTTATCGACAGGCTTCAGCGCTACCTCGCCATGATGCACATGCACCAGTTCGAGCGCATCACCCTTCTGCCGGATGGTGTAAATCGTTTCTAATTCCGGGCTGTAATACCGACCGATATAGTCCGCGTTTACGATCTTATCGGACTTGGTATCCGTTGTGGCTGGTTTGGGTGGAGCTGGAGCCTCTTTGGTTTTCTGTAGATAAGGTGCCAGATACAGGTCGGCCATTTCCAGTACTTTGGCGGTCGGATTCGCTTCGGCCTGATTGCTTAGCACAATGAACCCATAATCTTCTTTTGGGAAATAGCTGATGCTGGATCGGAAACCGGCGTCGGCCCCGTTGTGACCGTAATAGGCTACGCCTTTATGGGTGCCGTGTACCAGCGCAAACGCATAGGGGATGGAATCTCCATTGGTCAACTGGCCACGCTGTAGCATTTGTGTCATCGTGGCGGCATTGCCGATGGTAGGATTCTTGAAATTATTGATCCATTTAGCCAGATCTTCTACGGTTGTGAATAAACTGGTCGCTCCGGCGTTGGCATAGCTGAGTACGCTTTTCTTAAAGAAACCTGCCGACATGTCAAATGATCTATGAAACGAATAGGCTCTGCCTTTTACAATGCGTTCATCATCGTCGTAGAACAGCGTATTTTTCATGCTCAGGGGTGTAAATACCTTCTGTTTCATCCACTCCCGAAAGGGCTGTTTACCGACACGCGCCACAATTTCGGCCAGTAGCGTATAGCCCGTATTGCAGTATAATGATTCGGCTCCGGGTATGAAATTCAGTTCTTTCTGTCGCCGAACGAGGTTGAAAATGTGCTCTTTGGTAATCACGTCGCTCATACCCCAACCCGCCATGGTCAGCAAAGCCCACTGATCGCGCAGGCCACTAGTGTGGTGAATCAGGTGGCGAATGGTGATTTTCTGACCAAAATCCGGCACCTCGGGCAGATATTTGTGAATATCATCATCAAGGGAAAGCTTGCCTTCCTGCGCCAGCAGCACGATTCCATAAGCCGTAAATTCCTTGGAGACAGATGCTACGTGGAAAATCGTTGTGGGCGTAATGGGCGCGCCCGTTTCAATGTCGGCATCGCCGAAACCTTTGGCATAAATCAATTTGCCACCATGCACAACACCCACAGCCGCGCCAGGGCGTCCGGTCCCGTTCCATTCCGAAAATAGCTTATCGACTTTGGCGGCCAGGGTATCGGGTGGGGCTTGCGCGAAAGATATAGGGCTGGTTAGTAGGGCGCAGGCGAGTAAGAGAAGCGGTTTGGTCATAATGAGGAAGGTGTTTTGTAGAGACGCAATCCCTTGCGTCTCCTCATGCGTCAGCAAAAACCATCCGGTCAGGGAGACGCAAGGGATTGCGTCTCTACACAGGTTACTTGCTCACAGGCAGAACAACCTCGTGCTATCCCGCATTGGCTCCTTTTTCGTGTAGTTATTTCTAAACTAGGTTGAATCTGGCGTTTGTGCAGACGAGCACACTGATAGGAGTATCAGTAGCAGACAACAAAGTCGATTCATGATTGTATTCTAGCTTTTGGAAGATTCTACACAAGTATAAGCACAACAACTGTAATTTCACTTTGAATCGACTAAAAGCAGCCAAACAGAAGCGAAAAAGAAGTGTAAAATTTGCTCTATTTGAATTTTATTGATAGAAAATATCGGGATGCCAGTTTCTTGCGATGTGTTGGATTCTGGAAGGCTAGTCCCGCGAAGTCGCTACCTTTGTGAATGGATTATTTTAAAAATCTGCTTGATTTACTCAAGGTTGAACGAGAAGAAGACCGTACTCAATACCGTAAACTCACCGAAACAACCTCCGTTGCTGAACGTCGGGCCAACGGATTAACCTGGTATCCAATCGCTATCCGGGGTTCAGAAATGAGCCGGGGTGATTACCTGACGGTAGAAGTTGAACGGACGACGCATCAGGATATACCGCACCAGCTCCGATTTGGCATGCCCGCCGTGTTTTTTAGTAATCACGACCCTAAAACCGACCGGGTCGAAGGAACGATTTCGCACCAGAGTGGCAATCGGCTCAAAATAACCCTGAAGGTAGATGAACTGCCCGACTGGTCGCGGGATGGGAAACTAGGCGTTGAAGTGCTGTTCGATGATAACAGCTACAACGAAATGGAGGAGGCCCTTAAACAGGCTAACGCCCTGGGTGAGAAGTCTGATAACCGTTTGATTTCGATTCTGACCGGAGAGAAATCACCTACTTTCCATCCAGAAATCCCGACCTTACATTTACCAAAACTGAATCCCAGTCAGGTTTCGGCAGTTGGTAAAATACTGTCGGCCAATGAGCTGGCTATCGTGCATGGGCCTCCAGGTACGGGCAAGACCACAACGCTGGTGCAGGCAATCAAAGCCCTGATCGCGCAGGATCATAAGAAGATTTTAGTAGTTGCCCCCAGCAATACCGCCGTCGATTTGCTGAGTGAAAAGCTGCACGACGAAGGGCTAAACGTGCTTCGGGTGGGCAATCCGGCTCGTGTATCGGAGCGATTAATGGCGCTAACGCTGGATCATAAAATGAGCGAGCATCCCTACATGAAGGAGGCCAAGAAACTGAAAAAGCAGGCCAATGAGTTCAAGAATATGGCGCATAAGTACAAGCGCAATTTTGGCAAAGCCGAACGTGATCAACGCAAAGCCCTGTTCGATGAGGCCCACCGGATTATGAAGGAAGTCGGTAATTCGGAACAGTACATTATTGATGATCTGGTGGCAAAAGCACAGGTGATTACGGCAACATTGGTTGGGGCAAATCATTATACAGTTCGGAATCTGACCTACCATACGGTTGTGATTGATGAAGCTGGGCAGGCGTTGGAACCCGCCTGCTGGGTACCCATTCTGAAAGCGCAGAAAGTTGTGTTAGCGGGCGATCACTGCCAGTTGTCGCCCACCATCAAATCGGCCGAAGCGGCCCGGAAAGGCTTGAGTACAACCCTGCTCGAAAAATGCGTGACGCTGCACCCCGAAGCGGTTACGCTACTGGACGAGCAATACCGAATGCACGAGCACATCATGGGCTATTCGTCGCAGGTATTTTACGAGAACAAGGTACGAGCGCATGCTTCTGTGGCCCGCCATTCGTTGTTCGATGGCGATACATCCCTGGTATTTGTGGATACCGCCGGTTGTGGTTTCGACGAAAAACTGGAAGGTACCAGTTCGACAAATCCCGAAGAAGCCGCGCTGTTGATCAAGCATTTAACCCAATTGGTAGAAGGCCTCAGCACGCGCTATTCGAAACAGGACTTTCCGACGATCGCTATCATTTCGCCCTACAAACAACAGATAAATATTCTGAAAGACCAGTTGTTGAGCGCCCCTGATTTGCTGACTTATGGGGATAAAATCTCGGTGAATACGATTGATAGTTTTCAGGGACAGGAACGGGATATTGTCTACATATCCATGACCCGAAGCAATGCCGAAGGGGAAATTGGTTTTCTATCCGACATCCGCCGAATGAACGTAGCCATGACTCGCGCCCGCAAGAAATTGATCATCGTCGGCGACAGTGCTACGTTAGCCGGGTTCCCGTTTTACGCTGATTTTATTGCGTATTCTGAAGGGCTCGATGCGTACCAAAGTGCCTGGGAGTGGATGTAAATTACTGGCGCGAGTGAATACTCGCGCCAGATCGACGCCATAGAAATCCATGAACACAGACTACACAGTATTAACGCGAGCTATCCGTCATTGGATAACTGTTCCTCAGGCGGAAGAGTCGATCATTTCTTCGCTGTTTGAACCTCGGCATATACCGGCTAATGATTTTTTTCTACAAGCGGGCGATGTTTGTCGACATGTTGGGTTTGTGACGCAGGGGCTGTTGCGTTATTATATTCTTGATGACGGGCAGGAACATACGTATGATTTCTCGCCCGAGCAGCAGTTCACCTGCAATTACGAGAGCTTTCTAACCAAGACGCCTTCAACTCGATTCATTCAGGCCATTGAAGATACCTCGCTGCTGGTTATCAGTTACGATAATCTCCAACGGCTGTATGATCGACTGCACGAAGGGCAAAAGTTTGGGCGGCTGGTTGCGGAGGAGTTATTCGTCGGTATGTTGCAAAAGCTTACCTCGTTTTACAAAGAAACCGCCGAAGAACGCTACGATACGTTTCTGCACAGTTTCCCCGATTTGCAGGAGCGAGTGCCCCAATACGTTATCGCTTCGTATGTCGGGATTAAGCCGCAGTCACTCAGTCGAATTCGGGCCCAGCGGGCGGGCAAACAGTATTGATCGATCTTCACCTAGGTGAATGCATACGTCTGTACGGACTAGGACCTTTGTTGCGTCACTAATTCATACAACGATGCTTACAGAAAAACTGCCCCTCTGGGCCAAACTCATCGGCTATTTCTTCGGTGCCGCACTTATCTTTATTGGCGGCCGTTTTTTGCTCCTGCCCGAGCAGGCTGAACTCGGATTCGGACTCCTATACGCCCAACCGAATGAATCGTTTCATTACATTAAAGGCATTCGCGATCTGACGTCCGGCTTGTTTTTCACAGCGTTCACCATAGCGGGTTGGCGCAAACCCCTCGCTACTCTGTTTTTAATTGGATCGTTGACGCCGGTTGGCGATATGATCATTGTGCTGACATCACCAGCGGCAGTGTTAACTACGGCCTGGATTCATGGCCTGACGGCGTTAACTGCCTGGATAGTTGGTTATTTTTTGTTGTGGCAGAAAGGTTAGTTACACGGGCCTCCGGCCCGTATCTGCCCCGTATTTCATGTATCAATAAGCGTCCAGAACAACCAATGGAGATTCAGGACAGGCACTGCTGAACAAATATTGATGAGGCTCCAGAACAATACCCGCTTTCACCGGATTCCAATGAATATAGCTGAGTTTCTGGTCAATCATTTTCCTGGAAAAAAGCTCCATCGGGTGCGATGTCTTTTGCCAGAACATAAGCTCACGATTTTGTTTTTCAACGTTTGCATAATACTTGAACAAATGCATCAGCCATCCCTTTCGACTTTCTTCGGGATTTTCATCAATCAACTTGATGAGCTTTTTGGCCGTCGCACTTTTGAAATCTCGTAGCAGATTACTCAATAAGCCATGTTGTACCTGCCGCCGAACAATCATGTGGATATGACTTGACATAATGACGTACGCGTAAATTTCTAAGCCACGTTCCTGCTGGCAAAACTGTAAGTTTTTGATAAGCTCATAGCAATACGTTTGCCGAGTGAAGATGTCTATCCAACCTACAGTTGTTAACGTGATAAAGTAGGGTGCATCTTCTGTATTAGCTTTTAAAAATTCAGACATGTTTTTTAGGTTTTAATAGTAGTGATTTACGGGCCGGAGGCCCTATGATAGGACACACTCGGCGAAGCCAAGCGTGAACATGGAGGCTTGGTCTCTCGATTAGAGTTTAACGATACGCAACGTTCACGCTTGGCTTTGCCGAGTGTGTCCTATCATAGGGCCTCTGGCCCGACGCTTTGGCGGGTAAATTCTAAGACGGATATCCTTACAGGAGGACACGTTACTATCAAATCAAATTTGCCCTTATGAAACTCTTCAGAAATACACAGTTTGCTGTACTGCCTGCCTTACTGCTTCTGGGCGCCAGCGTAGCTATGATTCCCAACGCCAAAGAGCCGGTTGGCGTTGGGGTCAAAGTGCCCAAAGGTGCCGAAGTGCTCTTCGATGGCTCGAAGAAGATGCTCGATGAAAAGTGGACGTACTGGGAAGGGCCTCGGCTTAAGGCCAGTCTGCCCATCAAGTGGAAGATTGAGCAAGATCCGGCGGGTAGCGGTACGGTCATGAATACGAATGATCCGGCAGCTGCGGGTGGCCTGTATGGTGCGGCCGACATTGTGACCAAAGAAACCTTTCGGGATTTCCGGCTGCATGTGGAATTCTATGTGAGCAAAGCGGGCGGCAACAGCGGTGTCTATCTGCAGAACCGCTACGAGATTCAGATTTTCGATGGCGATACCACCAGCCACGGCTTAGGTGCGGTCATCAACGAGTCCCCCTCGCCCTACAAACTGTACAATGGTATCGGGAAATGGAATGCCTATGATATCGAATTCCGGGCCGCTCGTTTCAAAGACGGTAAACGCACCGAACCGGCAATGGTGACGCTGTATCTAAACGGTAAAAAAGCACATACCAACCAAAAGATTACGCAGGTTTGGGGTGGCCCGAACTCCGGCATCGACGGGGGGAACGATGGCGGCAAAGGCGTTACCGATACGCCGGGCGGACTGAAACTCCAGGCCGAAGGGCATGATGTGCTCTACCGCAACATCTGGATCAAGAAGATGGATATCAAAGAGGCCAACACGGATTTTTAAGAACTAATGAATGGTTCTAAAACATCTTGATGTAAATTTGTTCACTATAGGTAAACTTCTGTTCTTGGATAGATGTTCAATGTAATAGCGCGTCGTACGCTACTGGATTATTGCAAACTGTACCCTCAGGCAGCTAATGCATTGAAACAGTGGTATGCAGAGTTGTTGGAACAGGAGTTTACTAATTTCAATGAATTGAAGTCCGTTTATGGCCATGTTAGTATCGTCGCCGATGATCGGGTTGTCTTCAACATTATGGGTAATAAATACCGTTTAGTAGTCCGAATGGTATTTGAGTATAAAGCTATCCAGATCAAGTGGTTCGGTACACACGCGGAGTATAATAAAATTGATGTAACAGCGGTGCAATTTCCAAAGAAACCATGAAGTTGAAGACGATTAAAACCGAGCAGGAATACGACGAGATGATGGCCTGGGTAGATGAACACTTCGACCGAAACGTACAGCCAGATAGTTCGGAAGGAGAGATTTTACAAGTTGCTCTATTGCTGGTGAAAGCCTATGAAGATGAGCATTACCCAATACCTGCCCCAGATCCTATTGATGCGATTCGCCTTAAAATGGAAGAAAAAGGAGTCAGGAATAAAGACTTTGTGGGGAAACTGGGTAGTAAAAGCTATATATCAGCTGTATTGAATAAACGTAAGCCATTAACGCTAGAAATGGCCAAGTTTTTTCATAAAGAATTAGGTATACCAGCAGGTGTGTTACTGGCTTAATATAGTGCTTACATGTCGGTAACGCCTTTAACGCCCTTGTTACCGTTTTTGCCGTTGGCAAGGCTTAACTAACGCCCAATGAAGGAAAAGAGGCTAATCGTGTGTATACTTGTCAAGTGACTCACTTTTAGCCTCTTTCTATATGAAATTGCTCTCCGTCCTTCTATTTTGTGTGGCTTCCCTGTTCTGGGCCTGCCAGTCTGCCGAAACGAATACCACAACCTTAACCGCCTACTTTGCTTCGGATACAAGCGGAGTGGCTAATGGGGGTGTTCGGGTGATTCCGATCAAGACGCTTAATCGCACGTTTAACGTCTGGACGAAGCGGTTTGGCAACAATCCCAAAATTAAACTACTGCTGCTCAACGGCGGGCCCGGCGCTACGCATGAATACTTCGAGGTAATGGAAAGTTTTCTGCCCGCCGAAGGCATCGAGTTTATTTACTACGACCAACTGGGAACGGGCAATTCCGATAATCCAAAGGATACCACCTTCTGGAGTTTGCCCCGCTACGTGGAAGAAGTAGAGCAGGTTCGTGCCGCCCTGAACCTCACGCCCGACAATTTCTATTTGCTGGGCCACTCCTGGGGTGGGATTCTGGCGATGCAGTACGCGCTCAAATACAACAATAACCTGAAAGGGCTGATTATCTCGAACATGATGGCCAGTTGCCCCGACTACGGTAAGTATGCCGATGACGTACTGGCGAAGCAGATGGACCCGGCGGTGGTAAACGAAGTGAACGCCATTGAAGCCAAAGGTGCGTATACGAGTCCCCGTTACATGGAACTCCTCCTGCCAAACTTCTACGCCAAACACATCTGTCGCATTCCCCTCGACCAGTGGCCCGAACCGATGACACGCGCGCTTAACAAGATAAACCAGTCATTGTACGTCACTATGCAGGGGCCCAGTGAATTCGGGATTGCGGGGAATTTAACCAATTGGGATGTCAAGGCCGAACTACCGAAAATTACGGTCCCTACGCTAACCATTGGGGCTCAACATGATACCATGGACCCCGCACATATGAAATGGATGGCCACCCAGTTTCCCAACGGCAGCTATCTCTATTGCGCAAACGGCAGCCACATGGCTATGTACGACGATCAAAAGACGTACATGAGCGGTCTGATCAAATTCATAAAGGGCGTGAATGCCGGGGAAAAGAAAGGCATCCTCTGAGGATACGGCACTGTCGGTCAGAATTGATTTTTCAGGCCTAGGGTGGGGTAAATCTGCAACCGGTTTTCGGGTGTCAGCACGTGGTAATACAGATAAGCCCTTGATCCAACAGAAACGGTTTTGGTGATTTTAACCCAGACCTGAGGATCAGCGAAAAAGGCGATTTTCTTACCACGTTGGCTACTGGTCAAATCGGTACCCTGATTCCGATTCTCACTCCACCCAACAAAACTCCCGGCTAGCATGAGCTTGTACTGAAAAAATCCTTTTCCAAAATAAAAGGTGAGCTGCGGATCATGACTCGGCTTCAGAAAGGTCGTATATCGGTAATTAACACTGGCGCTTAGCCAGGCCCCTTTCCATTGAAACGGGTAGGCGGCTCCAACGCCAAATGAATTCGTTAGGTAATACCCGTACGAAGGTGGTGCCACCCCCAAACCTCCACTGTACAGCAAAGACAGGTAGATTTTAGGGCGCCAGTACCGTAGATTTTTAGAGACTTGCACAAATAGCTGACCGATGTTGTTCGTTTCGCCATTAAAGTCGGTTTGCATTTTTAACAGAAACGAGCCACTGGAATCGTTACTTTTAAAATACTCGAACGTGAGCGAAGCAAAATTTTGTTTGTTCAGACCGGGGTCAATGGAATGCCTGAAATCATAATGGAGTTGAAGCTGTTGCGCCTGATTGGGCAAGGCGGAAACAAGTAAACAAAGCAGGAGTATGGTTTTCATACAATTGGGGTTGTAAAACGATTTTTTGACAAAACTTCGTCTTACAGCCCTGAAAGGCCGGAATTCAGGCAGAAACGTTACGGAATTCAGGTTTCCGGTTGTTGTATAAACAAATAGCTTCGAGACGGGCTTATCCGGTTTGACGGATTGATAGATGCCATACTGTATATGGATGAGTTTGATCGGCGGGCATTTTCCGCTCTTTTTACTAGGGTGATTGAAACCTGTTTTGGCCAGCCGCTGCAAAGCCCGCTTTCCGAATCAGAAAGCAAGCATTTAAGTAATGAGATTGAGGAACGCACCGGGCTGGTTGTAGGGTGGAGAAGCCTAAAAAACTATGCTGCTTTTCTGCTTAACCCCAGCGCAGGTAAACAGGAAAATCCGTCCGTAGCCACCCTCGATACACTGGCCCGGTACGTATTTAAGGCTCCGGCCACCACGGAGGCAGACCGGAAAAAGAATGAAGAGCATTTTCCGTACTGGTTCCGGTATCGTGAACAGTTTATTCTGCCACCTGCCCCTGAACGCGTTGAACCCAAACCCCGGACCAGGAAGAACGTCGTTGGGCTCGTTGCGGGCTTTTTAGGGCTGGTTGTAACAGGCTGGATTCTGTTCGTACGGGAAGCGGCATTAGAGCAGGTAATCGACGATTTCCGCACGACAGATGCCTCGGCACTGAGTCGTACGGGCTGGATGCTGCATGATCCAAATGCGGCTTACTGGAATCGGCGGGGCGAAAAGCCGGGTCAACTGACCTTGTTTACACTCAGGGGAGATAACTGGCATAAGACAGGTGAGGCCCCGCAAATTCAGAATTTGCTGTTCCGGAAAATCCAGAATGACTGTTTCCGTACCGAAGTACATTTTACCGATTTTGTACCCAATGCAAACTGGCAGCAGGCGGGGTTAGTGCTATTGGAGGATACGTTATTTGCCGGAAAAAGTATCCGTATATCGCTGGCCTATAATGACTTCTTTGGGGGCTATGTCCGACCCGGCGAAATTCTGATTCAGGCAGTGGCGTCCTACGGTAGAGGCTACACCAATCTGGAAGAAATTGCCCATGAGCCTCTGTTTCCACTGGGCAGCCCGGTCAATCAGCGTCTCGCGGTGAATAACCTCAAAAACTTCGCGTTCAGGGTTGAGAAACAGGGCCAGAAATTTCGGTTCTTATATTCGGCCAGTCCGGTTGACAACTTCTCGTTTAAAGAAGTGGCCACCTACGAGTTTGGGATCAAACCCAAGTACGTGGGCCTGTTTGCCTTAAAAGGATTTGTCGATTCAACGGCTGTGATGCCGGTTGCGGTCCGGTATTTTCGTTTAGATGGGCAACGGTGCGAGTAGTAGTAAAAACGGCTGCTCTCTTCCTTCTATCGCCATGAACCGACTTCCTATGAACCGTCTCGCTGTACCGTTTCGTCATTTCGTCTATTCGCTCCTGTTGTTGGGGGCTTTTGTTGTCCTGTCTGCTACGCAGGGATATAGCCAGACCAGCGCTGTCAAGGCGGGTAAGGTCGAACGCATTAAAGTACATGGCAAAGGGCTGGAGGGCAATCTGGCGGGGGATTCACCGGATCGGGATGTTTCAGTCTATCTGCCACCAAGTTATCAAACCGATAAAAAGCGGCATTATCCCGTCATCTATTTCCTGCATGGGTTTACTGACAGCGACGATAAGTGGTACGGTTTCACGAAGCACTGGATCAACCTGCCTGCGGTGGCTGATAAGGCGTTGGCGGAGGGGAAAACGAAGGAGTTTATCATCGTGACGCCCAATGCCTACAACCGGTTTGCCGGGAGCATGTATTCCAATTCAGTGACGATTGGCAATTGGGAAGATTTTGTGGCCGATGAATTAGTGGCCTATATGGATAAAAACTACCGCACCATTCCACAAGCCAGTAGCCGTGGATTGGCGGGCCACTCGATGGGTGGCTACGGCACCATTCGCATCGGGCAGAAGCACCCCGAAATCTTCTCCAGTTTATACCTGCTCAGTCCTTGCTGCATGGTGCCGAACATGAGTGGATCGATGAGTGCGGAGCGGGCGGCTCAGGCGGAGGGTGTCAAGACGGTGGCTGATTTGGAGAAAGCAGATTTTGGCACAAAAGCCATGTTTGCTTCGGCGGCTTCGTGGTCGCCCAACCCAACGAACGGGCCCTTCTTTCTGGACTTGCCCGTTAAAGATGGGCAGCCACAGCCACTGGTTACGGCCAAATGGGCCGCCAATGCCCCCCTGGCAACGCTGGATCAGTACATTGGCAACATCAAACAACTGCACGCGCTGGCCTTCGATGCAGGCTCGAAGGATGCCAGTATTGCCGCCAACAACAAAATCCTGGACGGCATCCTCACCACCTACCAGATTCCGCATACCTACGAAGAGTACGACGGCGACCACATCAACCGAATCGCCGAGCGCATCGAGCTAAAAATGCTTCCATTTTTCACGGCTAATTTATCGACGGAGCTGGTGAAGGCCGGGAAGAAGAAGTGAGTGTGGGGTCTAATTTAGAGTTGCTTGGGTTGTTCGGCGTAGTAAGTACTATGCTCAATGGGAGTTTTTTGATAAAAAAAGTACTTGTCTATTGTTTAATACTTTAAGAAAAAAAAGCTATTATTTGAAATATAGCAGAAAATAAATTTCAGGATATGGCAAAGGTAAAAACGGGGAAAAAAGTAAAACCTTTAGAGATTTTAGAATTAGAACGTATTTATTATACAATTTTTAATGAAAGCCGCAATGTAAGAGATCTAGATATTCCTGAAAATACTTACATATTAAATGATAAAAATGAGGTTACGCACCTCTCAATAGGAGAAAACACTGAAATTCGTTTAGAAAGTATTAAAGTTTTTTCTGATTTGAAGCAGCTTTCAATAACTTCCAATAAAATAAAAGATATATCTTCATTAGCGTCAATTCTTAGTTTAGAACAACTTTTTTTGGGAGGCAATAAAATAATAGATATAGCCCCTTTGTCTAATCTTAAAAACCTTAAAGAATTAGCTATATGGGGAGATCCTATTAATGACCACAGCCCCATTTCTTCTCTTTTAAATCTTGAGCAGTTGTATTGCCAATTCTCAAATATTTACTCTATTGATTTTGTTCAAAAACTAAAAAAAATGAAAATACTTTATGCAGATAATAATAAAATAAATGACATAAATCCTTTGCGGTTTCTTAATAAATTACACACAATAACTTTGAGTAGAAATTTAATAAATGACATTTCGCCGTTAGAGTATTTGCCAAACCTAAAATCAATAGATTTGTCGGAAAATTTGATTAAGGTTATACCCAAAAACGTTGCTGAAAAACTAATATTGCATAATGAAAATAATCAAGATTATATTCAAGATCGAGAGGGATTAAATAGTTCGAAAAACCCTTTAGAATTTCCTCCTAGTTCTGTTATTGAGTTGGGTGTAGAAACTATAAATAATTATTATGAAACATCAGAGCAATTTGGTCATGCTCCTCTTTCAGAAGGCCGTATCATATTTATAGGTGACGGTAGTGCTGGAAAATCTAGTTTAATAGAAAGAGTTTTATATGATACATTTAGTTTAGGTAAAAGCCAAACTAATGGTGTAAAAATTGAGCAATGGAGATTGCCACATATAGATGGTAGAGAGTTGTCTTTTCATATTTGGGATTTTGGTGGTCAAGAAATTCAACATGCGGTACATAAATTTTTCTTTACAGAAGGTTGCCTGTATGTTTTAGTACTTGATAATAGAAAGGAAGAAGAACCCGAATATTGGCTACAGCAAGTTGAAAGCTTAGGTGGAAGCGCCCCCGTACTAGTAGTATTTAATAAACAAGATGATAACGCTATAGAAATAGCTGATCGTAAATTTCTGAAAGAAAAATATCCTAATATAGTGGGGTTCTATAATACTAGTTGCATGAATGGGTTAGGAATCAACACGTTTAGAGAAAACTTGAAAATTCAAGTCATGGATCTCAGAACTGTTGAAGAACAATTTCCTAATAATTGGTTTAGAATTAAGACAGCCATTGAAGAGTGTACCTCTGGAGAACAACATTATCTTACTTATAATGTCTATAAAGATATATGCAACAAAAACAATGCTGAAACTATAAATACACAGAAGTTATTATTGAGATACTTTACCACGATAGGTGCAATTACTTGGTTTGGCGATACCTATTTAAATTTTTTACATGTGCTAAGCCCAGCATGGATCACGCAAGGGGTATATAAAATAATTACTTCAAAGAAAACGGCCGACTTTTTTGGACATATAAACATAAAAGATTTTAAATTACTGTTACATCCAGTTGTTGAAGGAGACTACTTATATGAAGAGAGTCATTATGGATATATTCTAAGTATGATGAAGAAGTTTGATTTATGTTATACTGCTGATGATGAAAATCTACTTTTGCCATCTGCTTTTGGAAAAGTACCAAAAATAGAATATAGCGAATTTAGAGGGGATCAAATACGGACTTATATTCTACAATTTAAAGATTATATGCCAATGGCATTAATGCATCGTTTTGTTGCTAAAAAGTTATCTGATGTGTATGATGATAATTACTGGTACTCTGGTATTGTAATTAGAGATAACAAAACTAATTCACTCGCAATGGTGCAGGCTGATAAAGAAGCCAAACGCATATATGTGCGTATAAAAGGTGAGGCAAAGCTAGGAGTATGGGAACATATTCGTAGGGAGTTTACTAGTATCTGCTCGAATTATGCAAATATTAATTATTTCGAATTAATTGCTCTAGACGAAAAATCTGAGAATACTGTTAATTATGAAGATTTACTGAGTCATATTAAGGCGGGAAAGTCAGTTTATTTTCATCCCAGACAACAGAAAGATTATAATGTTGGTTATTTAATGGGTTTATTTGAAAATAAAGAAAATACAATTGAAAAATTTAAAAGTGGAAACGTACAACTTCAAGAGTATGATTACAAAAAAAGCGAAAAAAATATACCTTTTATTGTTAATATATTAAATAACAATAGCCCGACTGTAAATACACAAGTTAATACCCAGATAAATATTGATATAGATTTACAGTCTGTCAACAATGTTAGCAGCGATGTAAAGGGAGAAGCTACCTATTTATCAGAAGCTTTAGAAAGTTTAAGTGAATCAAATAAGGCTTTAAGTGATGCACTTGTCAAAATTATACAATTTGCCGATGACGCTAAAGCTGCGCGGAATACTGGAGATGTAAAAGCTAAAGGATGGGGTAGAAAACTTAAGAGTGTCATACAAACGCTAGCGGAATCAAGTGAGCAAGTGAAAAAGATAGATGAAGGTTCTGGTTCACTAAAAACTCTTTTAAAGAGCCTTAAAGATTTAACATCTCAGTTTAGTTTAAAGGATGTTACGGATTTGTTGGAAAATATTCTGTGACCCCATTCGGCGTAGTATTTATTAAGTCGGTACGTTATCTAGTCTCTGACCAGTCTACTAAATACAACTAATCTCTAAAAGCCGATGACACCGGTCGGAGACGGGGTAATACACGAACGTAGTGAGTACTTTAACTGGGTAAAGGGAGCCTTTTGCTAAGTTAAAAACGCGGTGGATGGCATGCAGGGAGTCGTTTGGAGCACGAGCCAGACGGGACACTTGGATAACTTAATAGGCACTATTTCTTCGTTCAGAGGAAAATAATTATGTCTTGATATGTTTGATAGAAAACTTAATAAATTTTGTCGATTGATAAATAGTTAGCCCACTCAGTCTTAAACGTTTTCTTTATAAGGCCAGGAGTTCCAGTTGTATCATAAAGCCTAGCGAAGCTTCCATCAAATTTTATCACTTTGCCAACCACTTTGTATGTATCCGGCAAGTTGCAGAATACGCTAGTTTCTCGGTTATTAATCGTATCAACCGTTGAGCTAGGCCAACTTACATAATAACTATCAAGCTCTTTTGAATAAGCTATAGGAACGCTTATCGCTAACCGGCGAGTCGATATGACTTTACCACATGCATAAGATGTATAATCGGGATCGGGAGTCGTTTTGTGGCATCCAGCTAAACCCAAAATCAGACAGAGTGAAATGAATTTATTCATGTGGCGTAGAATTTATCCAATAACGTCTCATGACTTTCTTATTATATAATTGAGGGGTGGACATTATTGAAAAGCGACTTTGAAGGCTTCCGTTCTCCGTTCTCGCTTGGCTTTCCGACCGGGCTGGCGGACCAGTGAGGACTATTGTTGCAAGGGCCTCTGGCCCGTTTCTGACGTACTACTCCGGCCAGAGGACGTTAAAAAAATAACCCTCACTGGTCCGCCAGCCCGGTCGGAAAGCCAAGCGAGAACGAGAAACAAAGGTGGTTGCTCGGTTAATTAGTAAAAACCAATGATACCGGGTAACGTTCGAGTATAGTCTCAGACCAGCCTGCAAAATACAACCTCTACTATTTACCCGTATCTTTCGATTCAACAGGCTCTGACCATCATCCATGAAAAAAAGCGTTTTACTATCCTTGCTAATCGCTACGCTATTGAGTTGTAACCCTAACAAAAGCGAACAAACCACTACGTCCGATCCCAAATTTGCGGCTGTACTGGACGACTATTATGAGCAACTGTTAAAACTGTTTCCGCTGGAAGCGACCAGTCAGGGCGATAATCGGTATAATGATCTACTGCCCAATGACATTTCGCAGGAATTTCTGGAGCAGACGAAGACGTTTTATACCGCTACGCTCGATAAACTAAAACCGTTTGATCGCGAAAAGCTGTCTGACGAAGACAAGATTTCCTACGACATTTTGACACGGGAACTAGCACTGCAACTGGAGCAATATCCCTTTCATCAGGAAGACATTCCGTTCAATCAATTCGTTGGGTTGACGTTGACGTTTGGGCAGTTAGGCAGTGGAGAAGGATCGCAACCCTTCAAAACAGTGAAGGATTATGACGATTGGTTAAAGCGGGTTTCGGCGTTTACCGTTTGGGGCGATACGGCCATCGCTGCGTTTCGTAAAGGCATAGCTACAAACAACGTATTGCCGAAAAGTCTGGTCGTGAAGATGATTCCTCAGATGACCGATTTAGTGGTGACCGATCCCACCAAAAGTCTGTTCTACGGCCCGATTCAAAAATTACCCGCCACCTTTAGCGATGCCGATAAAATCCGGTTAACGGCTGCGTACAAGAAAGCGATCATCGGGCAAATCGTACCTACCTATCAGAAGTTAGGGACGTTCCTGAAGAATGAGTACCTGCCCAAAGCCCGGACAACATCGGGCATCGACGTGTTGCCAAAAGGGCCGGAACTCTACACCTATCTGGTTAAGGTTCAGACAACCACCAACGACACGCCGGAAGAAATCTATCAGATTGGTCTGAAGGAAGTGAGTCGGATTCGGGGCGAAATGGAGAAAGTAAAAACACAGGTAGGCTTTAGCGGGAGTCTGGCAGATTTTTTCACCCACCTCAAAACCGATAAAAAGTTCTATCCCTACAAAACCCCGAAGGAAGTTTTGGCTGCATTTAACACCATTCTGGCGCGGATTGAACCGAATCTGAAAAAAGAGTTTACGAATACACCCAAGTCGAAATTCGAGATCCGGCAGACCGAGAAATTCCGCGAAGCCTCCGCCAGTGCAGAATACAATCAGGCGTCGGCCGATGGGAGCCGTCCGGGCATTTTCTACGTCCCCATTCCCGATGCAACTAAGTTCAACGTCACCTCGGGCATGGAGTCGTTGTTTTTGCACGAAGCCATTCCGGGTCACCATTATCAGCTGTCATTACAGCAGGAAAACACGAGTTTGCCCAAGTTTCGGCGGTTTGCCTGGTATGGCGCTTATGGTGAAGGCTGGGCGTTGTATTGCGAATCGTTGGGTAAGGAACTTGGCCTCTATACCGATCCGTATCAGTACATGGGTGCCCTGGGCGATGAAATTCACCGGGCCATTCGGCTTGTGGTGGATGTGGGTCTGCACACCAAGCATATGACCCGTGAGCAGGCAATCAAATACATGATGGATAACGAACCCATTGCCGAACAGGGTGCTACCGCCGAAATCGAACGCTACATGGCCATTCCCGGTCAGGCGCTTTCCTATAAAATTGGGGCCATGAAAATACGTGCCTTACGGACCAAGTACGAGCAGCAACTCGGCACTACATTTAGCCTGGCCGCCTTCCACGATGAGTTCCTTAAAGATGGCTGCATGCCGTTAGACGTATTGGAGCGCAAAATGGACGCCTGGGCAGCGAAGCAGAAATAAACGTCTGTTCGGCGTTCTCGCTTGGCTTCGCCGAGTGAGGAGTATTAC
Organism: Spirosoma migulaei; assembly: GCF_054776855.1. NCBI lineage: Bacteria > Pseudomonadati > Bacteroidota > Cytophagia > Cytophagales > Cytophagaceae > Spirosoma > Spirosoma migulaei. Next base: position 284,683 of record NZ_BAAHBG010000010.1, on the reverse strand, counting down.
TTCAAGGGCCTCTGGCCCGTAGTTGTTCTCGTTCGACGTAGTGAATACTACGCTCAATGAGAATTCGCCTTCAATAAGGCGTTCTGTGAGGACACAGATCGAGGATGCCAAACACACTCAAGTCGGTGCTTGATTAACTCAAATCAATTAGACTACGCTCAACAATGGTCTACCTATTGCTTTGGAGACACAATAAAGTTGGCTGTTTTGGGAAGCTTGCGAACGATGTCTGAGGCAAGGCCGAATGTAGCTTCCAGTACGCTGTAGGGTGTGCCGGCCATCCATTCATTAAGGTCAATCACTTGCTAATGGCCGCTCTTGAAACCAATCAGGTTGCAGTTCAATGATCGACCTGGCCATGGTTGCGCTGATGGGAAATTCATTGACCGTAACTGTTCGTTGCGTACCTCCGCCGGGTATTCCTCTTAGGCCTAAACGGGGGAGCTGTTGGTCTAAGGGGAAGCGAAAACGTAAGGCGGGATCGACATTGGGCATGGCTTACTGGTAAGCAGGCAAACATACTGGAAAGGTGAGGGCGGAGCCAGTAAAAATCGCTGGTTTTTCGGTACATTAAGCGTTTTGTAGCCTTTTAAATGCCCGAAAATTGATGGAAAGCAGAGCTTTACAGCGTGATGAGGTATCCGGTAGAGTTGCCTTCCACCTGTTGCCGTCGTGCCCCTTGGTGTTAGTTTTATCTGCAAACGTAATCGCTCCCTAGAAAGCAACCTCCGCTATGTCAGCCAGCATTCCCATCGAACTCGACAGCGCTGTTACGACAATCATTGTTCAGCGCCCTTATAAAGATCAGATTCAGGCCTACGAGAACTGGTTACAGGAAATGGTTCCGCTGGCGCAGGGATCGGCCGGGCATCGGGGGGTAAATGTTATTAAGCCGCACGGCCAGAATGAGGAGTATACCATTGTCCTTCATTTCGCGTCGGAAACTACACTCCGTACCTGGCTGGAGTCCGATACGCGCCGACAGATGGTTGAGATGGTGCGCCCGTTGCTAAACACGGACGAGAAAATAGAAATTAAAACTGGACTTGAGTTTTGGTTCACTCCACCCGAAGCCCGGAAAATGGCACCTCCTCATAAACAGTTTTTACTAACCTGGTCAGCTATTTTTCCACTATCCGTACTTATTCCGTGGTTGCTTTCGCCCCTTTTTTCAGCGTTTCCTTTTCTGGCTGTTCCTTTGGGTAAGCCTTTGCTGACGAGCCTGCTCATTGTGGCGCTCATGACCTTTGTGATCATGCCACGTTATACCCGGCTTGTTGCTAAATGGCTCTACCGCTAAGCGTTCGGCAGAATGAATCCTACCTTCAACAAAGCCGGCTGCTAATTATCCTTTTTACGACTAGATCGAGGCCGTCCAGTACGTTTGGCTGTTTCATAGGCATTAACAGCACTAGAGTCTGGTACTACCGAATGAGTGCCATCGGGGTTAACAATGATTGAACCATTACCCATGCTATGTATGGTGGAGTGGGTACCATTTGGGTTCACAAGAACGGAGCCGTGTCGTGTTGAGTGCGTACCATCCGGATTAACAATGACGGAGCCATGTACCGTTGAATGGGTGCCATTGGGATTGACAATGACGGAACCGTGCTGTACCGAATGGGTTCCATCTGGATTGACGATGACCTGTCCGTGAGCGGCTAGTACGCCCAGACAGAAAATGAATGCAAGTCGATAAGTTACCATTGGGATTGTTTGGTCAATGCGGTTCAGGATGTTCCAGCACTAAGGTACCAGCTGCCTTACGTCCACCGTTGAGTTGAACGCCCGTGGCATAGGCCTGATACACAAACGGCACAATGTCCGTACCATCATCACTGGGGAAGAAACTCGTTTGGTTGTGAAGCATATTCACGAACAGCACAATCGTTATGTCTTTCGGTAACTTCATCCAGATGGTCCGCAGGCCCACATAAGGAGCACTACTGGTCATGTACCACCAGCCATCATGGTAGGCCATGTTGCCCAGCGTGGTGGCACTTCGGAAACACCCCAGATTATTCAGGAGTAGAGTATCCTTATAGGCCGTCGGCAGGATCGACTCATCCGTTGAGGAGAGCACGGTGGCATAGAGTTTCCCGGCTTCGCGGGGTGTCAGGTACCAGCCATACGCCCCCAGCGTATTGGCAAAATTTCCCGGATTCCAGCCGCGAATCCCAGTTGTGTAGGGGTACGTATAACAATAGGTTGGATCACCAGCCGGGTAGGTGGGTAGTACATTGAGTAACCCCACCTTTTCTAACATATTCTTCTGAACATAAGCCAGGTAACGTTGCTGCGTTTGAAGGTCATCTACAGTATCATCCCCCGAAAATGTATACCCAATGATAGCTGGAATCAGTACCCGCATCAGACCGATATTTGCGTTCTGGTAGCAATACTGCCCCCGACTGGTCGATTTAACCCCTTTGGCCACGAGCTGCTTAAGGCCTGCGTAAATGTTTTCGGAGTAGGAGCCATTCTGGCAATTATCACCAAATCCAGTAATACCGCTCCGGTGATTGAAAAGATCACGGAACGTAATCTGATCGATGTTGGGACCCTTAGGCCAGGAAGGCGGAAGATAGGCACTGATTTTATCCGTTGTCCGAATGCCTTTTTGAGCCGCCAACTGCGTAAAGGCCATAGCCGCAATGGTTTTGCTCATGCTGGCAATGTGCATTTTGGTGTCGATCGTATACGGTTTTTCCCCTTCCGGGTCAATCGACCGCGATTTCAGACCCCCTTCGCCCGACGCCTTCAGTTCGCCCTTTTCATAAATCACAAACCCATATCCAACACCCCGATTTTGCAGGCGATTCGTTAAGGTTTGGGCAACCTGATCCGCCAGAGTTGGCGTAGGTGGCGTTGGGTCCTGGTTATGCTTACAGGCATTCAGCACGAGAAGGGTACCCAGACACAAGCTAGTTAGTAACGATCGACGCATTGGCTTAACATACGAAAGTCATAGGTGTAGAAGCCAGATTAGCCCGGAAATACTCGTATTGTACATTTTGGGGTGTCGGCTTCTCACAACCGACACCCCAAAACGGTTTATAAAAAGCGCTGTTGGCCTAGATAACAGCGTTGGGCCATACCATCAACCATGCATGCGGGTAAGCCCACCCCCAATCAGATCAGTATCCAGTTGACCTACATACAGGCCAGGACTTTTAGACAGACTGTTTCCGACAAAGCCACCTGAAAAGGCGCTTTTTGTGGTAGCATCAACCAGATCGCTCCCCGCACTTGTACCGGACTTTTTGCTAAAGTATTTGTATAGACCAAAGCCAGCAGCCAATGTTGCTCCCAGTGCAATTCCTACAATAGTGGTCACCTTCTTATCCATGACTGTTTATGCGATTGTTTGTAGACGTAACAGACTACAGGAAAAATGGTTTTAGTGCGTGTGGTAACGCAGGAAAAGCTGAATTGGCTCTTAACTCTTGTGCATCGCTAGTTTCCCGTCGAATATTTGCTTCCATTGCCAGCTGGTTTTGCCTTTCTCGCGGGTTAAAATGAATAGCGGTTGATTAAGATTAACACGATCTTTGGCATAGAATGCCCCATCGGCAGTGGATCGGTAATAGACCTTCAATGTTGTTGGGTTACCGGTTGCCCAGCACTCTAAAGTGTAGAACGTTTGAATCCCCTCGGCATGAACTTCGCATAAATTCATACCCCTGTATTTGTCTTTTACCGTGATGGAATAAGTAACACCCTCAGGGTGCTCCCCCGACCATTTACCCATCCAGCTATCTGTTTGCTGGAAACTGAGCAGAATGGCGGCTGTAAGCAATAAACAAGCGATAAAGACTGACTTGTGCATATTGATCTAAAGGTTTAGAGAGCAATGGAAGGCCAGGTAAAAAGCCATTGAGTTGTTAAGATCGTTGGAATACGTACCACATAAACGCAACCAGGATGGCTTCAATCACCCATACATGCAGGGTATTCTGGTGTGCCAGTCGGCGAACTAAAAAGTGAAGGCCAATGGCTCCGGCTGCAATGGGGATGCCGAAGAAAAACTGCAACACGTTGTTTTCCCGGTTCCTATCAACAAACCCATAAAGTATCATGATAACGCCTGCCAGCGATAACAACATGAGTGGCGTAATCAGGCTAAACACTTTTGAGAGATCCATCTGTCAGTATGTTATGAGGCTGATTCTACCTGCTCCTGCATTGGGGTTGTAGTAAACCTCCTGATCGTGTGTCAAATGCAGACGATATCTTTTTAACCTGAATGATACTTTTATGTTTTGCAATAACGACCAGATAACGCCTAAAATAGCCGAAGACTCAGTCGCAAATACAGCCTAACAATAGCCTGGAAAGATTGCCGCAATCGACCCTTACTTTGTCGTAATTACACCGCATTCGGTTGCCTGGTGTTTCGTATTTTTGTAGTGTAAATCATTAAACAACAACTACTTATGGCTACGAAGATCTTTTTAAATCTGCCCGTTAAAGACCTTAACAAATCCATCGAGTTTTTCACTCAGCTAGGTTATAGTTTCAATGCTCAGTTCACCAATGAGAACGCTACCTGTATGATTATCAGCGAGGATATTTTTGTGATGCTATTGGTGGAGAAGTACTTCAAAACATTTACCCGGAAAGAAATTGCAGATACCAGAAATGTGACCGAAGCTATCATCTGTCTCTCTGCCGAAAACCGGGAAGCGGTTGACGATCTGGTGCGTAAAGCAGTAGCCGCTGGGGCAACAACACCTAACGAGCCAGAGGACCAGGGCTTTATGTACGGCCACGGTTTTGAAGATCTGGATGGCCACCTGTGGGAAGTTATGTATATGGACCCCAGTGCTATCAATCAGGAGCAGCCCGTTGCCGAGGTAGGTGCCTGATAAACGTGTAAAAAAACGCCCCCGGCCAAGACACTGGTCGGGGGCGTTTCTTAAGAAGGTATGGAAAGATGCTGGTTGCTTTTTGGGGTATTAGTTAGTATATCAACGACTTACTGATAAAGGGCTAACAGTCAGCAAATTCTTTGTCTTCCAGAATATGCACGACCTCAATGAGTGATTCGGTTTCCAGATCGTCCCACGTAAACAGTTCATCGACCTTTTCGTCAACGATGATCGCCAGGCCCTGTTCAGTAATCGCATTAAATTCCTGACCTTCATATTCCCATTCTTCGGTCAGCGATACTTCAGGCATTACCTCGCCCCTGTGATTCTTTACATTTTCCCGATATAATCGGCTGATCAGATTCTTAATTCTGGTCCGAAGGGATTCATGCTCTTCAATGAGGATCTGTGCATTTGGGTCCATAATACTTTAGAAAGTTAACGGTTGATACTGAGTTTTGCATTGCTAGTCTCGATGTGTACAACCTTAGACGGATTTTAGTGAAATAGTATCAGGGAGCGCACTGGTTTTATGGAATTTCTAGTAACAAAATGTTGTAAAAATTTGATTATGAAGACGTTATTCTATCTAGATATTAATTGTAGATAGAATTAACAGTTGTATCAACGTAGTTGTCGGTTTTAGAAAACGCAGCAGGCCAGCCATCTATGAGAAGATGGCTGGCCCACATGGAATGAAACAAAAGTGTTTATCAATCACTTATTCGCTGGATCCTGGCTGCGGATAATTAACTTATCTACTTCCAGTTCACCAATGCGTAATTTGTGGATATATCCCCGGCCAATGCGAAACTGACCGATGGCCAGAGCGCCAATGGCCAAGGCACCCACAGCTACCGCACCAACGGCAAGCGCTCCCACTGCCCATCGACCCACAGCCACCTGACCAATGGCCCGGCTTCCTGCTTGTAGCGGTAAGTTGAATCGTTTCATAGTATAGCTTTTTAAGCAGAACTTATCTGAACCCACTGGGTTTTATTGTATTATCCTACGGACTAAAACTCTTGATGAACCGATTTTACGCCATTTTAGCCAACTCACTGGTTGCCTCCCTAACCAATAACCTCGTTTGGTTTGCCGTTACCTTCTGGGTTTACCTGGAGACGAAGTCAGTAGTAGCTACGTCGCTGATGGCGGGTGTCTATTCGGGTACGGTCGCGCTGTCCGGCTTCTTTCTGGGTTCGCTGGTGGATCGGTACAAGAAGAAGATTTCGATGATCGTTTCGAGTCTTGGCTCCCTCGTTTTATACGGGCTCTCGTTTATCATTTTCATCTCGACGCCAGAGAAAGTCTTCAAGGACCCGGAAAGCCCAGTTCTCTGGGTGTTTATAGTCCTCTCGCTGGTAGGAGCCATTGCCGGAAATATACGGAGCATCGCGCTCTCAACACTCGTAACGGTTCTGATACCTGAGGAGGGCCGGGACAAAGCAAACGGGATGGTTGGCACCACAAACGGCGTTTCCTTTCTCGTTTCATCGATTTTCAGCGGCCTGATCATTGGCTTTCTGGGCATTTTCTGGATGCTGATCATCGCCATTGGGCTAACCGCGCTGGTGCTGATTCATGTGTGGTTGTTGTCGATCCCCGAAAAAGGGATTATCCATACCGAAGAGCATACCAAACGCATCGATATTCGGGGAACGATCAAGGCGATCAACCTCGTGCCAGGACTTTTTGCGCTTATCTTTTTTAACACTTTCAACAACTTTCTGGGTGGGGTTTTTATGTCGCTGATGGATGCCTACGGCCTGTCATTGGTAACGGTTCAGACCTGGGGTGTTTTGTGGGGCGTTTTGAGCCTGGGATTTATTATCGGTGGGCTGATCGTATCGAAAAAAGGGCTTGGGAAACAGCCACTGCGGACCTTGTTTCTCGCTAACATCGCCATGTGGACGATCTGCGTTTTCTTCACGATTCAGGCGTCTGTCATTCTGCTGGCAGTGGGCATGTTCATTTACCTATGTTTGATTCCGGTAGTTGAAGCCGCCGAGCAAACGATCCTGCAAAAGCTGATTACACCAGAACGGCAGGGGCGGGTGTTTGGCTTTGCGCAGAGTATTGAACAGGCGGCCGCACCAATAACCGCGTTTATGATTGGCCCCATTGCACAACTCATATTTATTCCGTTCATGACGACCGGAGCTGGTGTGGACCTGATAGGTTCCTGGTTCGGGACGGGCAAGGATAGAGGGCTCGCCCTGTTGTTTACCGTTACTGGATTGATCGGCCTTATTATTACGATCATCGCCATGAAGTCCAAAGCCTATGACACGCTTTTAGGAAACTACCAAAAGCAGGCCGAACCGCAGGCTGTTGACGAGTAAACAGGCCTTAACATCTTATTTCTCGGGTACCGACGTGGGTTTACCTGGTTCGGCCAGGAAGAAGACCAATAGTTTGGCTGGGACTGTAGAACTCGTGTTGCGGGCTGAGCTGTGTAACCCATTGGTAAATTCATAAAAGGAGTCCCCTTTCTTGTACACATGGGTCTTGCCTTCAAAAATAGACTCGATTTCACCTTCCAGTATATAGCCAAACGTTGGGCAGGGGTGGCGGTGAGCGGGAGATGAACTGTTGGGTGGGTAATCCACAATTAGCATCTGGCCTTCCCGATTGTCAATGCCTTTTTCGGCCAGTAGCTGTTGGAGAATAATGGTTCGACTGACCTTCATGGGGCTGCTACTGGTAGCTGCATGTTCATGTTGAGCAAAGAGCTGGCCCGATAGCGAACTCGCCAGTATGGCGCAGGAAATAAGTAGTGTTTTCATTTGAAAGTTAAGGAGAGGATTTATGAACACAGAGGCACAGAGAACACAGAGATTTATTTCCTCAAACTACTCTGTGTTCTCTGTGCCTCTGTGGTTAAAAAACAATGATCAATCCTGATCCGCCACCATGTGCGTGGCGATGGCAATTCGATTCCAACTATTAATGGTGATAATGGCCAGGATTAGCTGAGCTAGTTTCTGTTCGCCAAGCAGACGTACGACGTGGTCATATACCTGGTCGGATACACCCTTGTTGGTTAGCTGCGTCAATTCTTCGGTGAGTCGCAAAACGGCCTGCTCGACTTCGGTGAAGAACGGTGTTTCCCACCAGGCACTTAGGGTATACAATCGTTGTTCGGTTTCGCCAAGTTGGCGAGCTTCTTTTCCGTGCATGTTGAGGCAATAGCCACAGCCGTTCAACTGCGACACGCGCATTTTAATCAATTGCGCCAATTTAGGGTCAAGGTCGAATGACGCTACCTGTTTTTCTGCTTCCAGCATTGCTTTGTAAACTCGGGGCTCAACCTCTTTGAGGGGCATTCTGGCTTTCATAAACTGTAGTTTTATTACGACAAATATCTATCTTTCCTGGCCTACTGTATTAGTCCAGATATTAGAAATAAGGTAGTCCAGCTATGCCCTCGTTAAAGGATTTTATTCAGGTCGACAAAGGTGCTGACATCGCGATTTATTTGCAGGTCGTCAATGCAATTATCCAGCAAATTCGCCGGGGACAGTTGCGGAGTGGATCGAAATTGCCGGGCTCCCGTGAGTTGGCCGAAGCGCTAACGGTTCACCGAAAAACGATCGTGGCTGCTTACGACGAACTGATGGCGCAAGGGTGGATCGAGATGATTACCCGCAAGGGAACCTTCGTGGTGCAGGACTTGCCCGAGATCAAGCCAAAAAAGCTAAAGCAGGGTGAGCCCGTTTTGCTGTACCCTGAAAAGACGATTTTCGCCATCCCGGAAAATCGCCCAGGAGCGTTTCCGGACCCCGTTATTCCTGATTCTACCAGGCTAATTATCAACGATGGATTTCCTGATACACGACTGGTGCCCAATGAACTACTTCTCCGCGAATTAAGAAGCCTGGGCCGACAAACTGCTTTCCGTAAATATCACATGTATGGCCGACCGGAAGGAACCGACTACCTACGCGAAACCCTGGCTGGATTTTTACGGGAAACCAGAGGCTTGCCTATTTCAGCCGCTAATGTCATGATTACGCGAGGGGCGCAGATGGGTATTTACCTGACGGCCCAACTCTTGCTCAAACCGGGCGATCAGGTAATTGTAGGGGAGTCGAGTTATTTTGCCGCTACCCTAACATTTCAGCAGGCAGGTGCCCATATCAATCGGGTGCCTGTGGATGAGTTCGGAATTGACATCGACGTAGTAGAACAGCTTTGCGAAAAGAAACGAATCCGGTTGCTGTACGTAATCCCGCATCACCATCACCCAACCACCGTAACGCTACCTCCCGAACGGCGGATTCGACTCCTCGAGTTAGCGGCTACTTACAAGTTTGCTATCGTTGAAGACGATTATGACTACGATTTCCATTACACCAGCAACCCCGTGCAGCCCATGGCCAGCCTCGACCACCACGGCAGCGTTATCTACATCGGAACACTCAGTAAAACCCTTGTTCCGGCCGTTCGGGTTGGCTTCATCGTTGCACCCGAAAACTTTGTTCGAGCTGTTGCTAATTTACGGATGGCCATCGACCGGCAGGGTGACAGTATGATGGAAATCGCCATTGCTGAATTGTATCGAAACGGAACCATCGGGCGGCACATTCGGAAAGTCGTGAACCTCTATCGCGAGCGAAGAGACCATTTTTGTTCTTTATTAACGGATCGGCTGGGGGAACGGGTTTCGTTCAAAATACCGGATGGAGGTATGGCCATCTGGACGAAATTTACCGATAGCGATCTTCGGCAGGTTTCTGCAAAGGCATATCAGAAAGGATTGATCATGAGCGATGGCCAGCGGTACAATACCGGCCAGACAAACTACAACTCTGCCCGATTGGGCTTTGCCTCGCTTACCCTGAGCGAGCAGGATAAGGCATTGGACATTCTGGTGAATTGTTTATGAGGGGGCTGGCGCGAGCATTTGCTCGTGCCTGTTAATGAAGTCAGTATTCACTGACGCAAGCGAAGGCTGGCTATATAAAAAGGCACGGGTAAGTGCTCGCGTCAGAGTAATCTTAACGCGCCAGATTACCTCTGCATCTTTGCAACAAATACATGTATCAAAACGTATAGTAATTGTTTGAATAGTACTACAGAAAAGTGCCAACAGATACATAAACGGCTCTTTTTGCAACTAAAGTGGCATCAGTTTGAAATATTTGTAGTTTTAAAATTCATCAGCGTTATTTTCATGATTGAGGCCGCTACGTTAACCGATTATCCTTCCGATCAGCAACTCTGGCAACGATTCAGAGAAGGAGACCGGGAAGCGTTTGAGCAGATTATTGCTACCAATTACAACAGTTTGTTCCGGTTCGGTACCCGATTTACCAAAGACGTCGGGCTAATTGAAGACTGTCTCCACGATCTGTTTGTCTACCTCTGGGAGAAGCGCTTGTCCCTGAGCGCTACGGATTCAATTCGAAAATACCTGTTTAAGTCTTTTCGGCACAAGATGCTTTTGGAACTACAGCGCGTTTATCGCCGGGGCTGGGTTTCGGAGGATGAAGCCGCTGACATGGCCAGCGAGCAGAATTTTCAGGATGCACTTTTCTTCCTGGAAAAAGAACAGCTAACAGTTCACAAAATCAAGGAAGCCATTAACCAGTTGCCCGTTCGCCAGCAGGAAGCGTTGTACCTGCGTTATTTCGAAGGAATCGATGTTGATCATATTGCCCAGATCATGAACATCAACCGCCAGTCAGTATCTAACCACCTGCATAAAGCCCTTACGTATCTACGCGAACACTGGCAGGATTTTACCATTTCCATGTTGTTTTGGTGCTTTTTTTAGTCGTTGGCTAGCATAGATTCTTTGGATTCTATTGATCTTGATTATCAATGTAATCGAGTAAAAGGAAGCCAATTTCTTTGTGCTCTATCACCGGTCATTTCCTCAATTGGTCAAAAAGAATCTAAAAAAAAGTTAAAAACAGAGGGTATATTTTTCACCCCCGCTAATTGTCTGAATATAGGGGTAGATAAGTAGCGTTTTTTGATGAAAACATTTAATCATTCCGAGCTAGGAGATTTTCTGGAGGACGAGACCTTTCGGCAATGGCTGTTAGGTAAAGCTTCCCCCGAACTGGCGCAGGAATGGGATGAGTTTCCGTATCGGTATCCCGACAAAGCGGCTACCTTCAAAAAAGCACAGGAAACCCTGAAGGCCATTCAGGGTGATACGTTTGTTCTGCCTTCTTCGAAAGTTCGGCAAAATATCCGGCAGATTATGGACGCTACCGAACCAGCGCCATTCAGTCAGCCGGTAGTTTGGTATCAAATGCCAGTCTGGCGATGGGCTGCAGCTGCTGTGGTACTGCTCGGCGTAACCTGGTTTAGCTGGCAGCATAATCAGCAAATCGAAAATCCGTCGGCACAGATTTACCAGCAACTTGTTGCTACGGCTGAAGACTCCCTGGACGAAGTTGTCAATACCTCCAACCGGAGTCATCTGGTCATGCTCTCCGATGGCAGTTCGGTACTACTCCAGCCCAATAGCCGTATCAGTTACCCAAAGCGATTCAATCAACATATAAAACGGGAAGTTTACCTGACCGGTGAAGCCTTTTTTGAAGTTGCTAAAGATCCAGAAAAGCCATTTTTTGTCTACGCCGATAACCTGATCACGAAAGTATTAGGAACCAGCTTCACTGTTCGGGCCGACGGGAAAGAGTCTGTGAACGTGATCGTAAAAACAGGGAAGGTGTCTGTTTTTACACGATCTGATAAGGAACGTCTTGAAAAACAGCAATCAAAACAACTGATCGGCTTAGTCCTGACACCAAATCAGCGGGTGCTATTTGACCGGGAAGAGAATCGTTTATTACGGTCTCTGGTCGATTCGCCAACGTTGCTGGATATGCCCATTCAACGGTCGATGTTCGAGTTTGCCAATACGCCCGTTACCGAGGTTTTTGCATCGCTGGAAAGAGCCTACGGCGTGGAGATTGTTTTCGATGCGGAGGTGATGAAAAATTGCTACCTGACGGCCTCGCTGGACGATGAACCGCTATTTGAAAAGCTCAATATGATTTGCCAGACCCTGGATGCTCAGCACGAGCAGATGGATGGAAAAATATTAATTAGCAGCAAAGGATGTCAATGAATTTACAATAAAATTACTCAACCCATTTCTTAGCCTATGTCCTGAAAAACGTGCAGTACCTCCACAAAAAAGAGTCAGCAATGCGCCAACATCACTGACTCCAGAGTCAATCCCTACATGCTCTCTTCGAAAAAAGCGCCCCCTTTGACGGGGTAAGGGAATTTTATTGCCGATCTAAACCGACAAACAATTCAAAAGTATGACAATTCCAATACAAATGCAGCATAGGCTGCTCAAAATTATGCGAGTCAGTTTTTACCTGTTTTTTGCGGTAACAACGGTTGCTTCAATGGCACGGGCGCATGATACGTATGGTCAGGAATTACTTAATCGACGCGTGAGTCTTCAACTCGCTAATCTGACCGTTGAACAGGCAATTAGTCGCATTGGTCAGGAGGCCGATGTGAAGTTCATGTATAACCCACGCATTTTCACCCAGCAACGCATCGGCGCGCTTACGTTTACGAATGAAAAACTCTCCGATGTGCTCGATCGGGTGCTGGGCCCCGCGGCTATTTCGTATGAAGTAGGTGGCAAGACAATTATTTTGAAACGGGTAGCTAATGCATCGCAGGTGCAATCTGGAAGCGGCCCAAACGTCGAAAAACCCGTTCCGCCTATCACCGTCACGGGCCGGGTTCTCGATGAAAACGGCGCTGGCTTGCCAGGTGCTACCATTTTGCTCAAAGGGACGAGCAATGTGGGTACCGCAACCGATGCCGATGGTAAGTTCTCGCTGAACGTACCCGACGGTAATGGAACGCTGGTAATTTCGTCGATCAGCTATACATCGCAGGAAATCGCCATCAACAACCGCACCACCCTGCCCGATATTAAACTGGCTTCGGATGTGAAATCGCTGAGCGAAGTGGTGGTGGTTGGCTATGGTACGCAACGGAAAAAAGACCTGACCGGTGCTGTCGCCGTTGTAAACGTGGCCGAACTTCAGACACAGCCTACCTCGCAGATTACCAATCAGTTGCAGGGGCGTGCTTCCGGGGTTACGGTGCTTGGATCAGGACAACCCGGCGAGGCTCCACAGGTTCGTATCCGGGGCTTAAATACCTTCGGCAATAACCAGCCATTGTACGTTGTGGATGGTGTACCCACGCAGAACATCAACGACATTAACCCTAACGACGTAGCCTCGATGCAGGTGTTGAAAGATGCGGGTTCGGCCTCGATCTACGGTTCTAGGGCGGCTAACGGTGTCATTATCATTACAACCCGTCGTGGAAATGGTAAGGTAAAAGTTCAGTACGATTCCTACTACGGAACCCAAATTCCGAAAGGAGGGAATGTATGGAATCTGCTCAACCCGCAGGAAACAGCGCAACTAAAATTCAATGCACTGCGAAACGCCAATCCGAATGTAGCTATCAACGACCCGCTGTACGGAAGTGGCACCACGCCTGTATTGCCCGACTACATTTCGCCACAGGGAGCCAAAGAAGGCGATCCGTCCGTAAATCCTGCGTTGTATAATGTAAACCCAACCTACAACAGCGCTGATCAGTACAACTCGTTCTACCGGATTACACGGGCCAACAAAACAGGGACGGACTGGTTCCACGAGATCTTCAAAGCGGCTCCGATCATGAGCCAGAACCTGGCCGTTAGCGGTGGTGGCCCACAAGGGAATTACCTGTTCTCGTTCAACTATTTCAATCAGCAGGGTACCTTGATCAATACCTATCTGAAGCGATACACGATCCGGTCGAACAGCCAATATAACATCCGGGAAAACATCCGGGTGGGCGAAAATATTGCCTTCTCGGTGTCTGATAACCCACGCGTGAATGCTTTGCAGGAAGGAAGTGCCATTGGCTATGCCTTCCGGGAGCAGACCATTATCCCGGTCTATGATATTGCCGGGAACTACGCCGGTGGGTATGGACAAGGACTTGGTAATTCGAACAACCCCGTTGCGGTTCAACAACGGACCGCGAATAACAAGGGTCTGAATAACCGTCTGTTCGGAAACATGTACGCTGAGGTTGACTTCCTAAAAGACTTCACGGCCCGGACCAGCTTCGGTGGTGAGATCTTCATGGGAAATTTTCATTCGTTTACCTATCCAACCTATGAGAATCAGGAGAATACAACGACCAACTCGTACACGGAGAACACGTTCAATGGGTCGAACTGGACCTGGACCAACACGGTGCAGTACCAGCATAATTTCAATAACACGCACGATCTGAAAGTGCTGGTTGGTACCGAAGCGTATAAGAACCAGGGCCGTAACGTAGGCGGTACAACGCAGGGTTATTTCTCCTTCGATCCGAACTTTACGAATCTCTCAACGGGGTCGGGAACGCCAACAAACTATAGCAATTACTACGCAGACGCACTGTTCTCGCTGATTGGCCGGGTCGATTATTCGTTGAAGGACAAGTACCTGTTTGGCGCTACCATTCGTCGGGATGGCTCGTCTCGCTTCCTGAACTATCAATACGGCTGGTTCCCGGCGGTGAGTGCGGGCTGGCGTGTGTCGCAGGAAGACTTCATGCGCGGTATTACCTGGCTGAATGATTTGAAAATCCGGGGTGGCTACGGGATCATGGGTAACCAGTTGAACGTAGATCCAGCCAATGCCTACACTACTTATGGTGGCGATAGAACGTCGTCTTACTACGCTATCAACGGCTCGAATTCGGCCAATACATTGGGCTTTCAACGGACGCGGATCGGTAATCCCGACGCTCGCTGGGAGAAAAATATCAACGCCAACATCGGTTTTGATGCCAGTTTGTGGAAAGGTAAACTCGATCTGACGGTTGATTATTACAACAAAGAAGTGCGTGATCTGCTGTACACGCTCGAACTGGCAGGAACGGCCGGATTGGGTACTGCGCCCGCAGTGAACGTCGCTAAAATGCGTAACCACGGCCTCGATATTGCCGCTTCGACTGCGATCAATGTGACGAGTGATCTGAAACTGACCGCAACCGCTACATTCACGAGTTATAACAACAAGATTGTGTCGCTGGCCGATGGTATCGACTATTTCGATCAGGAAGGTCGCCGGTTCAATGGTAGTTACATTGTTCGTAACTCAGTTGGCCATTCTATCGGGCAGTTCTTCGGTTACAAAACCGCTGGCTTCTGGAATTCGCAGGAAGAGATCGATGCCGCCAATGCACAGGCGCAGCAAAAGACGGGTAATTCGGCGGCCGTATACCAGAGTGACGTAGCCGTTGGTCGTTTCCGCTATGCCGACACAAACGGCGATGGACAAATTACCGATGCTGACCGGACGTATCTGGGCAACCCGAACCCGAAATTTAGCTATGGTCTGAATCTGGGCGCTACCTACAAGAAATTTGACTTTAGCATTTTCTTCTACGGAACGCAGGGCAACGATATCTGGAACAACGTTCGCTGGTGGACCGATTTCAACGCCAACTTCCAGGGTGCCAAGAGCCAGACGGCTTTGTATGATTCCTGGACGCCCGAAAATCATAATGCAAAAGCACCCATTCAGGAAACGGTTGGCTCGTTCAGTTCGGCCAACGTGCCCAACTCGTATTTCGTAGAGAACGGGTCGTATCTACGGGCTAAAAACGCACAGATCGGGTATACACTTCCGGCCAATACGCTGAAGAAGCTGGGCATTGAGCGTCTGCGGGTATACGTGCAATCGGCTAACCTGTTCACCATCACCAAATACTCGGGCCTGGACCCTGAAATTGGGACAACGGCCAATACGAACAACAGTTCGGGGGGCAGCTTGAACCAGTCGTTCTCGAACACTACCTCGTTTGGTATCGATGAAGGCGTTTATCCGAATCAGCGCCAGTTCCTATTTGGTTTGAATGTGACATTCTAACGTACTAACTCGACAACTAATGAAAATACAACACTATATAGCTATTCTGGCGGTTACGGCTGTTAGTTTGACGCTTGATTCCTGTAAAGATAGTCTTGAGATACCTGCCCAGGGTGCCCTGAGTGACCAGACGCTAGCCACTGAAGCGGGGGTAGATGCCTTGCTGACAGGTGCTTATGCCGCTCTGGACGGCCAATATAATAACGGGTCGGCCTTGAACCTGAGTGGCTCAGATGCCTGGCAGGCATCACCCAGCAACTGGACCTACGGCAGTATTGCCGGTGGCGACGCACATAAAGGCAGCGATGGTAGCGATCAGCCTGCTATTGATGCTATCGCCAAATTTACGTCCGATCCCAGCAACGGTTTTTTTAACGGAAAATGGCGGACCGTGTATGAAGGCGTAAACCGGACGAACTCCACCTTACGGGTTCTGGCACAGGCGACGAGTGTTTCCGATGCCAAACGGACCAGCTTTACGGCTCAGGCTCGTTTCCTGCGGGCGCACTATTATTTTGAGTTGAAGAAGCTATTCAATAACGTTCCGTGGATTGATGAAACCATAGAAACAACGGCTGCCAGTTCCCAACCTAACAACGTGGATATCTGGCCAAAAATCGAGGCTGATTTGCAGTACGCGGTGGATAATCTGCCCGCCACTCAGTCTGATATGGGTCGGGTAAATAAGTGGGCAGCAGTGACCTATCTAGCCAAGGCTTATCTGTATGAGCATAAATACGCAGCCGCCAAAACGCTGTTCGATCAGGTTATTAGTTCGGGGGTTACCAGTAATGGGTTGAAATATGCGCTGGTGACCAAATACCATGACAATTTCGATGCAGCTACCGAAAATAACTCAGAGTCGGTTTTTGCGATTCAGATGGTGGCCAACGACGGAACGGGTACGATTGCCAATGCAAACCAGGGCGACATGCTGAATTTCCCCTATGGTAATAGCCCATTCCGTTGCTGCGGCTTCTTCCAGCCATCGCAGGATTTGGCCAATTCGTACCGCACCGATGCGACGGGCTTACCGTATCTGGATGATTACAACAGCCATCCCGTAAAAAACGACCAGGGCGTTGCGTCAACGCAGGCGTTTACACCCGATGCCGATAATCTGGACCCCCGGATTGACTGGACCATTGGTCGTCGGGGCATCCCGTATCTGGATTGGGGTAATCACCCTGGTGCCGACTGGATTCGGAGCCCAGGCCAGACCTACGCTGGTCCGTATTCGCCGAAGAAGAATATTTACATGCAGGCTACACAGGACCAATATTCGGATAACCACTCCTGGGCACCCGGTACGGCTATCAACCTGAATTTGATTCGCTATGCCGATGTACTGCTGATGGCTGCCGAAACGGAGGCTCAACTGGGTAATCTGGATCAGGCACAAACATACGTTAATCTGGTACGGGCACGGGCCGCTAATCCGGTCAACTTCGTATACAAATACGCCAATGATGCCGCACCTCTATCGGGTTACACAACAACACCCGCTGCCAATTATAAGATGGCGGTATATCCAGCAGGTAAATTCGCTGGGCTGGGCAAAGACGGCGCGTTGAAAGCTATTTACTTCGAGCGTAAGCTGGAGTTAGCCATGGAAGGCCACCGCTTCTTTGACCTGGTTCGCTGGGGAACGGCCGAAGCAACGTTGAATGCCTTCTTTTCCTACGAAAGTACCATAACGACGGATATTCGGGGTGGCCACTTTACGGCTGGCAAAAACGATTATTTCCCAATCCCACAACGGCAAATCGACTTGAGTACGTCTAGTGGCAAGTCGTCATTGACGCAGAATCCGGGGTATAATTAAGGGTTTTAAAAATCTAAAAAGAGGCAGTCTTTGGGCTGCCTCTTTTTGTTGGTAATAAACTGGCGCGGTTCGTTTACGCAAGTATTTACTCAAATGCGAAGACTATCTTTTCTCACTTATTATTTCGGTTTCCTGGCTTTGGTAAGCTTTGCTAGTTGCCAGTCCAGCACGGAATCAACGACAACAAAAGACCCGGTTGCTGCGGAGGGGGAAAAATTAGCGAAACAATATTGCGGTTCTTGCCATCTGCCTGTTGCGCCTGATGCACTCGATAAAGAAACCTGGAGCAAGCATGTTTTGCCCGAAATGGCTACGAAACTAGGATTGGAGGTCTGGCAGAAAACCCACTATTACCCGTCGCCAAAGGCCACCATTTCGTTTGAGAACTGGACGAAGCTGGTGGCTTACTATGAAAAACTGGCACCTGCGAAGCCGATTAAATCAACACCACCGACGCCCCTGGTTAACGATTGGTCGATTTTTAAACTAGTGAAACCGGCCGAAATCAAAACGGAACTTGCCACCACGACAATGGTTGCCGTGGACTCGGTAAGCGGGCAGATTTATACCAGCAATGAAGCTACGGCCGGGCTATACCAATGGAGTTCGGCACTAAAACCAACGCTGGTACGACGGCTAAATTCGCCCGCCGTTCAGGCTGACTTTATGCATACTGGCGGTTCTCATCGGGCCTTGCTAACGTGTATCGGAACCATGCTCGCCGTCGATCAGCCTAGTGGCGAAGTTGTGGAAATTGGACTGGATAAATCCAATAATATTCCGCCTGCCACGCTGGCAAAGCAACTGCCTCGCCCTATCCAATCAACACCCGGCGATTTCAATCATGATGGCCTGACAGACTATATCGTCTGTGGATTTGGCCATAATGCGGGAGGCTTGTACTGGTTAAAGCAGCGACCCGACCATCAGTTCGACAAGCAGGTTATTAAGGAAGTTCCGGGTGCTACCCAGGTCATTACGGGCGATTTTAACAACGACGGCTGGCTCGATTTTATGGCCCTCTTCGCACATGCCGACGAGGGCATCTGGCTATTTACCAACGACCAGCAGAGCGGGTTTACTGATCGAAATCTGCTCAAATTTCCACCCGTTTACGGGTCCACCAGCTTTCAATTAGTTGATTTCAATAAAGATGGGCGTTTGGATATTCTGTATACCTGTGGCGACAACAGCGATTATTCGCGAGTTCTGAAGCGGTTTCACGGCGTTTATATCTTCATCAACAAAGGCAATAACCGCTATGAGCAGACTTACTTTTACCCAATCAACGGCTGCACCAAAGCCGTTGCCACCGACTTTGATCAGGATGGCGATCTGGATCTGGCTACTATTGCCTTTTTCGGTGATCTTCAACATACTCCTGCCGAAACGTTCATTTATTTCGAGCAGAAAAAATTACTGGATTTTACACCTCACGCAGTTCCTGTGCACCCTTACGGCCGCTGGATTTGCATGGATGCAAACGATGTGGATCACGACGGCGATCTGGATATCGTTTTGGGGAATTACTCGCAGGGATTTTTGAATGAAGTTGGGTTTAAACCGAATTGGAACGGGTATTTGCCGCTGATTGTACTGGAGAACAAGGTTCGTTAGCTGCGATGGCGCGAACGTAGAACAGGATGGCACGAATGTAGACGTTTGTGTCGGCTATTCCCCGGCCTCTGGCCGATTTGCGATTACTTGCTTCCGGCCAGAGGCCGGAGAATAATCAGCACGAACGTAGACGTTCGCGCCATCATCAGCGCGCCACCTCAATTTTGTACTTCTTCCCTTTCATTTTCTCGTCTTTTATCCGATTCAAAAAAGCATCGACTTTTGCTTTTTTTACAGCGGCAAAGGAGATGAAATCCTTCACCTCGATCAACCCTAAATCCCCTTTTTCAAGTTGCCCTTTCTGGGAGAAAAAACCAACGATATCGACCTTGTTGAGTTTATTCTTCTTGCCACCACTGATGTAAATCGTTACAAATTCAGGCGCTTTGGGGAGCGATGTGTTGGTTGGAAGCACTAACGTTCCGAGCGATCTATCCAGATAGGGGGGGCGTGGTTCATCGCGGTGCAGAATCACATAAGCCGTTCCAGATGTCTGCATACGTGCCGTCCGGCCGTTGCGGTGTACAAACTCGTGGGCATGTGGCGGCAAATGGTAATGGATTACGTGTTTCATTTCGGGAATATCCAGCCCGCGAGCCGCCAGATCGGTGGTGATCAGGAAGGTGACGCTGCCGTTTCGGAACAGAATTAACGCCCGTTCCCGATCGTCCTGCTCCATGCCGCCGTGGTAGAAGGTCGAATAAATGCCCATTTCGTTTAGCAAGGCGCTGGTTCGTTCGGCGGCATCCCGATGGTTGCAGAAGATCAACGCCGATTCCGAATTCAGCGAGCACAGCAATTGAAACAGCGTCTCGATTTTATCTTTGGCTTCTGAATAGACCAGTTTAACGGTTAGGTTAGTCGCTACGTCTTCGTCGGGCGTAAACGTCAGGGTTGTAGGGGTGTTGAGCTTAACAAAGTCAGGAATGTTGATGCCCGACGTAGCTGAGACAAGTACCCGTTTTCGGAGGTTACGTAAGCCACTGATGATATACGCCATTTCTTCCTGGAACCCCAGCTCCAATGACTTGTCGAACTCGTCCAGAACCAGCGTATGAATGCCGTCCATAGAAAAGGTTTTCCGACCAATGTGATCCGTAATGCGTCCGGGCGTGCCAATCAATAGGGCAGGGGGATTGCTCAGATTTTTGATTTCGGTTTCCATCGGATGGCCCCCATAGCACACATTGACTTTGTAGCCCGTTGCCATTTTCTTCCAAACCTGCTCAATCTGCATTGCCAGTTCACGGGTGGGGGCCAGAATCAGGCATTGCACCTCGTTCCGGTTTGGTTTGAGCAATTGGAGAACGGGTAACAGGAAGGCAATCGTTTTGCCAGAACCCGTTGGTGCTATCAAAAACGTATCGTTATCCTGTAAAATGGCTTTCTGGGCAGCTTCCTGCATCGGTTTTAACGCCGAAATGCCGAGACTTTCCAGAACTTGTGCTTGTTGTTGCGGACTTATCATGCCCTAAAAGTACAGCAAAATGGCCGGGTTGCATCCGTTTCGTTTTTGGACAGGATTGCTTGAAATACCCCCAACCCCCTGAAGGGGGCTTTTCTCCCCAGTGAACTAAGCCCCCTTCAGGGGGTTGGGGGTGTGGGTATCTGCACGTTTTCCTGACTGAGTTCGGGGAATAGCCGTACCTTCGTAGATTGGTAGACGATGTAAGGCTATGACGTTTGAGGAACTGAATCTGAATAAACCGCTTATAAATGCCCTGAATGACCTGGGCTATACGACCCCGACGACCATTCAGCAGAATGTGTTTTCGGTTGTGATGTCGGGGCGGGACGTGTGCGGACTGGCGCAAACGGGTACGGGAAAAACGCTGGCGTATCTGCTGCCCTGCCTTCGTCAGCTTCAATTTTCGAAAGAGAAACTGCCCCAACTCCTGATCATTGTTCCAACCCGCGAACTGGTCGTTCAGGTGCTGGAAACGGTGAACCAGGTGACGGCCTACATGAACCTGACTGCGGTTGGTGTGTATGGGGGTGTCAACCTGAAACCGCAGGCGGCTGAAGTGCAGAAAGGCATGGACATCCTGGTGGCTACACCTGGCCGGCTGGTCGATTTATTGTCGAATGGTATTCTGAAGACCAAGGCGATTAAAAAACTGGTCATCGATGAGGTCGACGAAATGCTGGACCTTGGGTTCCGCACGCAGCTAAAAATCATTCTAGACCTGCTGCCCCCGAAACGGCAAAACCTGCTGTTTTCGGCTACGCTGACGACTGAGGTTGAGAAGTTAATCGAAACGTTTTTCAACAATCCAGTTCGGGTTGAGGCTGCTCCGGTGGGTACGCCCCTGGAAAATATTGCGCAGATGGCGTATGCCGTTCCTAACTTTTACACGAAGGTTAACCTGCTGAAACTGTTACTGAATCAGGATGCGGACATGACCAAAGTACTAGTCTTTGTGGCCACCAAGCATTTGGCGGATCAGGTATATGACCAACTCGAAACCAAATTCCCGGACCAGCTCGGCATCATTCACTCGAACAAAGCCCAGAGCCAGCGATTTGAGGCCGTTGATCAATTTAAAGCGGGCACTCACCGAATCCTGATTGCTACAGATATCATTGCTCGGGGATTGGACGTAGCCGAGGTGTCGCACGTGATTAATTTTGACATGCCCGACGTGCCGGAAAACTACATTCACCGGATTGGCCGAACGGGCCGGGCCGATCAGAAGGGCATCGCCATTACGTTTATCACGCCTAAAGATGCGGAAAAACAGGAGGCTATCGAATCGTTGATGAACTACCAGATTCCGCTGTTGCCGTTGCCACAGGATCTCGTTATTTCAGACGAACTAACCGAAGACGAGGAACCGAAAATATACATGAAAACCGTGGAGGTAAAAGTACCCAAGCGCGAAGACGTTGGTCCGGCTTTTCATGAGAAATTAGCTAAAAACAAAAAAGTAAACGTACGGCGCGATCACGCAGCCGAAAAAATGTTAAAATATGGCAGACCCATTAAGCGGAGCGGAAAAAAATAACGTGACGTTCGCATCTCTCGGTTTATCTGAACCCCTGGTGAAAGCCGTAACGGAGCAGCACTATACGCAGCCTTACCCCATTCAGCGGGATGCTATTCCGTCCATTCTTCGCGGCAAAGACATTCTGGGTATCGCTAAAACTGGCTCTGGGAAAACCGCCAGCTTTGTACTGCCAATTCTGGAATTGTTCCATCGGACAAAAGATGCCAGCAGCCAGTTCGCTACGGTGCTGGTATTGGTGCCGACGCGAGAATTGGCCGGTCAGGTTGCCGACGTATTTCAGGAGTTGGGTAAACATCTTTTTCCGAAGGTGAAAACTGTGGCTGTGTATGGGGGCGTCGCCATTAATCCGCAGATGCGAGCCGTTTATGGTGCCGATATTATTGTGGCTACACCAGGCCGATTGCTGGATCTGATTAGTCAGAATGCGCTACGATTGTCGGATGTTGAAATTCTGGTGCTCGACGAAGCGGATAAAATGCTTGAACTCGGCTTTGCCGACGAAATGAGCAAACTATTTGCCCGACTACCCAAAAAACGCCAGACGATTCTGTTTTCGGCCACCCTGGGCGATGCCATCCAGGACATTAACGCGACGCTACTTCGTACCCCAATTAAAATTGAGGTTGCCGAAGAAAAAACCAACCTTGACCTGATTGAACAACTGGCCTATAAGGTTGACACTGAGCGAAAAGGTCCTTTTCTGCGCTACCTGATCAAAACCGAAAAGATGAAGCAGGTGCTGGTGTTTGTCTCCTCAACCCGAACGGCTGATAATCTGGTTGTTAAACTGACGAAGAACGGCATTCAGGCAGCAGCAATTCATGGCCAGAAAGGCCAGAATATTCGATCTGAAGTGCTTCAGAAATTCAAGGCGGGGCAGCTTACGGTAATGGTCGCCACTGATTTACTATCCCGAGGGATTGATATTCAGTTACTTCCCTATGTCATCAATTTCGATTTACCTCGTTCGCCCAAAGATTACGTCCACCGGATTGGCCGAACGGGCCGCGCCGAATCGCAAGGGAAAGCCATTTCACTAATCACCCCCGACGATGAACACCATTTTAAAATCATTCAGAAAAAGATGGGCAAGCGGGTTGAGCAGATCGAAACGGCTGAGGTGGATTTGCAAGGATATTGAGGCCGTCAATCGTAATCTACCATCAATGGCCTTTGCGAACTTTACTTGTCAAAAATCTGAACGAATCGTCTTCTTATTTCTTCCTCAGCAGGATGATTGGTTGAGAAAACAACAGATGTGAAAATTCTACTTTCAGGGTCTGTTCGGTCAAGTTTGATAAAGCTATTTGTCCCTGCTTTGAGATACCATCTGTGAAACAGCCTGCTTCTTGCTACTTCCTGATCATCGTCCAGGCTACAGACATAATTGATTACGGCATTCGGCAATGCCTCGAAGGTCAGCAGAACGGACTTTATAACTGTTTGCTCAACACGTGGGTCTTTCTGCTTGACCTGACCTGCTATAGGAGTAATGGAGAAAGAGAATATAGTACCAACAAAAGACGACTCCGAAATATAATCGGAGTCGTCGGTAAATCGTATTGCGTATGTTATTCCAAAGTCTGTTTCAAAGATAAAGCCATCTTCAACGTTCCTCATCGGGTAAGGTGAAGGGCTTGACGAACTTAATTCCGGCTGGTTTTTTAGACTCATCGCCACTTTTTAGATATTCTTGAATTAGCCGTTTTCTTTCTAACATCTGTTTGGCGATGCTCTTCGGGCGCTCCACTTTCGTTTCCATACTATTTAGTAGTTAATGATGAAACTCGATTTACAACTGAGATGTCAGGCACAATAATAAATTGATTTTGTATCTTATGCAAACAAATAACAGATAAGCGTTACATATGGTGCCGGAGAACTGAACTGTTTCACCATTCATCCTCAAATAATTCCGCAAAAAACTGAGCGTGTTTAAGCATATCTGGGTTTGTCTTAACTTGCTTGTTCGTATTCAATTAGTACCAAAATTCATGAAGACATTCCGCCTTTTATTGCTGGTTTCAACCACACTCTTTTTCCAGTTTTCCATTGCCAAACCAATCGTTCCTTTAGTGTATGAAGTGAACCTCAACGACCGGGCCGACGATGAGTTTAAGGTGACCCTACATGTGAGTGGATTAACCACCGAAAACGCTGTTTACCAGTTTGCTTCGACGGCTCCTGGCACCTACCAAATCATGGATATTGGCCGCTATGTGCGGTCGTTCAAAGCGTTTGATGGGAAAGGGAAAGAGGTAAAAACCCAGCAGGTTTCTACCAACCAGTGGAAATTTGATCAGCCCGAAAAAGTACGGACGGTTCAATACAGCATTGCCGAAACCTGGGACACGCCGATCAACGAACACAAGCCCTACAATATGTGCGGTACGTCTATTGAAAATGACCACGTATTGATCAACGGGCAGGGCGTGTTTGGCTTTCCAACGGGCATGCAAACCGCACCCATCGAACTGAAACTTAATTACCCCGCCATCTGGACGGTTGGAACGGCTCTGGAAAAAAATGAGAAGGGTTATTTCACCGCGTCAACCTATGACCGGATCGTGGATTCACCCATTCTACTGGGTCGCCTGACCAAAGCTACGACCACAGTTGCCGGAGCGCAGATCGACGTGTATACCTACTCGAAAAGTGACAAGATCAAATCGGACCAACTGCTGAATAACATGCAGTCGATGTTGACGGCGGCTGGTCAGTTTTTGAAGCAATTGCCCGTAAAACGCTATACGTTTCTGTACCATTTCGAAGATCAGGATTGGGGTGCCTGGGAGCATTCGTATAGCTCCGAGTATGTGATCAAAGAAGACGAATTCTCGAAGAAACTGGCGGATAACATGACGTCGATTGCGGCCCATGAATTCTTTCATGTGGTCACCCCGTTGAACATCCACAGCGAGATCATTGAACAGTTCAACTTTGTTACGCCTACACCTTCGGAACACCTGTGGCTTTACGAGGGCGTAACGGAATGGGCCAGCGATGCCATGCAGTTGCGTGGTCAGATTATGGACCTTCCAACCTATTTTGGTGAACTGAGCCAGAAAATTGCCTACGACAAAAGTGTGGATACAACCTACAGTCTGAGCAAACTGGGGCTTACCTGCTATACCGACGAAGGTCAGCGTCAGTATGGCAACATCTACTCCCGTGGCGCCTTAGTCGCTGGCTTGCTGGATATTCGGTTACTGGAGCTTTCGAAGGGAACACGGGGTCTCCGCGAAGTGATTAATGAACTGGCTGCTACCTACGGACCGAACAAAGCGTTTCCTGAGAAAGAGTTCTTCGACATCTTCACCCAAAAGACCTACCCGGAAATTGCGGATTTCTTTAATCGGTACATAAAAGCAGCCGAACCATTGCCGTTCAGCGAGTACTACGGGAAGTTGGGCATTACCTACACGCCTGCCATTGCTACTGGAGAAAAAACGGCCACGCTAGGCATGAAGCCCGCATTTACCGGCACTAATTTTGTGCTAACCAGATTGGCCGACCCCTTACTGAAAGCTGGTTTGCAGGAAAACGACGAGTGGACGGCATTCAATGGCCAACCACTCAGCATGGACAACATTGGGAAAATTCAGGCTGATCTGAAGAAACTGAAGCCTGGCGATACCTACGAAGTAACGGTGCGCCGGAATGGGCAGGACATCACGGTAAAAAACGCCATGCTTGAAAAAGAAGGAGTAAAGCAATACGTTTTTGAGCTTAATCCACAAGCGACACTTGAGCAGGTGCAGTTGCGGGAGGTCTGGATGCGAAACCTCTAGCATAGTTATCCATTTTGCCACGCTTATACCCTAAAACCCTTTAACGTTCACTTCCTCATGAGCATACTGAAAAAATGGTTTGGCCCTTCTAAGGATGAAATCTGGAAGCAATTGGCCGGAGAAATGAGCGCTGATTTTGTGGATGGTGGCTTATGGAAAGGGAGTAAGGTACAGGCGAGTGTGCATGAGTGGACAGTAACCCTTGATACTTATACCGTATCGACAGGCAAAGCGTATATCACCTATACCCGAATTCGTGCCCCTTATGTGAACAAAGACGGGTTTCGATTCAAAATCTATCGGAAAGGATTTTTTAGCGATTTAGGTAAGCGGCTGGGTATGCAGGATGTTGAAGTGGGCTTCCTGGAATTTGACGATCAGTTTATTATTCAGGGTAATGACGAGTCCAAACTGCAACTCTTGTTTAAGAATCTAAAAATCCGGGAATTAATTGAGGCTCAGCCTGATATTAGTCTGGAAGTGAAGGATGACGACGGGTGGCTGGGGGCCAAATTCCCGGAAGGCGTAGATCAATTGTCGTTCCAGGTGGTCGGTATAATCAAAGACGTTGAGCGATTAAAGTTGCTCTATACACTCTTCGCCGAAATCCTCAATCAACTTTGCCGTATCGGATCGGCCTATGAAGATGATCCCCACATAGCGCTCAAATAGGCGTCTTATCATTCTCTGTTTCAGTAAAATCGCCGTGTTAACTGGTCATTTCCGGCTAGCACGGCGATGGTATTTATAGCCTATACTAAGCGGGTGATTGTACGTCTGATGATAGGTGCACTACATACGTTTACATTAAACCATTTGTTTTCGTGACGGTCTTAGTGCTAAACAATGACGAAGTAGAACACGTTAATTGTCATTGGTAAGTCTACTTATCACTAAACTATAGATGTCATGAAAAAGACTCATCAGGTTGTTACGCTGGTTATGCTGACAATCCTTACGCTTGGTCAGGTCGCTGAAGCCCAGGCAATAAAAGGCTGGGGTACTGGAACAAACGGGGCTGTAATCGGTGCCGGAACGGGTGCTGCTATTGGCGCTGTTATCAATAAACGAAACCGCGTTGTAGGCGGTGTGGCTGGTGGCGTATTGGGCGGTGCCGCCGGATATGCAATCGGGAAAAAGTCCAAACGGCGCTGGAGTCCGCAGGCAACGGGTACCGCCGTAGGCGCTGGTGCTGGTGCGGCTGCTGGAGCGATCATCAATAAACGCAACCGCGTTGTGGGTGGCGTAGTTGGTGGGGTTGTTGGTGGTGCTGCCGGGTATGCCATTGGTAAGCATAAAGACAACAAGAACAAAGCCGAAGCGGCTCGGGTTGCCGCTGCAGAACGGGCAGCTGCCGAGCGTGCCGCTGCTGATCGTGCTGCCGCTAATCAGGCCGCCCAAGCGAGATCTGTTGCGCAGAAGACCGCTCCTGCCAATGAACCTGTTGCTAAGCCCGGTATGGCTGCAGCCGTTGCAGGAGCGCAGAATCAGCCGGTTAGTCTGATTGATACAACGCAACCCGTGGTATCCTATGTATTGAAGGCTGGTTACCTGCCGAATGATACCTATGGTGATCCGCTGTCGCCCTATCCAACATCCGAATACCGTCGAAAAAGCTGGTAAATTTTAATGCCGTGAGTTTGGAATGCGGTTGCAACCACATTCCAAACTTATTTATATCATTCACTTCTAAAACGTTATGTCATGAACACATCCATCCGCATTTTACTAGCGGCCACCCTTTTTGCGTCTTGTTCGCAATCGACCGATACGGTCAATATTCAGGATCTTAACCGGCAGTTTATCAATGCCTGGAATGATAAAGATTCCACCAAAATAATCTCTCTTCTGGCCGACGATGCCCATTTTCTGCAAGGGAATACGCACTTCAAGGGTAAGGCAGAAGTAGCAGATAAATGGGTAACCGAGACGCTGCCAACGCTGACCGATCTGAAAACCAACGTAGTAAGTTCAGAAAGTGATAGCCATATTGCCTACGAAGCGGGTACGTTTTCAGTCGATGTGCTGCCGCTAAATCCCAAAGATCCGCATGCGTTTGGCGAAGGAAACTATATTCTGCTCTGGAAAAAAGGAACCGATAACACCTGGAAACTGAGTTATGCCCAGTTGGAAGACCTACCCGTTATGGTGAAAAATTAGTAGTCGGCCGATTGTGCGTAAATTTGCAGGAGAATCAACTATGGCGCGTGTAAGCACCTTATCCCATACGCATGACAACGAATGAAATTTATGATGTGCTGACGGATGCCATCAGCAGCATTATTCCCGATGAATGGGCGATTGTTCGTCTGAATGTTCAGTTTCTGTCGGACGGTCTGGAAGTGGAATTTGATGGTTTCTACCTGACACCGACGGGTGACGAGGAGCCTTTATCCACCGATTTCCCGGATGAGATGATCGAGGCTGTTCAGGAACTCTACCTGATTCGAAAAAATGAAGGGCTTCCCCCCGCCAATCGGTTGCAAATCGACTTAACGCCCCAGGGGAAGTTTACTACAGACTTTAGCTGGGATCAGGAAATTCAGGACGAAGAAGAACACTTTAACAAGGGTGGTACAGCCCGCGAGTGGATGGCCATCCGCGAAGCTAAATACGGCCCGATTGAAGAGGAATAGAATTACAAGACGTACTAAAGGGTGCTGTCAGATGCTTACATCTGACAGTTTAGGTTTCTCAAAACCTATTTTCACATAGTAGGTTTTGAGAAACCTCTCTTGTCGGGTTCTTCAACCCGACACCACGCAGGTGACTAGCTCAGCAAATTCAGTAAATCACTTTTCGAGAGCGACTTCACAATGGATGCGTCGGTTTTGACCAGGGTATCGGCCAGCTCCTGTTTTGATTCCTGAAGTAGCAGGATTTTTTCTTCAATCGTGTTGGGGCAAATCAACCGAACAGCGATCACGTTTTTAGTTTGACCAATGCGATGACTTCGGTCGATGGCCTGATTTTCGACCGCCGGATTCCACCACGGATCAACCAGATACACGTAGTCGGCCTGGGTTAGATTGAGACCCGTTCCTCCGGCTTTCAAACTGATTAAAAACACCCGAACGCTGTCGTCCGTTTGAAAACGATCGACAATGGCACCCCGGTTACTGGTTTGACCGGTCAGGTATTCGAAACCAATTTGTCGGGACTCTAATTCCTTTCGGATCAGGTCGAGCATGGCTACGAACTGCGAGAAAACCAGGATTTTATGGTTCGGTGATTTACTCTCGATCTGCTCCATCAGCATCTCTATTTTTGCTGATGAGTCGCCATAAAATTCATCATCGTTAAGCAAAACCGGCGAGTTGCAGATCTGCCGCAGTTTCGTTAGTCCCTGCAACACATGCAAGCGTTCTCGGGGAATGTCACCTTCTTTGGTTGTCAGGAGAAAATTGCGAAACTCCCGTTCGTAGGCATCGTAGACACGTCGTTGCTCAAGCCCCATTTCGCAATGGAGAATCATCTCCGTTTTGTCGGGAAGCTCAGTAGCCACCTGCGCCTTGGTCCGGCGTAAAATAAACGGACTGATTTTCTTCTGAAGCTCGCGGGCATGTGTCTGATCGGCAAACTTGTCGATGGGGGTTGAGTAATGTGCTTTAAAGTGGTTGTAGCTTCCCAGTAGACCCGGACAGGCAAACGAAAGCTGACCGTACAGATCAAACGTATGGTTTTCTATAGGGGTCCCTGTCAATACAAGCTTATTACGGGATTGTAATAGTCGAACGGCCTGATACCGTTGGGATTCTGGGTTTTTAATGGCCTGCGATTCATCGAGGACAATGTAGTTGAAGAGATATTCTTTTAAAAAGCGAATGTCGGAGAGTAGGGTGCCGTAGGAGGTGAGGATGATATCGTACTGGTCGAACTCCTTTTTCGTAAGGCCCCGATTCGCCCCGTAAAACGTGTGCAGGCTGAGGGTTGGCGCGAATTTCGCTGCTTCGGCCTGCCAGTTGAACAGCAGCGAGGTGGGTACCACAATCAGATTGGTGCTGACTCGTTTTTTTTGCTTTTGCAACAGAATGAACGCGATGATCTGGAGCGTTTTGCCAAGTCCCATATCATCGGCCAGACATCCACCAAATCCAAGCTCATCCAGAAAGTTCAGCCAGTTTAATCCCTCTTTCTGATAATCCCGGAGCGTAGCCCGTAACTCAGCAGGCACCGCCACGGGACGGACAGAATCAAAGCTGGCGAAGTTTTTTGTGTATAGAGCCAACTGGTCTTTCACGTCATTCAGTAACTCCTCCTCAGCGTATAGTTCCTGAATACTGGCGAAGCTGATTTTCGGCGTTCGGATTCGATCATCGACAATATCGCCTGCCTGGAAGTAGGCGGTAAAGCGGTCGAGCCACTCGGTTGGCAATAGGCCCTGCGTACCATCATCGAGGGTAACAAACCGACTCTTGTTCTTGATCGCTCTATGCAGATGCTTTAGGGATACCTGTTGCTTCCCATACGACAAGCCCAATGAAGTTTCGAACCAATTTTGCCCACTGCTGACAATAACCGAGACCTTCGCTTTATGTTGATTGAGCCGGTTATTTCTGAGGGTATTGAACCCCAGAATCCGAATAGACTGACTGCTCCAGTTCTCAAATGCATCCAAAAACCAACCATCTTCCAATACGTGCTTTTTGTGTAGAAAGAACTCATTTTGATTGAGTTGATCCTGAAAATCAGGGTGCTGCGTCATCACTGCCATGACAAACTGAATCTCAGCCTCTTCATCGCGCGCAACCATAAAAGGTTTCCCTTTTCGATCGACCGAATGAATTTGCCGTTGCGACAGTACGGGTACCTCTACAGACCCATATTTCATGACGGGCGTCAGCACTACGTAATTCTCCGTGTCCGACAAATAAATGATCCGTTCCCGTTCCAGATCAAACCCTTTCTCGGTCAGTTGCGCGGGTGTGGCGGGTTTCAGGTACGCGTATCGGATGGGAACCCGGTCTTCAAGTTTGGCTAAAATCTCCTGTTGAAATGCATTGTATTTCGATTGGTGCAAGACAATCCCATTATTTTGCTTCGTAAAAAACTGAATAACCCGCAGATAGTCAGCATTCTCAATCAGGTAGAGCGTATCGTCGAGCAGGATAAAGTAGTCGTATTTTAGCGTCAGTTGGTGTAACCCATAGGTGGCTCCATTGAGGGTAATGGCTCCCCATACTTCATAAAAATTGTCGACCTGTTGAACCGTCAGCCGGAGGTTTGTTGTCGGACTAGCCAGTTTTATTGGCACCAGCGAACCTGAGGAGATATTCTCGGAAACGCTACCTGAATGGTAAAAAACGGGCAGCTTTAATGGATTAACTGCCACTAAACGCAAGGCTTCCAGATCGGCCTGTTCATTCTTAGTGCGGTGGTGATTCTGGAATTTGGCAACCGCCGAGTAAAACTTTACCGCATCCAGGTTATCAACTTTGCCTAGTAAATCGAGTGGCTGTAGGGCTGTAAACGGGCTCTTTAGTTTCCCGTTTCCTGCAGTTGCGGCCTCAAAGAGCTCCAGGCAGAAGTGGTCGTAAAAGCGGTGTTTGGTAAAAACAAGAATCCGTTTCAGCGTTGGCGCGGGTTCATTGGGTACGGAGAGCTTATGCGCTGATTTTGGTACTAACTGTGCCGTCAGGTAGTCTTTATCTGCCTGAGTGAGTGAAATAAGCTCTTTTCGTTTGGGTTTGATGTTCACGAACTTATTCTCATAGGAAAGCTCGAAGAGATCGTCTAACGAAGGTTCGTTTTCCAGCCCATAGTCTCGGGCCACTTGCCTAATGGCTTGATAACGAAGCGCCTGGTCGAAGAAAATGCGGAGTTCCCTGCGCCTGATCAGGCTCGCTAAAACCTGCACCTGATGCTCGCATAACCTGTCTTTGGGAAGGTCACAGGCGCAGGAAACCAGCAACGATTGTTCCGTTTGCTTGACTATAACTGTAGGAAAATACGCGAGTCGGGATGCGCTTGTAAATACGCCCTGATTAATGGCAATGTCCTGCGGCTGGATTTCAGTATATCCGTCAGAAAACGAATTAAAGCCAGCACTGTGTTTTGATAACAGACTGTCGGTCAGGGTAGGAATGAGGATTCCTTCCAGACAATAGTCGTGATCAGAATCAACATGGTCTGGCATTGTAGAATTTAGCGATTTGATTTTAGTTATTAGCTCGGTTTGACCCATCGGGGTCAAACGGGACTTACTCCTGCGTCTTCACAGACACGGGGAAACCCAAAGTTGACAAAACCTGACTAGTTTTTGATCACCCACTCAAAGCACAACCTCGGCCACGGGTTCGTCGATATTATCGTCCTTGCTCCGGTGCTGAATGGCTCGCTGTCCGACCCAAAGAACAGCCAGGCCAAACAGTACGCAGGCTGTCATGACACCGACCATCGGAACGGCCGTGTTGTTGTGCAAGACACTCACAGCCGCCGAGACGCAGGCACCAAACCCCATTCGGAAACTTCCCATTAAAGCCGCAGCACTACCAGCATGACGGGAAAATGGAGCCAGCGAAAGCGCTGATGCATTTGGGCCGGTTATTCCCTGACCACACAAGAATAAAAATAACATGGCAATCAGGCTATATTGGCCATACAACCCCGCCCAGGTGCCCGACACCAACAGCACGCCAATTATCGATTGATAGAGGAGGGTTGCTAAAATGATTTGTTCGCTGCTGTACCGTCTCAGGAAAAAGCGATTTAACTGAGTGGGGGCAATGACGGCGATGGCCAGAAAGGCAAATATCCATCCATACTCCTGCTCATTGACCTTGTAAATGTTCATGAATACATCGGAGGAACCGGCCAGATACGCGAAAGGGGCCGACGTAGCCATACCGCCTACCAGCGCATAGGTTAAAAATTGAGGCTGCTTCAATACGGTGAAGAAGCTACCCAATACGGCGTTTGGGCGTAATGACAAGGAGTCATCAGGTTGTTTGCCGTCGGGTAACGCAAAATAGATTCCAACAATAATCAGGGCGGTTATAATGGCCAGAATAAGGAAAATAGAATGCCAGCCGAAGGCAATTGTTGCATAGCCACCAACTGTTGGGGCAATCATGGGTGAGACCGCAACTACCAGCGTGAGCAGCGAAAAAACCTGAGCAATGTCAGAGACAGGGAATAAGTCGCGTACTAAAGCCTGGGCGGATACCAGGCCCACGCAGCCACCTAACGCTTGCAGGAGCCGCATGGCAATCAGCGTTTCTATCGAGGTGCTGAACGCGCAGCCTATCGAAGCCAGCAGGTAGACCACCAAACCGGCATAGAGCGGAAGTTTACGACCATACCGATCCAGTAGCGGGCCATAAAGCAGCTGCCCAACCGAAATGCCCACCAGATAAGCGGTCAGGGATAACTGAACCTGCGAAATTGAGGTATGCAGGTCTCTGGCAATAGCCGGAAAGCCCGGCAAATACATGTCGATGGAAAACGGACTAATTGTAGAGAGTGTCCCTAAAATCAGAATAATAATAAAATGCTGTCGACGAGTCATAAACTCTGTAAAGTGGTACCACTATAGAGACATTCGATTGTAGTCGATTGTTCCCGACATGCATTCGTTTGGGCCCGCTCCGTTACTTCGCTTTCCAGCTATTGTTACGTTCGTCGGCATCCATAAAAATACCTCCCGCCAGGGTGAGCGACTGAACCTTCTTTTTAACCGGAATTTTCACCACGGCTACTTTTTGATTCGCCTGCCAGATTACCGGAGTTTGGTGAACTGTTTCGGTCGTGCCATCTGTAAAGTTGAGGACCACATCTACGGGGGCAACATACCCACCGATATTCTGGATCGTGATCGTGCACTGGGTAGGGGAGGCCTCTACCTTCTGGATAGCTAAGTCGATGTAGTTGTTGCTGAAAAACCAGTTGTTCCAGAACCAGTTCAGGTCTTTGCCCGAAGCGCTGTTGAAACTGTAGAACATATCCCAGGGATTGGGGTGTTTGCCATGCCAGCGGTTGATAAACTCATGCAGGCTCTTTTTGAAACCAGCCTCACCCAATAGTTCTTTTAGGGCCAGATACCCCAGCGCGGCTTTCCCGTATTCATTATTTCCCATAGCCGCCCCACTTAATACGTTGGCGGGCGTTACAATTGGCAAATCCTGTTCCGCCGATGGGTCATTAATCCAGCCGTTCACCCGAAACTGCTGGAAGTTTTTGGTGGCCTGAGCCGTTCCTAAATCGGCCTGACTAATCAGGTATTCAAAGGCCGTTGTCCAGCCTTCGTCCATAAATCCGTAGCGGGTTTCATTGATGCCCATGTAAAATGGAAACCAGGTATGGGCAATTTCATGCTCGGCCACAAAACGCGAAAAATTCAAATCGGTGGTGGTACCATCGTTTACCATCATGGGGTATTCCATATCCGCAAAGCCCTGAACGATAGTTGTTTTGGCGTAGGGATACGGAATGCCGGGCAGGTTGTTTGAAAACCAGTCGAGGGAGTGACGACCGAAACCAACCATCTGATGGAAATCGTTGGCGTTATCCAGAAAAGCCGCCTGAACGCTCGCCCGCCGATTTGTCTTTTTATCCACCACAACGCTCGATGCATCCCAAACGTAGTGGTTACTGATGCAGACCGCCATATCCGACACGTTACTTGCTTTCCATGTCCAGCTATTGACAGGCTGTTGGGTTGTTACCTGTTTCGCCCTTAAATCGGTGAGGGTAGCCACATGAATAAGGGAATCTGTTTGTAAGGATTCGCTCAGGCGTTTGGCGTAGGTTGGCTGCAATACATCGGTAGGATTCTGTAAATCACCAGTCGACCAGACGATGTAATCTTTCGGCACATTGACGGTCAGGGTATAGTCATTGAAATCGTTGTAAAACTCCTGGGCTTCAGTAAATGTGGTTCGGTCCCAGCCATAATAGTCGTCGTACACCGCCACGCGTGGGTAAAAATAGGCAAGGAAAAGTGTGGTGGAATCAAGCATCCCTTCCCGTCCGCTTTCAACCGACAGATCATAATGCCACTCGAACGAAAGTTTCACGGAATCATGGGGCATCAGCGGTTTGTTCAGTACCACCTGTTTGGATGTGGCAACACCGGCGTCCCGCCAGGGTTTGGCAGAGCCATTCTCGGCGTATCGGTCAATGTGGATTCCTGTTGTCAGGTAATCGGGCGAGGCTGGTGCCTGTCGGATGGCCCCTGATTTGTGGCTGTTCAGGATTAATTTGAAGACCAGTGTAGCCAGCGTATCGGGGCTGTTGTTGACGTATATAATTTCTTCGGTTCCCTGAATGGTTCGGCTGGGCGGTGTAGCTGTAACGGTGATGGCATAGCGGGCAGAATTCTGCCAGTACTTGCTGCCCGGTTTCCCGTCCATGGAACGAGTGCCTTTCTGGTACGCTTTTTTTACGTTACGCGGCATGTACAAACTCTGGGCCTGCGCCGTTCCGAAGGCTATCAAACAAATGAAAATAAGTAGTCTCATGGTATGATTGTGGTAATCTCTATCTTAACGCTTTGTCGCCTTTGTGCTACTGCCTTTATCCAGACCTGCTTCGGTGAGTAATACGAGCAGGATACGCTGCATGCCCAGGTAGCCTTTGTCATTCAGCCACCACTCGTTCAGGGCGTGTTCGCCCCCGCCAATTCCTCCGCTGCCGATGGTGATGGCCGGAATACCTAACGCAATGGGTGTATTGGCGTTCGTGGAGGCTACGTCCAACTGTGGTTCCGCATTCATAAACTTCGTTACGGCCATGGCGTGTTGGACGATGGGGGCTGTAGCTTCCGTTTTACCCGATGGTCGATCTCCGATCTTTTTGACATCAACGGTCAGGTCGGGGCCCTGGCGTTTGAGACTATTTTCTTCTTTCAGTGCCCGCTGGATAGCTGCCTGCAATAACTGATCAACTTCATTGAGTTTCTCGGGGCTTTCGGAACGCATGTCGATCTCCATCCATGATTCGTAGGGAATGGCATTGACCGACGTGCCCCCACCCATTACGCTGACGCTATAGGTCGTTTTAACACCCTGGCGAGTTGCTTTATCGGCCTCTGTTGTGAAGTAATAAATAGCTTTTCCGGCGGCACTGTGGGGGTTGACAATACCAAATGACCCGTAAGAATGCCCTCCCGGTCCTTTAAACGTAACCCGATACCGGTGCGAACCCAGGCCACGGTGCACAATGCTACTGATACCATCGCCATCAACGGCTATATACGAATCAACTTTGGGGCTTCCGGGTCTGAGCAAATGCTTCACTCCCCGAAGATCACCCAGGCCTTCTTCACCAACTGCCCCAACGAACAATACGTCGGCTTCGGTTTCGATGGACGCTTTTTCCATGCCTTTCAGAACGGCCAGGATGGCGGCCAGCCCCCGTGTGTCATCACCAATGCCAGGGGCGTAGAGCGTATCGCCGTGGGGTTTAATTTTTACATCAGTCCCCTCAGGAAAAACCGTATCCAGGTGCGACTCGACAACAACGGTTTTCTTTCCCGATCGCCCTTTCCGTTTGGCAATTACGTTACTGACTTCATCGATCCAGACCGAATCGGCACCAGCCTCTTTGAGCATAGCCGCGTATTTTTTTGCGCGGACGCTTTCTTTGAAGGGAGGGGATGGGATTTCGGTAAGTGTAAGGTGATCCTGTTTCGTTTGGGGTTCCAGGTCAATGAAAATCTGAAACGCTTTTTTTACCGCTGGCTGATCGGCAAGTGCTTTAACTTCATCTACATACCGTTTCTCAATGCCGGATGGCTGAGGAGTTTTTTGGGGTGTTTGCTGCGCCTGAACATGGAAGGACGTAATGACAAAGGCGACGGCTGTTAGCGAGGAAAGTTGATTCATAGAAAGTGATGAAGCAATGAAACGTGCTTACGGAAGTATGAAATTGTAGTATTCAGTGGTAATAGGCTCTTTTTTGTAGAAAGCGTTATTTATCTATCAAATATATCGCTGTAAGCCGAATAAAGGCATAGTTTGTTCTGCTGACTGGGAGAGTGCCTGAGTAATTAGGTAAAATTATAATATTAAGTTTTGTGTGACCCCGATGGGGTCAAATGTTTATAGTAGATATGGCTTTTCTATAAACATCTGACCCCATCGGGGTCACACTAAGTATAGCTCAGGTTAATTCGGCCCAATTGATTACCTAATAAATAAATGCCTTCCCTGTTCTCACTCGCCAAAGCCAAGTGGGGGCGGGGAAATAAAAATCCGCCCCGATTAAACCAGGGCGGATTCGTTGAGTAGAGAACTTGAGTCTATACGCCTAGCGGGCCGCCTAATGTAACGTTTGAATTGGAGTCAGCTATGGAATGGCGGCTGGCATGATGGCTACCGGGGTGCTGATCTTCTTCTTCCTTAGAGCGTTTATTGACAAACGATTCGGCGAGTGCGGTTAGCTTTCGGTCCGTTTCTTTTTCTTCTGCCAAGGTTATTTCCAGCAACTCTGTCGACTGGGTGAAATCAAGTACATGCGCTAGTGTTAACAACGAGCCGTAAATAGCAATTTCGTAATGCTCAATGGTTTGTGCGCCAATAATCAGCCCGGCATCGCGCGTTAACGAGCCTGATTCCGTTGTTGAAATCATACGTTCTACGTCATCAATAAGCCCATTGATACCTTCTGAAACACGCTCTTCGGTTCGTACACCAATAATTTTAAATATCTGTTCTAGCCGCTCCACCTGGGTTTGACTTTGTTCCTGATGCTGTAAAAATGCAGTACGTACTTCATCTGTTGTACTGGCCTTGGCTTGTTTACCTAATGCATCTACGATTTGATTCTCCGTATAATACACACTTTTCAATTCGCTGATAAACAGGTCTCTCAATCCTTCATCAGTAGTGGAATCATGCCCACTAAAAAAACTTGCTATTCGATCTGCCAGAGCTGTCATAACGTTTAATCGTTTACTGTAAACTATTCATTTCCACAAATAGATGCCAAATCTGTGCCAACTGCTGAATAAGAGCCTGTTAAGCGTATGTAGAGAGTAGTATGTTTATATTTCTCCACAAGTTTTGTAGAGCATTGTCTCTTTTAACAGAATTGGGGCATCCAGAGGCTAAAGCCTGGTTATTAGAGTGAAATGCTCTAGTTCAGTTTTGATTTGATCAGCGCCATGATCTTTTTCCCTAGCTTGAGAGATTGCTGATAATCGCGTAGTAGTTCTTCGCGCGTAGAGCGCCTGATGAGTAACGCATTTTGAAATTCGGCCTCACCCATAATTGCTGCCCAATTGGTTTTAGGCGCGTTATTGGCTTTCTCTGCCAGCGGAAATCGCCGGAGTACGTAGGGGGCTACCACCATATTCGTGGTTTCCAGTTCAGCCGTTTCCACCTGTACAATCGTCTCGTATTGTTTGTAGTAATCGAAGATCGATTTTTTTAGGGGAAAACTGCTGATAACCTGCATATTGCCCGTACTTTTTAAGTCCGAGAAGGTAGCATCCTCGGCTATAAAACGGGGACGTTTAAAGACGAACCGAACGGTACTCGCCAATTGGTTATAGTCAGAAATAGGTGCTTGTGAATTAACGTCAGAGAGACTTTTTGCTATCTGGATAACCTGCTGTGTTTCGGAAATAACTTCCTGAAGCTGGCTTAAATCAGTTTCAATGTCGCTGTACAGGCCTTTGAGGTACGTCTGCTCCAGTTCCTTTTTCCTCCGATTATCTTTCCACTCATCAAAGGCAAAGGAAATGGTAATACTGAAAATGATGACGATCACCTCAATCACATACTCTGGCCAACGTTCCCGGAACAGGTTATATACCTTACCAAAGCTAGTGACGGATTTGGTATCCGCGATCGCAGGTTTCTTAGCCATATATGCGTGACAAATCAGATTTACACCAAGTATACAGACTTAGCGCCTAATAACCAGCAGCTTGCCCATCTTTCCGCATCTCCGTTGCTCCCCAGTAAACCCGATTAACGGCATCCCACTGGATAGCCTGATACCCTCCGAAGAAATCGGTAGGAGCCAGGTGATGCCCCCGTGCTTCCAGAGCGGCCCGAACCTCGGTCGAAATTCCACTTTCCAGTGCCAAACGCCCTCCATCCGTCATCTGTGTTCCGGTTGGTTCGCTACTCCCAGAATGGCTGAATCGGGCGGCATCACCCGCTTCCTGCACGTTCATGCCAAAGTCAATGATGTTGCACAACACCTGCAAATGACCCTGCGGCTGCATGGCTCCACCCATAACCCCAAAGCTCAAAAATGGCTCTCCATTTTTGGTAACGAAGCCGGGAATGATGGTATTGAACGGACGTTTGCCGGGTGCGTACACATTGGCGTGATTGGGCTGCATACTGAAACTGGTTCCCCGATTATGGAAAACGAAACCCAGTCCATCGGGAACCATGCCACTGCCAAATTCCAGCATATTACTTTGAATGAGCGAGACCATATTGCCCTGATCATCGGCCACGGTCAGGTAAACGGTATCGCCGGTACGTAGGGCTGGTTCACCCGCGTCCAGGCGTTCAGATGCTTTCTTTAGGTCAATTAGCTGTCGGCGTTTGGTGGCATATTCCTTGGTGAGCAACCAGTCGATAGAGGCTTTGGAAAATTCGGGGTCAGCGTAATGGCGGGCGCGGTCTTCAAATGCTAGTTTCTTCGCTTCCACTAACAGGTGCAGGTAATCGGCGCTGTTGTGGCCCATGCTCTTCAGATCGAAGCCTTCCACAATATTCAGCATTTGCAACACCGAAATTCCCTGACCATTGGGCGGCAATTCATGAACGTCGTACCCCCGATAATTGACCGAGATAGGCGTAATCCAGGTACTTTGATGAGCCGCCAGGTCGGCTTTGCGCAGGTATAAGCCCGCTTTGCGTGCATAGCGGTCGATGGCATCCGCAATGTCTCCTTTATAGAAAACATCACGCCCGCCTTTCGCTAGTTTCTCATACGTCGCAGCCAGATCGGGGTTACGGAATACCTGCCCCTGTTCGGGTGCTTTTCCATCGATCAGGAATGTTTTTCGGAAATTGCCAAACTCCTTAATGATGGTTTCGTTTGCGGCCAGCCGCCTGGCGGCTACTTGCCAGGAATAGGCAATCACCTGCGGAACCGGGACTCCTTCGCGTGCATACTGAATGCCTGGAGCCAGCAGGTTGCGCATCGGTAGTTTCCCAAACCGCTGGTGTAACTGGAACCAGCCATCTACCGCACCAGGTACCGAAACCGACAGAGGGCCATACAGTGGGAGAAGCGGTTGATTGCCCAATACCGTTTTCAGCGCATCATAAGTGAGTCCTTTAGGAGAGCGTCCGCTGGCGTTGAGTCCGTATAGTTTTCGATCTTTTGCTGACCAGACAATGGCAAACAAATCACCTCCGATGCCTCCGTTATTGGGTTCAATAACGCCGAGGGCCGCATTGGCCGCTATAGCCGCATCGACGGCGGTTCCACCTTGCTTCAGAATGTCCAGGGCAATTTGAGTAGCCAGCGGATGACTGGTTGCGGCCATTCCGTGCCTGGCCAGAATGGGGCTGCGTGTGGCAAAATTAGGCCCTGTAATCCGATCCCCCTTATCGGTTGACTGGCCTTGGCCGGACAGGTGGGACGTGACTAAGCAGAGGAGGATAAAACAATAGCAGATAGGTAGCCGATTCATGATGCAAAAAGCAAGTAGACACAATGAAGTAGTACGATCGAACTCATTTATGTTCCTCCCCCAGTTCGAAAAATGCTTCTGCTACCTGATTGCGATACGGGTGTTGATCGTGAAGGATCATAGAAATAAATGTAAAGCGCTCTCCATCTGGAATAATCTTGTTCAATTTAGCCAGATGCACACGGCTATATGAGTAAAACCACGCATCGGATTTTCGAGCACGGGCCGATTGACTTTTGTCGGATGTATCGCATACATAGACGATAACTTGTTCACGTGTTCGAAAAAAATCGAAGAAGACAGCTGCGATAGTGGGCGAAATGAGCTGATCTGCTGGTAACCGACCGTATCGCGCTGAGCAACTGAAATACTCATCTCAAATGCCTGAATCTGCAATTCGGCATGCGCAGCAAAAAGGTAATTAGAAGGGGCAAACTTTACCTGATAGGCGATGTCGTTTTCCGTTAAAAAGAAGTACGCGTTTTGTTCACCGCCTGCGTATATAAACTCGTAACTAGGTGGTAATTCGTCGGTGGGCATTGCGCTTCTTTAGTTCTTCAAAAATTGCCCGAATACTTGGGTCTGAACGATAGGCTTCCTAGAAATTTTTCTGTTCCTGTTCTTTCACGTCTACCAGTTTACGAACAATGTCGAGGCCCCGCAGTGGGTGTTCTTTAGGTTCCATGAGTTGCTGGTTTTTGCCATGAATATACACAAATCACCTGTAGAAAGGAAATCTTACTTTATCCAGAGCTTGTCCTTAATAACCTGATTAATGACCTGTTCCCGGTAGTTTCGGCTTATGGGAATTCGCTGCGTTCGGATGAAAATCTCGTTGCCTTCAATTCCTTCAATCTTGTTTATAGCAACAATGTAGGATTTATGCACCCGGATAAACGACTTGCTGGCTAAGTTCTGTTCCAGGTTTTTCAGGTACAGCATCGTTACGTATTTCCCTTTTAGTGTGTAAATGGTCACGTAATTCTGCAAGCCCTCTATATACAGAATATCATCAATAAGGACTTTCTCATACTTACTGCCGCATTTGATAAAGAAATAATCATCATCCTGCTCGGTCTGGGTAAGATCAGGAGCGATGGAGTTCGTAAGGAGCCGGTGATAATCCCGGGCTTTACTGGCCGACTTCATAAACCGGTCAAAGGTGATGGGCTTCAACAGGTAATCCAGTACATTTAGTTGAAAGCTTTCGAGAGCAAAGCTGGGGAAGGCCGTTGTGATCACGACCATAGGTGGATTTTGGGTGATTTTTAAAAAGTCGATGCCGTTCATTTTTGGCATCTGGATATCCAGAAAGATCAGGTCGACGGATTGCCGGTCCAATATCTGAATGAGTTCAAGTGGATGTTCGCAGGTTCCGACAAGCTGTAAGAAGTCTACCTCCCGTACGTAGTTTGCCAGCCCTTCACGGGCTAACGGTTCATCGTCGATAATGACACAGTTAATCATAACGATTGGGGATTAGTCAGGCTATCTGTAGGGTTGACGATTGT
This sequence comes from Spirosoma migulaei, assembly GCF_054776855.1. Classification (NCBI taxonomy): domain Bacteria; kingdom Pseudomonadati; phylum Bacteroidota; class Cytophagia; order Cytophagales; family Cytophagaceae; genus Spirosoma; species Spirosoma migulaei. The sequence goes on along the minus strand of NZ_BAAHBG010000010.1, from coordinate 242,527 downwards.
ACGAGTTCGGTTAACGTTAGCCGGAGTTTTACCTCAAACTGATCTGGGTCCTGGTGTATAGCCAGCTCATGTTGCCCCGGATACAGTAAATCTAATCGTCTCTGAACATTTGTTAAGCCAATTCCACCGTATTTGACCACCTCATTAGCCGCATCGGGTGAGGCACTATTTGCAATGACAAAATCCAGTTGCTGTCCATCCAATTCAAGCTTGATCGTGATCCAGTTAGGTTTGGTACTATGCCGGGAAACATGCTTAAAGGCATTCTCTACGAAGGTCATCAGGATAAATGGCGCAATTCCCAAGTGATCTGTGAACGTTGGGGTATGATTGAAGGTGATGACCACGTTGCTGCTCTGCCGGAGCTTTTCCAGTTCGAAAAAGTTCTCTACATAAGCAATCTCCTTACCCAGCGGAATCTGCTGATCGTTGCACTCATAGAGCTGATACCGGAGCAATTCAGAGAATTTAGCCAGCGATGCCGACGCCATATCGGGGTTTTTATGAATCAGGAAAAAGATGGAATTGATGGTATTGAACAGAAAATGTGGATTGAACTGATTTCTCAGAAATTTCAATTCCGTCTCTAGTTTTTCCTTTTCCAGCAGTTGCTGCCGCTGGCTGGCTTGAATCCAATTCTTGGTTAACTTAATACTCATGGCCAGGGTTGTGCTGGCAACGGTCGAGGGTAAGGCATTACTCAAAAAGGAATTGAAGCAGGCCGATTGGCCGAACAGATCGGCTATGCTTCTGCCACTTGCATAGGCACTGAAGTAATACCCGCCAACAATGCATAACGTTGTACAGAGTATTGTAAGGAGCAGATAGCTGATGTAAAGCGTAAATCGGTTCTGTTCCAGATACTTCGGAATCAGAAAATACAAATTGAAGTAGACCGCTATGGCCTGAAAAATGACATAAAAGCCATACTTAAGCGCGTAGGGTAATACGACAATCGTGTAGAAGACTTTTACCGGATTGCCTAGCGTAACGATCCACCAGAGGTAATGGTAAACAAACCAGAACGGAAGATGGTAGATTTTGTATCTAAAGAACCAGCTCTGGTTCAGTTTACTATAGAACGAAACGTTCATGCTCTGCCTGCTTACGTACACCCATGTGCTTGTCTCGAAGTTACATCAATCTACGGGATTATACCGATTTCATAGGTGAATTGTCATAGCTAATTGACCAGAGGCAGTCTCGAATAGACGACGGGTAAGTTAGGAGAGTATCCAGCTCAGCACCATTACCCCAGCCAGTCCCGATACAGAAACCAGCGTTTCCATCACGGACCAGGTTTTGAGCGTATCAGCCATAGAGAGTTGGAAATACTCGCGAAACAGCCAGAAGCCGGTGTCGTTAACGTGCGAGAACATCATACTTCCGGCCCCAATGCTCAGCACCATTAAATTGGGTTCCACACCTGTACTGGCCAATAAAGGGGCTACGAACCCAGCTGTGGTAATACCTGATACGGTCGATGAACCCACGCATACGCGTATGAGCGCAGCCATACCCCAGGCTAGTATATAGGGGTGAACGGACGAATCGTGCATCATGTCGGCAATGGATTGGTTGACCCCACCATCCGTCAGCACTTGTTTCAGGGCACCGGCTCCGCCAAAAATCAGGAAAAGCATTGCCACATCTTTCACAGCCTCGCCCAAGAGTGCCGTAACCTCCGGCATCGACTTTCCTCGGTTAATACCCAGCGTGACCATGGCTGCTAATACCGCAAAAAACATACTGACAACGGGCTCGCCTACGAACAGAAGAACTTGCTGGCTAACTGAATTGGCAGGTAAGTAGGGACTAATCAAGGTACTCAGGCCAATCAGCAGAATGGGAAGTAGTACCGTCAGAAAACTTACGCTGGCTGAGGGCATTTGCTCTTCTAGCAAATCGGGGGCTATGAAGGCTGGGTTAGGTAAGGTTGTATAGCGTTTTAGCGTAGAGCCAAACAACGCGCCGGAAATCAGGATGGCCGGAATAGACACAATGATGCCGTAGAAAAGAGTCAGACCCATATTGGCGTTGAACTGTTTCAGAATGGCCAGCGGGGCGGGGTGGGGTGGCAAATAACCCTGCGTAACCGATAGCGAGGCCAGCATGGGCAATCCGATGTACAGGGCGGGCAGCTTATACCGATAGGCCACCGTAATGACCAACGGAGCCAGCAGCATAAATCCCACCGAATAAAACAGCGGTAGTCCGACAATGAAACCCGTTACCAGAAAAGCCCATCGGGCGTGCCGGGTGCCTACTAAGTCCATCATGTTGACCGCAATGCGCTGAGCTGCTCCACTTTGCGCAACCAGCTTACCCAGCATGGCACCTAACGCAATAATGGCAGTGATGGAGCCCAGGGTACTGCCGATGCCTTTCTGGATGGCGTCGACAATGGCTAATGGTTTCAGACCAAGCGCCAATCCAACGCCCATCGAAACCGCCAGAAAGGCCAGAAAGGTATGTAGTCGAACAACAGAAATGAGGGCAATCAGAACCAGAATGCCGAGTAGGGTAATGGTTAAGGGCATGACCAAACAAACGTATCTATTCGGCAAACGGGAATGTGGGGTTTATCTACTTACCTGATCCGGGCGTCAATACAATTTGACCTTGTAGCGGTAGCGACCCCGGAAATACTCCCTCATTTTTACAACCTCCCGATTCTTGTCTGAAATCCAGAAGGTAGCAAACACATCCGGCTGACCGTAGTTGATTTTCAGAAGCCAGCAATTGATGGAAGCGTTACCGCCAACCACCACATCTTCTTTGCCAGTTACGGTGAGCCGGTAATAATTGGCCGCTGGGCTACCGGGTTCGTAAAACGCAATGGCAAATTCTTGCCCCACTTTTTTGAATGGCAACAGTGGAAGGATTTCCAGATCCATCGGAAACTCAAACGCGGGCGGATTCATGACCACACTGAATGCACTGTCTTTAGCCGTTCGTCGACTAGCGGTTGGGATCGTGACGGTAGTGCCGGTAAAGACAAAATTTCGCTGCCCTCGCTTCGTGTAGGTAGCCTCATGGGTCAGTGGGGCCAGCGACGGGAGCAGACCTGTGGCCGTAACGTGGGCCAGCAAGGAGTCCTTCTGATACCACTGCCAATCAAATTGATAGATTTTCTGACCGGTGGGTGATGAGGACAAGTGAATGGTTCGGTCCCATAGATCCGCCGACGAAAGGCGTTTGCCAGTGCTATCTTCAAAAAAGACGGCATATGTACGTTTCGCTTCCCGAAAGGCAGCTACGTTCAATTTTAGATTGGCCGTGTTGATCGTATCTAGTTGAGCACTAGCTGACAGAAAGGCACATTCAAGTAAGCAAATGAGTAAAAAAAAACGTCGCATGGTGAAACGAATCATAATAGGAGATTTGTAAAATGCAGCCTTTTTTCCGTAACGTCAAACTAGAAAAAAGCAAATATTAGATTGTGAATTCTGCTAAATTCATTTTACGAGATTTTTTGCCAAAGGTCTAAAATGTACTACTATGAAATTAGTTAAAACTATTTTTTGCAATTTATTGTAACATTATTCCAAAATTGTCGTCAACAAAACCACAGATATTTATAGTTATGAGTAATTCAAACCAACTTCAGTATTTCGTATCCCAATCGTACCGGCAGGTTCAGCTATCCGTTGATAAAGGTACGGTAACGTATTCGCACGGTGATTTTTCGAAGCAATTCGGCCAGTTACTGGAAGCTTCGGGTAATGAAGCTTATACTCGTCACCTGACTATCCAGTTAGTGGAGGAAGCGGCCCAACTTAAGCAAACTACGGATTATTTACGTCAGGAAATGGCGTTTGAAACCAAGGTATCAACAATTGGAGATCGCGCTACTGCGGCCGCCCTTGACAATTCAAACCAGAGTACGGATTTATACAACCGGCGGTTAAATCGGCAAACGATTCGCAAAGAGCAGTTGGTGGGTGAGTTAGTTTGATATGTGAGCAAGTTATCCTGAAGGGATACTATGTTTATAGAAAGTCAATAAGTGCGCTTGTATTCGACCCCGTCGGGGTCGTACGATTCAAGCCTGATTTCTTTTTACTATAAACATGCGAATCCTTCGGATTCAATAGTCAACCCATTCAAACAAATGTTCTTTTTTGAACTCAATTTGGAATTTTTGCAAGAATGCTAAATATTCTTCTTGGAAGGTTTTAGTCCGATGGTGCTCTTTTTGATTAGTGATGTAAGAAATTACAGAGTCTAAGGCAGAATGGCTATACGAAAAAGCACCATATCCTTCTTGCCATTCAAATTTGAATTTACAAAACTTGCTATCCCGAATAAATGTGTTCGATGACTTTTTAACTTCTCTGATCAGGTCAGACAAACAACAGGATGGTTTGAGGCCAATTAGCAAGTGAACATGATCGGGCATTCCATTGATCGACAGCATTTTCTGCCCTTTATGCTGCACAATACCGGTTATGTATTTATAAAGTTCTTCTTCCCATATTGGATCAATCAGGCTGTTACGTCCTTTCACTGCGAAAACAATATGGATATAGATTTGTGAAAACGTACCAGGCATAAATGATTAGTTATCGGGGCGATGCGAAATTTTTGTATGACCCCTTCAGGGTCAAATATTTGTAGGGGAATCTCTCTAGCTACAAACATTTGACCCTGAAGGGATCATATCTATACTGACGAAAAGCCATTGGCAAAGTAACCCCTAACCTCTCAGGCCTTCAGCATCAAATTCAGCAATTTTCTATCTAGTTTGTGGCCGTACCAATCTTCGTATGCCACGTCGGTGCGGCCCGAGTCCAGGATGCCAAACGAACCAACAAATTCCCAGAGCGCAAAGCCTATTCCGTTGCTGGACAGAATATCCAATACGTCTTTAAACCAGGCCAGGAAAACAGCATGCGGGGTTTTATTCCAGCAACCGCATTCGCCACAGTGTACACCAACGCCTTTGTTCACTAATTCAATCCAGGGTTGGTAGAAGGTTTCGAGCATGGCCCGGCTCAGGTACTTATCACCTACCTGTCCTGGCCATTTGGGTTCGGGCAGGTGATCTGGATCTTTGTTTGCCCAGGGCGCTTTGTAATGCGAAATGATGCCCGGATTATAGCCCCGGCAGCTTTGGGCGATGTTCAGATCGGCGATGGCTGGTATCACCGATGAACCCGTATCGTTGCCGTCAGCGATAATCAGGTGTGTTTTGTTTTCCTTCCAGATAGCTTCCGAAGCCGCCAGGGCCACTTTTCGATACACATCACCCGGAACGGTACTGTGTTTAGAATGTTGATCGTTCATGTCGACCCGCATACTGGGCTCATTCAATAAATCGAAGCTTATCTTTTTGGATGACACGTTCTTATAGCGTTTGGCCCACATGTTCCAGTGAAAGCAGAACGCATCGAGCGCGGCCTGATCAGTCCAGAGATTGTACGGCTCATGAAAGCCTGCGTTGACGCAGTAACCTGGTGCCCGGTGCAGGTTCAAACTAACGTGCAGGTTGTGTTTATGGGCCATCGCTACCAACGCATCGATCCGGTCAACGGCTTGCGCGTCAATTTGATAGACTTCGTCGGGCGTAATGTTGCGGCTCCGGTCGAATTTCAAATAGGCCGGATAAGCCATTGGGAGCCGGACAAAGTCGAATCCCCAGTCCTGCATCCAGTTGAAGTAATCCTCCTGCGTAGCCGGGCGACTGTTGGCTGGGTCGGGCGAGAAGAAGTCCAGCATGTTAAAGCCTTTCCATTTAGGGAGCTTATTTTTCGCCAGGGTAGCTGGTTTAGCGGTGGCTAACAGGTCTGGGCCGGATGTACTCAGGGCTGCTGTGAGCAGGCCGGTGTTCTGAATAAATGTCCTTCGTTGCATGACGGAGAGAGAAGGACAATTCTTAAATCTACTCAGTCTGTTTTAAGGAGAGACTTGCACGTTCAGCAAGGTTTTACTCCGTTCAGTAGGACCCTTGATCACGTGGCTCTGGCCTTTTTACTTGCAGAAATCAGAGATAGGTATTGGCTGTATTGTAAAAATAGGGGAGTTCAAGATGGCCTTATGTAACGAGTAGGTTTTATTGGCACGATTATAATTGACAGAATTAGGAACTAGTAGAGCCGTACTAGTTTGCCAAAATGAAGATTTGTTGATGATATTATAGGGTTTAGTTTAACGTATTTTTCAGACTGGCCTAAGGAGTGCTAACCAGGAGAAGAGTGACAAAACGCTTGGTCTGATGATGGGATAAATTATCTGCTATTGGTATTTAGTTTTAGTTAATAATTTAGTAAAGAGCTAGTTGAGGTGAAGCGTTGATGCCACTTTTTTCGTTTGAAAGCGTTGCGGCACCCTATTTTCTACCACTAATCGGCTACATTTTTTCAGAGATTCCCCTGCCAAATTCAGACTTCCCTGTTCTCACTTAAGCTACTTTTTGGGTGTTAAATGCTAATGCTTTATGGCTAGAGCTGTCTAATTAAGTTTTTGGATAACATATTGTTATGTTAAATATTCAATATCAATCAATTTAATAACTATATTTTTAACTGATAAATTAAGATGGGAAAAAAATATTTTCTTATTCTATCATTTGTTACTCTTATAGCTTCTTCGACCATAGGTTTTGGGCAGGCACCTAACTTAGGAACGGCTTCCAATTTTGCGCTTTTTACAGCCAATGGAGCCTTTACCAACGTAGGGGCTTCTGTGGTGACCGGTGATGTTGGCACCAATGTGGGGGCCTTTACCGGGTTGTCAGTGGCAACCCCCATTCCAGGTCCAGGTACTGTATTTGGCAACATTCGCTTGCCGGGCAGTACAGAAGCAAACCAGGCTGCTACCGATGTAACAACGGCGTACAATTCTTTGAACTCGGCTGCCTGTACAACCATACTACTCCCCGAATTAGCAGGTCAAACGCTTACGCCCGGGGTTTCCTGTCAGAATACCGCCAACCCGACTACACTAAATGGAACACTAGTCTTAAATGGAGCAGGCGTCTATATTATAAAATTGAGCAGCGCGTTAACCACAGCCACAAGTTCAAGTATCAGTCTAACGAATGGGGCTTCCTTCGATAATGTGTATTTCCAGGTCGACGGAGCCGTCGATGTAGGAATTAATTCCTTCTTCAGAGGAACTATACTGGCTAATGGAGCCATCAGCTTATTGACAGGCGCATCGCTTGAAGGCAGGGGTTTATCGGTTGGGGGGGCAATTTCCCTAAGTAACAACCTGGTAACAATTCCGGCTTTGTCGCTGAGTGTGGTGGCTGGCTCCTGCGTCCCGGCTACGAATCAATATTCCATTTCAGGCATTGTTTCATTAACAGGTGCCCTGGCCGGTACTGCCACGCTTACGGATGGTCTGGCGTCAACGACTGTTGCCGTCAACGCCGGAGATACATCGGTGCCTTTTAGCCTGACAGGACTCACCTCGGGAACATCCAGTCATACCCTGACCGTGAATTATGCCAGTCAAACGGTTAGCGTGACCTATACGGCTCCCGCTTCCTGTACAGTAGCGCCAGCCAGCCTGGGTGGCGCGGTCTTTACGGATACTAATACTAACGGTGTGCAGGATGGAGGAGACACCCCTATTGCCGGGGTAGAAGTTACGCTACTGGATGGTGCCAGCTCTCCAGTTACATCTACAACGACCAGTCCATCAGGCATCTACAGTTTTACAGGACTGACTCCAGGTGTACCCTATTCCGTCAGTTTCACTACACCAACTGGCTATTTGGCCACAGGTTCTACGGTTACTGGTCCCGTGACGCTAACAGCAGGACAGAGCTATACCAGCGCTGGTGCGGGTTTCTTTCCGGTGGTTAGTCCTACCAACCCTTCTCTTTCCGTGCAGACGTTTGTCGATATTTCGAAAGCGGAAGTCGGCGATTTACTGACCTATAGTGTAGTATTGACTAATTCGGGGTCAACGTCAGCCACGACAACGGTACGGGATTCGCTCAGTACGGGGACAACCTACGTGACGGGCTCAGCTACGGTACCCGTGGGTACATCATTTGTAAGTGGTCAACCCATCAGTTTATGGACTGTGCCGTTCATTGCAGCTGGTCAGAGCCTGACCCTGACTTTCCAGGTTCGTGTGGATTCTACAGGTATTCTCTACAACATAATTACGATTCCTGGCGATACTGTTAAAGCCTGCACATCTATACCGGTTAAATTATGTCTTGGCGATGAATATACGTTGACGGTGCCGGCAGGACGCGCCAGCTATCGCTGGTATAGAGATGGAGTACTTATTCAGGGTCAGACCAGCAATGTATTGGTAGTGACCGGGCCGGGTAGTTACAGTTTGGGGGTGGATAATGTCAGTGGGTTATGCCCGGATTTCTCCTGTTGCCCTTTCATCGTAGAAGAAGATACACTGCCCGCCTATCAGACTGTTGCTATTGGGTCCACCTGCCTGGGTAATAGCCCACAAAACAATGGGAAGCTGGTGGTCAGTAATTTCAATCCGCTGCATACTTATCAGTACTCCCTGGGTGCAACTTTTGACCCCACAGCTTCACTCTCAGGAGCACCCCAGTTAATTCCTGCAACTGGAACGATTGCCACTGCACTACCTAATCCGTCAGTAACTCAGTTTTACACAGTTCGGGTATACAACTCATCGGGTTGTTATACAGATGTGACCGTATTCCTGTTACCAACCGTATGCGGTTGCCCGGTTGAAGTTTGTGTACCGTATGTAATTACGCAGACCCAGCGTCCCAAGCGTATCGGCGATCCAATTCGGTAGTACCAATTTCCTTGACTTTAAAAACGCCATCCTCAACGCTGAGGATGGCGTTTTGGTTAGATGGATATGCACTAACGCATGTGTGAGTGAATTGTGCGCGTACAACTAAGTAAAAATAAGACCAGCCCTGTCTTATAGACCAACTCTGCGTTTCAATACTTGACGCTGACCCTCATGGCCAATTTTGCTGTAAGTGAATTAAAAAAGAAAAACCTATAACCATGAAAAAAAACCTTGTTGCGTTGAGCCTGGCAACGATTTCATTACTTGGTGTATCAGACAGTTTTGCGCAGAAAGGCAAGCTGTACACATTTCCAATCGGTGTTGAGTCGTACACCTACCGAAATAGCTTCCCCAAGAGCGTTATTGCTACGCTGGATACGATCAAAGCCTTAGGCATTACCGATATGGAGGGCGGAGCGCCTAAAGGAATGACCGAAGCGGAATTTAAAAAGCTATGCGACGAGCGAGGTATTAAAATTTCGGCAACGGGAGGGGGCTACGAACAACTGGCTAAAGATCCAATGGACGCCATTAATAAAGCAAAAGCTCTGGGAGCTTCCTTTATCATGTGCGCGTGGATTCCTCACCAAAAGGCGAATTTTAACCTGGAGAATGCAAAGAAAGCCGTTGAGGATTTTAACCGGATCGGTAAAACGATGAAAGAGAATGGGATCACATTCTGCTACCATAATCACGGCTATGAGTTCCATCCTTATGAAGATGGTACGCTTTACGATTACATTGTCAAGAATACCAATCCCGAATACGTTTCGTTCGAGATGGATATTTTGTGGACGCAACACGGTGGTGCCGACCCAGTCGCCCTGTTGAAAAAGTATGGAAGTCGCTATAAACTCCTGCACTTGAAAGACCTCAAAAAAGGCGTGAAAGGCGATTTGACTGGCGGTACTCCTCCCGAAAACGACGTAACCCTCGGCGACGGTCAGGTGAACATTCCAGAAATTATACGCCTGGCCAAAAAAGCAGGAGTGAAGCATTATTACATTGAGGATGAGAGCAACAAGGAGTACGAACAAATGCCCAAAAGCATTGCGTACCTGAAAAGCCTGAAGGAGTAAACGATCTTTTTGAGTGGGGTCAGCTATAAGTAGCTGACTCCGGTAGTAATAGCATTTACCCCCCAACCCCCTAAAGGGGGAGGAAATCCACTTCGGAGTACTCCCCCTTCAGGGGGTTGGGGGGTAAAATAAGCCAATAAAAGAGGCTGATTAAGTAAAATTCAGAACTTAACGGCCCTGCCCTGAATGGGCTTTAGGTCAAGACTACTCCGCTTTCGTTAGCTGAAGTACCACACTGGCCCGGCGGGAATTCACGTCAGGATTAATGCCGACGTTCATTAGGAAGGAGCCGCTATACACTTTACCCTCCTCAAGCGTTGACTTCGTACCCGGATATAGATTGATCTCCTTAACACTATAGCGCTTGTTGGCCTCCAAACCTGCTAACTTAATAGGGCGCTCGGTAGCTGACTGCATAACCCGATTGGTGTGCAGGTAAGTGAACATAATGGCGCTGTTTTTATCGTCACTAACGTACGCTACCGAGGCAACCGGATTTTCGTAGGGGCTGGCCAGTCGATATTGATCGCCGTGCCAGACGACGTCTTTGAAGCCAGTATAGTTTTTTAGTGCCTGCTGGCAAAACGCCAGATCGTTGGGGGTAAGATGCCCTACCACAATATCAAAGCCAAGTTTCCCCATACTGGCTACATCGACCCGGAACTTAATCGGTTGTTTGCCCCAATCCGTTACGTGACAATCGGTAGTGATGGACGGGAAGAAATAGGAGTAGTTCCACTGCAGGAAGATACGTTCAATAGGTTCGGTGTCATCGCTGGGCCAGAACTCGGTAAAGTACTTCAGCAGTTCGTAATCACCACGGCCACCCCCGCCGGAGCAGAGCATCATGGGTACTTTAGGGTACTTGGCCCGAATACGTTGCAATACACTATACAGGCCATTCACGTATTCGACGTACAGATGCGATTGCGGGAGTTTGTTTTTGTTCAGCCAGGCCGAATACGCATTGTAAATAACCGCATTACAGTCCCACTTAATAAAGGCCAGTTCCGGATTTTTGGTGAATAACCCATCCACGATACCGAAAACAAAATCCTGCACCTGCGGATTGGCCAAGTCAAGAACCAATTGATTTCGGTAGTATTTTTCGGGACGCTCGGGCTGCCGAATCACCCAGTCCGGGTGTTTTTCGTACAATTCGCTTTTGGGGTTCACCATTTCAGGTTCAATCCAGATACCGAATTTTACGCCCGCTGTTTTCGCTTCTTTAACCAGATAGCCGAGGCCGTGAGGCAGCTTTTTTACGTTCTCCTGCCAATCGCCCAAACCGGCTTTATCATTATTACGGGGATACTTATTGCCGAACCAGCCGTCGTCGAGCAGAAACATGTCGACGCCTAAATTTTTCGCATCAGTAAACAGCCCCGACAGTTTTGGTTCGTCGAAATCAAAATACGTGGCCTCCCAGTTATTGAGTAAGGTAAGCCGGTCGCCCTCGCCATCGAGCACCCGGTATTTTCGGGCCCATCGTTGCAACTGGCGACTAGCCTGCCCGGTTCCGTTATCCGAAAGCGTGTAGAGGAGCGAGGGGGTTTTAAACGTTTTTCCGGCAGCCAGCGTATACGCTGAGGCATACGGGTTGATACCCGCAATCAGACGAAGGTTTTTGTAGGAGTCAACTTCAAAATCAAGTTTGTAGTTGCCACTCCAGGCCAGTTGGCCCAGTAGCACCATGCCATTAGTTTCCTGCGCGGGCTGGCCAAATGAAACCATGAAATTGGGGGTGCCCAGTAGCATAGCCCGTGTGCCTAACTTACTATCGAGGGTACGGATGCCCTGGGTAAGCTTTTCTTCCTGCGGCTGCATTTCTTTCAGGTATTCGCCCTGAAAGCTGGTGAGGTAAAAGTCCTTATTCGACAGGAATAAATTGGCCGAGGCATATTTCTGCAATACCACCGGTCCCTTTTCCTGGTTCGTGATTTCGACCCATTGTTCGATTACATTTTCCTGATTCCATGTTTTATAAAACAGCGTAACCATCAGTTTATAAACGGGGTCCTGTACCTGCACGGTGGTTAGGGTTGTGTTGGCATCGGGCTTAACCGTTTGGTGGCTCAGGTACTTTAAGTCCAGCGACGGGTTGCCGTCGGCATGAGTAACCTGAATGGCTGGCTCTGATAAATTCCAGGTGCCTGCCGGGGTGTAGGCATTGTTGTAAATCCCACTGTTGTCATCCGGAAATTTAAAGTTACCGGCAATGTCTTTATAATCAGCAGTATGGCTCAGCTTTTTGCCGAAATGGACCATGCTCAGGTAGTTATTTTTGTCGGTTTGGAGTACCAGAGCATAGTTGGCGGTTTCAATCGGAATCGTTGTTTGGCCATAGTTTTTCAGTGAGAGTAGCAACAGAGCCGCAGCGATTTGATAAATAGACTTCATACAGAAACGGGGTAAGGTTTGGGCAGTGCATTGACGAAGCGAAGATAACACCCATTGCCAGACAATCTGGCTATCGGGAAACCCCAACTCCTACCCAAATGCGTAAATGTGTTGTCAGTTGCTTACAACTGACGATGTGAGGTTTCTAAAAACCGAACGAAGGCTAAGATAGGTTTAAAGAAACCGACTTCACTCACGTGTGAGTCACCAACTTCATATGGATAACCAGCGCCTATTACTTCGTCTTCGCCTTGCGTAAGGTCTTATTAGCCTGCCGGATGGCTGCGTGGGATAAATCGTAGGTGAAGCAGCTTTCCCAGCCTTTAAAATCATAGTGCCACCATTCCCAAGGGAAAATGGCAAAACCAACCTGCTCCATAGCCGACCGTAAAATGGCTCGGTGAGCCAGCGAGGCACTGTCCGAATCCATGTAGCTATGATAAGCGCGTGGGGTCGATTCGTCGTAGTCGGAAGGCATCGACAGTCGTTTTCCGGTTTTCAGATCAAAAAGCGACAGATCAATGGCCATGCCCCGATTGTGTTTGGAGCCTTTTCGAGGATCGGCGACAAAGGTGGTGTCGCCGTGCTCTTCGTAGAAAAGTACCGTGATGGCATAAGGCCGGTAGCCATCGAATAGCAATAACCCAAATCCCTGTTTTTTCAGGTTTTCACTCGCCTGGCGAATGGCCAGGGCGGCAGGCTTCCGCATGAACACATCTTCGGAGGGGTACAGTTTTCGTTTCAGAAAATTCGTGGTTTTCGCATACGTAACATCGAATTGAGCATTGGGCAGAATCTGGCGCATATCCACCAGTTCATTATCGGGATCAGTGGCTATAATTTTCTTGTAAATCTCCACATCATTGACAACCGGAAGACCATACTTGCTTTTGGGAAGATCGTAGGGAGGTTGCTGCGCAAACACCGATGCTATCAGGCTGAGCGAAAGAAACGCGGTCAATAACCCTATTGACCAGAATCGGCCAGATAAATACGTTTTCATAAGAGGCAGGTAGTTTGCCTTAAGGTAATGATTTTCTTCGTAGGGGAGTGCTATCATCCTGTTTTGTTGCTCCATGATCTTTCGTTGGAATGTGGTGTCAGCTACTTATAGCTGACACCACATTCCAACGAAAGATCATGATTAATCGTAACAATCATCAAAACCAGCGGTCATAAACCAGGTTTTAAGTGTAAATTTGCGCCCTTTTTCTACTAAAAAACGGGCATTTGGGGATGACAACAATTTCTTGCGGAATCGACTTTGGTACATCAAATACCAGCGTTGCTATTGATAATAAAGGCGAAATCAGCCTTGTGCCTGTTGAAAACGAGTCGGTAACTATCCCTAGTGCTATTTTCTTTCAGCGAAGCAATAACAAAGCCTTCTATGGCCGGGTAGCCGTCAATTTGTTCTTCGATCGGCAGGAAGGGCGATTCATGCGCAGTTTAAAGCGGGTTTTAGGGACTTCGCTCATGAAGCAGGGCACCCTGGTGAATGGCGCTTCCATGAATTTCGCCACGATTATTGCGTCCTTTTTGAAGCATGTTAAAGATAAAGCCGATTCGGTTGCCGGCCAGGAACTGGAACATGTGGTCATGGGGCGCCCCGTGCATTTTGTGGATAATAACCCCGGCGCCGATACGCAGGCACAGGCCGAATTACAGACCATTGCCCAGCGGATTGGCTTCAAACATATCGAATTTCAGTTTGAACCTATTGCGGCAGCCTTTGCGCACGAAGCACAACTGAGTGGCGAAAAACTGGCCATCGTCGCCGATTTGGGCGGTGGAACATCCGATTTCACGGTTATTAAGCTTTCAAACCAGTATATCCATAAGGCAGACCGGTCTTCGGATATTTTAGCAAATACCGGGATTCGGGTTGGGGGAAATGATTTTGATAAAGAGTTGAGTCTGGCGGCCATTATGCCTGAACTGGGCTACCGGAGTACGTACGGTGAGAAAAATCTGGAAGTTCCGTTAAAACCGTTTCATGACCTGGCCGAATGGAGTAAAGTCAACTTTTTGTACACCCCGAAAGTGATTATGCAAGTTCGGCAGTTGCTCCATCAGTCGCATGATAAAGCACGGTACAAACGACTGTTGAAAGTGCTTGAAGAGGAAACCGGGCACACGCTTTTGGCCGCTGCCGAAGGCGCTAAAATTGCCCTTAGTGATCTGGATGACTATAAAGCTCTGCTTGATTTCATTGAGGACGACTTTTTTGTGCCGATCAAACGCGATCTGTTTGAACGATCTATTCAGAGTGAGGTTGAGAAAATAGCCGACTCAGCCCGGCAGTGCCTACGGGAGGCTGGTGTTCAAAAAGAGGCCATCGATCTGGTTATTCTAACGGGTGGCTCAACCGAAGTTCATTCCATCCAGGCCGAATTTAAACGACTTTTTCCGAACGCAGCCATCGCCGATGAAAACAAACTCTCCAGCGTGGGCCTTGGTCTAGCCTACGATAGCCAGAATAAATTCGGTAAAAATTCTAACCGTAAGTCAAACGCTCCCCACATTATTGCTAATTGACCTGGGGAGTTCCAGGCAAATACTTTGTAAGCAACGGCCTTGCGAACGGTAATAATCAAAAACACATGAACCTTCTTCTTCTTAAAATAACTCTCATTCCGGCGGTCATTGCACTGGTTACCCTGGCAATTCGGAAGTGGGGAAATAAAATAGGGGGATTGATTGGGAGTATGCCGTGGGTTGCCGGGCCTATTCTCCTGTTCTTTATTGCTGAACAGGGTAAGACGTTCGGTATTCAGTCGATTCAGGGTACCATGACTGGGATTCTGGCGTTAATCAGCTTTTGTTTCAGCTACTCAACTCTTTCCCAGAAACTAAGCTGGTTACCTACCCTTGTGTTATCGTATGTAATCTATACGATTACGGCAGTAGTTGTTAATTATTTACAGCTGAATTTATCGTTGAGTTACGTCCTGGTCATTGGTTCAGTGCTGGTAGCGCTGCGGTTTTTCCCGGTTCCCAAAGAACAGTCGACCAGTGCCCGGCGCTTACCATTCGACATTCTCATCCGAATGGTTGTGGCAACGTTATTTGTACTGGTCATTACCGGCTTAGCTAGCATTCTGGGGCCAAATTGGAGCGGTATTTTAACTCCTTTCCCAATTTTGACGTCCATTCTCGCTATTTTCTCGCATTCGCTTCAGGGTAGCAATGCTACCATCTCAACGTTGCGAGGCCTGGTGATTGGCCTACTTGGGTTCACGACCTTTCTCTTTTTGCAGGCATTTTTGCTGCCCTCGTTTTCAATTACTATATCGTTCGGCCTTGCCTTTGTACTGAACGTGTTCATTAACCTAATGGCTAGCCGGGTGTGGTAATGGAGTCTTGGTAGATATATAAAACCCCTAAATCCCCTGAAGGGGACTTTGCTCATTTGCGGAGAAAGTCCCCTTCAGGGGATTTAGGGGTTTTAGGCTAGTAAAGAATTAATTTTCAGACAGTTTCTTACCGTGACGAGGTGGGCATGGTAACAGGCTGGTACAAAAAGTAATCGTAAATGGAACGGGCCGTATGGGCAATGGTTTGTTCCCGTTCGGCTAGCGGCATGGGTGAGTCGCCCACAAAAACAGCAATGGCAATATGGCCCGCATCGCCCGGCAAGGTGATAATGCCTACGTCGTCGGTGGCACTTCCATCCAGTGAACCCGTTTTATGGGCAATAACGGTGTTTGGTGGCAAATAGCCTTTAAGTCGGGCGGCTCCGCCCCGGCAGCGTTCCATGACGCCCAACAACAGTGCCCGACTTTCGGGTTTGAGCGCCGTACCCCGATAAATTTGTGCCAGTAAATTAACCATTGCGTCGGGCGTTGAGGTATCGCGTGGGTCGGTTTTGATTTTGACGGCCGCAGCTCGTTTCATTTCGGGGGTAGTGGCACTATCCAGTTTGGCATAAAAACCAAGTGTCCATTGGCTGGACGGTGGAAGGGTGATACCATCGAGGTCAGCCAGTAATTGAATGATGGTGCGATCCACTGACATACCCTGAATCCCCAGTGCTTTTACGCGGTTCTGAACGGCTTCAGTGCCGCCTACCAGATGAAGTAGTATATCCGTTGCTGAGTTATCGCTAATAACCATCATTAGTTCGAGTAGATTCTGGACGGACAACTGAACCCCAGGTTTCGCAAACAGAACATCCAATGTACCACTACCTGGGTGCAGATCAGACGGTTGCAGGTCGACCATCGTCATCAGTGATAGTTTTCCCTGTTCAATGAGTGTAAATAGCTGTACGGCAATGGCGACTTTAATCGTACTCGCCATCGGAAAACGCTCCTGAAGATTCAGACTTACCTGCTTGCCCGACTCCAGATGGAGCGCACAAACGCCAACTTTTCCTTTGGCGAGTTGAGCAATACGGGCCAGTTCCTGTTCCAGCCGTTGCGTAGCCAGGTCGGAGGGTTTACTAGGTTGGGCATTGCCCTGGAGATTGGCCAGCAGCAGGACGCCAAGGAGTAATGATAAGAGTTGTTTCATAGGTTATAGAGGTATTTCATGGACTACAATGAAGCCAAAGCCGTATCCAGATCCGTCAGCAGATCTTCTACGTTTTCGATACCGACCGAGTACCGAATCAGGCTTTCGGGAATACCAAGCTGTTTGCGCTGTTCTTCGGTAAGTTCAACGTGGCTGGTGGTTCTGGGGGGGCCTGCCAGTGTACTTACCGAGCCAAGACTGGCGGCTAAGTGCACAAACTGGAGTTTCGGCAGGAATTTCTTCACGTGCTCATAGCCGCCATTCAGGGAAAAGCTCATAATGCCACCAAACCCCGACATCTGCGCTGTCGCAATTGCATGGCCAGGATGGGTTTCGAGGCCTGGATAAAACACATCACTGACTTTGGCGTGTGCTTTCAGGTATTTCGCGATTGTCAGAGCCGACGCATTCTGTCGCTCGATTCGCAGCTCCAGCGTTTTCATCCCACGAGCAATCATATAGGCGGGATCGGCTTGCAGGCTGGCCCCGTTGATTTCCCGGAACTGGAATACTTTTTCCACCAGTTCTTTGGTGCCGCAGAGTACACCACCCATCGCATCGGAGTGGCCGCCGAGGAATTTTGTGGCGCTATGAACAACCAGATCGGCACCCAGCGCCAGTGGATTTTGGTTGATCGGTGTAGCAAACGTATTGTCGACTATGGTAATGGCCCCCACTTTTTTAGCGGCTGCTGCCAGCCGTTTTATATCGACAATTTTGAGAGTTGGATTGGTGGGTGTTTCGAGGTAGAGTACGTCGCAACCTTTGGCAATTTCGGCTTCTAGCTGGTCGAAATCGGTGGTATCACAAAGCGTGACGTTTACCTGATAACGGGGTAGAAAATCCAGAAAGAGTCGGCTTGAGCCACCGTAGGTATCGTTGAGTGAAACGACCCGTTTTCCTGGCCCCAGTAGCGCAAACAAGGTATTACTGATGGCCCCCATGCCCGTTGCGAACGAGGTGGCAGCTTCGGCACCTTCCAGAATTCGGATTTTCTCTTCGAGCACATGTACGGTGGGATTCGTGTTTCGGCTATAGATATAACCATCCGCTTGTCCCGTTGCTACCTTGTGCCATTCATCCAGATCATGATAGGCAAACGCCACACTTCGTACAATTGGCGTTGTAACAGCCCCATCGGCAATGGGTTCGGTTTCCCCTGCCCATACGGATGCGGTACTTTTTTTGTAAGTCGAAAAATCCATTGAAACTTCTTAATTATCAGGTTGTTATTTTTTGGTTAAACACAGAGAAACAGAGGTTAACACAGAGAAAACGGAGGATATTTCTCTGTCACCTTTGTGTTGACCTCCGTTGCCACTGTGTTTAATCCTTAATACTACACAAAAAAAGGCGTAACACGATGGGTAGGTGTACTGATGAAATGCGCCTAATTGACTAAATTTTGGCCCCTACTGGGCTTATCTATACAACCTGAACGTATGACGTATCTGAATCTCAAAGCCAGCTATCTGGCTGTAGCGCTTAGTTGTTTATTGGCCATCAGGCTATCTGCAACTGCTCAGTCCCGCCAAACACTCCCCGAATTACGCCAGAAAATTGAGA
This sequence comes from Spirosoma migulaei, assembly GCF_054776855.1. Taxonomy (NCBI): domain Bacteria; kingdom Pseudomonadati; phylum Bacteroidota; class Cytophagia; order Cytophagales; family Cytophagaceae; genus Spirosoma; species Spirosoma migulaei. The sequence goes on along the minus strand of NZ_BAAHBG010000010.1, from coordinate 224,216 downwards.
CTGAATTAAGCAGGCAGACGGGTGTCTTTGCGGTCGCCTTTAAGGATTTGGCTACGGGTAAAGAGCTGCTCATTCGGGAACGGGACGTATTTCATGCGGCCAGTACCATGAAAACACCGGTTATGATTGAAGTCTATAAACAACAGGCGCAGGGCAAACTGTCATTGTCGGATTCAATACTGATCAAGACCGAGTTTAAAAGCATTGTTGATGGCAGTCCGTATACATTGCCGGTTTCATCGGACAGCGATTCAATTACGTATAAACAGATTGGGACCAAACGAACGCTGGCTTCTTTAGTCTACGATATGATTACCGTCAGCAGTAATCTGGCGACGAATTTGATTATTGAACGCGTGGGTGGACCGAACGTAACGCAAACCATGCGCGATCTGGGGGCCAAAGATATTCAGGTTCGGCGGGGCGTAGAAGATTCAAAAGCCTTCGCTAAAGGGCTTAATAACTCCACCACTGCCTATGACCTCATGCTAATTTTCGACAGGATTGCCACTGGTCAGGCAGTAAGTCCCGAGACTTCGAAGGCCATGATTGCGACCTTACTGGAGCAGAAATTCAATGACGCAATTCCAGCTAAACTGCCGAAAACGGTGAAAGTGGCTCATAAAACGGGCTCGATCGTGGGTGTCCGGCACGATTCGGGCCTAGTTATTTTACCTGATGGTCGTCAGTATGTGCTGGTTCTGTTATCGAAGGATATTAAGGACGATAAGGCAACTTCGGCAGTGATGGCCACGGTATCTGAATGGATTTATCAGTATGAAATGCAGGGGCAGTAACTAATGACTAATTGATAATGTATAATGTATAATGGGTGATGAGCTGTGCGCATTATACATTGTCCATTATCAATTAGTCATTTCTCGTTGCTCAAATGCTCCCCTAAACAGCGTTCCAAATGCTGTAAGCCAATGGTTAGCTCATCCGCAGTGGGATAGCCGAAGCCGATACGCATATAAATTTTGTCTTGCTCGAACCAGTGACCCGGTCCCACAAGGGTCTGATAGTTTGCATACAGGGATTTGTAAAACGCTTCGGTGTTGAGTCGAAAGCCTGCTTTAAGCCGCGGGAAACAAACAACACCGGCCGTTGGCTCTACCCAGTCGAGATATGGACTTTGGGCGAAGAAGGTCTGGACAATGGCGAAATTAGTGCGAATGTGCTGGTGAGCCTGGGACAGAAGGTTGCCCTGGTTCTGTAAAATGTGAAGCGCAATCTGCTCATCCACCACCGAATTGGTGATCATGATCTGTTCCTTAGCCGCCAGAAACTGATGCATTAGGCTTGCATCCTGACAGATGATCCAGCCAATCCGAATACCCGGAACGCCAAACGCCTTCGACAGTGAACTAACCGAAATCACATTCTTACTTTTCTCTGCCAGATACGGAGCAAGAGGTGTTTGAAAATTCAGATAACGGTAGGTTTCATCAACGAGTAGGTAGCAATTGTATGCTTCGGCCAGTTTAACGAGTTCATTCAAAATAGCCTCAGAAATAACGGTTCCCGTGGGGTTATGCGGATTTGTAATGCTGATGAGCCGGGTGTTGGGTTGAATGGCCTTCTGTATCAGATCGATATTCAGGGAAAAACCTTCCTCAAACTTTAGATCAATGATGCTCATGGCGCAGTTGATGGCCCGTGGTGTTTCCAGATTAGTGCCGTAGTTTGGCCGCACCACAACCAGATGATCGTTCTCACTGAGCAGGGTAGTGGCTACAATGAATAAAGCAGTAGCCGCACCGCTACACACCAGCACATCGGCTGGCTTTAGAACCGTGCTCTCGCTGGCAATACTAGCAAGTAAATCAGGATGCCCCCGGTGATGACCATAGCACAAAAGCAAATCATCCAGCTTGAGATTCAGGTCGTTCACATGAATGTCGCGCACCGAGCTTTCGGCCAGATTGTACTGAATCGTAGAATAACCAATTTCTTCCGGAGATTCAATTTCAATCGGCATTCGTGTGTAGTTCATGGAAGGGAGTTATGGCTAAATTTTATCGCACCGGCAAATCGCGCACGTTGACCAAATGTTTGGCGAGCTGCGGCTTGTCGGCCATTAACGACTTGATGTGGTTGAGCGTTTTTTCGGAGAGCTGGGGTGTTCGGCTGATGATATCGACGCCTTCTGGCGTAAACAGCGTTTTGGAGAACCAGATAACCGCCCATTGGCCATCGGGGTCCTGTAACACCACGTTCCACTTACTATGTACCAAACCTAATAATCCCTTACCGCGCCAAACGAAAGCCGACGAATCGGCTTTTACCTGATAATCGAACCCTGTGAGTGTTTTTAATTCTCCCTTCTGCTGGTATTTCACTGTGTCCAGCAAGACGTTGGTTTCCCCTTTTTTGTCGGTGATGGCATAGGTAAAGGTGGGATTGGTTTTGTCGCCCTTTAGCCACATTGGGAAGCTTGTACTACAAATAAACCAGGTGCCAACGAGCGCTTGAATCAGATTAGTCATGGGTGAAGAAGGATTACAACTTAAGCTTTATCCGCAACTTACCCAGCACCGCCGTAATACCAATAATCAGCAGAGCAAAGAGGAGCGATTTAAGCAGACCAATGCCACCAGTCGTGACGGATTCGGGCAGCGAAATGCCGGATAGGTTGGCAATGCTGTAATAGAGATCCGGAATCAGGTAACAGGTTAGCGTGCTGGTTCCGGCGGTTTTTATCAGATCGAACCAATGCAGTTTGCCGTTCAGATCGACTAGCCAGTAAATACCCGCGTAGACAATAAAGGCAATGCCACAACAGAGAAAAATCCAGGTGGGTGTTGCCTGAATTTTCGAGATGATAAAGAAGTTCCTGGCCAGGAATCCGGCTGCCAGAAACACGAACCCTATTCCTGTAAACAGAATGGGCAGTTGATTCGCTTTGTTCGTTTGCTGCCAGCGCGTTAGAAGGAGAGTAGCTAAGATGCCTGCAAAGGCTAGTGAGTTAAAGGCCCCATTGTCCGGAATCCAGGTGCGTGGACCCGTAGGCCATACTGCATGTAGCCAGCCCGCATGCCCTGCTATGTTCAATAACGTGAAAAACAGCCAGGAAATAATGAGCAGAACTGGCTGTTTGTGGAGAAATAAATAGAGAGTAGCGCAGGTTAGGTATGTCCAACCAATCAGCCCCAAAATTCCCCACCATTGGGGTCTAAGGCCGACTAAATGATTATCAGAACCTCCGCGGTATAGGAAAGCCAGGTAGATTAGAAAGCCTACGCCCAGTAGTTGCAAGCCAATGAAAACAGTTTTTGCTGTGCCGTCTCGTTTAGGATATTGGTTCCAGATCAGGAAAAACGCCAGAATCATCAGGATCACAAACCATCCCGAACGCATGCCCGTGGCTTCCGCGTTTAGGTCGGAGATGTTGACGAAGAAAACGCCCATCACCAGCAGAGCGATTGAGCGGAGAACTATATGCCAGATAATCTGAATGTATGAATCCCCCTTGTCGAGTCGCTGGCGGATGGCGAAGGGAATCGACATACCCACAATGACCAGAAAGCAGGGAAAAACGGTATCGGCAAAGCCCAGAAAATCCTGATCGGCGCGCGAATGCTCCAGCCAGAGCGGAATGCCCGACAAGGTTCCTAAGTCATTGACGAAAATCATCGTGAGCATCGTCAATGCCCGAAAGACATCAATGGAAAAAATACGCTTTGACGATAGAATGGCACTGGCCGGTTTCGATGGAGTTGATACCATTTTTGTGACTAGTTAATTGGCCTCACTAAGCCGTTTGATTTCACCAAATAGGGCTTTAAAGCAGTTACTGGCCGTGTCTTCGCCCGATGCGGGATTTACGTTTATGCCATAAAATTCGTCTAGAAATGGTCCCGCACCCGACCAGACGGTTTGCATCATACCCTGAAAACGCTCTTTCATGACCGGCGTAACCGACTTCCGGAACCTGACCATATCCTGTGTTTGTGTCATCGCGAAACTCGGCTTTCGCCAGGGACAGGTAATCACGTTGAGTCCCTTTGTGGCAAAATAAACGGCGGTTTGGTCCGGCCGTTCGTAATGCCAGTCGCAAATTGTAACATCTTTAGCGATCAGGTCGATAGCGCGGTACGTATTGTTAAAACTGCCTTCCCACATACCAATACCGGTGGTTTTTCCGTCAATGAGTCGATCGCCCCAAATCCAGAGTTTTCGGTTTTTCTGGGACAGATGGTTTCGGATTTCATTGACCTCTCCGGCAAATAACTCGGCTTTGTCACGACCTGAGCAACGCGGACATTGCTCATCACCGATGTAAAAAACTTCGTCCATGCCTGCATGAAATGCATCCGTTTCAAAGGCATCACAAATTTCATCGACCAGCGCAAATACGACCGCATGAACGCCGGGGTGTAAGGGACAATAACTTTTGCAGTACAAACCGTCTGCATTAGGCCAAACGTATTTTTCGGGCATTTTTACGTGTGGAGTTTCATCGAATTCAGGATAAACGCGTAATAGGTTGGTCGTCTTAGAAGCCCAGGATTGGTGGCCGAGAAGGTTGATTTGGGGAATCAACCGGATGTTGTGCTGCCGACAGGCTTTCACCAGTTTTTTCACTTCCCGCTTCGACAGGGCGATACTGTCGCGGAGTTCAGGATGGCTATCAAATTCATAGTTGAAATCAACCCGAAGAAGTAACGTATTCACCTGGCGGGGAGCGAGTTCTTCGTTGATAAACTTGATAAATGTATTGAGTTGTTTGGGCTGGGGAGCCGCAATGCAAAACCCGCGGATTGGTAACAGGCTATCTAGTTTGGTTTGAGCTATTGCCGATGTACAGGAAAGAGAAAGTACGAACGCAGTAAGTAAAAGAAATAGCCGGGTCATGGAGATCAAGTTTTAGTATCGGCGCGTTCCGTTTTAAATAGGCCTCTCCTATAAGCCTAATTCACTGGATTTCTATTCACTACACAACGCGCTTTCGCTAAAACAAAACCTCCCGAAAGTCCAACACTTTCGGGAGGTTGACGGATAATTTCAGAACGCTTTACCAGGCAGTCCTGCTTACTTAATGGCAATCATTCGGGTGGGCGCTTCCAGAGATGGCGTTGCGAGTTTAACCGATATATCTTCTTTCTGGTCACCGGCTGTTATGCGGAAGGTGTAATTTCCATCACCAAGCTCATTCATATCAAACTGCTGGCGGAACGCATTTTGCTTGCTGTTTTTACCGCAGAGCGTTTCATTGAATAAGATATCTCCCTTTTCATTGAGTAATTGGAGGGTGATTTTATTTTCGGACTGGTACTTTTCCAGACACACCCAAAGTTTGGATGCATTGATGGATGGGAACACAACGGCGGCAAACGCTTTGTGCTGAGGAGTACCGTCGGTGGCGAAAACAGGCGTTGATGCTGAGATAGTTAACGCGAATAAGAAGGCACTGGTGAGTAATTTGAGGGACGTTTTCATTGAGTTGAACGATTTAAGTTTTGAACCTTTAGCTGTCAACCCAATGATGTTGTTAGACCCCTGCAACGCTGGTAATCTGGAGAAACGGTTTAAATAAATGATGAATGGCTGGTACTAGGGGAAATGGACAATGGATAATGAATAATGAATAATGGACAATGAATAATGAATAATGAATAATGAATAATGAATAATGAATAATGAATAATGAATAATGAATAATGAATAATGAATAATGAAAAGACTCTGATTACCATTATTCATTATCCATTGTCCATTATTCATTTATTTATTCCACAAAGTCCAGGTCCTTCCCGAATGTCTCGTCCATTCGGCTGAGCGACCAGAAGGAAAGCCCATAAACGATAACACCCAGGATTCCCGCGGCCACCAACGCGCCCAAAGAAGGCTTCAGTGCCTGAAAAAATAAGGTCATTGGAATGAGCGTTCCACGTACAACACTGGGTACCGATGTAGTAGCGGTATTGCGGAGATTGGTACCGTAGAGTTCGGCTACCATAGTCAGAAACATCGCGATATAACCTGTGCAAAAACCCAGCAATAAGCACACAGTATAAATGCCACTGGCTGTATGAATGCCACCAAACAGATAGATGCCACTAAGCAATGACCCCAGGAGCAACAGGCCGGTAATGGTTTTCAGGCGCGACTGTAACCAATGGCTGAGTGGCCCACTAAGTAAATCACCAACGGCCATGCCCACATAAATCATCATGACACAGCGGCCTGGTTTCACCACTTCCTCAATGCCCAGCGCCTGCCCTAACTCATTGGCGAACGTAGCCAGAATGCCAACCACAAACCAGGTGGGCATACCTACCGTTACGCAACGCAAGTATTTTAGAGCCTCCGGCCAACTTCTGAAAAATTGTAAAATATTCCCACGGCTAACGGTTTTATGTTCCGTCTTCATTCGGCTGAATAAGCCTGATTCAAATACACTGACGCGCAGCAGCAATAATGCTAAGCCCATACCACCCCCCACCCAGAAGGCTGTTCGCCAGTTGAAATATTCGACAGTGAGGTAGGCTACACCCGCCCCCAGATAGCCAATGCCCGCTACCATAGCTGAACCGTAACTTCGGATGGCTTTGGGCAGAGTTTCTGATACCAGTACGATGGCGGCTCCAATTTCGCCGGAGAGACCAACTCCGGCCAGAAATCGCAACAGGGCGTAAGTATTCACATCCTGCACAAATCCACAGGCAATATTCGTGAGGGAATACGTAATGATACTCCCGAACAACACCGACATACGGCCGCGCTTATCGCCCAGGGCACCCCACAAAAAACCGCCTACTACCAGCCCAGCCTGCTGGAAATTGATAATAAACGTCCCTGCTTTAGAGACTTCTTCTTCCGACAGCCCCAGCGATTGTAAACTCGGCACGCGAACGATGCTGAAGATGAGCATGTCATACACATCCACGAAAAAACCCAGCGCCGACACAATGACCGGCAGGGCGAATAATGGGCGGTACGATACGCGGGAAGGAGGAGGGGAGGTCGTTTGCATAAAGGGGAGGAGGGAGGAAGGAGGAGAGGGACGAAAGGGAGGAGGGAAAATGTACAACTTGCTTTTCTCCTTCCTCCCTTTCGTCCCTCTCCTCCTTCCTCCCCTTTTTTTATTCTTCCAGATAATTTAAATCCTTGCCGTGTGTTTCTGGAATACTCAAAATAGAATAGAAGCCGAGTAGGAAACTAATTAAACCGACAACGGCGCCAGCATTGATAATATCCAGAGACGGTTTTAGCGCCTGGTAACCCAGCGTCATGGGAATGACTAAGCCACGCACCATATTGGGTACAGTAGTGGCCGCTGTGGCACGAATATTAGTCCCGAACTGCTCGGCACCAATGGTTACGAACATAGCCCAATAGCCAATGCCAAAGCCCATAGCCAGGCAAAGACCATAAAGAATTGTGGCACTTTTTATCCCTAGATACAGGTAAACTAAACCAAAAACGAGGGCAACCACCATGAGCAGGGCAACCGCTTTTTTGCGCGATTCCAACGCCTGACTGATGAAACCACTGGCTAAATCGCCCACGGCCAGCCCAACGTAGCACCACATAATGGCTAGGCCCGGCTGAATTTCTTCGGCAATGCCCAGCGCTTTACCGAACTCATTACTAAACGTAGCCAGAATGCCAATGACGAACCAGGTGGGTAGCCCAATTCCGATGCATTTGAGGTAGCGGGAGAGCCGGTTTGCGTTGGTAAAAAAGGAAAGGAAATTGCCTCGACTAACATGTTTCTGGTCGCTTACATCTTTAAACATACCAGACTCAACTACGCCTACCCGTAACAGCAATAAACCGAAGCCTAAACCACCCCCTACAAAAAAGGCCATTTGCCAGTCGAATAATTTGACGGTAAAATAGGCCACTACGGCCCCAAAAAGGCCAATTCCCGCAACGAGGGAGGTGCCAATGGCACGCTTCTCCTTAGGCAGTACTTCGCTTACAAGAGTGATGCCCGCCCCTAACTCACCAGCCAGCCCGATACCGGCCACGAAGCGCATCAGTGCGTAGTACATTGTTGGATCCATGAACGTGACGTTCTTAACGAACCCACAGGCAATATTGGCAATGGAGTAAGTGATGATGCTGCCAAACAGCACCGATAGCCGCCCACGCTTGTCGCCAATAACTCCCCACAAAATACCGCCGAGCAGTAAACCACCCATTTGCCAGTTGATAATACTGGACCCAACAGTTGAGATTTGATCAGGTGTCAGGCCAAGATCTTTCAGACTAGGAACCCGAACAATACCGAAAAGAAGAAGGTCGTAAATATCAACGAAGTAGCCCAGAGCAGCTACAATGACCGGTAGACCAAACAGCCCGACCTGAGCCGATTGAGCCTCGCCGGACGGTTTAGATGAAACAGTAGGAATAGCCATGCGGCAAAATCAGTGATTAAGAGAGGGAAATAGTTTTGCAATTATACGAAATCAATAGACCGCTGATTTTTATGATTTTTAAGAATAGGCATGATTTTGCCAATAGTATGTGGCAAAACGGCTCACATTTGCTTTTTTTATCACGTCTACACCATACTGATCATAAAAATCAGTCGGTCCGCCGATGCGGGTCTATACTCTTTACCAATTTCTTCTGGATAAATATATCCGCGTATCGCTGACCAAGGATTCGGGCTGAACCTGTATCGAAATGCGTCGAGTCTCCTTTATCGGTCAACCCGGAGGAGAGTACGCAATACGAATTTGGGATGTGATTGGTAGCCTGTTGCAATGCTTCATTGACGATTTTTGCCTCCGGGTCCCGATCTACAACAAAATCACCCAGCGTTCCGACCACAAACGGTACATTGGGCGCATTCAGGTCGTTTCGAAACCGCTGCACCAGTTCGGTTAGTTTTTCTTCGTAGATGATGGCTCTCTCCGGGTTTGAGTCCGATTCCCCCTGGTGCCAGATAAAGCCTGCTAATTGCCCATTTTCGAGGGCTTTTTTGGCCCGACGTAACGCGTCATCATAGGGATACGACTTGGTGGGTTCATAATAAGCCCCCGGTTTCCAGACGCCAATGTTCGAGCCACCTACGGCAGAGGGGATCAGGCCAATGTTCATGTCGGGATAAGCATCGGCCAATCGTTTCGCAAAGGCGAATCCCGGCCCTACGCCAATAACGTCGGGTTTGTCAAAGTGCATCGGATCGCGGGCAGGCACCCAGGTCTGATCTTTCGCCATCATCCAGATGCGCGGATGCGTTGTCTGATCTTCGGCTTCGGGTACGCCCCGGCCTGCCATATTCGACTGGCCGATGAGTAGAAAGAGCTGTAGTCGGGGTGGGACGTCTTGCTTAAAGGCGAGTGTTAGAAACAGAATAAGACTGGTAAAATAGAGATTGACGTGGGTAGTCATGTCTGACGAGTTAGTACAGAGTGGCCTTTTCGGAACATTGCTACTGCTTGCCAAACTTAGCCATTTTTGCGACAGTTTACTAGCTAGAAAACTGTCTGTCACGCTTTTCGGGCTTGAATTGCCTTGTTGATGACCTGCATCGTAGATGCTTGCCGTTGACGCACGAAGTCCATCGCGTTCGCTACTTTTTTCTTAGCTCCGGCGTAATCCTGGTGAATATGCTGCAATTGGTTCGACCAGTCGGCGGCTGATGAGTCATCGACCTGAACAGACCAAACCCCACTAACATGAGGTTAAAGTGGTGTCACTCTCGTTCTCGCTTGGCTTTGCCGAGTGAGGACTATTGTTTTGACGGCCTCTGGCCGGTGAATAGCAAAATAGGTCAGAAACGGGCCAGAGGCCCTTGAAACAATAGCCCTCACTCGGCAAAGCCAAGCGAGAACGAACAAAAACCACGGTGTCGTTGAAGAACCTGACACCACCAAACCCCACTAACATGAGGTTAAAGTGGTGTCACATTTTTCTTCAATAACCCCATTGTTTCCCGTTGCCGTTGTTCAACGAACTTTCGTCCTTTAGCTGCTTTCGCTTTGGCCGCTTTAGGGTCTTTTGCCATAGCCAGCACCGTTGGCACATAGCGAGCTACGTCCTGTTCGTTATCCATGTCGAACAGCCAGTCGCCGAGACCGATGTCCTTCCACATAACCCCTTTACTGGTTTGCTCGGCAAAGCGGCCAACAATAGCGGGAATGCCATTGCCAATGCACATAATAGGGGAGTGCATCTCAAGCCCGAACAACCCCGCCGAACGGATGTAGGTGCTAACGGCTTCGTCGGTAATCCAGTAATGGTCTCGCCAAACGACTTTAGGTTTTACATCGTCCGGGAGTTTATCGAACAGGATTTCCTTGCCGAGTTTCACCTGCGTTTCATCTTCCGGGCAGATCAGGATTTTCAGGGATGTCTGGCGAACAATGGCGATAATGGCTTCCCGAAGTGGCGCGTTGTCGTGCTCTTTCATGGCCTCATTACGGGCGTTTCTTGTTTCGTCAAACGCTGCTTTTTTGCTCGGAATCTCCCAGTAAGGCGTGAATCGCTGCCGGGGGATCACACACATAAACTTGCCCTCTTCCAGCCCATGTTCTTTCATGAATGTTGTTGCAGCCTGGTCGTTGCGTAAATCCACGGCAAAGGCACCATCGGGACAAAACTCCATGACGGGACTGGTTACGCCATGGCTCTTTGCAAAATCCAGTGAAATCGAGTCCCTGAACAGAGCGAATCGCGCTTTACTCAGTAGCTCAACATCTACCGGGTTGGCTGTAACGACCGCTTTGGGGTCTGGACTATATACGCCTGGAAATGTGATACCATATACACCGTAAGGTTTACCCGTTTCTTTATGCCAGCGCTCCACATCTTTACGCGCCACCAGCGACGGGCCAGAACCGTGTAGTAAAAACACACATTCGTTGAGTGCCTGCGCAATCTCATCGGGGCTTTTTATAATCGGTACATGCGGAAACCGCTTTTTTAGCAGTGCCTCAACGCCATTATCGACGCTGGAGGGCCATAGGCGCACTTCCACCTCGGGCAGGTATTTTTCCAATAAAGTAAGTACACCCGGTGTATGGCCAATGTCGCCAATGTTGACCGTTTGCCAGGACGACCGGAGAATAATTGATTTTTTTGCGGTTAACCCTGCGGCTGGTTGCGCCAGGGCCGGAATGCCCATCAGCAGTCCAATCAGCGATGGCGTTTGTTTAAGGAAATCTCTTCGGTTTGTCATAAAATGAGTGGCGATTAATACCCCGGATTTTGCTTTAGATTTGGATTCGCGTCCAGGTCCGTTTGCGGAATGGGCATTAAGACATGAAACGGCTGAATGGTGGCATTTCGGGCGAAACTGTTCTCCGCTTTCACGGCGTCGAGCAACCGGCCGGTTCGGATGAGATCGTACCGACGACTATTCTCAAAGGTTAGTTCCAGACGACGTTCCAGCCAAACAGCTTCCTTAAATTGCTGATACGTCAACCCCGACAGCGCCGTCAGTCCTGCCCGCGTACGAACTTTGTTCAGCGCGGTGTAAGCGTCGGCGGTAGGACCGTTATTCGCTTCGTTTGTGGCTTCTACATACATTAGCAACACATCGGCGTAGCGCAGGATAGGAATGCTGGTTCCTTCGAGCGTCTTGGCTGTTTTGTCCCACAGCTTCTGAAACGCTACGGCTTTAGTAAAATCGGGATCGGTAATGGAGAGTGTTGTGGTAACCCCGTTGTAGACATAGGACGTCAGGAACGTTACCGCTTTGCGGGTGTCTTTATCAGAATATAAACTGAACAGACCCGGCGAAGGCCGCGCAATGCCTGAACCGGTACCCGGATAAATGGGCGAGGAACGTACGCCATAGCCTCTGCCTAAGGTGTGCCCCTTCACATCTGTCAGGTTCTGAATCTCGAAAATATTCTCTTTACCACCCCGGGCTGTCAGCGCAAACGCATCGGCGAAGTTGGCGTACAGATCATACACACCCATATCCATGACCTCTTTGGCTTTGGCCGCAGCCTGTGCCCAGTAAGGCGAGCCTGCTGTTACGCCAGCCCGGGTTAAATACACGCGAGCCAATATGCCTTTAGCGGCCCCCGAAGTAGCCCGCCCCGACTCGCTGGCCGGGTAGGTTTTTGGTAGGGCCGCTTCTGCTTCTTTTAAATCAGCTATGAGTAGCTCATACACCTTGTCGGCAGGATCGCGGGAAACCGCCAGCCCATCGAGCGAGGTGGTTTCGGTTGTCACGATGGGCACATCGCCGTAAAGCCGAACAAGATTAAAATAATGAAGTGCCCGTAAAAACCTGGCTTCGGCAATGTAGCGCGCTTTCAGGCTTTCATCCATCGAAATGCCCGGCAATCGACCAATTACGATGTTCGATCGGTTTATGCCTGAATACGCGCCAGCATAGTTCGAAATAAAGGTGTTGGATGGGGTAATGTTGTACCGCCAAAGTAACGGACGATCGGCCGATCCAGTCAGAAACGGGATAGCATCATCGCTGGTAGCTAAGTCCAAAAAGGGGTCACCGCCACCAATGGCCGAGTAGCAGGCACCCAGAGCCGCTTTTGCATCATCGGCGGTTTTGTAATAGGTAACATTCGTCAGGTTTGTAACGGGAGAGAGGTCCAGTTGCTTTTCGCAGGCCGTCAGAAAGAGCGCCACTAAGGGGACTATATACTTGAATTTCATGGCTCTTCGCAAAAGGGTTTAAAATTTTAGATTCAATCCAACCAATACCGTCTTGGCCGCTGGGTAACCGCCGTAGTCAAGCCCCTGACTCAGCGAAGAACTGCCGTAGCGATTCACCTCAGGGTCGTAGCCGGTGTACTTGGTGATGGTAATCCAGTTCTGAGCTGTTACGTAGATTTTGGCGGAAGCGATTGCTAGTCGGCTTAACAGATCTCGGGGCAGATTATACCCCACTGAGATATTTTTGACGCGCAGATACGAACCATCTTCAACCTGAAAACTGGACAGAATTCGCGAGCCACCAGCACTATTGGCGCGGGGAATGGTAGTACTCGGATTTGTTGGCGTCCAGCGATCAAGCACGCGGGCCGATTGATTATTGCCACCCGTCAGGTTCAGCAGGTCGAAACTGCCATAATTCAGAATCTGGTTGCCCGAGTTACCCTGAACGAAAATGTTCAGATCGAAGCCTTTAAACGAAAACGTATTGTTGAACCCACCAAAGAACTTCGGATTGGCATTGCCGATGATAGCCCGGTCATTGTCGTTGATGGCCCCATCGTTATTCAGGTCTTTATAGCGGATGTCGCCGGGTTTAGCGGTGGTCTTCTGAGCGGATGCGTCTACTTCAGCCTGATTCTGGAAGATCCCATCCATAACCCGACCGTAGAAATTTCCCAGCGGACTACCGACCCGCAGCAGGATTGGGTTGATGCTCGTTGCAAAAATGACCGCGTCGGTACCCGTCGTAAATTCCTGACGGCCATCCAGCGTCAGAATCTTATTCTGGTTGAAGGTGATGTTAAATTCGGATGTCCAGCGGAACCCACCTTTGTCGATGTTGATCGTATTTAAGGATAATTCAAGTCCTTTGTTCTGGACGCTGCCGATGTTTTTGAGCGTTGTCGAAAAGCCCGACGACGTAGGAACGCCTACATTGAACAGCAAATCGGAGGTGGTTTTGATATAATAATCAGCGGTGAACTGGATTCGGTTATTGAGGATTCCAACATCCAGGCCAGCATCGAATTGGGCGTTTTTCTCCCATCGCAGATCTGGATTGGCAATGGATGACGTATAAGCTCCCGAATTGAGCTGACCACCCAGAATATACGACGATGAACTGATGTTGGCCAGGTAGCGATAATTGCCAATTTCCTGATTACCAGATAGTCCATAGCTCAGCCGTAGTTTGGCATCCGAAATGGCAGGCAGGCTTTTTATCCATTTTTCGTTGGCCAGTTTCCAGGCTAGCGCACCAGAGGGAAAGAAGCCAAACTTCTCATTCGGGCCAAAGCGGCTAGACCCATCCCGCCGACCGGTCAACGTAAGCAGAAAGCGGTCATCGAAGCCATAATTAATTCGGGCCAGATAGGAAATCAGCCGCCAATCGCTGGCTCCTGAACTTGGTGCCACCAATGAAGAACCCGCCCCGAGGTTGTTGTAGAGGGCAAAATCATTCGTGAACGTATTGGCCGTAGCACCAACATTTTCGATAGCCAGACCCTGAATTGTGTAACCCAGTAAGGCGTTCAGACTATGTTTAGGCGTTAGTTGTCGCGTATAATTCAACGTATTTTCGTTGAGCCAGCCAATGCTCTGCACGTTTGTAATAGAAGCCCCTCCACCAAGACTGGACCCTGCCAGCGATAACCGGGTGGCGTAGCTATTCGTTTTGGTCGTTTGCAGGTCGGCCCCGAAGCTGGTGCGAAAAGTCAATCCGTCGATAATGGTATAATCGAGATACGAGTTTGCCAGTATACGTATCGTTGTGCCAACATTGGTGATTTCGTTTGCCACAGCCAACGGGTTATCGACACCATAACCATTGAGCGCACCGGTATTTTTGTAATAGCTTCCGTCGGCGTTGTAAACCTGGAAATTAGGCGCGTAACTGAGTGCCGAACTGGTAACACCACCACCACCGTTGCCATCTACATCGGTTTTGGCATTGTTTCCGGTTGTAAACGCTCCCTGCATGGTTAGGCCAGCTTTCAATCGAGACGTTAAGTTGTTGTCGAGATTGGCGCGTAGGGTATAGCGTTTGAAATTCGAATTGAGAACAATTCCCTGCTGATTGTAGTAGCCAAACGAAATGGCATAACGAGATTTGTCGGAACCACCCGAAGCTGCTAACTGGTGACTTTGAATAGGGGCTGCCCGAAATATCTGCGACTGCCAATCGGTGCCTTCACCTAATGAAGACGGCAGCGGTTGATCGGCCGAACTCCCGTTGAAGTAGGGTTGTGCACCGCCGTTGACGCGGGCTTCATTAACAAAATCGGCAAACTGCTGGGCATTGAGCAGGGGAATTTTCCGACGAACCGTTTGAATCCCATAATAGGCATTGTAACTAATGACCGTTTTGCCTGCTTTACCCCGCTTGGTGGTGACCAGTACCACCCCATTCGATCCCCGCGAGCCATAAATAGCCGTGGCAGATGCATCTTTTAATACGTCAATTGACTCGATGTCATCGGTATTAATGGAGTTGAGCCCGGTCGTCGGAAATCCATCGATTACGTACAGTGGATCGTTACTGGCATTGACGGAGCCTGATCCCCGAATACGAATGGTTGAACTGCCACCGGGTGCTGCTGAGTTAGATACAACCTGAACACCAGCGGCCCGCCCCTGCATGGCCCGATCCAGGGACGGAATAGGCGTAGCTTTAATATTGGTTTCACCAACTTTGGCAACAGCACCAGTCAGGTCTGATTTTTTGACGGTACCATACCCAACAACGACGACTTCGTTCAAGGATTTGTTATCCGGAAGTAATTGAATGTCCAGGGTTGTTCGATTGCCCACCATTGCCTCCTGGCTGGTATACCCCACAAAGCTGAAAACCAGGGTGGTTCCGGCATTCGGGACGCTTAGTTGATAGCGCCCGTCGGTATCCGTATTGGTGCCCCTGATGGCTCCTTTAATTACAACATTGACGCCAGGCAAGCCTTCACCGTTTTCGCCGGTTACGCGCCCACTAACCCGAACATCAGCACTTATTGGCGTAGTTGCTGCTGGATTTAAGGGCTGAATTGTTGACATGCCGACTTCTGCTGATTGGGTTAAACCGGCTTCCGGCTGGCCGTTGCTGCTGGATTGAGCGTTGTCTTTAGCTGGTGTTTTAATGATGTAATAGGCCTGTTCGTTGAGTTTTTTAGCCGTCAGACCGTAGGGTTTCAGCAGGCTTTGCAGTTGTTTCTCTACTTTGCCCGATCGGAGCCGTGCATCTGCCGGAACGGTAATTCCCTGCACAGTTGTTTCTTCGAACAAAATACTGACCTGATGCTGGCGGCTCAAATCGGTAAGTACTTCTTTTAATTTCTGGCCCTCTGCCGGGTGTGCCTGAGCCATGCGGGATGCTTTACTTTGTTGGCGAGCCAGCACCACAGATTGCGCCAGTGCCAGTTGCTGGCCCAGTAAACCGAGCAAGACCAGCCCCATTTTGGGTAAACGTAAACGCGACATGTTTAGTAAGGTTGTTTAGGAGTACTTAATTCAATGTGATGGCGGGTCTTCACAATGTTCAGGTTGAGGAGCTCGGACAGGATCTGTAACAGATCATCCGCTTTCTCTGCCTTGAAATTGCCCGCAATACGTCGTTGGGAGAGGAGGGAATCCGTAACGACCACTTTCACCCCGAAGCGTTCCTGAATTTGTTGCGCCACTTCGGCCAGGGATGTATTGTCGAAGTAAAACCAGTGCTCTTTCCAGGCTAAATAGGGCCGGGCGGGCGCGGATTGAGTGAGCTTGTAGCGTCCCGAGTTGGCAATCGTTACCACATTACCGGGCTTCATGTAGAGTTGTTGCCCCTGCGGGAGACCTAACTTGACTTTCCCCTTGTTGAGGAAGACCCGTTTACCCCGTTCCCGAGCGTAAACAACGAATTCGGTTCCCAGTACTTCTATCTGAAAGTTGCCGGGTGTTCGCACAATAAAGCGCTGATTATTGGCCGTATGCGTTACGGTAAACTCACCCTCACCTTCCAGAAACACATCGCGGGTATCGCTCCCAAATCCGAAGCGGGGTACACGCAGAGTGGAGTTGGCATTGAGTACAACCGATGTGCCATCGGAGAGTTGAACGGTCGAGGTTTGTCCGTAGGCGGTCTGGTAGGACGTATAAAGTAGTTGTGCACGGAACAGAAACCCACCTAGCAAGCTTACCAGCAGCACAGAAGCCGCAATACGCAAACCCAGCCAGTGTTTTGTCCAGAACGACGGTGTATTTTTTATGATTTTGGGCTGAAGCGTGCGGGGATTCGTATCCTCCAGAACGGGAAGGAAGGCATCCAGCGCTTTGTCAGCGTCTACGGCGAACTGCGGGCGTTGACTTTCCCATTCATCGAGGTATTGATAGTAGGTTTCCTGGTTAGCTTCATCAGCCAGCCAGGCTTCAATGTATTTTCGTTGGATAGCCGTGGCTTTCCCGTCAAAAAAATCAAAGACAATGGTTTTTGTAAGCGACGGTTTCATAGCTGATTGATGATTTGTCGGTTAGACAAGTTGCGTACGCGTTACCTCACATACTACATAGGCAGCGCCAGTTGCCAGCCACAAAACCAGCGTAATAAACCAGTCTGCTTTCAGTTCCTGCCGTAGTTTACCCAGGGCTCTGATGAGCAGTTTCTCAACGCCACTGGTGCTGATTTGCAAGTCCTGGGCTATTTCAGTGTATTTCCTGCCTTCAATTCGGCTGAGTAGAAAAGCGCGCTGGCATTGGGGAGGTAGATTCTGAATAACCGATTCAATTTTCTGATGGAGTTCACTATAGTGCAGCACCTGATCGGGTTGTAGTGATGCGGGCATGGATTGGTTATCGGCCAGGTCTAACGAATCGGACTTGTGGAGTTCCCAGCGCAGGTAATTGTAAGCCCGGTGGCGAACCGCTTTGTACAGATAGGCCCGATATGAGGTAGTAATCTGGTCAAACGTACGATCCTGCCAGAAGACAGTGAACACTTCGGCCACTAAATCTTCGGCTACTTCTTTTGAATAAACAAAGCGAACGGCATGATTGACCAGATTTGTATAATAGCGTCTGAACAATAGTGCGCAGCCTTGCCGGGCGTCCTGTATGAACAGTTGCCTTAACAGTAATTCATCATCCGTCACTTTGGTTACGGGCTCGGGTTGATGGTTTGCTGATGGTCGGGCCGGGTTATCGGTATTGGGTTGCTCGTTAAATAACGGTACTGGCTGCATACAAACGTCCGTTAAGCGGGTAGTACTTAACATAGACAAGTTTGGACTTTAATACCTCACTGTAGTTGAACTATTTTTTTGAAAATTATCATAGAACTGAGGAGTTGGCCCGATTGCCCAAGGAGGGAAAGTTACTAATGAGAATAGCTGGTGAAATACACTTAATTTCGTGCTGCATCCTTAGTTCAATATCAACCTTTATTGTAGTTAATGTGCGCTTTTGGTTACAAGTATGATCATTGACTACCTGGTTTAACTTTCTGGCCAATCTGACAGTTTAGCGTAAACGTTCGCGAAACTCAATCCTCTATAGTTTAATGAAGTTATCAAAGGCTTATTTTCCTGTATCCAACAATTCATCTATACCCGAGGGGCGCAAGTTTTATCCTCAGTATTTTATCGCAATTTGTGTTGTTTACTTGATCCTTGCGAGTGCACTTGCCCTTGAGGCCCGGTACGGTATTTTGGATGAAGATTTCCACCTGATAGCTAGTAGGGCCTTTGCTAACGCTGGCGTTAACCTGACAAGCCTATACAAGCATATACCCCCCACGGGCGTGGCCAGTCATATCTGGTTTGCTTTATGGATGAGGTTATTTCCTGGGATCGATTTTATCGGGCTTAGACTTATTACCTGTGCCACTCTTCTGCTAGTGGCCGGATTTACATACGTGCATATCAAGACGTTGTCTGTCGCTAGGCAGCAAAAGATTCTGGCCGCGAGCTGGTTTATGCTTGTTTGCCCTTATTTTTTCTTAAGTGTCTCTACAATCGAAACCGAAGGACCCTCGCTTATATTTTTGTTTGTCGGCTTGCTTCTTCTGTCAATTTCGCGATTTCAACGCCTATTGCCTTTTTTTCTAGGTTGCCTATTGCTGGGCATCACTACGATTGCCCGCTTTTACTATATTCCTCTCTTGCCTGTCGTATTTATCGTTTTGGTACTGACCGATTGGGAGTACTATGTACAGTATGGATTGAAAGACGTGCTGGTCAAACGAGGGCTACTGTATATGGCCATAGGCATTAGTCTGCTTCCCTTGGTAGGGTTGATTTTGCTCTGGGGAGGCTTAACGCCCCCCGCTTTCCATCAGTGGTCGAAGTTGCGTTCGGGTGTTAGTTTCAATGCATTGCGCCCTTTTACAGCCTTCGCTTTGACAGGTATATACCTTACGCCAATTGTGTTGGTCAATGCACACTGGCAGTCGAAAGCGCTCATTCGTACGGTACTTATTGGGGTATTGGCCGCGCTGCTCCTAACTTTATTTCGAGTCAATTTCTTTCACGATTCGTCTTCTGTTGATGATGTATTTAGTGGCCCTATTGAGCATGGTTTGGCCTGGATAGAAGCAAGAGGTGAGCTGGCTCTCAAGCTAGCTCTGTTTGTTGTTTACAGTCTGAGTTTTATCAGTCTTGGAATCATTATTGAGCAGATAAGCACGTATATACGCGCAAAGGATTATACAGATAAAGGACTGGTATTCTCAATCGTTTTTGTCCTGTTCTTTATCGTTTCCCAGGCGTTTGTTGGGGGTAATCATCCATTTTTTGAGCGTTATCTTATTCAACCCTGGCCCTTTATTGGGTATATATTAGTACAACTATTCCCTGGGTTTCTGAATGGCCGAACCTACCTGATTCTGATAGCTTATACCATTTTATCTGTGCTGATTTTGGTTAAATAAGGGGTAACCCGAAATCTCAGAGACTATCTGAAACCCCTAACTGCCCTGAAAGGGACTTTGTCTAAGTATAGGCAAATCCCCCTTCAGGGCAGTTAGGGGTTTTACGGCTAACTAGGAATTGATTTTCAGGTAATTTCTCAGCAAATCACTTATCTTTTTATAGGCAATAAGTTCATTTTTAGCAATAAATATGTATCTAAAAATGATTATTAATGTATTTTTTGATTTATATGGTAACTTGAATTGACAATAGATAGGGAAATGTATTTACTTTTGTGGCGCTTTTGGTAAAAAAGCTCTATTAGGTAACTTGACGTTCCTGCTATTTTTATATGCCAGTAAAAAAACTCCCGCTGATTTACGGTGGATTAATTAGCGTAACCCTATTTATACTAGTCTATTTTGTTTTAACTCAGCAAGCAAGAGGAGATGAAGGAGGTGCTTATCTACCTTCCTTCGAACAAGCCTATTCGCTTTGGCCTGCTCTGGATCTGTCTCCTTATTGGTCAATCTCATCGTTTTATTTATGGGTAGTTGCATCGTTGCAGGCAATTATCGGCGATTTTGCCGGAGCTCAGTTTCTACTGCTCGGTCGTATTCTTTCCCTGTTCTGTTGGCTTGGTTTAGTTTTATTCCATTTGCGGTCCACCAGCTATAAAGCCTTAGCTGTTCTATTTAATCCCTATGTGTTAATCTATAGCGTTCGGGCTCACCCGTTTCTGCCCGGTATTTTACTTTTCTCTATTTTTTGGACACTGACCCGCCAGAATAAGAAAATTGGGCTGTTGTTTTTACCAATTGCCGTTAATTTTCAAGTGTTTATCGGGGGGGCTATTGGCTTGTTTATGCCCAGATTGCCACTTCAGGGAAAAGAAGTTAGCCGCGTTATTATCCTTGGGCTCCTTGCGGTTTCAGGCGTTTTGATTACCTGGCTGACCTGGGGAGGTATGTATCCGCCGAAATTTGTTAATCATGTCTTTTTTAAGGAGTACCATGTTAATGGGAAACCCTCATTTGGCTATTTAGGTACCGTATTGATGCTGGCTGGAAGTACGCTGTGGCTAGTTGGCAATAGAACCATTGCTGATATCAGGGAACATAAAACCTATTCATGTACTGTTATTGCGAGCTTACTTTTAGCGGCTATTGCATTGTATTTTATTGCTGATATTATAGCCATTGCCCGCGAAGCAAGCCAACGGGTATTTGGTGCCTATTATCAGGCTGGCTGGGTCATTAGTTATGTAGTGATTGGCTTTGGCTGGCTACGACTTCACCGAGATCATTACTCATTATTTTTTGGATTACTGGGGGCGGCTGTACTATTAGTGACGCTCCCCTACCTGTACGAGCGTATTTCCGTATTTGCCACTGTTGCCCCCTGTTTGGCATGGTGTAGTCTTCAAAAAAACGAAACGCAGCAGGAGGCCCTTATTCTGGTAATGTGTTGCCTGTTTGTTCTCTGTTCAATTGCGTACCAATTGTATGGTTCGCTGTAATTTCCTTGCTACAACGTATGAAACTGTCCGTAATCGTACCCGCTTATAATGAGGGTAAGACCATTGAAAAGATACTAACTAAGCTGGTAGATGTACAGTTGCCTGTTGCGGTTAGCAAAGAAATAATTATTGTCAATGACTGCTCAAAGGATAACACAGAAACTGTTGTACAAAATTTTATTCGAGCGCATCCGTCATCCGAAATGCAGTATGTAGCGCATACTCTTAATAAAGGGAAGGGTGCCGCATTACATGCCGGAATCCAAGCTGCCACGGGCGACTACCTGATTGTTCAGGATGCTGATCTCGAGTATGATCCTGATGAGTTCAATATCCTGTTGAAACCCGTTCTCGATGGCTTTGCCGATGTTGTTTATGGGTCGAGGTTTATGGGCGGCAATGCACATCGGATCCTGTTCTTCTGGCATACAATCGGTAATAAGTTTCTGACATTTCTCAGTAATATGTTCACGAATCTGAACCTGACGGATATGGAAACGTGCTACAAATTGTTTCGGGCCGATGTAATTAAAGGGATTAGCCTGAACGAGAAAAGGTTTGGCTTTGAGCCAGAAGTAACGGCCAAAATCTCTAAAATTCCTGGAATTCGTATTTATGAAGTAGGCATATCCTATTACGGGAGAACCTATGAGGAGGGAAAGAAAATTAACTGGAAAGATGGATTCCGAGCCATCTATTGCATTGTAAAATATAACCTGTTCAGCTAGGCTGCTGATCGGCCACCAGGTCTCAACACTTGCCTAGTATATTACTGTATTTTCTATAGGAAGTAAAAATGTTCGCACAAATCGCCGGCAACCGGTTTGTGCTTTTATTGGTCGCGAGTAAATCCTGACCGTTTACTATATAACTGATACTATTATTTATACTAATAAATAGCTTTATCTTTTATTAAAATCTATTTTTGAGCGCAGACCTACTTTCACTCTCTTAGTATGCGTTTTTATAGACTTGTTGCTCTACTTATTCTTGGCGTCATTTATGTATCAATATTTCTATATAGAGGAAACCTGGCTTTCACGCTTTTCGGCGATGAGGTTCATTTTTGGCCCACTGTTCTTCTATTTAGTAAAGAACCCATTCCATCAGCACATCTGCTCAATAATTACCCTGAGGTGATTGCTCCATTGCCATTTATGATTGCTGGGTGGGTTATCAATGCATTCGGCCATTCTATCCAGTATTTGAGAATCCTGAATTTTGGCCTGAGTTTCGGCATATTGATGCTCTTTCTCAAACTTAGCCCCAATGCGGGCCGTTTCTGGTTAGCGGCTCTAGGCCTGGTTCTGTTCCCGTATTACTATTTTTGTAGTACAATCTTCTACACCGATATAGTAGCACTCACGTTTATCCTGATGGGCTGGGTGTTTTACATAAAGAAGCTGCATTGGGCTAGCTGTTTATTTTTTATAGCCGCTATTAGTTCCCGGCAATATGCTGTTGTATTCCCGGCTATTATTCTCTGTTATGAAATCAGCCCAGCAGTATTTCGTTTTATAAGTTGGCAGGAATCAGTACGTTGGGTTCTGAAGAAGCCTTATCTGATTTATTATGTTATTGCCGGCCTTACGTTAATTGGTTGGGTAATTTTCTGGCACGGGCTTGGGCCAGCTCCTGAAGTGGCCCGGCAAAAATACAATGATACCGTTCACAAACTGACTTATAATCCGGGGTTCGTTCTGTATGCATCGGCCTGCCTTGGCCTTTACTATGTGCTACCTGAACTGCTACTAACCCGAAAACTGCAATTCTACGCGCTTGAATCGAAGCAACGTCCGTGGTTAATTGGCTGGATTATGCTAATTGGTCTGATGATTACTTTTTTCCCTGCTCAACAGATGTACGATGGTTTTTTTGTTGTTAAGAACTTAGGTTTTTTTGACCGACATCTGGAGTTAATAGGGATTGTGGGAACAGCTAAACAACTCATTTTTGGTGCTCTGATGCTATTGACGGTTCTACGGTTTGCCAGCCCTAAAAGCGGGCTGGCAGGCTGGATCGTTCTTCTTAATCTAATCTTGATAGGGAAAGCCCATATTGGCTGGGATAAGTACCTGTTGCCTACCATTGCAACGCTCTGGTTCATTACCCTGGTTGATAAGCACTGGCCATTGAGCAAAATCAGAAAAGAACAGAGCTTAACCGCTGTTTCAGTATAAAGAAAAGATCACCAGTACTCGTTGTTGATTTTACTGAATTCTATCAATTCTATTGGTCGTGGAGATTCTCCAGGTAGTGGTATCTAAAGAATTCAGTATGGACGTTTATGATTCCGCTGGGCGTAGCGGAGCGTCACTATCAGGTTCAATAAGGGGAATTGCTACTTGAACTGATTGAGGAACGGGAATTGGTCTAGGCAGCTTTGCGTATTGGTTGTATGCAGTTCCCAACGACCAAACCTTTAGCCCAACGCGGGCGAAAATCATACTCTGCTGAATGAAAAACATGATCAGAATGGTTAGCCAGTTGCTCATCAGAATGGCTTCGTCAAGAATAAAGTAAACGCCGAACAGGCCAGTTCCTATCAAAATCAGTACTACGTATAGGCCATAGGTTCGCGCCAGATTACGAAGCACCAATCGGCCAGCTTGCCCAAATGCCCGAAAGGCATTATGCTCATCTTCCCGAAACATTAGCACTTTAGCATAATCGCCAATACAAAGCAGGAGGGTAGCTGTGAGGGCAAACAGGGCAAAAAAAATGGCTCCGATCCAAAACTGCCCCCGTTCGGTCAGGGTATCATTGAAGACAACGCCCACTAAAGACCCTGCCACCAGCCATAGTCCGCCACCGATCACGACAAATAGAAGGGTCACCAAAACTAATCGCAGAAACCGGCCAAAATAATGACTACAGCCTTGCCAGAAGAGGCCAGCATTGAATGGGTTGTTGGGCTGAGAAAAGCGTAGTAAGATACCTCCTGCGAAAAAAACGCTTAGAACTATATACACAAGACCTAGCCATCGACCTACGCTTATCAGGGGAGAAATAACCCGTTGACTGCGGTTCATAAAATCAGAGTAAATAGTATAGTCGAACCCGTTGAGTAAGTTTAGGAACGCTAACGAATTCTGATCTTCTACCTTAAGGGTGTTGTAAAAGGGAAGAGCCGCTAACAAACCCAGTACCAGCGTGATTCCGTAGATCAACCACAGAAGCCGGATTGACCCAAGTGTTTGGCGAAGGGTGGTCGAGAGCGTATTCACGGGGTGTTTGATTTAGGGTCTACGGTTCAAGGTATACAGTTTGGTATTGCAACAGGGAATAGCGAGTTGTTAACCTTGACTGTTAACCCCATTACTTAGTTGACAAAGGGTGTTCGGTTCTTATTTTTTCCTGTAATTTCAGGAAGCCATCGATCAGGGCTTCGGGGCGGGGAGGACAACCAGGTACGTATACATCGACTGGAATAATACGATCTACTCCTTTCACCACATGGTAGCCATGCTGCCAGTAAGGGCCACCGCAGTTGGAGCACGATCCCATCGAAATGACGTAACGGGGCTCCGCCATTTGTTCGTAAAGCCGCCGAATACGATCAGCCATTTTATACGTGACTGTACCGGATACAATCATAATATCCGACTGCCGGGGCGAAGGGCGCGGAAAAATACCGAACCGTTCGAGGTCATAACTGGCGGTCATGGCGCCCATCATTTCAATAGCGCAGCAGGCTAGTCCAAACGTAAGCGGCCACAGTGATTTCTCCCTCGACCAGTTCAGCAGATCCTCGGAGTGCATGAGCATAACACTGGCTTCGCCTGATTTATCGGTTATTGAGGGAGAGGTCATGTTAATTTTCTTTTTGAGGTAGGCGATTAATGATATCCTGTTGATAGCGCCAGCTGAACGGCTGGAGTTGTCGGAACAGGCTCAGGTCGGGATTTCGTTGGTCCAATGGGCGAATAACCCGACGGTTCAGATTGCCAAGAGCTGAGCCTACTAACAAACCAGCTGCTGCACCACCCGCGGCTGAAAGCGTTAACGTCAAGCCGTAGATAACTGGCCCTCGAACTGGATTCTTTTGTAGTGATTGGTTCGCTACGTAGCCCGTCAGTAGCCCACCGACAATGGCTCCACTGATCAGGGCATTTTTTTTGCTCTTCCGCCGAATCACTACTTTTTGAATATTGGCGAATGGGATTCTACCTGATGACATACTACGCCTTTCATTTCCAAAGTAAAGATACGAATCCGTCACCTCTGCCAATGTTCCGCGGAAGCGATCCCCCGCTTTTGTAACGACTTTAATTTTATATACATCCGCCGTAGGTTGTTGAGCCCATAAGGATGTTGATCGTGAACCACTAATAAGAATTGTTAACCAGCAGCGTAGTAAAAATGGGTTCAGAAGAAGAGTCAACTTTAATACAATCCTGTCACCGCTGATACTTCTCATTTACTTGCCTGTATAAGGCCGTCGGTACCTTTGTCTCTATTGTTGGTACTTTCGGTTGGGGTTTTACCCAATCAAGGTAGCCTTTTGCCCAAACATAGGCAAGCCCTAAAGCTAGAATAATGACAAATAAAGTTACTTCGGTCAGGGCGAACCAGCCCCAAAGTCCATTCGTTGCTTTGACCAGCCGTTCTTGCCCAAACACGGTGGCCCAGGGAAACAGAAAGACCAGTTCAACATCAAACAGGACAAACACTAAAGCAACTACGTAAAATCGGATATTGAACTGCACATTGGCATTGCCAATCGGTTCTTCTCCCGATTCGTACGTGCTGTTTTTCTCCACGTTCGGTCTACTGGGTCGTAGTAACCGAGCTACAAAAAGCACGACGGCGATAAACGCGAACGCGGCCAGAATAAACAGCAGAAGAATACCAAAGTCGGAGAGCATAGTTTGACAGTACTGGGAGTGAGGAGTGCGTATTAGAATACTGCCATAGACACAAGGATAGGCGCTAGCCTTCCCATTACATGCTTCTCGCTCCTAATACAAATTTACTTTTTCTTCTTCTTAGGAAACAGGTTATACACCATCGAGACCTGAAGGTTTCGGTTATAATACGATGCCGTTGCTTCGGGCGATACATTGGTGAAACCGTAGATGTATCGGACATTCAAACTGAATTTGTTAAGCATGTCCAGAAAATCGTAGTGGACACCCACTGCCAGACCGAGGTCATTATTGGTACTTGGTCCGCCTGTTTGTCCGGCGTTAAGTGCGTAACTAAATTCAGGACCCACCTGCACCGTCAACCCTTCGGTTGGAATGTACCCCAACATTAAGGGAAGGCTGGCGTAGTAATAGGAAACCCCCGTTGTAGTCCGGCTACCATTCGATTGTTCCTGCTGAAAAGTGCCGCCCCGGATAGACAGTATGGCTTCTGGCTGAACTACCCAGCGATTATACCGATACCGATATATAAGACCCAAATGGGGTTCCAGGGCACGGTGGGGGATATTGACGGTACTTCCCGATATGGCTATTTGAGTAAAGGAAGCTCCGATTTTTACACCAAAATGGCCGCCAACAGGCTTGTCACTTTGTGCCAGAGTAACTAAAGGTGAAGCTACTAAAAAGATAAAAAGAAATAATCGGTACATGTACATACGGAGCTGCTGAGAGGAAGTTAACCTTCCGATAACGGTTTTAGCCAAAACATCGGGGTGCGGCCTTCCGACCGCCCGAAACGTCGGACCGTACAAAATTGGTTAAAAAAGTTAAGAAGACCCCCGTTTATCTGTCCGGCAGAATGTCAAAAAATGTTAATTAAGCCGTGGATCAACCGGATAGTGAGCGATTGCTTTGTACTCGCCCCCCATGCGTTTTAAAACACCCCGCCAAAATTCTTTGGTGGGTGTGTCGAAGAGGAAGTCGGCGGTGATACGGCTAATGATCCAGGCTTTCTGAACGAGTTCGGCATCCAGTTGGCCTTCGCTCCAGCCCGAATACCCAATAAAAAAGCGAACATCGCGCTCGGTAAGCGTTCCCAGATTAACGGCCCGTTTGATTTGCTCAAAATCGCCACTCCAGTACAAGCCATCGACAACACGAATTGACCCATCAATCAGATCGGGGCGACGGTGTATGAAATGCAGCGTATTTTGTTGGACTGGCCCTCCCACAAACAAAGGTAGATCTGGATGAATTTCTTCAATTACATCGCTCAGATGAATATCGGTAAGCTGATTCAGAACCAGACCGAACGTACCAGCCTGACTATGCTCGCAAACCAATACTACACTGCGTTCAAAGTTAGTGTCGCCCATGAACGGTTCGGCAATTAAAAGGTCACCGTTCGTGACGGCTGGCGGGGTCGTATTCATAGCACATCGAGCAATTAATTCAGTTATAGCCAAAACGCTTTTTTCAAATGCTATATTCCTTAAAAACTGTTAAATACACTACTCATAAGCAGGATAATGTTTATACGGCCAAATCATAAATACGGATCCTGACTGAATTAGATTACGCAATTTCCCAAAAGCGGACGTTACTTTTGTAGCGAATGTTGCTTTAGCTATAAGAACCGTAACCAGAATAGGCGGTGGATGGCCCAATCGGCCTGAATAAGAAACTTAATTTTATGCAGAACCAGATTCATGACCGGCGGGGATTTCTTCAAAAAAGTGCGTTGGCTACCTTGACTGCTTTGGTAGGAACCAATGTTGCTTTTGCCGACAAGATACCTGCCCATTACATTCCGCTTGCGCTTGATTATGATCCATTAAAGGGGAAAAGCTCCGAAATGAAAGTGCTAGGCGATAAACCCTGGAATGTAGAAAGCCCGATTCATCTGTTAGACGATGCTGTTACGCCCGTTGACAAGATGTTTATTCGGAATAATGGACTCATTCCATCAGAGCCCATTAATCCAACAACCTGGACTTTAACCATTAAAGGCGAGTCGGTGAAGGCCGAGAAAACCTATACCCTTGCCGAACTAAAAAAACGTTTTCCTAACCATACCTACCAACTTACGCTGGAGTGTGGGGGCAACGGTCGGTCGGGATTCGAGCCACAAACAACAGGCAATCCCTGGGATCAGGGCGCTGTGAGTTGTGCGGAGTGGACGGGTGTTCGTCTGAAAGATATTCTGGCTGATGTCGGTTTGAAAGACGACGCGGTTTATATTGGCTATTATGGTAAAGATCCGCATCTGAGTCAGGACCCTACCAAAGTGGCCATTTCGCGCGGAGTACCTATCAAAAAAGCGCTTGAAAATGAGACATTAATTGCCTGGGCGGTTAATGGACAGGATATCCCACTGGTGCACGGTTACCCACTGCGGCTGGTTATTGGTGGCTGGCCTGCTTCGGTATCCGGCAAGTGGTTGCATACCATTGCTGTGCGAAATAAAGAACATGATGGCGCCAAAATGGAAGGGCATAGTTACCGAATGCCAATTCGGCCTGTGCAGCCAGGAGAGAAGATTGCTGAAACACCCGAGAATTTCCGGATTATCGAGTCTATGCCCGTTAAGTCATTGATTACGTATCCGAAAATAGGGGCTATGGTGGATGTGAAAAAGCCACTTATGGTGCGGGGACATGCCTGGGCTGGAGACCGATCTGTTGCGGAGGTACATACATCCATTGATTATGGCGCAACCTGGCAAAAAAGCAAATTGCAAGCCGCAAAAAACCGACTGGCCTGGCAGCATTGGTCGGCAGAGGTGCTATTTCCACAAGTGGGTTATTACGAACTATGGGTGCGTGCCACAGATAGCAATGGCGTTACCCAGCCCATGGTTATTCCGCAATGGAATCCCGGCGGTTACCTCAATAATGCCTGCCATCGGATTGCCGTAAAAGCAGTTGTTTAGCGTGAATCTGGGAGGTTCAGTTCTCCCTATAATTGAAAGCCATGCATAGTATAAAAGCTTTAGTATTAATTGGTGCGGTGCTGATTGGTATGACTAGTTTCCATGAGGCAACTACTACCCGACAACCAATCCCGCAGTCATCACTTGTGGCGGATACTTTGAAAATTGATGCCGAAAGCGGATTGGTCGATGCGCCAAACCTGATGATGATTAAATCGCAGTGTACGGCTTGTCACTCATCGAAACTTATTTTACAGCATCGTTTCACGCGGGCAGGCTGGATAGAGCGTATTCGATGGATGCAGAAATACCACAAACTCTGGGATTTGGGCGAATCGGAGAAAGTGGTTTTAGACTACCTCGAAAAATACTATGGTCCATCGGCCGTGCAGGCAAAAGCCGCTTATCGACGTGCCCCGCTGAAGGCTGTTCAATGGTATAAGTTAAACTGACCGGGGTTTCTGTTTGCTGCTACTTCATAAAGGTCAACCCTATTTTTTTGCCGGAAATCCGTTCAAGCATGGGTCGGAGAATCTGGTTGGCGTTCTGGCGAGTTTGGTCCAGAATACCACCATCCAGTGCCGACTGCCTAACCTGCCGTTCGGCTTTCCGGTAGGCATCGCTAACCAACTGCGATTGATCCAGAAACGAAAAATGCGTATCGTATACCCGCGACCGGTCATGGTTGATTTTCCAGGTACATAGTTCGGGTTTGGGCAGTTGAACGGTCACGGAATCATCTTCTGTTGTGATGTTGGCCATCGTGATTTTAGTTAGGTCGATACAGCCAGTAGCTTCACCTTCTACAATCAAGATGGCATTGGCATTTGGCAGAAAGGTATTTACCTGTTCGTGCTCAACAATATCTTTAAAGGTGTATTTCACCAGCTCCAGTTTCCCCAGGGCGGTAATTTCTTTCAAAACGATACGCTGGGTGGTAGTATCTCCCCGTCGGAAGCGACTAAGGAAACTAGTGCCTCGGATCTGCTCCCAAATGGCAATTAGCCCTGCAATCAGTACTGCAATGAGAAACAGGCGGAACAGCGCGTTTATGAGTCGGGTCATGGTATGTTAAATATGTCTAATAACTACATTGCTGAGCAATCTGTGGTAGTTAATCGGTAAATTTGTTGAAATAGCTGCTCTAGTCCACACGTATACAACGCGAAAGCAGATTTACACTTGTCTATTCCAGAATAATCTAACCAGTAAAATGAAGAAAACTTTTAGCCTTGCACTTGCCGTACTCTTGACCGCGACTTGCCTGCATGTACAAGCTCAAACCGTAAAAATAGGCCATACGCGGATTGATTATATTCTGGCTCAAACCGACGAAAATAAGGTAATTACGAATTTGTTGACTGTTCAGCAGAAACAGTCGGAGACTGAGCTGAAGCGATTACAACAGGAGTTTCAGGAAAAATATACGGCCTATCAAAAAGGAGTAGCACAAATGTCCGATCTTATTCGGAAAGACCGTGAAACGGAATTACAGGGATTACAGGCTCGCATTCAGGAATTTAGCCGATCTGCTGACGAAGCTTTACAAAGTAAATACCGGCAATTAGTTAGCCCAACCCTAACTAAAATTCAACAGGCAATTGATAGTGTGGCTAAAGAAAACGGGTATACACATATTTTAAATACTGGCAACTCCAGAGACATCCTATATGCACCAGAGGAAACGAATATTACGGACCTGGTATTGAAAAAGTTGGGGATAACACCTGGGCAAGAGGAAAGCCCGGCAAAACCGGCTACGAGTACCCCTAAAGCAACTGCACCCGCTAAAAAAGCCGCGCCTAAAAAGAAATGATGGATTCACTAGCTGTTATCCTGAATTGATGACGGCCGTATAGTTTAGTCAGCATTTTCTTTTCAACAAGAAGCCCCTAATTCAGTACTGAATTAGGGGCTTCTTGTTGAAAAGAAAATGCTGACTAATAAGAATGCTTTTGTTCGTCGATAGACTGTTTTTCCAGGTCAAATAGATCGTTCAGAACGTCGATCAGCGTTTCGGCTTCACCACGTTTGCAGGCTGCTTTAAGTTGGAGTACGGGCAGTTTAATGATTTTCTGCATAATACCCCGTGTGATTTTGTCTACTTTTTCCGACTCGTCCGGGGTCAAATGTTTTAGATGCCGGGCAATTTCGTCACGACGAATCTGCTCAAGGGCATTTTTTAGCTTATTGATTGTTGGCGATACAACCATCTCCTTGGACCAATCGCCAAATTCGGCCACCGCCTGCGTAACTATGGCTTCAACTTGCGGAATAGCTGCTAATCGCTGATTTAAAGCTTCATCGGCACGATTGCGGATATGGTCGATATTATAAACCAGCACACCCGGAATCTGCTCAACGGCTGTATCTACGCTACGGGGAACAGATAAGTCAATGAAGTATTTGAATGTCAATACATTAACATCCTGAAGTAATTCAGGCGTAATGAGCGGATCATCCCGCATAACAGACGAGATAATAACATCTGCCCGGCGAATTTCGTCGGTTAAATTAGCAAAATCAGCTACCCGAAAACCGAATTGCTCGGCTAAGATTTCGGCCTTTGTCTGGGTACGGTTGCAAAGGGTGATGTTCGTTAGCTTACGGGACTCGAGGTTCTTACAAACATCAGTGCCAATTTCGCCAAGGCCAATGACCAGCACATTTGGATTCTGATGTTCGCCGACTAACTCATCAATCAGTTCCACGGCAGCGTAAGAAACGGAAGCCGCTCCATCGCGGAAGGGCGTTTCCTGGGCAACCCGCTTGTTGGTGAAGAAGATCGTGTGCATCAACCGGTGCAGAAATGGCCCCGCCATTTCCAGATCGGCCGACCATTGGTACGACTGCTTCACCTGATTGGGAATCTGCATGTCGCCCACCACCTGCGAATGTAAGCCAACGCATACTTCGAACAGGTGCCGAACGGCCTGGTCATTTGACTCAAAAAACTGAAAATAAGGCAAATAATTAGCCGTATCTGTCAGACCTTTTTCAATGAGTAATAAGCGCGCAATATCACTGTTAAGGTCCTGCTCAGCCGCGTAATATACTTCCGTGCGATTACAGGTTGAGATAACAAGCAAATCAGACAGCCCAAAAAAATCCCGCAACCGAATCATCAGTCGCTTGGCTTCGTCTTCGTTTAGTGCAATTAGTTCCCGCACCTGGAGAGGTGCCATTTTATGAGATAAACTAATTGCTTTGAAGGTATCTAACATGGTACTAAATCACCTTTACTGGCTTCTAGCCTTTACAAAATTACGGCATTATTATCGGATAAAAACAAGCACGACGCAAGTGGTCTGTTATTTAGAATCCATCCAAATAAATGTCGTGGTTCTGTGTTCAATCCTATTCAAACTTGTAACATTAGTGGCTTCCCAGACGTTCAGATTTAGACATTTAAACGAAATTTAGCGTTTATACAACATGTAGACCTATTGGCTAAGGTAATCGGGCCGACAATGTGTTTAGCTTTGCGATACCGCTTAATTTTTAGTTGCATAATGTTGCTTTTGAAAGAAACAGTTGTTTTGACAATTGCAGCCAGCAAGACCACATGCTGAAATCATTCGATATTTATAATCAGAATAATATTCTGAAAATTGTTGTAGCCCTGAACTTTCTGTTAGTTGGAACAGGGTCGCTGCTCTATACAGAACGGCTCATCAATAAACTGGAGAACCGAGAGGAACAGTATGTGCAGCTCTATGCCAAAAGTATAGGTTATTTGTTTGGCTCAAGTCACCCGGATGCCGGCGACCTGACATTTGTAACCGACCAAATCATTCAGGCCAATACGACAATACCCGCTATTTATGTTGACCCCAGCGGGGCATTTGCGGCTCACAAAAATATTGATGATATGCCCGCTGGGCTGACGCCCGAAGAAACTCAGAAGTTCTTAAAGCAAAAGACTGCCGAAATGCGTAAAAAGCATGGACCGCTGGTTGTGGATTTGGGCAATAACGAACAGGGCCTGGTTTATTATACCAACTCAAGCCTGCTGCGGCAAATAGCCTATTTCCCCTATGCACTTCTGGCCATTCTGACCGCTTTGGGCGTGCTCGCTTATTTATCGTTTAGTTCATCGCGTCGGGCAGAGCAGAATAGGGTGTGGGTTGGCTTAGCGAAAGAAACAGCCCACCAGCTAGGTACGCCCATGTCGTCGTTGATGGCCTGGGTCGAGTATATGCGCTCTGACCCTGAGCAATATGACGGATCAATTACCGACGAAATTGAAAAAGACGTTCAACGGTTGGAAACAATTACTGCCCGTTTTTCGAGTATTGGTTCTGTGCCGACCTTGAAAGAGGAAAATCTGAATGAGGTGGTTGAGCAGTTCACCAATTATCTGGCAAAGCGGATTTCCACAAAAGTAAAAATGACACTGGCCAGCCAGTTGCCTGCCAATCAGCAGGTGAAAATCAATAAATTGCTTTTTGAGTGGGTTATCGAAAATATTTGTAAGAATGCGGTTGATGCCATGAAAGGCGTGGGCGAGCTACGGCTGAATATTGTGCCTTTGCCGCACAAAGGGGTCGCCATCGACATTACTGATACGGGTAAAGGCATCTCTAAGGCCAACATGCAAAAAGTATTTTCGCCGGGATTTAGTACTAAAAAGCGCGGTTGGGGATTGGGACTAACACTCGCCAAGCGTATTGTGGAAGAATACCACAATGGACGACTATTTGTTAAAAGCTCAGAAGTCGGTAAAGGAACTACCTTTCGGATTGTCTTAAATGAAAATTGACCACATATGTGGTCAATTTAAGTAGGGTAGAGTTATGGTATCGGTTTCAACTACATTGCTAGCGTTAAAGTCGCGATCCCGAATTCGAATCTGAAACTTAGTCGGGTAAAATACATTTGTTGTACCGTACGTAAAAAGTTGATTAAAATCCAACGACCCCTCAATCGCTCCTTTAGGTTTTCCTTTGGTCAGTTCAGGGAAAAACAAGGTTTTATAGATAGGCTGTGGGTACTCTACATATTGCTTATTGACGAGTCGAAGCGCTTTGATTTCATAATTTCCCCAGCCGCCGTTGGCCGAGTAACTGGAAATCGTCGTTTCGGACGGATTGTCGATACCGAGATTACCATCACCATCTTTGAAGCCAATGGTAATCACAACAGAATCTCGTTTCGACTGACCGACCCCTTTGCCCGCTGCGATCTGGTATTTAAACATCCCTTTAAACTCAATGGATGGGGTATTTGAGTAATTTGGTTCGTTGAAGCAGGCCGTTAAAGTCAGGGCAATGCCTACTACGAATAAATACGGTTGAATTTGTTGCCGTCGCATACTGTTGTACTCGTTGTGCAATAAACGCTTTAGTTATTTTGTCTTTTTCATTAACACTCACACCCGAAGCTGCTTTACTTCGGAACTCACTCCGGCAGCAGATTCTGGAACTTAGTTCGAACTTGCCGGACCGTCCTGCGTTCGAATCGCTGGCACTAGCTGTTTTTCAGTATCAGGCGGTTTTTAACCCCTTGTACAAAGCCTACCTGCATCACCTGAATTGCCAGCCTGAACAAATTAGGACCCTGCGTCAGGTGCCGTTTATGCCGATTGGTTTTTTTAAAAAACATCCGGTGTTAACCGGCATTGACACAACCTGTAACCCAGAGAGTACCGATACGCTGACCTTTGCCAGTAGCGGCACTACTGGTGAACAGACTAGCCGTCATTTTGTGCCAGATTTAGCCCTTTATAATACCATTAGCACCCAAATTTTTGAGCAGACATATGGCCCGCTCAACAACTTTCATATTCTGGCGCTGCTACCGTCTTATCTTGAACGAAATAACTCCTCGCTCGTGTATATGGTTCAGCAATTTATGGCTCAGAGTGAAAGCTTCCGGAGTAATCACTCGCAAATGAACGGGGCTGATGAACCCACATCCGGTTTTTTTCTGCACAACCATGCCGAGTTGACAGAACGACTGCGAAAACTAGCCCAACAGCCCGATCAGAAAAAGATTTTGCTCATTGGCGTTACGTTTGGCTTGCTGGATTGGGCCGAGTCGGAGCCGGATTTGTCCTTTCTGGGAGCGTTGCCGAATCTTATCGTTATGGAAACGGGTGGTATGAAAGGTCGACGGAAAGAACTGCTTCGCGAAGAGGTTCACGAAATTCTAACCAAACGGCTGGGGGTACAAGCCATTCATTCTGAGTACGGTATGACCGAATTGCTATCTCAGGCGTATTCAAAGGGTGATGGACTATTCCAGCCAAGCGCAACGTTACGTGTTTTCCTTCGTGACATTAACGACCCATTTTCACTTTATCCAGAGATAACTAATCGCCTTGGGTCTCGACAGACGGGCGGAATGAACATAGTCGATTTAGCCAATCTGGACTCGTGTTCGTTCATTGAAACCCAGGATTTAGGCCAGTATGTTAGTTTGGAAGGTGAAACCACCCCGTCTGGCAATTTCCGGGTCATTGGCCGATTCGATAATTCCGATGTAAGAGGCTGTAATTTAATGGTAATCTAAACCTGGATTTTTGTGATTTTGCTGACTGACTATGATTTTGCTTTCTATGAATGGTTACTACTACAATCATAGTCGCTCAGCAAAATCATAAAAATCCAGGTTCAACTATTACGCATAGGCCTTCACGTCTTCCAGCGTAATTTCGTCGCCACACATAATAACCAGACGCTCGATGACGTTCCGTAGCTCCCGAACATTTCCTGTCCAGGGAAGCGACTGCAAGTAATTCATCGCGTCGGGTAAGAGGTCTTTTGCAGGAGCTCCATATTCGGTTGCGATGTCATGCAGAAACTTATCGGCCAGGAGTGGTATATCAACGCGCCGTTCGGCAAGGGGTGGTACATGAATCATAATGACACTCAGGCGGTGAAATAAGTCTTCACGGAAGTTTCCGTTTACAATTTCCTGCCGAAGGTCTTTATTGGTAGCCGCAATTACCCGTACGTTGACTTTAATTTCTTTATCGCCCCCAACGCGGGTAATCTTGCTCTCCTGTAATGCCCGTAGCACTTTTGCCTGTGCCGACAAGCTCATGTCGCCAATTTCGTCGAGGAATAGCGTACCACCGTCAGCTTGTTCAAACTTACCTACCCGGCGTGCAGCTGCTCCCGTAAATGAGCCTTTCTCGTGCCCAAACAGTTCACTCTCAATTAGTTCACTGGGAATGGCAGCACAGTTTACTTCAACTAATGGCTGGTTTGCCCGGCTACCTTTCTCATGAATTTGCTTGGCCACCATTTCTTTCCCTGACCCGTTGGCTCCGGTTACCAGTACCCTGGCTTCAGTAGCGGCTACGCGGTTAATCGTATCTTTAACTTTCTTGATCGGTTCCGATTCGCCAACGATTTCGTTCAGTTTGTAGATGCGCTTCTTCAGCGTTTTGGTTTCCTGAACTAGTTTGGCTCGCTCAATGGCGTTGCGAACGGTAATGAGTAGGCGGTTGAGATCGGGTGGTTTGGTGATGAAATCAAAGGCTCCGCGTTTAGTTGCTTCAACGGCATTCTCAACATTACCAAAGGCCGAAATCATGACAACCTGGGTGCTTTTTTCCGCTTCGCTAACTTTCGCAAGCACCTCCAGGCCATTCATTTTGGGCATCTTTATATCGCACAAGGCGACATCATAGCTTGCCTTTAGAATCATGTCCAGCCCTTCTTCGCCGTCTTTCGCTTCGTCAACATCGTAGCCTTCATATTCTAAAATATCGCGTAGAGCCGCCCGAATTTTTTGTTCGTCGTCCACGATAATCAGTTTGGCCATACAAAAGGGATAAATTTAAACATCTGGATGTAAGTACTGGCCCGAAAATAGGGGATTTTACATCGGCATTCGTTATATCGACGCCTAAATTTGCTAAAATCCCTGTCTTTTTTCATAAATGCATACCTTGGGCTACTATCTCATCTGCGCCTAAGTGTGTGAAGTTTCGACTCTATTGATACTTTCGATTCTATTAATTCTGGTTATCGGCCCCTGAGTATCTATAGAAACTAAAGCGTCTGAATTGAAGGAATACTAATGATCATGATACTGAGAAGGATGATAGGAAACCGAAAATACAGCATTCTTAGCGTGGCAACAGCAGGTTAACTTCTTCCACAACGTTGGTACGTGCATCCACTGGACGCATTCGGAAGGAGTACGTGTATGGTTTAGTTGCCGGAAGGAGGTAGTCTGCGTGAACACGAGGTGACCAGCTATCATCTCCCCCAAGGCCCATCTGCGCCATATCGACATTAACTACTGTTACATTACCACGTTCAACTTCCTGGGTGTTTGGCTGCTTGGCTTTTAGTAAAGCGGCATCAGTATAGTTGCGGGCGTTGATGTTTAGGTGTGAACTCGTACTCACATCGCTCATTAGTAAAAGGCCAAAACCTGTTGCATCTGTAAGTTTGGCCCAACGTACATCTGTTTTATTCCCATTTTCCTGCGCCATTGTATATGGGAAAAACTGGTCGGCCACTTTTGTCTCGTATAGCCCAACTTTAGCGGCATCTTTCCGGTCTGCATAACTCTCAAAGGGACCACGTCCGTACCAACTGAAGTTAATGAAACTGGCTGGTAACTGGAGTTGCATACCAACCCGTGCCAGTGGGGGCAAGGCGCCCGAGGGTGTATAGGTAGTTGTAACGAACACCTCGCCCGTACCATACACGATGTAATCGGTTTGCTGGCGTATACTACCTCCAACACCGACCAGCTCATTGGTGCAGCTAAGGCGAACCATTTGGGGACGTGGGTCAATTTTGAACTCAACAGGATGAGCCCTGATGCTGTCTAAACCTGCTTTGCGCCAGCGGGCAGCAAACGAAGCCGTTCCACCTCCTTCGTCATTATCGGTAGGAACCCGCCAGAAACTAGGCTGAAGGCCCCCGGCTGGACTGCCCCCGGCTGGATTGCTCTCTGCTACTAAATTCTTGCCTTTATAAATCCATTGACGTAGTGTGCCGGTAGTTTTGTCGAACACAACGGCGAACTCTTTTCCACGAACCGTCACGATCGTTGGCGTTGCAGTCATCTTCACAAGGGGAATGCGATTCATTCCAACGACGACTTGAGCCGGTGAATCGGTTTTGACCGGGAATTGACCTGAAGCTACTTCATGGCCAGCAGATGCCCAATTGGTAGCCTGTTTCAGACGAACGCTTACAGTCAGAAAGTATTCCCCTGATTGGGCGCTACGCTCGGCGAGGGCAGTTGCCGAGGGACGTGCATTTCCGTCGATCTGTCGGGTATCTACGGGCGCAGTTAGTCGGACAGGTAATGTTAATACCTGCGTTTGGCCGGGTTTAGCTACTAGATTTGTTTCGCTACCACGCTGCACAATTTCACCGTTTCGGAGTAGTTCCCAGTCCAGTCGGAAGGTTTCAAGCGATTGAAAGTCATAGGTATTTCGAACGTTTATCTTAACGGGCTGACCAGGCGTTAGTGGAGCAGGTGTACTTAATTTTACGTATTGATACACCAGTTTTACCTCATTGATTTCGGATTGAGGTGTTCGATCCGGATTAACCAGACCGTCGCCTGCATTGGCTCCGTCGATGTAGTTGATGTGGTCGGTAAATTGGTTTCCTTCTTTGTTTTTTAATCGTAACCCCTGGTCGACCCAATCCCAGATAAACGCGCCCTGCATGCGAGGGTATTTGTCGATAGCGGTCCAATAGTCTTTCAAATTCCCGACACTGTTCCCCATTGAGTGCGCATATTCACAAACGATAACGGGCCGGTGCGGATCTTTTTCCATCAGCTTCACCAACTCATCGACCGATGGGTACATGGTCGAAATGATATCGAAATTGGTCAGCGATGTGCCGTTGTAGGGTTGCCGACCTTCATAATGAATAGGCCTGGTCGGGTCAATCAGTCGAATGATATCGGCCATATCTTTAAAGTTCTGGCCCATACCTGTTTCATTTCCCAAAGACCAGATGACAATAGATGGATGATTCTTATCCCGTTCAACCATAGCCCGACCGCGTGCCACAAAGGCATCGCGCCATTCCGGTTTAGCGGCTGGGGTCTGGTTCTTACCCCATAACTCGTGGCTTTCGATATTGGCTTCGTCGATCACATAAAGCCCATATTCATCGCAGAGATCATACCAGTCCGTTACGTTGGGATAATGTGATGTCCGAACGGCATTGATGTTGTATTGCTTCATCAGCTTGATGTCCTGAATCATCGACTCGCGGCTGATAACGCGTCCCGTGTTGGGATCGAACTCGTGTCGATTAACGCCCTTATAGGTAACAGGTTTGCCATTCACCAGGAGTTGCCCGTCGGTTAGGGTCATTTCCCGGAAACCCACGTGTTGACTTATGGCTTCTGATACCTGCCCATCCGGGCCAATCAACTGCACTGTTAGCGTATAGAGCGTCGGCGTTTCGGCGCTCCAGAGGGCAGGGGATTTTATGTCTTTTTTGATACGGAACAGGGCTTCCTGTCCCGTATCAGTAGCACTTTCGGAGCTAATCGTTTCCGAAAAAATAACAGTTCGTTTAGGATCGTATAGATTAATTCGGAGTCGATAAGGAGTCTGTGTGCCCAATGGTGCCAGGTTGCGAACATTGGCTGTAAGTTTCAAACTGGCATCATGATACTGATCATCCAAATCGGTAACGATGGTTAAATCACGGAGATATGTTTTAGGCGTGGCTACCAGAAATACATCGCGGAAAATACCCGAAATGCGCCAGAAGTCCTGATCTTCGAGGTAGCTCCCATCCGACCAGTTAATGACTTCAACCGCCAGTAAATTTTCACCTGCTTTGAGTTTGTCGGTAATTAGAAATTCGGCAGGGGTCATGCTATCTTCGTGATAACCAACGGCCTGTCCATTTAGGTATACCCGGCAGGTAGATTGCACGCCCGCGAAATGCAGAAATACCTCACGATCCTGGAACGAAGCGGGAAGCGTGAACCGCATTCGGTATAGTCCAACCGCGTTGGTATCCGATGTAATGCGTGGGGGCGTGGCCGGGAATGGATGCTTGATATTCGTGAAAATAGGCCGGTCATACGGGCGGCCCTCCCGGGCACCAACAACCTGCCAGTTCGACGGTACGGGCAGGTTGTCCCAGTTTTGATCATTCGTTGTGGGCTGATAGAAGTCGACCGGAATCAGTCTGGGATGCTTAAGCCACTTGAATTTCCAACTGCCATTTAGCAATTTGATAGTAGGCGATGTACGCCAGTCAGTTATGGTGAGGGCCTGTTGTTCAGTTGCAAACGGGATAAGTGTTGCGTGCGGCTTCTCGGTGTGCAAACTGATTACTTGCGGGTCTTCCCAGTCGGGTAGGGTTTGGGCCTGACTGTTGACTATCCATAAAATTGTTAAAAAGAGGGAAGGAATTAAGCGTTTGTGCATTACAGGTACGTTTAATTTATGACACAAGCGAACTGTTTCAACTGGCATGGGTTGACAAAGAATCTGCCAACTCGTGACCTATGGCTTTGACAGCGTAAATTTCGCATAAATTTAACCGCCTTTTACTGCCTTATACTCTCATGTCTATACGTAGTCTAGTTTTTTGTTTATCACTTACCGCGCTTACCTTAACGGTTTCTGCCCAATCTCGTCGACGCGCTCAGCTAACGGCTTCTCAATCAAATGGTCCTGTACCGGTGGTTTCGGCTCCACAGGCTCGTTTGCTGGAGAGTATGGTGATGAATAGCTCGCTGATGAATCAGGCCATTAAGTTCTCGATTTACCTGCCCCCCGACTACTACGTTTCTAACCGACGCTATCCGGTGGTTTATCTGCTTCACGGGTTGGGAGATAATGAAACGGGCTGGGTACAGTTTGGCGAGGCCGATCGTATTGCCGATGAGGGCATTAAATCAGGCGAACTACCACCAATGATTATTGTGATGCCCAATGCAGGCGTTACCTGGTATGTGAACGACTACCAGAATAAGGTTCGATACGAAGATATGTTTGTGCAGGAACTGATTCCGCACATCGACTCCTCCTTTCGAACCCGCACCGAACGCACGTATCGGGCTATCTCCGGGCTGTCGATGGGTGGATTTGGGTCGTTAACCCTGGCCATGCATCATCCTGAATTATTTAGTGCCTGTGCTGCGCTGAGTGCGGCCGTTCGTACCGATGAAACATTTGTCAGTATACCCGACGAGCGGTACAATACAGTATATGCTCCCATATTTAGTGGTCCTGCTCAAGGTCAGGATCGGCTAACACTTACCTGGAAGCGTAATAGTCCCATTACATTGGCAAAATCGGCTCCAGAGAGTGATCTGACAAAAGTGCGCTGGTATCTGGATTGTGGTGATGACGATGCGCTAACGGTTGGAAATGCCATGCTTCATATTGCACTACTAGAGCGTAAAATTCCCCACGAATACCGCGCTCGGGACGGAGCCCACACCTGGTCCTATTGGCGTAGTGGCTTACCTGACGCGTTAAAATTTATAGGAACCAGTTTTCATCATTAAGAACTAGCCAAACCTATACGCCAGATTGCCCGAACGGTCTCTAAAGATCTTATAGGTTTAAATAAAAAAGCCGCGCAGGTACTACCTACGCGGCTTTTTTATGCATTCTGCTATACTTAGTCAGGATTTGTACGCTTCTGAAACGGGATTATAGCTTCGGTTTGGTCCCAGGCCAGAATCATATCGGTCCCGTTGGCTGAGGGAGAGAAGCTGATATAGAATTGCTCAGCCATCGGGCTATGTTTCCGTGATACAATAGGTACCCGTAGCACGTCTTTTGTCTGATCGTAATTCGTACCCCACTGGCCAGTTTCACGGTTGAAAATCGCGATCCACCCTTCGGCTGAGGGGATGGTCCAGAGAGAATAGTCACCTTTTTCTAAAGGTTGTCCGGCTACGGTTACGTTCTGGTCCAGTTCAATTACGGTTGCTTCGTTGGCACCGGTCCGCCAGACTTCACCGTAGGGAACCAGGCCACCAAAAATCTTACGTCCTTTCTTAAACGGCTGGCAATAATCGACTTTAATTTTCAGACCATTTTGGTCTACCTGGGCAACGGCTTCGGGGCTACTGGATTTGGTCCAGCTACGCAACGAGAAAAAGCCAATAAGTGCAACGGCAGCAATAATACCGAGGATAATCAGTATACGTTTCATGAATGCTCAGAGGTTAAGAACTGTCAGCCTGCAAGGTAGGAATATTTTGTAGTTTGCTGGCCTCCCAAAGATTTTTATGGGCAAGCGTCAGGCAATAAAGAAGGAGGGAATTTTATTGCCTGACGGTAGGAAGAGAAGCAGAATGTAACGGTAAACGTTTATAAAATGGTGTGGATAGAAGCGGAAATTAGTACCATTAGAGCAGTCTCTGGCTGCCCAATTTATTCCATAGGTTGGTAGAGGAATGGAAGTTCCAGATCAAGAATGAATGAGTAGTGTAAAGTAACAAGTATCTCGGTATGCCTACTCGACAAATCTTTCAACGTCGGGATATTACTGACGAAGTAGGTGTTTTTACGAACGAACGAATTTTTACAAATTATCCTGACTGCTTACCAAATAGTATGGCTGGATAAGCCTGCCATACCCAGGTATATAGAAGTTGGCTTTTTGTTGTATCATTACAAGTACTTGTACTATTTTTCTGGTTTACTGTCTGGATAGCTTTTATTGAGTATGCAATCTATTGGCTTGTGTAAACAAATAGCCAGACTTTTGTTCGGCGGGGCGATTCTTGCATGTAGAATGATATGGGCTTTTTCGGTCAACGCACAGACACCCCAGGTTGGTAAGCTCCTGTATGAAAAATTAGCTAAAACACAGCAGGAATATAAAGAAGCAATGGCTACCGGCGACTCATTGGCCGTTGCTGAGACCTGTTATTTAATGGGCAAACGCTATGGCGCATTGGGCGATTATTTGACGGCCCAAAAGTGGTTTATCCGATCGTTACGAATACGGGAGCCATTGGGCCCTTCGGAAGATATTGGCAAGGTTTATCTCCGAATGACGGAGAATGAAGTCATTCAGAAACATTACCAGGCCGCCATGCAATACGCCCATCGGGCCGAAGCCAATATGCGCGTGGCTCATTCCATACAGGGTCAACTAAGTGCTAACAATGTACTGGCTGGCGTTTATGAGTTAGGCTGGAAAATGAACCATGAAAAGCCGGGGGCTATACTAATGGCGCCTGCTAATTCACTCGATAGTTCACTATATTATCTGCGCAGGGCTGAGAAAATGGCTATTGCTTTAAATAAGCCTTATGAGGTGGCCCTTATCTATAACTGTATGGGCAAAACATTGGCGCTGAAAGATGCACGTCATGCTATTCAATACCTGAAAAAAGCTTACGCCATATACGGTCCTATGAAGCAGCCGTATCCGCTCATTAATATCTCGCAGGAACTAGCTGATTGTTACCTGAAGCTCGGGCAACCAGGGGTTGCAAAAAAATGGCTGGATACCGCCACGCATATGCGCGACTCCACAGGGCACGGCGATTACTGGCAAAATCGAAATATTGAAGAAGTCTACACAAAACTTTACAAACAAACCGGGCAGTGGAGACTGGCATTTGATCATCAGGAAAAATACCTCTCCTTACTTGTTCAGACAATGAATGCCGACCGGGAAGGTGCAATTGCCCGATCGGCAATGTTATATGAAATTGAAAAAAAGGAGGGGAAACTTAAAGCACAGCAGAAAGAGTTGGCGCTACGACAGGAGAGCCTAAAAGCCCAGCAAAGGCTAATCATTATTACTACTGTGCTGTTTTTGATGGCTGGTGTTGCCTGCGTATTTTTTTATTGGTTATTCAGAAAGTACCTGCGCATTAGTGGACACAATGCTAAATTAGTGAGAGAGCAAAACCATCGGGTAAAAAATAACCTCCAGT
This sequence comes from Spirosoma migulaei, assembly GCF_054776855.1. Classification (NCBI taxonomy): domain Bacteria; kingdom Pseudomonadati; phylum Bacteroidota; class Cytophagia; order Cytophagales; family Cytophagaceae; genus Spirosoma; species Spirosoma migulaei. The sequence continues at coordinate 180,566 of NZ_BAAHBG010000010.1, read as the reverse complement.
CAATCACTAGTTTGTTAGGCTTACAATTTAACCGATTAACCGATTCGGCGGCCCGCCAGGCCGTGGAAGAAAGCCTGCTACGCGTAGAAGCAATGGCGCTGGTACATCAGCGACTTTACGACGGCGATCGGTTAGTGGAGGTAGACCTTACGCACTATATTCCGGAGCTAGTTGGTGGCGTGTTACGTAGTTTTAGTTTTGATCATATTCGGCAGGAGTATGACCTCAGGCCAATTTGGCTAAATGCCGATGCAGCTATTAACGTAGGGATTTTATTAAATGAACTGGTTACCAATTCGTGTAAGTATGCATTTCCATTTCATCCAAAACCCGTTTTGGAGATAGGATGCCAGGAAGATAATGGACGGATTCGGATTTGGTTCTCAGATAATGGGCCGGGCTTTATGCCCTCAGCAAAAGGCAATTCGTTTGGGATGAAGCTGATCGATATGATCACTGAAAAATTGAAAGGGAAAAAGAGTTTTAGTGCTGATAAGGGTAGTCAGTTTACACTATCGTTTGACTGTCAGGCTTTAACAATGTCGTCCTGATTCGCTAGTAACCCTAACCGGGTGTCTCAACCCTATATTGATGATAACTAATTCAGATGGAAACGCCTTTACGTGTACTGATCGTAGAAGATGACCTGTTTATGGCCACAGATATGGAAGAAAGCCTGGTCAAAGCGGGCTACATTATCTGCGGGAAGGCAACTAATTTTGACGAAGCTGTCAGGCTAATGAAGCAAAATGCGCCCGATATTCTACTAGTAGACATAAAACTCAATGGACCTGCTGATGGAATAACGACCGTTAAAGAACTGATGCGTATCAAATGGGTGCCTATAATTTATATAACGGGAAGCTCAGAAACCGAGACATTTAATCGGGCTAAAAGTACATTTCCAGCTGCGTTTTTGCATAAACCTTTTCGCATACGAGAGCTATCCGCACAAATTGATCTGGCAATGCATAATTTTTATGCAGGTAATATTAATGGCGCTCCCGAGTTACCCGATCATACGTTTTTACCCACAGGAAGTGGCTATATTCGAGTTATTAAGTCTGAAATTCAATTTGTGAAGGCCGACCGGGGGAATACCGAACTATTTCTGACCACATCTGGATTTCATAGAATTTATCCGACTAAAGCCTATCAGCCCATCAATGTATCCCTGAACTTAGGCAAACTAGTGCCTTATCTGTCGGGCGGATTCTACCAATTATCGCGTTCGCTGGTTATCAATCTCAACTACCTGGATCGTATCGAGTCGAACCGCTTGTATATAGGTTCACAGGAGATTACAATTCCTGAAGGAGCCCGGAAGCCTCTGATTGACCGGCTACAGGTTGTCAGAACTCGTTAGCTGATTTCCTTTAACTAAAATTTACTTGTAGATAAAATGTGTAAATAGGTCACTAATTGCGTATTGCTTAACTTTATGGCTTAAAATTGCTGTAGAGTGAGCAAGTTATCCCGGATCGATTATTTACTTGTATACCCCGACCTGCGCAAGAGTGAAGTCGAGCCATCTGGCGGTTATGTAGAAATGCACATTACGCATGCGTCACATGAAGCGGCTCGAAATATTGAAACCGCTATTATTCTGGCTAAGCAGGGTTTCAAAGTGCGTCTTTTACCAATTGATAACACACCACATACTAAAAATCCCGACGCTTATTTTATCGAGCAGGATATAGTAGTCGAGTTCAAGCACAATTACACACCTACAGCATCAGCGGTTGAGCGTGAAGTTCGCAATGCGAAAAAGCAAGCCGACCATATCCTGATCCATGCCATGAGCGAGATTACGAAAGGGGAATTAATCAGAGGGTTAAAACTACAGATTCACCGGGCGGAGAATGTACTTGAGGTATGGCTAATTTGGGAAGAACAACTCTATCGGCTTACACCTACTGAGATTCGAGATGGTACAATTGAGCTTAAAATACAATGAGGTGACACGGCCAAACCGCATCACCTCAAGGAGGGGCCTGGGATCTCTCCCTGACCACTACAAATTTAGCATTCTTTAGTGTAAAAACAAGCGAAACCACACAAGAAATTGTGTGGTTTCGCTTGTTTTTACACTAACTACGTCGTCTCCTTCTTCAGTTTATCCCGTAACTGAAACAGCTCATCGCGTAAGCGGGCGGCCTCCAGGAAGTCGAGGTCTTTGGCAGCACGTTCCATTTTGGATTGGGTTTCGTTGATCATTTTCTCCAGATCGCCTTTGCCCATGTAGCGGACTACAGGATCAGCGGCAATACGGATTTCCTCTGGTTCAACGTAGAAATGCTTCACTTTTGAGTCGGCCACTTTGGTTTGCCCCATAATGGCTTCTCGTGACTTCAGGACGGTCATAGGCGTGATGCCGTTGTCCGTATTGTATTCCAACTGAATAGCCCGGCGACGGTTCGTTTCGTCGATGGCTTTCTCCATGGAGCCTGTGATCCGGTCAGCATACATAATCACTTTCCCGTTCGAGTTACGAGCTGCCCGGCCAATGGTCTGAATCAATGACCGAATGTCGCGCAGAAAACCTTCTTTATCGGCATCCATGATGGCAACAAGCGATACTTCGGGTAAGTCGAGCCCCTCGCGGAGGAGGTTAACGCCAACCAGTACATCGAAGGTGCCCAGTCGGAGATCACGCAAAATTTCAACCCGATCCAGCGTTTTTACCTCCGAGTGAATATAACGGGTTTTGATGCCTACGCGATCAAGGTACTTTGTGAGTTCTTCAGCCATACGTTTGGTGAGAGTCGTTACCAAAACGCGCTCATGATTTTTGATTCGGGCGTCGATGGATTCGAGCAGGTCGTCGATCTGGTTGAGACTTGGACGAACTTCAATTTCAGGATCGAGTAGGCCCGTTGGCCGAATGAGTTGCTCTACAATAACGCCATCGCTTTTGCGAAGTTCGTAGTCGGAGGGAGTGGCCGAAACATAAATAGATTGCCCCGACAAATCTTCGAATTCCTGGAAGGTAAGCGGGCGGTTGTCCATGGCCGATGGAAGCCGGAAGCCGTAGTCGACAAGGGCTGTTTTACGCGAGCGGTCGCCACCCCACATGGCCCGAATCTGTGGAATTGTAGCATGACTTTCGTCAATGACCATCAGGTAATCATCCGGGAAGTAGTCGAGCAGGCAGAACGGACGCTGACCCGGTTTTCGTTTATCAAAATAACGGGAATAGTTTTCTATACCCGAACAATAGCCTAGTTCACGCATCATTTCAAGGTCGAACTCCGTGCGTTCCCGAATGCGTGTGGCTTCCTGCTCCCGCATCTCCGATTCGAAGTAGCGCACCTGTGCCACCATATCGTCCTGAATTTCGTGGATGGCATTATTCAGTGTATCGCGACCGGTAACGAAGAGATTGGCCGGGAAGATCGTTACCATATTTTCGTTCGAAATTTTCCGGCCGGTGCTGGGATCAATCTGCTGGATCGTTTCAATTTCGTCGCCGAAGAAAATAACGCGGTAGGCAAAGTCGGCATAGGCAACGTACAGGTCGACGGTATCGCCTTTGACCCGGAAGTTACCGCGCTGAAATTCGCCTTCGGTACGACTGTAGAGAATGCTAACCAAGTGGTGCAAAAACTGGTTACGGCTCATTTGCTCACCCACCCCAATCCTGACCACGTTTCGCTTGAATTCTTCAGGATTCCCCATGCCGTAAATGCACGAAACAGACGCTACCACAATCACGTCGCGCCGACCACTCATCAGAGCCGACGTTGCCGCCAATCGCAGTTTATCGATTTCCTCGTTGATCGCGAGGTCTTTTTCTATGTAGGTATTGGTGGTGGCGATGAACGCTTCGGGCTGGTAATAATCGTAATAGGAGATGAAATACTCGACCGCGTTTTCGGGGAAAAACTGCTTGAATTCGCCATAAAGCTGGGCTGCCAGCGTTTTGTTGTGGCTCAGAACGAGCGTTGGCCGGTTGGTCTGCGCAATGAGATTGGCAACGGTGAATGTCTTGCCGGATCCCGTGACCCCGAGTAATACCTGTGCTGGTTCGCCTTCATTTACGCCCTTGACCAACTTTTCAATTGCTTTCGGCTGGTCGCCGGTCGGTTGAAATTCAGAGGTTAATTTGAAGTTCATTAGTTGCGTTTAGAATCTGGCTAATTTACGAAGATTTGGGCTGGATTGCAAGGACACTTTTTAACTTGTTACTTGCTGATTCATTCTCAATTTGCAGCGTCAGGAACTATATGAGCCCCGATTCTACTACTAACCCATTTGACCCGATAAACGTTATTAGTTCATCCGGCGAATCCATACAAATTCGATTATTGGAGCCCTCCGATGCGCCAAAACTCCTTGATTATTTTACTGACTTATCGGCCCAAACCCGTCAGTATTTTGGTCCGCATGCCTTCGATGCAAAAACTATAAATACGATTTGCTCAACGCTTAACCCGAACGAATGCGCTAGGATTGTTGCCCTTTCGCCTGACAGCCAGGCTATCATTGCGTATGTTCTAGTAAGCGTCGGGGCAACATCGTCAGATGTTATTCGGTATAAATCCCTGGGAATTGATATAAATGCCGAAACGGATTGTTCACTGGCACCGTCTATTGCAGATGCCTACCAGAGCCGAGGTCTGGGCAGTTACCTAATGGAGAAAGCATTAGCCATAGCAAGGGGCATGGCTAAAAAGCAAGTGATTTTGTGGGGTGGGGTACAGGCTCGTAACGAACGGGCTGTTCGATATTACCGAAAATATGGCTTTGTTGAACTGGGGCAGTTTGAGACGGATGTGCTTAACTACGATATGTGTCTTTCACTAGAGTAATGTTCATAGAGTTTCTAGTAAAATACAGTGCCACGGTTAGATCTAAATGATAAAGCGTGGCCCTGTATTTTATTAGAAGCTTATACCGCAATTATTAGCTGTTTAGTCTTATCGATCCTCCATCCAGCGGGTAGTCGCATCCGGTTACAAAGCCTGCTTCGTCGGAGCAGAGGTATAAGGCTAACGCGCCAACCTCTGTTGGTTCAGCCATACGACCAATAGGCTGGGCTTTTGATAATTTCTCGAACATTTCGGCTTCCCGACCTGCGTAGGTTCTCGCAATGAATCCATCCACAAAAGGCGTATGCACCCGTGCAGGCGAAATACAGTTGCATCGAATGTTATCGTTTAAATAATCCTTCGCTACCGAAAGCGTCATGGTCAGCACTGCCCCCTTGCTCATCGAATAGGCAAAGCGATCGGCGAGGCCCAATGTAGCCGCTATCGATGCCATGTTCAGAACTACACCACCGCCATTGGCTTTCAAATGCGGAATCGTGGCATACAGACAGTTGTAAACGCCCTTGACATTGATACGGAAAATGCGGTCGAAGTCGGCTTCAGACGTGCTTTCAACTGTGCCAATGTGCGACACACCTGCGTTATTAACCAGAATATGAATCGGTCCCTGCCCCGCAATTTGATTGATAACCTCAATCGCTTGCTGCTGATTTGATATATCAACGGCGTGGCTTGTTGCCTGACCGCCCGCCTGTTGAATCTCGCTGGCAGCCTGCTCGGCCTGGTCTTTGTTAAGGTCAAGTATATGGACTGATGCGCCTGCCTGGGCAAACGTCTTCGAAATGGCCAGCCCAATACCGCTGGCTCCCCCCGTAATGAGGGCGGTTTTGTTTTTGAGTGAGAACATAGTTGAAGGGATAAAGGAGGAAAGGGAAAAAGGAGGAAGGAAAAGACAGGACGCTCGAATGTTTTCTTCTTTGTCCCTTCCTTCCTTCCTCCTTTTCCTCCCTCTATAGTGAAACACCCCGTTTCCAGGGAATAAAGTCGTCTTGGCCTAGTCGTTCGGCCTGGGTTGTTTCTTCGCCCGAAGCCAGTCGGATAATGTATTCGAGCAGTGCATCGGCATTTTGGGCAATACTTTGCTCGCCGTCGATAATAGGGCCACTATCGAAATCAATTACATCGGGCATTCTGTTTTTAAGAATTGTATTCGTCGATACCTTAACGACCGGACAAACTGGATTGCCAGTAGGCGTGCCAAGGCCGGTGGTAAACAGAATGACGTTAGTGCCCGAGCCCGCCATGCCGGTTGTGGCTTCTACATCGTTGCCAGGCGTGCAAAGTAGGCTCAGACCGGGCGTAGTAGCTGGTTCGGCGTAATCCAGAACATCGGCTACTGGGGCTGTTCCACCTTTCTTAGCCGCACCCGCCGACTTAATGGCATCGGTAATTAATCCGTCTTTGATATTGCCCGGCGACGGATTCATGTCGAACCCTGATCCAACGGCTTCGGCCTGAGCCGAGTAATCGCCCATCAGGGTAATGAATTTCTGGGCTTTGGCTATATCGTCAGTACGATTGATGAGTTCCTGCTCAACCCCGTTGAGTTCCGGAAATTCGGCCAGCACCGTTTTGCCGCCTAGCGCTACAAGGGTATCAGACAGGTGGCCTAAAACGGGATTGGCTGAAATACCCGAAAAGCCATCGGAGCCACCGCATTTCAGACCAACGGTTAGGGCGCTCAGTGGAGCGGGTTGCCGTTCTAGTTTATTGATTTCAACTAAGCCCAGAAAGGTTTCTTTGATAGCCTCCGACATGAGCGCGTACTCAGTGCCAGCCTGTTGTTCGAATAATAACAATGGTTTGTTAAATTTCGGATTCTGCCGCTTGATTTCGGCCGAAATCATATCGGTTTGTAAGTGCTGACATCCTAAACTCAATACCGTTGCTCCGGCTACATTCGGGTTATTGATGAACCCGGCCAACAGCGAGCCCAAATAACCTGAATCCTGGCGGGTGCCGCCACAGCCCATCTCATGGGTCAGGAATTTAATGCCGTCAATATTTTTGAATGGCCGCTTTGCGGCATGGTTGCCCAACTGCGAAGGCTCAACAAACGGCTGCATCTTTTTGATGACATCCATTTCGCCCGCTTTGTATAAACTCAGAAGCTCATGAACGTTTTCGCGGTAGATGTCGGGTTGCGCATAGCCTAGTTCGCGTTCAAAGGCGTCTTTCAGGATCAGCACATTCCGATTTTCGCAGAAAACTAAAGGCACCACGAGCCAGTAGTTACGGGTACCAACGCTGCCATCGGCGCGGTGGTACCCCATGAATGTGCGGTTCTGCCAGGACGAAACATCGGGCGGCTGCCAGGAGTAGGGCTGTTTTTTGTCGAGACCGTACTGATCGGAATCGTGTTTTAGGTTAAACGTTGTGATCGGCTCTCCCCGCTTGATGGGTTGGGTCGCTTTGCCAACCAGCACACCGTACATCGTGATCGGATCGCCGGGTTGCCGGTCTTCGGTCACAAATTTATGTTTGGCTCCAACGGCGTAAGGCAGCTCGTAAGTATCATTTTCAAATTCAATGTGCTCTCCTGCCGACAGGTTGCGAAGGGCTACGATAACATTATCGCCAGGATGAACTTTCAGGACACGGGCAGTCATTAGAAAAACTATTTTTTAGACTAAAGAGACGCAATAGGCCGAAATATACCACCTCTCCGCAAAAACTTTATCCATGTTGTTGCGAATGTGAGCACCATTGCCAAGTTTTAAGACTTAATTCCTACCCGTTACCGATGCCTCCACTTTCTTCTGTAAACCAAACCGGCTTTCTGGCTGGTCGACTGATGTCTATGGACGTCTATCGAGGCTTTGTTATGACCTTGATGGCTGCCGAAATCCTGCAATTCGATCACCTTCATGAAGCCTTCCCCGATAGTAGTTTCTGGGCGTTTCTGGCCCATCATCAGAGCCACGTTGCCTGGGCGGGCTGCTCATTACACGATCTGATTCAACCGTCGTTTTCATTCCTGGTTGGGGTGGCTTTGCCCTATTCAATTGCCAGTCGGGTCAAGCAGGGGCAATCATTCCCGGTACAGGTGGGTCATGCGTTCCGGCGGTCATTGATTTTAATTTTGCTCGGCATTTTTCTACGCTCCACCCATGCTGATCAAACGCGGTTTACGTTTGAGGATACGCTCACGCAAATAGGCCTTGGTTACCCATTTCTATTTTTAATCGGTAGCGCCCCCAAGCCCCGAACTGCCTGGATAGCCTTCGGCGTAATTCTAGTTGGCTACTGGTTAGCGTTTATCCTTTATCCGGCTCCTGGGGTGTCTCCCGGCACAGTTTTTGATTTTAATGCGGTTGGTGTCCCGGCAGACTGGCCGGAGCATTATACTGGATTAATGGCCCATTTTGATAAGAATAGTAATCTGGCTTGGGCTTTTGATACCTGGTTCCTGAACCTGTTTCCGCGCGAAAGCCCATTTTTATTCAATGGGGGAGGGTATGCCACCCTTAGTTTTATTCCTACCCTTGGCACTATGTTGCTGGGTTTACAAGCTGGTCGGTGGTTACGGTCGGGGATGACAGAGCGTGAAATTCTAAAACATTTCCTGATTGCGGGGGCTATTGGCCTGGTTAGTGGCGTTCTGCTCCATGTTGCCGGTATTTGTCCCATTGTCAAACGAATCTGGACGCCCGCCTGGGTACTCTTCAGTGGTGGCTGGTGCTTTTGGTTACTGGCGCTTTTCTACGGCGTTATCGATGTGGCTGGTAAACGAAAATGGGCGTTTCCGCTGGTTGTTGTGGGAATGAACTCCATTGCTATTTACTGTCTGGTGCACCTAATCGACAAATTTATTATCACATCCTTATATACACACCTGGGTCACGGGCCTTTTCAGGTGTTTGGCACCACGTATGAGCCACTGTTAATCGGCCTTGTTACGCTGGCTATTTTTTACCTTATTCTTCGGTGGATGTACCGCCGTAACTTATTTATCCGAATCTAATGTATGATCACGGCTAATATCCTGAATCTCTTCGATCAAACGATTTTTTATGGCACGCTCACCGTCGAAAATGGGCGGATCAACGAGATTCATCGTCTTGGGCCCGAACGTCCCAACGAGCCTTATGTACTGCCCGGTTTTGTCGATGCCCACGTCCATGTGGAAAGTTCTTTGCTAACGCCCCCGCAGTTTGCCCGGTTGGCTGTTGTGCACGGAACGGTGGCCACGGTGTCGGACCCGCATGAGATCGGGAATGTGCTTGGTGTAGCCGGTGTGCACTACATGATTGATGAGGCTCGCCGGGTTCCCTTTAAATTTATGTTTGGCGCACCCTCCTGCGTTCCGGCCACAACGTTTGAGACGGCTGGCGCTACCATCAGTGTGAAAGATGTTCGGAACTTACTGGCACTGAAAGAAATAGGCTACCTGGCCGAAATGATGAATTTTCCGGGTGTGTTACATCAGGACCCCGACGTGATAGCCAAAATCGCCCTGGCCAATGCATTCAATAAGCCTGTTGATGGCCACGCTCCTGGCTTAACTGGCGACGATGCCCAGCGCTACATGGATGCTGGTATCACCACCGATCATGAATGTTTTACCTACGAAGAGGGTCTGGATAAGGCGAAACGAGGTATGAATATTCTCATTCGTGAAGGAAGTGCCGCCCGTAACTTCGAAGCTCTGATTCCACTGCTGGCTGAGTTCCCACAGCAAATTATGTTTTGTTCCGACGATAAACACCCCGATACACTCGCAGAAGGACATATTAATCAACTGGTAGTGCGGGCCCTGGAGAAAGGCCATTCTCTTTGGAATGTACTCCGGGCGGCCTGTTTAAATCCAGTCTTACATTATCGACTACCCGTTGGTTTGTTGCGCGAGGGTGACCCTGCTGATTATATCGTGATTGATAATCTGCGGGAATTTCATATCCAGCAAACCGTAATCAATGGTGAGATCGTAGCTGAAAATGGCCAATCGAACATACCCGATTTGCGGAGTGAACACGTCAATCAGTTTAGCTGCTCACCTAAAAAGCCGGAGGATTTTGTGGTGAAAATGGAGTCCGCGGGATTAATCCGGGTCATCGAAGCACTCGATGGGCAGCTCATCACCAACGAACTTCACCTGGAACCCAAACTGGAGAACAACCAAATTCTACCGGATGCGGAGCGGGATATTCTGAAAATGGTTGTCGTTAATCGGTATCAGGACGCTCCTCCAGCTATTGCTTTCATTAAAAACTTTGGGTTGAAACACGGGGCTATTGCCTCGTCGGTTGGTCATGATTCGCATAATATTACGGCGGTTGGTTGCGATGATGAAAGTATCTGCAAAGCCGTCAATCTGGTGATCGAGTCCCGGGGAGGGTTATCGGCGGTGGGGAGTGAGCATGGGGCATGGGGCATGGGGCATGGGCTTTCCTCTCCTCAATCCTCCCTGCTCTCTGCCCCTCGCCCCCTGCTACTCCCGTTGCCGGTGGCAGGCCTAATGACCGATACCGACGGGTATGATGTAGCTACACAATATACATTACTCGATCAGTTCGCAAAGCAGGAATTAGGGAGTACGCTGGCAGCGCCATTTATGACTTTATCCTTTATGGCTCTATTGGTTATTCCCAACCTGAAATTAAGTGATAAAGGATTGTTTGATGGAAAAAGGTTCACTTTTGTGTCGATGCAAACGGAAAATGCGTGACCATAAAAAAAAAATTTAAGTACTTTTTTTAATTCTATTTTTTATGGGTAAGTTTACACACCCCAAGGCTATTCCTAACCTTTACCCTCTCTATCATGGCTCGCTCCCGTACTCAAATCGGACCCGACGACGAAACACTGTGGAATCTGTTTCGTAGTGGTGATGAAAATGCGTTTGCCCGACTGTATCAAAATTATGTTCAAACCCTTTACCATTATTGCGCCCATTTTGCCACCGACCGGGCGTTGATTAAAGATTGCATTCACGATTTGTTCGTTGAACTCTGGAAACACCGCACAACCATCGGACCAACCACTTCGGTACGGTTCTATCTGATGGCTTCAATTAAACGTAAGCTGGTTCGACACCTAACCGCCGAGCAGAAATTAGTTAGTCAGGACGACATGATCAATGGTCGGCGTGTTGGCGATACGCTTCCGGGTGCTGATCCATCCCATGAAAACCTGTTAATTGCCCACGAGGAAGATTCGTTTATGAATGACTGCCTGCATCAGGCCCTCGAAAAATTACCCCGTCGTCAGCGCGAAGCTGTTCATTTACGGTATTTTCAGAACATGAGTAATGAAGAGATTTCGGCTCTCATGCACATTAACATTCAGTCTGTTTACAATTTGATTTTTGGTGCTATGAGCAACCTCAAGCGTTATGTTACGCTCGAAAATGTGTCGCTCTGACGCTGACTATTCCTAACCTATTCTCCAACCCGGTAACTAATTTACAGTTACCGGGTTTTTGTTTTAGAACCAGCAATTCCTGACGACACTTGGCAATTTTTATATCATTGGGGTAACTTCGTTGAATGAATACAGACTCAACGCCTTTACCCGAGCGGGTACGTCCCCGCACACTCAATGATGTTATTGGTCAGCGGAAGCTTATTGGTCCTACTGGTGCCCTTCGGCGGGCTGTAGAATCGGGCCGACTGCCGTCCATGATTTTATGGGGGCCACCGGGTGTTGGGAAAACGACCCTGGCTTTATTACTGGCCGAAGCCGTCAAACGACCATTTATAGCCCTGAGTGCGATCAATTCGGGAGTAAAGGAAATTCGCGATGTGCTAAGCCGCCCAAGTGGAATATTCCCGCCGGTGGTGTTTATCGACGAAATCCACCGCTTCAACAAAAGCCAGCAGGATGCTTTGCTGGGAGCCGTTGAGAAAGGGCAGATCACATTGATCGGTGCCACGACAGAAAACCCATCCTTTGAAGTAAACAGCGCCTTGCTGTCGCGCTGTCAGGTCTATATTCTGGAAGGACTCAACCGCGAGGAGTTGATCCAGGTGGTCGATCGGGCCATTGCGCAGGATATGTTTTTGCAATCAAAAAAAATTACGGTTGACTCATACGATGCGCTGCTCCGCTTATCGGGTGGCGATGGCCGTAAACTGCTGAATTTATTGGAACTGGTTGCTTCTGCCCACGTATCAGTTGACCCGCTAGTTATCACGGATGAAGGCGTGACGACCGTAGCGCAACAGAACATTGCCCGATACGATAAATCGGGTGAGCAGCATTATGATATCATCTCGGCCTTTATCAAATCGTTGCGTGGTTCCGATCCGAACGCGGCTTTATATTGGATGGCCCGGATGATTGTAGCGGGCGAAGACCCGATTTTTATTGCCCGACGCATGTTAATTATGGCCTCGGAAGATATCGGAAATGCCAACCCAACTGCAATGATTATGGCATCGGAAGCCGTGCAGGCAATTCGGGCGATCGGTATGCCCGAAGGTCGGATTATTCTTTCGCAAGTGGCTGTATACTTAGCAACCTCGCCTAAAAGTAACGCGAGTTATGTGGCTATCGATGAGGCTATTGCGCTGGCCGAACAAACAGCTCACTTACCTGTGCCTCTACATCTGCGTAACGCACCAACCAAATTGATGAAGCAGATTGGCTATGGAAAAGATTACCAATATTCACATGCGCACGAAGGCAACTTTGCCCAGCAAAACTTCCTGCCCGACGACCTGAAAGGCCACAAACTCTACGAACCTGGCCACAACGCCCGCGAAGCTGAAATTCGGAGGAGCCTACAGAAGTGGTGGGGAGACTGGTACGGGTATTAGGGCTACTTGGCTATATTTGTTAATGCTACTACCTTATGCTGAAAAGGCATACATTGATGACCAAAAACTGTTTGGGTATTGTTTGTCAGAAACGCATATAACTGGCAAGCATAAAGCTTGTGTGTTTAAAGCGGCATTAGGATTAACTGCAATTGATTATTTATTTCTGAAGGACGCAATTTCAACTGCGGTTTTATTAAATGAGGCTCAAGCGGCCGGTTCAAATCAGCAAGGAGATTTATATTCAGTTGATTTTGTTATGACTAACAAGGATAGAACAGCCAAAGTCAGAACAGCATGGATTATTCTCTTCGGTGAATCGTTTCCTCGTTTAGTGAGTTGTTATGTAAACGATTAAACTGATAAATCATGGATTTATTGAATTTATTAGATGTGGTTGTATTGGCCGCAGATTTACCTGCTGAAAAGCTTAAAAAAGGCAGTTTAGGAACAATTGTTGAAGTGTTTACGAATGGTAATTTCCTCGTTGAATTTGCCGATATAAACGGGGTTACTTACGCCATGCCCGTATTGACTGCCGCCCAATTGATAAAAGTTTACCAGGAACCGATTGAAGCTTAACTGGACTTACATCTTGGTACTCATCTACCTATTTGTGAAGCTGAAATTCGGCTGAGTTTACAGAAGGGGTGGGGAGGTCAGTACGGGTATTGAGAGTGGATTGCCAGTGCGTTGCTGAAAATGTATAATGCTTCGGAGGGTATGAACTGTTTTAAGTTTAGTACAAATTGCTCAGGTTTTGTCTTAATGTGAACATAGCGGTATTTACCCAATAAGTCTTGGGTAAATACCGCTATGTAAAAAGACTATTTATAGAGTAGTCTTGAATGATTCCATTATGTATTCTGAGTAAGATGTCAATTGACTTTATTTTTTAAGTGATTTACTCTCACTTCTAAAAAACTAATACCTGAAGTTTTGGGCGTCTCGACTAGAAAATCTTCCTGCAGTAAAAAAGATACTTTTCTTAAATTCTTTTTATTGATGATGCCTTTATCTGCTCTAAGTGTTAGGGTGTCAGATTTGAATGTGTAGTAGCCTTCACAGTTAGCATCTCCTCGCGAGTTACCCATTTCAAAGCGTTTGTCATCATATAGCCCTAACCAAATTCCTCCTGGTGAGGATTCTCTGTGTGCTTCGAATACCAAGCCTGACCTAGGTAGTGGTGGTTCAAACATTGCCAGAATTGAGAAGAACAGGATTATGATAACAGCTAGTATTAATACTATTTTAGAGACCGTTTTCATACCTATTTCCCAGTTGTATAAGTGGCTTTAATACTAGCCTGATTCTATTCAAGGTGGCAAAGGACCCCAATTTGTAAAAACGCTCTGAGAGCACTTGGGGAATCTTTAAGGTTCTCTGTAGATAAAGCAAAAACTTTTCCTTCTAACAAATCGTCCGTTTTCTCTTTAGCCTTTTTGAGGCCTAACCCAAAATGTTCTTGAAATAGTTTGGTAGAAGACACCTTAAGGAAGCCCTCTTTCCATCCATCAAATACCATTCTTGTCATGGTTCTTCGTTATTGTATTTTCTGCCTATATGCTAACCTAAAAGCATTTTGCTGATCAATAGCCATCAACCTACCACCTCACCTGTCCATCGCCCACAACAATCCACTTCTCGGTTACTAACTTCTCAAGTGCGAATGGGCCGCGAGCGTGGAGTTTCTGGGTTGAAATACCGATTTCGGCACCTAAGCCAAAGACACCGCCATCCGTAAAACGGGTAGACGCATTCGCATACACCGCAGCGGCATCGACCTCACGAAGGAATTGGTCGATAAGCGGCTGATTTTGAGAGATAATTGCCTCGGAGTGGCGCGATGAATAAGCCTGGATATGTGACAAGGCTTCGTCCAAATCAGCGACTACTTTGACGGCGCATTTGTAATCCAGAAACTCCCGGCCAAAATCTTCTGGTTGAGCATGTTGCAGGTTTATGTAGCCCGCTTTCTCGAAAATGTCGTAAGCAATTTCGTCGGCGAAAACTTCCACATTCCATTTGTTGAAGTCGGCGGTCAGCATGGGCAGAAAGCGCTCGGCGATGGTTTCGTCAACCAGCACGCAGTCGAGGGAATTACAGACCGATGGGCGCGAGACGCGGGCATTTACGACAATGGCGGCAGCTTTGTCTAGATCAGCGGTTTGCTCTATATAGGCATGGCAAACACCAGCACCCGTTTCAATCGTGGGCACAAGTGAGTTTTTGCGAACAAATTGAATCAACGACTCCGAACCACGCGGAATGATAATGTCCACGTAGCGTGTGGCGGTGAGCAATTCATTCACAACGGCCCGGTCGGGAGGGAGCAGGGTAACGGCAGCTTTGGGTACCCCGAACTCAATGAGTACACCCTGAATCAGGCTAATTAAATACCGATTTGAGAAATCGGCTTCTTTACCACCTTTAAGTACGCAAGCATTTCCCGAACGTAAACACAACGAGGCTACATCGACCGTTACGTTTGGACGAGCTTCGTAAATAACACCAACAACGCCCAGCGGTACGGTAATTTTTTTGAGTTTTAACCCCTGCTCGATGGTTCGCTCCAGAATGACTTCTCCGGCCGGATCGGGCAATACGGCCACTTCGCGCAAACTTTTGGAAAGGTCGGCTACGCGACTTTCGGTCAGTTTAAGCCGATCATATTTGGGGTCGGCGGTCGACATCCGGTCGAGATCCTTTTGATTCTCGGCTACGATATCGGCAGTGTGAACAGCCAGAACATCGGCCAGCCGATTGAGTAAATCAGTTTTTTCAGCAGGGCTAAGCCGCCGAACGGCTGCTGCAGCTTGCTGAGTGGCCTGGAGAAGTGGCGTAATAGGAGTCATATTTTTGAATTCGTTAACTGGTCATGAATGTAGACTAATACTTCTGCCAGCGAAATGTCAAAGCTATCGGTTACAACTTCCGATCCACTTCGATAATCGTGTTTGTGATGTGGAAAGGAGGCAAGTTTAGGAAAATGCGGTACGTTGTCCCAACGAACAAGCCAACTAGTGTTGCCTGTTTGCCATTGAAAAGCGTATTTACGAACAAGGTTTCCTATGTATTCATTCGTATAAAGAACCGACAGGTCGGTAAATTCTATTCGCAATTTCAATTGAAATTTATCGGCAGTATGCTCATGAACAAGGACGTCGTATTTACTGACGATTGGATTTTCATTCAGAGTAAATAGGGCATTGGTTATAAGCGATATATACCTATTCATTCAATTATTTCAATCGACCCTTTCTTTATTTCTTCGATGCCTTTAAGCACATCGGGCAACATACCAACAGCCGCCGACCAGTCGATGTTGTCATCCCACTCTTCAAATACTTCTTTTTCAGTACTTTCGATGTGTTTTTCGAACTCGTCCAGTGTCATGCCGTATTTCCGCTCCATTCGGGTAATTGTTTCCTCAAAGCGGTGTTTTCGAGCCAGATAATCGATCATGACCCACTGTTGCACTGCTTGCTTCGTTACCTGTACCATACCAGATTGCGTTTAAGAACAAAATTGGCTAAAAACATTGGTCTACAAAAGTACAATATCATTCGCATTGGCGACCTCAACATTTTGCTGATTAAGCTGTTGCGTTAACGTTTTCGACGAAATCCGCGTTCGGGCAACGGCTATGGTTTCCTGTTCTTCATCTAGA
Organism: Spirosoma migulaei; assembly: GCF_054776855.1. Taxonomy (NCBI): domain Bacteria; kingdom Pseudomonadati; phylum Bacteroidota; class Cytophagia; order Cytophagales; family Cytophagaceae; genus Spirosoma; species Spirosoma migulaei. Next base: position 164,304 of record NZ_BAAHBG010000010.1, on the reverse strand, counting down.
ATTTCGACCAGTTCACCGGCGGCAAAATCATCCAATACGGCCCGAACACCCACAGCCAGCAAACTCCGGCGTTGTTTCAGCGCACGCACGGCACCCGCATCGATCTGCACGCGTCCTACGGCTAAACTGCCACTGGCCAGCCACCGATTTCGGGCAGAGAGGGTAATTGGGTGGGGTGTGAACTCGGTGCCTGTTTCGCCCCGCAAAGCCCGTCCGATACTGTCGGGTTCGTTTAATCCGAAAATAACGACCCGAATGCCCATGCGGGTTGCCAGCTTTGCAAAGGTTAGTTTGGAAGCCATTCCGCCCAAACCCAGCGATGATTTATCGGTTCGAACAACGCCAAATACGCGTTCATCGAACTCGACAACCTGTCGAATTATCTGCCCATTCGCATCCAATAAGCCACTGACCGATGTGCATAACATCAGGGCTTCTGCCCCAAAGCCTACGGCAATGAGGGTGGCCAATTCGTCATTATCAGAAAACTTCAGTTCACGATTGCTCACCACATCGTTTTCGTTGGCAATTGGGATCAGGTCATTTTCCCACAGTTCTTCGTAGGTCTGCTTGAGTTGCAGAAACTGGTCGCGGCTGGCAAAATGATGCCGCTCGCAAAGGCTTTGGGCAATTGAAATTCCGTAAATAGAAAAGAAGCGCGAATACTGGTTGAGCAGCAGCAAATTACCTACAGCCGCAGCCGCTTTACGTTGGGTAATATCGCCTTTATAATCACGAATCAGGGCTTTCCCGGCACCCACTGCCCCCGACGATACCAACACAATACGGTAGTGTGGATGCAGGGCGGCTACCTGTCGGGCAATATCGACCATAACAGGCTCATTGGGTTCGCCGGTAGGTTTTGTAATGGAAGCAGTACCAAACTTTAGTACTAAAACTGGCTTAGACATGCGGGCAAAGATAGGGATTTACCGTTTTAGGTATATGGTTTTTGGTTTTCGGTAAGCTGGGTAAGTTCAACTTGCAACAACCGTAAACCATATACTGAAAACTGTAAACCGGTCACTATCTACACCTTTTCGGGCATTAGACCCGTGAATCGGGCTTTTTGTTTAAGGGCTGTTTTAAGTTGCTTGAGGTAGTCTGCTTTGGGAATTTCGATGGCACCGTAGCGCCGAACGTTATCGTTAATGAACTGCGTATCGAGCAGCGAGAAATGCTGCTGGCGGAGAATCAGGATTAAATTGTGGAATGCCACTTTCGAGGAATTGCTAACCTCGCTAAACATCGATTCGCCGAAAAAAGCCGAGCCCAGCGCAACCCCGTATAAGCCGCCGACCAGCCGATTGTCTATATACGTCTCAACACTGTGGGCCAATCCCATATGATGTAATTCGGTATAGGCGTTAATAATTTCGTCGGAAATCCAGACGCTATCGTCTTCAGAACGGGGTTTCGAACAGGCACGCATGACCTCAGGAAAGGCCGTATTGATGCGGATTTCGAACTGATTGCGGTTCAGAATCGGGCGAAGAGATTTGGCAGGTTTATAACTATGAATGGGAATAATGGCGCGCGGATCGGGAGCGTACCAATAAAGCGTACCGTCGGCATCGGCCATTGGGAAAATCCCGTTTATGTACCCGTAAATCAGGTCATCAGCGGTTAGCTTATTCATGAAAACAGTAAAAGTGTCGTATGACAAAGATAGAAAAGGTGAAAATAGTACCACAATATACTAATTACCAGTGCTATTATTTTTAGTGAACTAACGAACTTTGACCGACTCAATTTAATCAACCAACTATACCCCATGAACGTTTCTGTAAACTGGGAAGGTGTTTATCCCGCGCTACTGACTCCATTTACGGCTGATGATCAACTCGATCTGCCACTTTTTGAGAAAAATCTCCAGGCTCAGCTCGATGCCGGTGTGCACGGATTTATCATTGGGGGCTCTCTTGGCGAAGCCAGTACGCTACTGAACGATGAGAAAATCGAACTTCTGAAATCAGGGCTGGCGGTTAGCGATGGAAAAGTGCCCGTTCTGATCAATATTGCTGAACAGGCTACTAAACAGGCCATTGCGCGCGCTCAGGAAGCAGAAGCCAATGGCGCTGATGGGCTCATGCTGCTGCCTCCTATGCGCTACCCTGCCGATGCCCGCGAAACGGTTACGTACTTTAAATCGGTGGCTCAGGAAACATCATTGCCAATCATGATCTATAATAATCCGTACGATTACAAGATCATGACTACCGTTGCCATGTTTCACGAACTAGCCGAATTGCCCAATATTCAGGCCGTAAAAGAATCAACGCGTGATCTGACTAATGTAACCCGTATGCGGAATGCCTTTGGCGACCGCTATAAGCTGCTGGGTGGAGTCGATACGCTGGCCCTGGAAGCATTGCTGTTGGGGTGCGATGGCTGGGTTGGCGGTCTGGTTGACGCATTTCCACAGGAAACTGTTGCGATTTATGAATTAGCTAAAGCGGGTCAGGTAGCCGAAGCGCTGGAAATCTACCGCTGGTTTATGCCCCTGCTCGAACTGGATATTCACCCGAAATTAGTTCAATACATCAAGCTGGCCGCTACAGCAACTGGCATTGGTTCTGAGTACGTACGAGCACCCCGCCTGCCGCTAATCGGTGCGGAACGGGAACAGGTTCTGGAAGTTATTCAAACGGCTTTAGCAAAGCGACCGGTTGTTAATGTATAATGAACAATGGATAATGCATAATGTGACACCCCGAGTGAGACTAGGCATTATCCGTTATTCATTGTTCATTAACCATTATTCATTAAATAAATGTCCGAGTTTCATTTTTTTTGCATTGATGCGCATACCTGTGGAAACCCGGTGCGGGTTGTTACGGGGGGAAGTATTCCGTTTTTGCAGGGCGGGACTATGAGTGAAAAACGGCAGCATTTCCTGCGTGACTACGACTGGATTCGGAAAGGACTTATGTTCGAACCGCGTGGCCACGACATGATGTCGGGGAGTATTCTGTATCCGCCCACCGATCCCGCTAATGATGCGGGTGTGCTATTTATCGAGACTTCTGGGTGTTTGCCGATGTGCGGTCATGGTACGATTGGTACGGTAACGGTCGCCATTGAGCAGAATCTGATTAGGCCCCAAACACCGGGCGTCCTCAACCTCGAAGTGCCCGCCGGATTGGTTCGGGCCGAATACCAGCAGGAGGGAAGGAAGGTAACGTCGGTGAAGATTACGAATATCAAATCGTACCTGGCAGCCGAGAAATTGACGGTCGAATGCCCTGACTTGGGAACGCTTACCGTCGATGTTGCCTATGGGGGTAATTTCTACGCCATTGTTGATCCGCAACCCAATTTCCCCGGCCTGGAGCACTATAAAGCGGAGCAGCTTATTGGCTGGGCGCGGGTGATGCGTGAGCGGATGAACGAGCAATATACCTTCGTCCATCCCGAAAACCCGACCATTAACGGCCTGAGTCATATTCTCTGGACAGGAAAGCCACTGCAAGAAACCTCTACCGCCCGAAATGCTGTTTTCTACGGCGACAAAGCCATTGACCGATCTCCTTGCGGAACGGGAACATCGGCCCGAATGGCGCAGTGGTACGCACAGGGAAGACTTAAGCCGGGTGACACGTTTGTTCATGAGAGCATCATTGGGTCTATTTTCAACGGGCGTATCGAAGCAGAAACCGAATTAGCTGGTAATCCGGCTATTGTGCCAAGTATCGAAGGTTGGGCCCGGATTCACGGCTACAATCACATCATTCTCGACGAAGACGACCCATATGTGTTTGGGTTTCAGGTCATATAAAAATGAGCGAAAGAGTGAATGAGTGAAAGACTGGGCCGCCTGAATGGTGAATGAGCGGCTTTGCTGATACCAGCTTTTCGCGCAATTCACTCTTTCGCACTTTCACTCTTTGTAAAATGTCACACGTTGGTATTGTGGGCGGGGGTATTGTTGGACTTTGTTCGGCGTATTACCTGCACAAAGCGGGGCACCGCGTAACGCTGTTCGATCAGGGACCTATTGCCGATGGCTGTTCGTTTGGTAATGCGGGTATGATTGTACCTAGCCATATTATCCCGCTGGCGCAACCGGGCATGATGGCCAAAGGCATGCGCTGGATGCTGAAATCGACCAGCCCGTTTTATGTAAAACCACGCCTAAACGCCGATTTACTGCGTTGGGGCTGGCTTTTCTATCGCCATTCGACACCCGAGCACGTTGAGCGTTCCATTCCGGTGCTGCGCGATCTTAGTCTGCTCAGTAAAACGTTGTATCAGGAGTTGGCCGCTAACGGCGATTTAACTTTTGAGTGGCAGGAGCGGGGACTACTGATGCTCTACAAAACCGCATCTGCCGAACACGAAATGGCCGAAGAAGCCGAGGTGGCTAACCACGCGGGTATCGAAGCGCAGGTATTCAATGGCCAGCAAGTGCAGGACTTGGAACCCGACACGCGGGTTGACGTTCGCGGTGGTATTTTTTATCCCGGCGATGCGCACCTGAATCCAAATGAATTGATCAAGTCGCTGGTTGCCTATCTGCGTCGGGAGGGGGTTACCATTCTGGAAAATCATACCGTTACAGGATTCGGCAAAACGGGCTCAACGATTAAATCGGTGCAGACTGCGCAGGGCGATTATCCCGTTGATGCGGTTGTTATAGCGGGTGGTGCCTGGTCGCCTGTTGTTGCAAAGCAGCTGGATTTGAGTCTATCCTTGCAGGGTGGTAAAGGCTATAGCTTTATGCTTCGGAATGTAGCCAACAACATTCGTGTACCCGCCATCATGCTCGAAGCCCGCGCTACGGCCACGCCGATGGGAGCGGATCTTCGCTTTGCGGGAACACTCGAAGTAGCCGGTACCGATATGACCGTGAACATGAATCGAGTGCGGGGTATTGTACAGTCGATAAACAACTATTATCCAGATATGCCGGTCGAGATGCCTGCCGTGGAAACGGTTTGGCGGGGATTGCGCCCCTGTTCGCCTGACGGGTTGCCCTACATTGGCCGTACCGAACGCTACGATAACGTCGTGCTGGCTACAGGGCACGGCATGATGGGACTAAGCCTGGGACCAGCTACCGGCAAACTAGTTAGTGAACTTATGGACGATTCGGTTAGAAGCATGGATGTTGCTGCTTTTAAACCGGAACGTTTCGCTTGATAAGGTGTTCCTCAAAAACGGGCTACTGTTGCCCAATCTATTTATAACAATCTCCTGCCTGTCGTTATGACAAACTCCCTTGCAAATCCTGTTGCCGATTCATTTCAGGGCATTAACCCAGCTACCGGACAGCCATTGCCGGGCCTATTTCAAGAAGCTACGGTTAGCGAAGTTGCTCAGGCCTGTGAGCGGGCAGCCGAAGCATTTTCTGAATACCGCAAAAAATCAGGTGCCGAGAAAGCTCGTTTCCTGGAACAAATTGCCAGTGAGATAGAAGCCTTAGGCGATGAATTATTGACGCGTGCGCAAGCTGAATCGGGCTTACCATTAGCTCGCCTGACAGGCGAACGTGGCCGTACGACTGGTCAACTACGTTTATTTGCCGATTATTTACGAGAAGGTTCCTGGGTAGATGCGCGCATCGACACCGCCCTGCCCGATCGCCAGCCTTTACCCCGACCTGATTTGCGGCAGATGCTGCGTCCATTGGGACCAGTAGGTGTGTTTGGTGCTAGTAACTTTCCGCTGGCTTTTTCCGTGGCGGGTGGCGATACCGCTTCTGCACTGGCTGCTGGTTGCCCAGTTGTTGTAAAAGGACATCCGGCACACCCCGGCACATCGCAATTGGTGGGGGATGCTATCAGTCGGGCTGTTACGGCTTGCGGTTTGCCTGCCGGGACATTTTCGTTGGTTCAAGGTCGAACGACGTCTGTTGGTATGGCCATTGTTGAGCATCCGGCTATCAAAGCGGTTGGATTTACAGGGTCGTGGCGAGGGGGAAAAGCGTTGTTCGATGCGGCTGCCCGTCGTCCGGAACCGATTCCGGTTTATGCCGAAATGGGTAGTACCAATCCCGTTTTCTTTTTGCCTCAACTCCTTAAGGAAAAAGGGAGTGCGCTGGCACAAAGTTTTGTCGGCTCAATTACGCTGGGTGTTGGGCAATTCTGTACAAATCCAGGTATGGCCGTGGTCCAACAATCGACTGACGCCGACACGTTTATGCAGGCAGCGGCTCAGGGCATAACGAATAGTCAGCCAGCTACCATGCTCACACAGGGTATTCAGCGAGCCTTTACAGCCGGTATTGATAAATTAACAGCTGCCGAAGGTGTAGATGTGCTTGGACAGGCTACGGCAGCCGACAGTTTTGCTAATGGCACGCCAACACTTTTGAAAACATCTGCCGAAGCGCTTCTGGCTAATCCGATCCTTGCCGAAGAAGTATTTGGCCCGAGTAGCGTATTAGTTGAAGCCAGTGGCCGTGAGCAACTACTGGCCGTTGCGCGTAGACTGGAAGGACACTTAACTGCCACGGTTTGGGGCACTGATGCTGAACTATTGGAATACGCCGATCTGCTCGAAATTCTGGAACAGAAAGTAGGTCGGTTATTAATTAATGGCTTCCCGACCGGCGTAGAAGTTAGTCATGCTATGCAACATGGCGGTCCATACCCTGCCACGACCGATTCGCGCTCAACATCTGTTGGTACCAACGCGATTCTACGTTTTGCCCGCCCCGTTTGCTATCAGAATTTCCCCGACGCGTTGTTGCCCGACGAACTGAAAGCAGCTAATCCGCTTCACATCTGGCGACTAGTGGATGGAAAACGTGTGAATGCGTAATGATATAAACACAGAGTCACAGAGAGCACAGAGTTTTACATTAACTCTGTGCTCTCTGTGACTCTGTGTTTAAAACTAATCAGGTACTTATGAGCCGATTATTGTTTCTTTTGACTTTTCTGGTAGTAGTCAGTTCTACCAGCTTTAGCCAACCTATCAGCTCATCAGTTAGGTCAGATGATGGCTGGAAGTTAGTCTGGGCCGATGAGTTTGAGGTAGCTGGTCCGCCGAATCCGAAGAACTGGAAATTTGAAACGGGTTTTGCCCGGAATCATGAACTCCAGTGGTATCAGCCTGATAATGCCCGCTGCGAAAATGGCTTGCTCATTATTGAAGCGCGTCGCGAACAAAAGGTGAATCCAATGTATCAGGCCAATAGTTCGAACTGGCAAACCAACCGGCCTACCATTGAGTATACGGCTTCCAGTTTGCATACGAATGGGTTGCATAGTTGGCAGTATGGCCGGTTTGAGATGCGGGGACGTATTGATACCAGTCCCGGTTTATGGCCCGCTTTCTGGACATTGGGCGTGAAAGGCGAATGGCCAGCCAACGGTGAAATCGATATTATGGAGTATTATCGGAACATGCTATTGGCCAATGTTGCCTGGGCAACCGGTAAACGCTATACGGCTGAATGGCGGAGCACTAAAAAGCCGATGGCCTCGTTCAACGATCCCGATTGGTCGAAGAAATTCCACGTATGGCGCATGGATTGGGACGAAACCGCGATTCGGCTTTATGTGGATGATGAGCTATTAAATGCAGTTTTATTAACCGATACCATTAATAAAGATGGAACGGGTAGTAATCCGTTTCGTCAGCCGCATTATGTACTAGTTAATCTGGCTATTGGCGGAGACAATGGGGGCGACCCATCGGCAACTTCGTTTCCCCGTCGGTTTGAAGTCGACTATGTGCGGGTTTATCAGAAGTAATAATTCCTTTATTGAGTACCTACTTTTTTTATGAAGCAGCAAAAACAACTTGTACGTTTACTGTCCACATTGCTCAGCTTTTGGGTGATCAATACTGGTCTGGCGCAGGTTAAACCGCAGCCTGTTAGGATAGAGGTTGATTTAGGCGCTGATAAAGGGCCCATCAAACCCATCTGGGCGTGGTTTGGCTACGATGAGCCGAACTATACCTATATGAAAGACGGTAAGAAATTGCTTACCGAAATCTCGCAGTTGAGCAAGGTACCCGTAAACGTGCGGGCACATAGTCTGCTGGTTACCGGCGATGGAAAAGCGGCTCTGAAATGGGGGTCGACAAATGCCTATACTGAAGATAAAAAAGGGAATCCAATCTACGACTGGACTATCGTCGATAAAATTTTTGATACGTATATAGAGCGGGGTATGAAGCCCATTGCCCAGATCGGTTTTATGCCCGAAGCGCTCTCAACGCATCCGCAACCCTACCGGCACAACTGGAAACCCGGAGATAACTACAACGATATTTACACCGGTTGGGCCTATCCGCCAAAAGACTATACAAAATGGAGCGAACTGGTTTATCAGTGGGTAAAACATTCCGTTAGTCGGTATGGCCAAAAGGAAGTGGAAAGCTGGTATTGGGAGTTATGGAATGAACCCAACATTAGCTACTGGAAAGGCACCACCGACGAATACATTAAGCTATATGATTACACCGCCGATGCGGTGAAACGGGCACTGCCGACGGCTAAAGTGGGTGGCCCCGAGGTGACGGGCCCTAACTGGGATGTATCGGCCAAATTTTTCAAAGCCTTTATGGATCACGTGGTTAGCGGCAAGAACTATGTGACAGGGAAAACAGGCACCCCCATCGATTTCATTACGTTTCATGCCAAAGGTGCGCCTAAACTGGTGAATGGAGCGGTGCAAATGAATATGGGTACCCAACTACGGGATATTGACAAAGGCTTTGAAATCGTAGCATCTTATCCGACGCTGAAACACCTGCCCATTATTATTGGAGAGTCTGATCCTGAAGGATGCGCGGCTTGTTCGGAGGATTTACACCCGCAGAATGCCTATCGCAACGGCACGATGTACTCAAGTTACACGGCGGCTTCCTTTGCCCGCAAATACGATCTGGCTCAGGCTCGGGGTGTAAATCTGGAAGGAGCCGTAACCTGGGCGTTTGAATTTGAAGACCAGGCCTGGTTCCGGGGCTTTCGCGATCTGGCAACCAATGGCGTCGATAAGCCGGTGCTGAATGTGTTCCGTATGTTCGGCATGATGCAGGGCAATCGGGTGGGGGTGAAAGGCGGCCTCGCCTATGATTACGCCCGTATTCGGGACCAGAGTGTGCGGGCCGAAGACGACATCAATGCCTTTGCCACAAAAGATGCTAAAACGGCTGCGGTGATGGTCTGGAATTACCACGATGATAATCTGCCTGCACCCGATGCTCCAGTAACCATTCAGGTGAAAGGTGTTCCTGGGCAGAAAGTCCTGCTTCAGCATTACCGCATCGATAAGCAGTTTAGTAACTCCTACGAAGCCTGGAAAAAGATGGGCTCGCCCAAAAGTCCAACGCCCGAGCAAATTGCCGAACTGGAAAAGGCAGGTCAGCTTCAATTGCTCACCTCACCCGAATGGATTAACGTGAAAGAGGGTATCGTGAATCTACCGATGGAACTTCCTCGTCAGGGCGTATCGCTGCTGAAGTTTTCCTGGGAGTAAAATCAGCTTAGTCATCTTTACCTAAAGTCACGTATTGCCTTATGTCACTAAACCGCTATATTGGCGGGCTAATTAGTGATCTAATTTTCCCCACCGTTCATGTTCGCTTCCATAGTTGGTCAGCGCGTTTTGCTGCTGACGGTTTGTATCCTGCTTGGGATTACTGTAGGATTTTCTCAGAAATCAGCTGATCCAGCACCTACTATTAAATTCGGCATAGTCAATTCCGATCATTTTGTTAATTCTCCTACCGACTCCACAGCCGAAGCGGTTGTGTTATATGATTATGGTGAGGTTTGGTTCGATAAAAGCGACAATGACATATGGTTAAATACGACCTATCATGTCCGGCTAAAAATCCGAAAAAAATCGGCTTATGACCGGGCTACCATTCAGCAGGTAACTCGCCGGGGCACAATGGGCCAGCACGAGCTTGTGTCTGACTTTGAGGGCTACACCTACAATCTTACCAATGGCGATGTGTCGATCAGCCAGTTGAAAAAGGAAGGCCATTTTACCGAAAAAGCATCGGATCAGTTTTGGGTCGAGAAATATACACTGCCCAACGTTCGGGAAGGATCAATTATCGAGTATAAATACACTGTTCGGACTCCATTTGGTGTTACGTATAATCCGCGCACCTGGCGATTTCAACAGGACATCCCCGTTCGCTGGAGCGAGTACCGGATTACAATTCCCGATTATTTCTATTATAAGATGCTGATGAGCGGCTACTTAGCCATGCTTGTCAATGATCGCAAATCGACTACAGTGGGTCTGTTTTCCGGTCAGCCAGATGTAACGGCATCCGCTTATCGATTTGCCATGAAAGACATTCCGGCTTTTCGGGATGAAGCTTACATAACTACTGACGACGACTATATGGCCAAGATTGAATTTGAACTGGCCAGTTACCAGATTCCGGGTTCGACGGGCATTGTTCGTAAGGATATTGCCGTCAGTTGGGAAACGCTGGATAAAACCTTGCTTACCGATATTGATTTTGGCGGTCAAATTAAACGGACTGGTTTCCTGCGCGAAACGGCTAAATCATTGCTCGCTTCACAGGCTGATACGTTGGGCCGGGTAAAAGCAGCATACGACTATGTTCGACAAACCATCAAATGGAACGATGATGCTGGCATCTGGTCGTCGACTGGAATTAAAAAGGTACTTGAGAATAAAAAAGGGAACGCGGCTGATATTAACCTGATGTTGATAGCCTTGCTTCGGGAGATGGATATTGACGCCAATCCGGTTATTTTAAGCACTCGCTCACATGGTCGAATCAATGAGTTATACCCCTTAATTAAAAAATTCAACTACGTCGTTGCGCAGGTTTCGGTGGGAGGTAAGGATTTATTATTAGATGCTACCGATGCATTTCTGCCTGTGGGCATGTTGCCACTCCATTGCCTGAATGGAAAAGGGCGGCTTGTTCATCCAACCAAATCTCGTTTTGTCTCGCTGAATCCATACGAACGCGACGTTGAGGTTCATATGGGAACATTTACGCTCACGGAAGACGGGGAAGTCTCTGGCAAACTCGCGCATTCTCATGGAGGTTATAGCGCCTGGAGTGCCCGTAAGCAATTTGCCACGGATGGGAAGGCCAAATACCTGGAAAGTATTCAGAAAAAGCGCCCGGCCTGGCAAATCGACAAAGTTGACTTTTCGGGAGCAGATGAAAAAAGTAATGCTTTCAATACGGATTATACGATTACCATTCCAGAGGCCTGCGGGCGGGCAGGTGACCGGTATTATTTTCACCCCATGCTAACCGAAGCCCATACCGTTAACCCATTTAAGGAAACGGATCGACTCTATCCTGTCGATTTTGGAATACCTATTGAGGAGACCTTCTCGGCTACCTACACCTTACCTAAAAACTTTAAAGTAGAGGAGCTACCCAAGCCCGTGTCAATGGTTCTGCCCGAAAATGGAGGGCGATTTATGTATCAGGTAGGCGTTGTCAGCGAAAATCAGATTCAGATTATCAGCCGCATTTCCCTCCGTAAGCCGATGTATTTTGCCGAGGAGTATGGCTCATTACGGGAACTGTTTAGCCGAATCGTGGCCAAACATGCCGAACAAATTGTACTCAAACGGGAAGTAGTGGCCGATTCGAAATAATCATGAAAAATTTGTTATTCCTGGCTCTGCTAATGAGCCATCTGGCCTGGGCACAGACCGATTATAAAGCTACATCTGTACCCGATGGATTAAAAGAAAATGCGCATGCGGTGGTTCGTCAGTATGACATGGTATTCACTGTGAAGTCGGCAGGTGAGGCCTCGCAACGCGTACATAGCGTTATAACTGTGCTGGATAAACAGGGGGATGATTTTGCGTCGATGGTGGTTGGGTACGATAAATTATCGAAAATAAACGACCTGGAAGGGGCGCTCTATGATGCAGACGGAAAGCTGATCAAAAAACTTAAGAAAGCAGATGTTGAGGACTATAGTACGTACACCGACTATAATCTTTTTGATGATCAACGGGTAAAATCGGCGAGCTTTCCCAAGCAGCCAACTTATCCATATACTGTAGAATTTCTGGTGGAGACAACGGAGCGAAATCTGATGTTTTACCCAACCTGGATGCCCCAGCGCAAGGAGCACCTGGCCCTTCAGCAAGCTACGTTTACAGTCAATATGCCAGTAGGGCTGTCATTACGCTACAAGGAAATGAATTTGCCCGTACCTGGGACAGCTATAGCTACACCCGATGGAGGGAAAACCTATGTATGGAAACTCGCCAACCGTCCAGCACTGGAATTTGAACCCCTGTCGCCACCAGCCCGTGAGCAGATACCTATGGTTTATGCTGCGCCTACTGATTTCGATGTTCAGGGGTACAAAGGAAAAGTGACAAGCTGGCGAGATATCGGGAAGTTTTATTATACGCTGAATAGTGGTCGCGATCGTATTCCTGATGAGTTACGCCAACGCATACTCGAATTAACAAAAACGGAGACTACTACCAGTGGGAAAGTACGGAAGGTCTATCAATTCTTGCAGGATCATACCCGCTATGTCAGCGTTCAGTTGGGAATTGGTGGATGGCAGACTATCGAAGCGGATAAAGTAGCCGCCAGTAAGTATGGCGATTGCAAAGCACTCACTAATTATACCCAGGCTTTACTAAAAGCTGCTGGCGTTGTAGCCCACCCACTGTTAGTAAAAGCCGGTGATGATGAGTCAGATCTATTGGCTGATTTTCCCAGTTTTCAGTTTAATCACATTATTCTGTGTGTGCCCGATAAGCGGGATACGCTCTTTCTGGAGTGTACAAGTGGGTACGGGCCGGCAGGCTATATGGGTGATTTTACGGGAAATCGTCATGCTCTCCTGATTTTACCCGAAGGCGGACACCTAATAAAGACGCCGTTCTATGAAGCCAAAGATAATCGTCAGCAACGGCGTATTATGGTTAACCTCACCGAGAAAGGAGACGCCACGGCAGAGGTTCAAACCCGTTATACTGGTCTTCAGCAGGACGATTATACTAATGCAATTCATAGCCTGAATCGTGAAGATCAACGTAGCTGGTTACTCAAACGCATTGCGATTCCGGCCTTTGAGTTGACTAAATTTTCCTTTAATGAACACCCTGGCCTTATTCCCGCTGTTACAGAAAATCTAACCCTGGCGGTTCGTCAATTAGCTACGATCAGTGGAACAAGGTTGTTTCTGCCACTCAATCTACTGTCGGCACTACCGGCGGTAAGTCCGTTAATACAGCCTCGTAAGGCCTCTCTTGAATTAGGTGTAGACTGCGATTTTGAGGACAGTGATTCGATTACTTATCAACTGCCTAAAGGCTATGCACCCGAATATAAGATTGATCCCGTAACGATAGCGTCGAAATTTGGAAACTATACAGCCCAACTGACTACAGATGGTGACCGTATCCAGTATGTTCGTCATATTGCCATGCATGGGGGCAGGTATCCGGCAACGGCCTATCCAGAGTGGATAGACTTTCGGAAAAAGATTGCTAAAGCCGACCGAGTTCAATTGGTATTCGTTAAAAGTAATTAAACCAAACCCTTTTCTGCCTGTCGAACGTTTATACAAAAAGGACTACAATCACTTATGAAAAAAGCACTTGTTTTAATAGTAGCAGCTTTGCCACTGTTGTTCAGCCAATGCAGTGTCAACAACCAGATTTCGCAGGCAAAAACACTTGGCGATTGTCGCTATACCATTGCCTCTGCTGATAGTATTTACCTGGCCGGAATTGACGTCAGGAAGTTGCGTAAGGTAGAAGATATTAATCCAGCTCAATACCCCCGGCTGGCGACTGGTTTGCTAACGCGGAATGTACCGTTGGATGCCCGGCTAAATATTGATATTACCAATCCAACCAACAAAGTGGCAGGTATCAACCAACTGGAATATAAGATTTTATTAGCCGGACAGGAATTGTTTAACGGATTCCTAAATCAGCGCATTGAAGTTCAACCCGGTGGTGGGCGGACACGCGTTCCGGTTCGGTTGAATACCAACGCTTACCAATTGCTCACGGATAGTAAAACGCGGGATGCGTTTACGCAATTGGTACAGAACCTATCAGGAGCATCGGGAACCCAACCCTCTAAGCTTACTATCAAGATTAAACCAACGCTTGATTTGCTGGGCAAGCAGGTGAATTACCCTGGTTATATCACGATTGACCAGGACGTAACGAATAAAATACTATTGGGCAATTAAGAAGCGTTGGCTTTTATCCCTATTTATTCAGTAGCATTTTGTTTACCCTGGCTTTTTTAGGTCAGGGTAATTTTTTTTGCCTATTTTACTGATCTAATGTCTAATCCGGATTAACGAACTAGCTGATGCGTCTGTTTCTGATTGCCTTCCTGTTTTCGATTTCGATACTACCAAACCTGGCTCAATCGAACAAAATTCAACTCACCCACGATGAAGCGCAGAAGCGTGTTTCAGTTACCGTCGATGGGAAACCATTCACGGCTTATATTTATCCAGGCCCAACCGTCCTGAAAAAGCCAGTTTTATATCCAATTCTATCGGCTGGAGGTAATTTTATCACACGAGGCTGGCCACTCGACCCTCGGCCCGACGAACGAATTGACCACCCGCACCATGTGGGTATGTGGTTCAACTACGGTGATGTAAATGGTCATGATTTCTGGAATAATTCGATTCAGGTTGGACCCGAGCATAAGGGGCCATTCGGTACAATCGTGCACACAGGTGTTAAGTCGATGAAGAGCGGGAATGGCAAGGCTACACTAGTCGTTACAGCCGATTGGCTCGATAAAGATAACAAAGTGATGCTTCAGGAAACAACAACTTATGAATTTGGTGCTAGTGCTGCCAATCGTACAATTGAACGAATTACAACACTTAAGGCCGCTGATAAAGAAGTCGTTTTTAAAGATAATAAGGAAGGTATGATTGCCCTGCGAGTTGCGCGTCAACTTGAACAGCCTTCAACGAAACCTGAAATCTTCACTGACGCGCAAGGGGTACAGACAAAGGTGCCGGTATTAAATAACACAGGTGTAACGGGTTTATATCATAGTAGCGAAGGCGTAGAAGGCGATGCCGTCTGGGGGACGCGTGCCCAATGGATGAAATTAACGGGTACTGTTAACGGGGAAGCCTTATCAGTCGTTTTAGTAGACCATGCCAAAAATATAGGCTACCCAACGTACTGGCATGCCCGAGGTTATGGTCTGTTTGCTGCTAATCCATTAGGACCCTCTGTAATGAGCAGTGGTAAGGCCCCGGCATTAAATTATACATTGCCAGCAAATCAGGCTGTTACGTTCCGGCATAGACTATTAATACAATCAGGTACTTTGTCGGATGCTGATTTGGTACGATTATCTAAATAGTTAATGAATATTTAAAATCGTTAACTTGTAGGAGAAGAAAATCATTTGGCATATTATTTGTGGGTCATGAAAATTAGTACATCAAATCGTACTGGTTTTATGACCCACATCTTTTCTAGTAAGTACCCGCATTGGAGTCGTGTGTTTTTTGTTGCCTTACTTTGGGCGCCAACACTGCTAACTGCTCAAATTCGAAATTCTGCTCCTCTACCACTTCCGAAGCCATCGCTTCGTGTTGGGGCCGATGGATTAATGACAATTGAGAATTCGCAGATTAAAGTAGGTATTAATACAAATGCTGGTGGTGCTATTACATACCTCACCTTCCAGAATGACCAGGGGGGAAAGGTTAATACCCGCAATATGGTCAGTAATCCACTTATTGGAGGGCGTACTGATCTCGGGCGGCAGATACAAATAGGGCTTTATGGCGGTCCATACGAATATTCACAAAATGGAAACCCTGCCTGGGTTGGTCTCGGCTGGAACCCCATTCAGGCAGGTGACGTCTACTTTAATTCAGCTCAGGTATTATTGGCTGAAAAGCAGGATAATTTACTGCATACGAAAACCATTCCTAAGCAATTTGCTTTTTATAACGAGCCAGGAGAGGCTACAATAGAGCACTGGATTCGATTAGATGGGAATGTAGTAAAGGTGCACGTAAAAGTAGTTCTGTCACGATCAGATAAAACTCAGTATGAGGCTCGCCAGCAGGAGTTTCCTTGTATGTATTTGACCGGCGATTATCACAATATGTGGCTTTATAAAGGTAGTAGCCCCTATACAAATGGATCTCTTGCACTAGAACGGATACAGCCACCTCAAACGACCATATTTGGTGATGTATTTCCAACAGAGCCCTGGATGGCATCGACGAACGATAATGGTTACGGAGTTGGGTTATATGCAAAGGGTAACTACGAATGGAAAAGAGGTTATTTTGGGGCCGATCTGGGTGGCGATGAAACTAGTACTGTGGCCTCCTATATTGCAGCTGCGAATAAAGTCGTGTTTGACCATAATTTAGTCCATGAATGGGATTATGAGCTGATCTTAGGACATTTGAGCGAAATACGATCCTATGTTTATAATAAACAGCATTCACCGCCTGGACCTAATTATTTGTTCGATACATCGCGTAAGGGCTGGTTATACTATCACGCAACAGATACGGGCTGGCCTATTTCCGGTAAATTACATGTTCATCTAGATGATGCGACAAATGCTCGAATTTTATCGCCATTTGTTTTTTGGAAAGGCCGTAGTAATCCGAAGATTTATTTGCGGGCAGCATTTAACACGCAAAGTGACAAGTTCCGAATTAAATGGCGCCGTAGTGACGATATAACGATATACGGTACTGGGGATCGAATAATGGAATTTCCAGTTATCAACGATGGGCAATTTCATACGTATACAATTGATCTAAGCTCAAACGATTACTGGCTCGAAGCCGACATTGGACAAATAGCGTTTGAGCCCGTTACTGATAAGCCCCAGCCTAATGCCTGGGCTGAATTTGCCTGGGTTGCCACTAGTCCAGATGGGCCTACTCCTGAGATAGTTGATCCATTTGTGCCACCTATTGATAATCCTTGTGTACCCGGTTGTGCTCTGGTAAGTGTAAAGAAGATTCAGTACATTAAATCGAATCGGAAGCGATAAGGAAAATTTCCAGAAGGAAACTACACTGGTCAGACCTTATTTGGCTAGTCTGACCAGGATTTTTTGCCGTAGCTTCTATGGTTGCTCTTTGGCTTACTAAAGAGCAGGAAGTAAAGGGCTAATTTTACTGAAAAGCGATAAACCAGTTGGGGGTTAAGTAACAAGTGATAACCACCTGTTACTTAACCCCAACTGGTTTATTGTACCTGATTAGTTCAAATGTACTAATGCTGAACGATACACACGTCCGTCAAGCGATTTCATCCATGAACGTAGTGTTTGACTTTCTGTAGTAGCCCGGCCAAGTTCGTTGTCAATCTGGCGAAGCAAAAAAAACAGTTGATGAATATGTTGCCATTGCTCCGCTAACCGATTGATGTTTGGAGATTCAGGTTTTTGCTGACGAGCGGTCTGTGTTAGCTGGCGCAAGCTCATTTTGAGATGATAGCGAAGAATAATCAGTCGACTTGCCATGGGCAACTCTTTTGGATTACGCTCCATATGTGATATGCTTTTAGCTAACACATTATTACGTTGCTGAAGCTGATCAGATACAAGCATCCAGGCGTACTCCGCCTGGAGAGATTCATAAGTAACGTTTTGCATGATACCTAGCACAGTACGGTTTATCAACAAATATAACGAAACATCAACATAATTAATTGGTATAAGGTCTTGTTTGTAAAATTTTTATCTGGTTAATAGGGTTTGCGCAGAATATTTTTAAAAGTTAAACGTGTACGTTAGTTGAAGCTGGAAACTTGGGACCTAAAAGGCGGAAGATTTGACAAGCAGTTCAGAGTAAGTAAGAGGCAGTAAGCTGTTTTAGTATAAACCCTTTATCTTCGTCCTGAAGTGTCGGTTATTTACCGCAAACAGCTATTGTCTACTTGCTCATGGATCCTATTTACCGCGCACTGATCGTCTGCACGAACCATATGGATTATCCTACTAAGTCCCAAAAAACAGGTTTGTGGCTTAGCGAAGCTACCCATTTTTATGATGAATTAGCTGGACGGAATCTACCCTACGATATTGCAAGCCCTGTGGGAGGCTCCATTCCCATTGATGAGAAGAGTATTGACCGACGCGATGCGATCAATGAAAAATGGTATCATAATCCAACATTCCGCTCCAAATTGGATAACTCATTGAAGTTAGATGAAATTGACGCTTCTAACTACCAAATCCTCTATTTTACTGGCGGACACGGCACTATGTGGGATTTTCCTGACAATCTGGCTGTGCAGCGTATAACCCGGCAGATTTATGAAAGTGGTGGTATGGTAGCAGCTGTTTGCCACGGTGTTGGTGCACTACTCAATGTTACCTTGTCTGATGGTTCTCTACTCATTGATAACCGGCAGGTAACTGGCTTCTCGAACATGGAGGAAAAACTCGTTCGACTCGATGAGGAAGTTCCGTTCCTACTCGAAGATGCGTTGAGGCAGAAAAATGCCCTTTACAGTAAAGGCTTGATCCCATTTCTGCCGTTCATTGAAGTCGATGAACGTTTAGTGACCGGGCAAAATCCATTGTCGGCGCGGAAAGTAGGGCGGAAGGTGCTGGAAGAAATGTATGAGAAATAGTATAATGGATAATGAATAATGGCCTGCTAGCTCATTGTCCATTATTTATTATCCATTTTCCATTATACTACAGCCTCTGGTAATACCTCCCGTAATGTCTTCAGCTCCTGATCTTTCTCTGAAACGATTGGATTCGTTACACCCCAATTAATATTTAGATCTGGATCATTCCAGATAATGCCAGATTCAGAGGTTTTATTATAAATGTTTGTGCATTTATAGCTGAAGATACTGTCTTCCAGTGCTACAAATCCGTGAGCGAAACCTTCCGGTATATAAGCCATGTTGGCTAGCTTGGCGTCAAGCAAAAAAGTTTCGTATTGCCCAAACGTTGGCGAGTCCGGTCGTAAGTCAACGGCTACATCCAATACTTGGCCCATGATAACCCGCACTAATTTTCCCTGAGCAAAGGGTGCGTTCTGCATATGCAATCCACGCAGAACACCTTTTACTGAGAACGATTGATTGTCCTGTACAAACTCCATTGGCAAGCCCAGCGATACGAAAAGCGGTTTATTATAGGACTCAAAGAAATGTCCACGCTCGTCTTCAAATACGCGTGGAATTAATTCAATTAGGCCATCAATGGCTGTTTGCCGAACTTGCATAATAGGATGGTGTTTCTTAAACGAAGGTCTCTTATGGGCAAATTTATGAAACCGACACGGTAAGTCGTACTTTTGAGCGGAATCTTTTAGTCTGTGATCCCCGTTTCAGCATGACCTATTCAGAGTTAAGCAATCTGATTTTTCAAAAACAGTCCTATTTATGCGTTGGGTTAGATACGGATCCTCGTAAACTTCCCCAACATCTATTGACCGAACCCGACCCGGTCTTTGCATTCAACAAAGCAATTATCGACGCTACTGCCAACTTCGCCGTAGCCTATAAACCTAATATTGCTTTCTATGAAGCGCAGGGGCCACGAGGTTGGGAAAGCCTACAGAAAACCCTTGACTATATTCCCGCCGATTGCTTCACCATTGCTGATGCTAAACGGGGGGACATTGGGAATACCTCTGATTTGTATGCCCGCACCTTTTTCGACCCCGCAGCAGCTGGATTATCGTTTGATTCTGTTACGGTAGCTCCTTACATGGGTCATGATTCAGTACTACCTTTTCTGGCTTACGAAGGTAAATGGGTAATTCTTCTAGCGCTGACATCCAACACCGGCAGTGCTGATTTCCAGCGACACCAAGTTGGCGAACAGGAACTGTTTGAGATTGTGATTGAAACTGCACAGACCTGGGCCGGGACGGATAAACTTATGTTTGTTGTAGGCGCAACCCAGGCTGACGAACTAAGTCGGATCAGAGAATTAGCTCCCGATAACTTTTTGCTTGTGCCCGGTGTGGGCGCACAAGGGGGGAGTCTTCAAGATGTTTCCAGACGAGGCTTAACGGCTTCGGGTGGTTTATTAGTAAACGCGTCAAGAAGTATTTTATATGCGTCTGATGGCGTTGACTTTGCTGATCGAGCACGAGATGAAGCCAGGGCTTTACAAAAGGAAATGGCCACCTATTTAGCTGCTCTGCAAAGGAACTAGACGATTGGGCGAAAGTAGGTATATTATTTTAGTAAATGTGTTTATATTCAACTCGCCTTAGGGTTGCTATTGGCATCAACTAACTGATAATTATCGACTAAACTGTGCCCGAAATTTTTCTGTATTTTATCTGGCAATACCAGTATTTTACGAATAACAATTTAATTACAACCGATGGTGAATCCGTACAGGTGCTCCACACGGGTTTTCGGAATCACGAAGCCGGGCCTGATTTTACCAACGCCCGGCTACTGATCAATGAAGTAGAGTGGGTGGGTACGGTTGAGATGCATACCCGAACATCGGATTGGCTTGTGCATCGTCATCAGCATGATCGGGCGTATGACAATGTCATTCTACATGTTGTTTGGCAGGACGATAGATTGGCCAACGGGCGGCGGGTTGATCGGGCTAATGGAACACCACTGCCTACGCTTGAACTTCAGCCACTCATCGATTCGACATTACTGGATCGTTACCAGGTATTAAGTGATTCAGTAGATGCTATTCCCTGTGCAGGGCAATTTCGTAGCGTAGCACCTTTGCGAATAACATCAATGCTTGACAAAGCTATGCTTCAACGGTTGGAACGGAAAGCAGAAGGGGTCCGGCAGCTAGTTGAGCAGGCAGGTGGCGATTGGGAGGAGACCGCCTATCGGCTACTAGCTATGAACATGGGTTTTAAAATCAATGCCGACCCTATGGCTCAACTCAGTCGGGCTGTACCCTTGAAAGCAATTTTGAAACACCGGGATGTATTGGTACAAGTTGAAGCTATGTTGTATGGTACAGCCGGATTATTAGATACGGATGAGTCTGACGACTACATTAAAACGCTTCAACGCGAATATCGATTTCTCGCATCTAAATATTCACTTACTGATAAACAGGTAGCTGCTCATACCTGGAAATGGGGGCGATTACGGCCCGCTAATTTCCCAACTCTACGATTGGCCCAGTTAGCCCGTCTGGTGACGTATCATGCCAGTTTATTTTCACTATTTGCCGGTACACGAGATAGTGAAACATTGCTCAACGCCTTACAGATAACACCTTCTAACTACTGGCAATCGCACTATCGGTTTGGAAAACAAACCGATAAAAGTGCTTCGGCGTTGGGGCTAAACTCGGCCGAGAATATTGTGATTAACACAGTTGTGCCGTTACTTGCCGCGTATGCCCACCATAGAGGCCAGCCAGCTTATATTGACCGGGCTATTGAGTTACTAGAGCAACTGCCTGCCGAAAAAAACCGCCTGACCGCTACCTGGGACACTCTAGGATTGGGTGTTCGTACAGCATTCGATTCGCAGGCGGCAATTGAACTCTATAATGAGTTTTGTTCCGTAAAAAAATGCTTGAGTTGCCAGATTGGTGCAGCGCTGTTGAAAAATTGATAAGGGAGGAAAGGGAAGAAGGGGAGTAGAGGGAGGAAGGAACGATTGATATCCTTTTCTCCCTCTACTCCCCTTCTTCCCTTTCCTCCTTTTTTTAACTCACTACCACATCCTGTTTAGTCGAATCCCAGGTTACGCGCTTACCGGTATGCAGGGCCATAGTCGCCATGATATTGGCAACAGAGTGGTTGAAACCTACTCGGGCAGGAGCATTGGGCTCTTTGCGGCTGCGAACGCATTCCATCCAGTTCAGCATGTGTAAAGAGGTCATTGGATCACCACCTGTGTTGGCAGAGGTTTCCATTTTTGCAGCTTCTCCCAGTGACATTGTTGGCAGTAGGTTCGCCTGCATATTCATGTCTTTGGCGTATTTTGCTTCCAGACCTCCCTCGGGCGAAATCTTGTTCGTGTCGAGGTTAATCATGCCGCCGTTCGAGAAGTAGTATTCTTTTACACCACCGGCTTCGTTGTTCATGCGCGAAGAGTACAATACCTGGAAGCCTTTGGTTTTGTCGTTGTCCGGGCCGTAATCGAACACAGCCGTAAAGGTGTCGGCATTAACACGACCATCTTTCCAACTGTAAACGCCCCCATTAGCAACTACACTACGTGGGTGATCTAAACCACTGAACCAGTGGACTGTATCGATCTGGTGCGACATCCACTGACCCGGAATGCCCGATGAGTAAGGGTAGAACAAGCGGAATTCAAGATATTTACGTGGGTCCCAGGCCGTTTTAGGCCGGTTCATCTGGTAGCGATCCCAGTCGGTATCTTCTTTGCGAATTTCAGACACCAACTTAGGCCGGCGCCAGCGACCGGGCTGGTTGACGTTCCAGGTCATTTCAACCATGGTAATGTCGCCAAATTTGCCTGATTTGATAAACTCATTGGCTGAGTGGTAGTTTGGGGCAGAGCGTCGCTGCGAACCAACCTGCACAATTTTCTTCGAGCTTTCAACGGCTTTAACTGCTTTCCGGGCATCGTCGAGCGATTCGGCGAATGGCTTTTCGCAATACACATCCCGGCCCGATTCAACGGCTGCGGCACAGTGGAGGGCATGCTGGAAATCGGCGGTGCTGATGATAACGGCGTCAACATCTTTGCGGTCGAGGAGTTCGTCGTTGTTGCGGGCTTTGAAAAAGGTACTATCGTTCAACCCTTTCCCCTTTAAATAAGCTTCTGCTTCGTCGCGACGACGATTCCAGAGGTCAGAAACCCCTACAAAAGCAAAATTCTGGGCTTTCGCATGTTCAGCAAAAGCGGGGGCAAGCGACTGTCGGAAGCGGTCCGAAAAGCCAATAATACCAACCCGAACCCGGTCGTTAGCTCCCAGAATTCGGGCGTAGCTACTGGCTGAGAAACTCATCCCAAGTCCAGCTAGTGCCGATTTTTTTATAAAATCACGACGATTTTCCATAGAATTTAATCTGTTTAAAAAGATACGATAAACGATGATAGAAAAACTATTCGCTATAGGGCCTAAGGCTTAAAGTGTTTTGATCTTCATATTTCGGAAGTATACCCGATTACCATGATCCTGAAGCAGGATATGGCCTTTAGGAGCTTCGCCGAAACGACCGTTGGCATTATAGTCGGGAGCTTTGTATTTACTCATGGCAACCAATTCCCGGAATTGCTCGCTGCCCCGTTCGTATTCAACTACTTTTTTGCCGTTCAGCCAGTGTTCAACGTGTTTGCCTTTCGAAATAACACGTCCTGTGTTCCACTCGCCAATTGGATTGGCTTTTTTGCCACTTGCCGGAATCAGATCATACAACGAACCAACCGTGCGGTTACCATTACGTCCTAGTTTGGCATCGGGGTGTTTATCATCATCCAGCACCTGAAATTCCAGGCCAAATGCTGACCCCTTCGGCTTCGGGCTTTGTTCAGCCACAAAATATTTCACACCACTGTTGGCTCCTTCCGTAAGTTTGAAATCGAAGACAAGATCGAAATCACTGTATTCGCCATCTGTAACAATATCACCAAAGCTTTCAGACTCAGACCCATTCGATTGTTGGATCGTTAGCATGCCATCAGTAACGTCCCAGCCTTTTTCGGGGAATTTATCTTTGTAAGCCCCACGCCAGCCTTTGGTTGTCTTGCCATCAAAGAGCAACTTCCAACCGTCCTTTTTCTCCTGGGCTGTTAATGTATTAGGCGCTTGTGAATCTTTAGCTGCGATTAAGCTTAAGACTAAAAAGCCAGATAAGATTAGTTGTTTCATAATAGTAGTACGTGAAAAAACGGAAATGGACCTCAGCTTCCAGTATTCTTTTTTCACAATGGAACGTGAAGCGTTTTAGTGATATAGTCTTTATTGATCTGAGCGCACTGAATGGGAGTCTTATCTTTTTCCGGGACACCATCTAATTCAACGATTCCCCAACCTTTAAACTTAATCTCGTCCAAGGCTTTGAATACCGCGGGGACGTCCACATTTCCCCGGCCTAACTCCACAAATTTATACGCTTTAGCATCACCTGGTTTTTCGGCCAAGGGCGACATTGTGTCTTTCAGGTGAAGGGCGTAAATAATGTCTTTATATTGCTTGACAGCCTTTTCGGGTTGGCCACCCCCTTGTTTATAGTGGGCAATGTCAAGTTCTAATTTCATGTACTTAGGATTCATGGCCTGCACAATAATCTCTACCTCTTCGGGCGTTTCGCCGAGCTGGTGCATGTGATTGTGATAGGTAGCCTGAACACCTAGGTCGGCCGTTTGCTTGCCGATTTCGTTCATAACGAATGCCAGTCGTTTCAGTTCTTCCGTTGTTGGAAGCCGATCTTTGGGTCGGGCCGAGTTGGTCAACTGAATGGCTGAGCCACCGAGGGCTTTCACAAAACTCGCGTGGGCCACGTGCATATCGATGGTACTCTGTTCTTTAGCCGGATCGATCTCTACATTGCCACTCGAAAACATAGCCAGGGTTAGGTGATTCTGATCGAGCAACGCTTTCAATTCGGAGGGCTTGGCTTTATAGGGCCCAAAGGCGTTGGCCCGGAGTTGAATACCATGATAGCCAAGCGAAGCCAGGTCCGTAATTGCCTGAGCGTCGTTCCCGCCCCAGGTAATGGCCGAGTAGGCGATTTTCAGACCAGATGGTTTACTGAATCGGGCAAATAACGGTTCCGTTGCAGCGGTAAGTGCCAAAGCTGATAAACCAGCCGTGGTGAGAAACTGTCGTCGGTTTACAGTCTCTTGCATAGTTTGGGGAGGGATAATCAGTATAGGGCGGTTCGCCTGACTACTAATGGTGAAACAGAATAATTAGAACGCTAAGTACGGAATTGATAAGCGTGAATAGACTCAGTTATACTAAAAATAAAAAGCGAAAGAGTGAAACACGATAGACGGCTTCACTCTTTCGCCCTTTTACTCATTAGAACCCTGGGTTTTGGCCGAATCCTGCATTTTCTGTCCGGTCAATTTGGGTTTGCGGAATTGGACGCAAATTGTGGGTTTCTTTTACGTTGGCAGCTCCATCCGGGTTATATAACTTAACTCGTTCAACCAGGTTTCCCCAACGTTTTAGGTCAAACCAACGCATTTGCTCACCAGCCAGTTCACGAGCGCGTTCCTGCATGATCATCTCCATGTCTAATTGAGCAGGTGTTATCTCCATGGCGGTCTCTTTGCCTGGGTAGGCAGCCCGACGGCGAACTGCGTTAATAGCAGCTACCGCTTCTGTTGTTTTACCCGATTTGAATTGGGCTTCAGCCAAAATCAGATACGTTTCGGCCAGACGGAACGCCAGATAATCGCGGCTACCGGCTTCGTAGGTAAGATCAGGGCGAGTCGGGTCCAGGAATTTTTGCAGCGTTGGAAATAAGGCTGCCGTATAAGCGCTAGGCACGAGTACCTGGTAAGGCTTGGCTGCCCGTTGTGCTACAGTCCACTCAACACCCGGAATGTAAATGGCAGTATCTCCTGCTTTTAAGGTCATCTTAGCCTTACTGTTGTCAAAAGAGGTATTTAGATTCGTGCCAGGGTTGTTAGACAGCCAAGTGTCCTTGAACGTTTTCTTGTAGCGGGAATCATTTACTCGATCTTTGAAAACAGTTTCAAGCAGATAGGTAGTTGGACGTAGCCGCTTAAATGGTCGGTCATTGGCAATGTCGCGCTTCATACCTGGCTGCACATCGTACTGCATCCCAAAATATAAATGCAGCTTATTCCCTTCACCATTATTCAAGTTTGCGGTGTTGATGTTGGTCAGTGGATCGGTGGTATACTGCACCGAAAAGATCACTTCATCGTTGATTTCACCACCGCCCTGCGCAAATACGCTGGCAAAATCGGGTAATAGCTTCAGGCTATAGTTGCTAATTACGTTCTGTGCGTAGGTTGCGGCTTTCGTGTAATCATCAGCGGCTTTTGCCGATGAAGTGGCTTTGGTAAGGTACACCCGAGCCAGCAAATGTTCGGCAGCCGATTTGGTCGCGCGCCCGTAATCACTGGCTCCCTGCGAAGATGCTTTAATGGCAGGCAGGTCGGGTAGGGCTGCTTCAAGGTCACTCGTGATGGATTTATAGATGTCGGCTTCTGTTGCCCGACTGGTTTTTTTCGTAGGAAGTATCGTTTCTGTTAGTCGTAAGTCAACCCCACCGAACTGTTGCACCAGAATAAAGTAGTAGTGCGCTCTCAGGAACTTCATCTCGGCTACTCGAAGTTTTTTTGTAGCATCCGAAACAGTAGCTGCCGGGGCACGCTCAATAACCGCATTACAGGTATTGATGCCCCTATACAGTTCTTCCCATACCTGCTGGATAATGTCAACGAAACTGTTCATCTGGGTGTCGTAAAAATGAAACCCTTTGTAGCTTCCATCCGCTCCGGCCTGGTAAATATCCGTACCATATTCGGTCATGGTCAGACCGCGCTCCGATGCATAGAAATTTCGCAGCGACGAGTAAGCGGCTTTGCTGGCATCTTCAAAGCCTTTTGGGGTATTGATGTAAGCGTTTGGAATGGCCGAGATTACGGTTTCCTTCAGTACATCCTTACACGCCTGCCCGCTGAGCAATAGAGTGGCAAGAGCCAGGATGCGGAATGATTTATATGAAAAATTTGATTTCATGTTTTTGAATCTTAAGATGTTTATAAACACATCATTTACTGGCTACGTGCTTAGAATTTGACGTTCAAACCAAAAGTCGTTACCCGGGTAGCTGGCACAACACCGTTGCTGACGACACCATCACTCGCACTTGTTTCAGGGTCAACACCATTATACTTCGACCGGTAAGATGAGAAGATAAAAGGCTGCTGAATGCTGGTGAATATGCGCAACGACTGTAGCCGGAGTTTCGAGGCAATACTTGCTGGGAACGTATAGCCAAAGTTGATATTCCGCACCTTCACGAACGAACCGTCGAAATAAATAATAGCCGAGTTGTAGACCGGAAATTCCTGGCTTGAGTTAGGCCGGGGGAACTCATTTGTTGGATTGTTAGGTGTCCAGTAATCTACTTTAATCTGCTCATAACGACCCGCCAGTTGGTTGTTGTCACGGTGGAAACCACTCAGGATGGTCTGACCAATCCGGGCATAAATAAAGAAGTTCAGGTCAAACCCTTTGTAGCTGAAGCGGTTGGTAATACCACCACTCCAGGTTGGAATATCGGATCCTAGGAACACCCGGTCATCAGCTGTAATTTTTCCATCGTTATTCGTATCCTGAACTTTAATCTGACCAACGGCACTCTGATAAGACTTGGCCGCGTCAGCTTCGTTGGTCTGCCAGATACCGGCTTTCTTATAATCGTAGAACTCGGTCAGGGGTTTACCGATAAAGCGTTTGTTGCCCACATCATCAATAGGTCCGTTGAACAGGGAGATAATGGCTTCCGTATTTTTGGAGAATACAATGTCGGATGTCCACTTAAAGCCACCTTTCGTATTCACATTCACTGTAGATAAACTGACTTCTATCCCTTTGTTCTGGGTTTCGCCAATGTTCCGGGTAACAGCATTGAAACCAATTGATGTAGGTAGTTGGTCAGACAACAGAAGGTCTGTTGTGCGGGTTTTATACAATTCGATAGCACCCGTTAACCGACCGCGCCAGAGACTGAAATCGACACCTATATTTGTTGTGGTTGAGGTTTCCCACCGCAAATCGGGGTTCCCAATGGTATTTGGGCGATACCCGTAAGCAGGAGTGGTACCGAAGGCATACACCGTGCGATCGAGTAATCCCTGCGTTTGATAAGGAGCTACACCTTGGTTACCCACTGACCCACGACTAACCCGTAATTTCAGTAGATCAACCCAGGAAGAACCTTTCATAAACTCTTCGTTGCTGATATTCCAGCCTAAGGCTATACCGGGGAAGTTACCGTACTTGGTGTTCTCTCCAAATCGGCTCGATCCATCCCGACGTATGGTTGCTGTAACTAAGTACTTATCTTTGTAGTCATAGTTAATACGTCCCATATAGGAGTTAATGGTCCACTGAATCAGACCACTGCCCACACCCAGCACCGAACTGGCATTACCTACGTTGTAGAACGACTGCGATTCAGCAGGAACGCCCTGCACATTGATGTTATTAAACTCAGAATTATCGCGCTGAATGGATTGCAGGGCCGTGATACCAAAATTGTGATCGCCAATTTTTTTGTTGTACGTTAGGAAGTTCTCCAGCGTATAGTCGAAATTAAAAGTGGCAGAGTTAGAAGCTTGAGGATCACCAAATTTCCGGGCGTTCGTTTGAGCACCAATGAAGCGACCATACCGATTGATAGTAAAATCAGGACCGAAGTTAACCCGGTACTTTAAACCGTCGAGAATGTTTACTTCCGCATAGACACTATTGAAAATACGGTATTTCTTCCGTTCTTCTATTTGGGCACCTGGTATAACCTCGGCGAGTGGATTGGTGAGTAAGGCGTCATTCGTAGGCGAGAAAATTAGGTTGCCATTATCGTCGTAAGGCCGACCAAGCGGGTTTTGCTGAAGCGTAAAATTATAGGGATTCAGGTTCTCTCCATTGCGTAGATAATACATCATGTAGGAGGCAAGACCTACCTTAAGAACCTTATTAATCTGGTGATCAATATTGGCACGCAATGAATAACGAGTGAAATCCAGTCCCGGCATGATCCCTTTATCCTGAAAATAGCCTGCCGAAAGATAGAACTGCGTTTTTTCATTACCGCCCTGAATCCCAATCGTATGGCTCTGCTGAATACCCTGTTTCAGAATCAATGATTGCCAATCTGTATTCCGATTGGCGGCAAGACCAGCCGCTACGTTTGGGTCACCACCTAGAACAGCTACCTTGGAGTCTGCATAGGCATCGGCCACGCCCGTAGGAACTGGATTACCGTTCGCGTCTTTGTAGTTGCCCGTAGTCCGGTAAGCTTCCCGAACGAATTCGGCGAATTCGGAACCGCTGAACAGTTTGACTTTGTCAAGCGCATCAGTAAAACCTACATAGTTATCGTAGCTAATTGTCGTTTTGCCAGTCGGATTACCCCGCTTGGTCGTAATCAGTACAACCCCGTTAGCACCTCTGGCGCCATAGATTGCCGTTGCGGTAGCATCCTTCAGGATTTCCATCGAACCCACATCATTTGGGTTAATGTCTTCGTATTCTCGCGCCAGTGGAATCCCATCAACTACATATAATGGGTCGTTTCCAGCGTTAAACGAACGACGTCCCCGAATCCGAATAGTTGGTACAGAACCAGGTCGGCTACCCGACTGAGCCACATCCACACCCGCTACCCGACCCTGCATGGCCTGTCCAATGTTGGTAACAGGTTGTTCGGTGATTTGCTTGGGTGTAATCGACGAGATAGCGCCTGTGGTCTGGCTCTTCTTCTGCGTACCATATCCAATAACGACAACCTCGTTCAGCGATCGGTTGTCGGTAGTGAGTGTTAGATTGATTGCTGACTTGTTGCCAACGCTAACCTCTTGGCTAACAAAGCCGACTGCTGAGAAAACCAGCACAGACTGGTTGTTGGGTACGCCAATGCGGTAATCGCCATTGGCGTCGGAAGTCGTTCCACGCGTGGTACCTTTCACTGCCACACTAACACCTGGCAAGGCTTTATTGTCGTCACCCGAAAGAATCCGGCCCGTAACGGTGCGTTCCTGCGCCGGGTTTTCTACGAGTGGTCGGTTTGTGGGTGGCGCGCTGAACGCCGGTTGGCTAACCAGCGTGAGTGCTGTTAGGCCAAGCAAAGGAAGCCACGCAAGCCGTGGCGGTTGGGTAATTGTTGTCTGCATTGTAGGTTCAAGTAAGAGTTAATTGTTAAGGTAAAGTCTTGGCTAAACCAGCGGCCACTTCGATCGAGTCGCCGGGTTGTAGCCGAATGGGCTGTTGTTCTTTCAGAAGTAAATTCACATTTCCGGAGGTCAGGGCTACATAGGTTCCCTGCGGATGCTGCCGTACTCGAAAAATAGTACCGACTGCTTCTATAGTAAAGTCGGCCATATGGACCCGAAACAATCGGGCTGAGGATGTATCATTACGATGCGTAACTGAAAAATCTGCTTCTCCTTTTAGCCAGACTGCCCTTGGCGTTTCGTCAGTCCATTGGCGTGCATATCGGACTGTGCTATTGGGCTGCAGGGTCATAGTTGAGTTATCAGGCAGTCGAATCAAACGTGTTTGATTCGATGGAGTACTGATCGTCGATACGCATTGATTTGGGCCATACTGCATCCAGAGTGCCCACCCAATTAATAGCATAACACCCATTAGTGCAGCCACCGTCCTAAAGAAATACCACCAGCCAATAACAGCCCGAACATCTGGTTGTAGTGGGCGGAGGTCTTCCATTGTCTGGAGCGATTCCCGGATTCGCCCCCATACGGAAGATATCTCATCGGTCGATAAGGCTGGTAACCTTGATTGACTGGCTTCCTTAATAAGTGCACGGGCCGCTTCGACCGTTTCGTAACAGTCTGGGTTTTGCGCAAGCCAGTTTTGCCAATAAGCCTCTACCTCATCGTCGTTAGGATGTTGCACCCAACGCACAAACAGGTCATCAAGGGCGAGCTCCTCAACGGTATAAGCAGAGTATGGCTTATGGGACACGGTGTATAACTGTTTCGTGTAGGCCAAAGCGTCAGATATAAGGGTTTCTACTTATTAAAAACATCAGCTGAAGGTGTATACACCACCTAATGGGCTAAGGGTAATTGTGGATTATTTCTTTATGAAGCTTTATTATGTACTATTATTCTTTGGAAAAATTCTAGTATGATGTTCTGAAAAAAAACAGACATAAAGAACATTTTATCTCATTTTATTTATGCAAGCGTTACCGGGAACGTTCCCGGATTGGAAAACGGTAAGATTTTTTTGTCGATACGGAAGAAATTTGAGATAACTCGTCAATTCCTGTAGGGTCAATTATGAACTAAGCTGATTGGTTTTTTTTGTATTTATCCAATAGTAGACTAAGGTAGGCCGTGAAATATAGAGAGTTTGAGGACAAACTAAATAGCCCATAAAAAGCGTAGAGTTATTATAAGATATGGTATAGAGTCGTTTGGAAGACGCTTACCCAACGATTCATCTGGAAATTATTGGCAAATTGAAAGCGGGTTTTGGCTCGTGAATTGGTGATATAATAGCCGATCATAAATCCAGTAGAACCATTAGCCCGATCCATCGTTATTAGTTTATCAACGGTGTGAAAACTATGCGATTACGATGGATTTTAAGTTTACCTTTTATTCTTTGGTTTTATACGGGTACAATAGCCTGGGCGCAGCCCGAAGCCTCTATCGAGGCAAAAACCAGGAAAACTCTTCATTCGGATACTGCAAGTAGTAGCAGCCCAAAATCCCTTACGTTTACTGCCTCAACAGATCAACGATTCTTCTTCTTTGGTGATACCCGAAATGATAATAATCGACGAGTGCCGGTTAGTGTGTATGGGGTAAGAGCTGGTTTTTTATTCCCTAGCCAGCATGAGCGGCCTAACCTGCGAGGTGGGCGTTTGGCTAGTTTTAAGGCAGGAGCCGGATTTTATTTTATTAATCAGCATCTCGACGAACCCGGTTTGCTGCCCAATACATCAGAATCTGTAACCCGTCATTTACGTATAGCTACCGTATACTACGAGCGTTACCTATTGCGCCGGAAAGCTTTTGAAGTGAGTATGCCGATAGAATTGGGGTATGGGCACTCACGTTATGAACGAGACGAGGGCCAATCAAACAAGCATGAAGTCGCACGGGGTGTTTTTCTGCCACTTGGCGTCGGTGTTTCTGCCGCCTATCAGTTTCCAACTGTACGCTGGCTACGGCCTTTACACTGGTTTGGTTTGAATATGTTGACTGGGTATCGTTTTATTCTAAAAAAGGATATTCCCGACAGCCAAATCAACTATAGTGGGTTTTATATATCGGTCGGCCCCTCATTTTTCCTCGAAAATCTGACCGCCGATATTAAATACTGGCGGCAGAAACGAAAAAGAAATAAGTTAAATTAAAGGAATCTTGCCTTGTGATGTATGATATAGGATGTACTTCTCCTGCGTCAGTTAAATCATATACCATACATCCTATATCAGTTCCCCTATTCCCACTGCATACTTACGGCCTGCTCAACATCAGGGTGGAGGCTAATGGCTACCGGGCAGGTGTGTGCAATTTTCTCTAGTCGGGCGCGAGTTTCATCGTCGGGTAGAAATGAATTTCCTTCCCGATTGGCGCGGAGAATCAGACTAATTTCTATACGAGCAATGCGCCGGGGAGGCTGGCTGGTCATCACTTTCGTAACGTCGAGTTCGCTACTTTGTAGGTCAATACCTTCGCGTCGGGCAAAAATAGCCATCGTTGTAATGATGCAGGAGCCAAGGGCATTGGCAACCAGATCGGTAGGAGAGAATGCTTCGCCAAGGCCTTGGTTATCCGTAGGGGCATCGGTATTTATGTGGGTACCCGATTGAAGGTGTTCACAATCGGTACGTAGTCCACCGAGGTAATCAATGTGAATGGTTGCCATGAAAAGTTGAAAGTTAACGAGTTAAATAACGGGGTTGCCCGTGCGGTCGGCAAGTTAGTAAGGAAAAAACTGGCGTCAGCACTTACTGACTTATTCGACTTACCAACTCACCTTTTCTAATTAAACATATAAAGAATGATGTAGTTACCCTAATTGTAGCGTCGGGGTTTTGTGAATAATAATAATAATGAGTAGCTTTAATTCAGGATTTTACGGAAATGCGAACACTATACAACTTATTTGGACTTGCGCTAAGTGGCCTGCTCTTGTCAGGTCAGGTTTCTAAAGCGCAAAATACGGACACCGAAGACGATAATTACCCAACTATAACGACGTTTGGCCTGACAACCAACACGAATTCTGGTATAATTGGGGGCTTTTCGTTTCGGCAGTCAAAGCTACTATCGAGCAAACTGTTGGGTATGTCTCAATATCGCTATATAAGCGTTGAACTTGTTAATGTAAAGCATCCGAAAGAGATACAGTCATCCATCAATTCGATTGGCTCGCGCTATATTGATGGAAAAGAAAATTATTTGTTTGTTTTGCGCCCTCAATATGGCCGGGAAGTAAAACTGTTTCAGCGGAGTAGTGATGAAGGTATTGCAGTAAGCGGAATTTTAGCTGGCGGACCATCAATAGGTATTATTAAGCCGTACTATGTGGAAGTAACTTCCGGTAACTCCTCCCGAACCGTGCCAGCTTCACAGGTGAATGGGTCTACTACACCAACAGGCGAGGTAATTACCGGCGCTGGGGGTTTCTTTCAGGGCCTGGATCAGTCGAAACTTACGATTGGCCTTCATGTGAAAGCGGCTTTAAGTTTTGAACTAAGTGCTTTCAGAGCCAATACAACCGGCGTTGAAATCGGTTTCTTAGCGGAAGCATTTCCCAATAAAATTGTGATTATTCCCAACCAAAGCCAGACCGGTAATCGGGAAGATGGAAATCGTAGCTTTTTCACATCGGCCTATCTTACGTTGTTTTTTGGCAGTAAGAAATAAAAAAGGAGGAAAGGGAGGAAGGAGGACAGGGAAGAATAGGATGCGAAAAAACCTTTCTCCCTTTCCTCCTTCTTCCCTTTCCTCCTTTTTACTGAACTTTACGCCCAGAAAACGAATTTTGCTGGAAAGGATTGAGGAGCCATGATCGAACTACCTGTAATACCCTCTGAACAACAACGGAAAAAAAGACCCGATTGGCTGCGTGTAAAACTGCCTATTGGACCCGAATATGCCAAAGTTCGTAAGTTAGTCGACGAACATAAGCTCCATACCATTTGCGAGAGTGGTAACTGCCCGAATATGGGTGAATGCTGGGGAGCAGGCACCGCTACATTTATGATTCTGGGCAATGTTTGTACAAGAAGCTGCACGTTTTGTGCCGTAGCAACCGGACGCCCTACTGAATATGATACGGATGAGCCTCGGCGCGTGGCTGAAGCTATTGTATTGATGAAGGTTAAACACGCTGTGCTTACATCGGTTAATCGCGATGAACTGAAAGACCGGGGAGCCGAAATCTGGTATCAGACCGTACGACTTATTAAAGAGGAATCGCCATCAACGACTATTGAAACGCTTATTCCTGATACAAAGGGAAACTGGGAAGCGCTGGAACGGATGATTTCGGCAGGCCAGGAAGTAGTTTCGCATAATATGGAAACCGTAGAGCGGCTTTATCGGCGAGTTCGGCCGCAGGCTCGCTATGAGCGTAGTCTCGAACAGATTCGTCGGACAAAAGAGTATGGTCAGCGGACAAAATCTGGTATTATGCTTGGCTTAGGTGAAACACACGATGAGGTGTTTAAGGCGATGGATGACCTGGCCACAAACGGGCTGGATATTCTCACGCTGGGCCAGTACCTGCAACCCACCAAAATGCACCACGAAGTTATTGAGTGGATTCACCCTGATACCTTTGCTATGTATCGAGAAGAAGGGCTGAAGCGTGGGCTGAAGTACGTTGAGTCAGGTCCACTGGTTCGGTCGAGTTATCATGCGGAAAAACACGTGAATGTCTAATCAGTCAGTAAGTGGCTAATACTAGGTTGTTGGTGCGTCAAACACTTACTGACTTACCCACTTTTTTAACTTACCGACTCATTTATTAAACAATTAAGGTTATTCCCCATTTTATAAGGACAGAGTCCGGACCAACGGCCCGGACTTTTTCTTTGCTGCATGAAAAAATACGATTTCATTATCGCAGGGGGAGGCATGGCCGGCTTGAGCTTGGCGTATTATCTGCTTCAATCTCCATTACGCGACCGAAGTATTCTAATCCTGGACCGTGAACCGAAAAGCCAGAACGACCGGACCTGGTGCTTTTGGGAGCGTGGGCCACTAACAACTCAGACCGACCAGTCTGAGGGCCTACTGACTCGATCACAACCCTTTGAGTCTATTTTGTTTCGTACCTGGAAATCAATCTCCTTTCATGGTACCACCTATTCGGGTATGCTCGACATGGGCCCTTATCAATATAAAATGCTGCGGAGTATCGACTTCTATGCGTTTATGGAAGCTGAACTAGCTAAGTGGCCTACTATTGAGCGAAAACAGGCAACAATTCAACGCATAAAAGATACTCCCCAAGGCGGCTTCGTTATTGCTGATGACGAACCTTACATCGCAAATTACGTATTTGATAGTACGTTTGCCCTTAAGTTAGATCAGCCCGAAAATCATAATCTCCTACAGCATTTTAAAGGCTGGGTAATTACAACATCAACGCCATGTTTTGACCCAAAACGCCCTGAAATTATGGACTTTCGGGTGGATCAGCAGGGAGATTGCCGATTTATGTACGTGTTGCCTTTCGATGAAAAGACCGCCCTGATTGAGTATACATTGTTTAACTCAACACTTTTGTCCGATCAAGAATATGATGAAGAACTTCGTAAGTATATCGACCAGTTTATAGAAACGGGTGGGTATCAAATTCGCGAAACTGAGTATGGCGTTATTCCAATGTCAGACGAGCCAACGCAGGAAAATCCTTCGGAACATATTGTCAGAATTGGTACGTCGGGGGGATTTACCAAGCCGTCTACCGGGTACACCTTTCACCGCACGCAGCGTTGCTTGCAGGACATAGTTCAATGTCTGGTTGAAACCGGTAAGCCACAACGAACCGTACCCTGGTTTAAGCGAAGATTTAAACTTTACGACAGCATCTTTCTAAATGTGCTGGAGAAGCACCGGCATCCGGCCGACGATATTTTTACACGAGTATATACCGAGAACCCACGGCGTGTCTTTACATTTTTAGACGAGGATACTCGTTTTTCTGAAGAGATTCAATTATTTGCTACCATGCCGTTCTGGCCGTTTTTAAAGGCATTCTTTGCCGTGCTACGGCGTAAAATAGCTGGATAACAAAGAAGCTGTCTTGTAATTACTTGCCCCCTGCCCAGAAACTTGTAGATTTGTGACTTTAACTAAGTCATACCATCCGGATAGCGCAATGCCGTATCTTTTCACTTCTGAGTCTGTTTCCGAGGGACACCCCGACAAAGTCGCCGACCAAATCTCCGACGCACTGATTGATAATTTCCTTGCGTTTGATCCATCCAGCAAGGTAGCCTGCGAAACGCTTGTTACAACGGGTCAGGTTGTGCTGGCTGGCGAAATCAAAACTGATACTTATTTAGACGTTCAAAAAATCACACGGGAGGTGATCCGTAAAATCGGTTACACCAAGAGTGAATATATGTTCGAGGCTAATTCGTGCGGTATTTTCTCTGCTTTGCATGATCAATCTGCCGATATCAATCAGGGCGTTGACCGTGAGGTTGCCAATGATGATTTCGAGACACGTGCTAATGCACAAGGTGCTGGTGACCAGGGTATGATGTTCGGGTATGCCACCAATGAAACCGATAACTACATGCCATTGCCGTTGGATCTGGCCCATGCCATCCTGCGTGAAATGTCAGTGATTCGAAATAATGAGATCGAGTTAATGCCTTATCTGCGGCCGGATGCCAAGTCGCAGGTGACGATTGAGTATTCGGATGATGATCAACCTATCCGGATTGATACCATTGTGGTTTCGACTCAGCACGACGATTTTGCTGACGACGCAACGATGCTGGCCCAAATCAAGGAAGATATCATCAATATTGTGATTCCACGGGTTAAAGCCGCTCAGAAAGCTGAACTGCACAGCCTGTTTACGGATAACATCACGTATTACATCAACCCAACCGGTAAGTTCGTAATTGGTGGTCCTCACGGCGATACGGGTTTAACAGGCCGTAAGATCATTGTTGATACCTATGGTGGTAAAGGTGCCCACGGTGGTGGTGCTTTCTCAGGTAAAGATCCGTCGAAAGTAGACCGTTCGGCTGCTTATGCAACCCGTCATATTGCCAAAAACTTAGTAGCGTCAGGTCTTTGCACACAGGTTCTTGTTCAAGTGTCGTATGCCATTGGGGTTGCTAAACCTTGTGGTTTATATGTGAATACCTATGGTACTGCCAAGGTGGATATGCATGATGGTGCTATTGCTGAAAAAGTAAGCGAGATCTTCGACATGCGTCCATATGCAATTGAGCAACGGTTAAAGCTACGCAACCCGATCTATTCGGAAACGGCTGCCTATGGACATATGGGTCGTAAAAACGAGATCGTTAAAAAGACCTTTGGGTCGAACGGGAATATTAAAGAAGTTGAAGTTGAGTTATTTACCTGGGAAAAACTCGATTTTGTCGATCAGGTTAAAGCCGCTTTTGGGCTGTAAAAAGCTACGAAGGTTTCCACCTAAGCTACTAAAATCAGAAAGCCACTCCGTTGGGGGTGGCTTTCTGATTTATAAAGAAATTAGTTAGTTATAACTCATCGGGCTCAAAAACTTCGTCTTCAGCTTCTACCCGGGATGTGGCCTCTGCAATGGCAGGACTGGAAATATCGTTTCGTTTTTGTTTAAATCGAACGAGTTTATCTTTTAGGACATCCATTACCCGGTCGGTTGCGCTTTCGAAACTTTTATCGTGTTCCTTCACGAAAATTTCCTTGCCTGGAATCATCAGTCGTACTTCGACGATTTTCTCTTTGACTTTGTTGGAGTCTGCCCCCTCTAGCCTTAAGAACACTTCTCCGCTGATAATACGATCATGAAAAGTGTCTAGCTTATCAAGCTTAGCCTGGATAAAATCTAACAGGCTCTGATCTGCCGTGAATCTAACGGCGTGCATTTGTAGTCTCATTGTGTCGCATTTAAAGTGAACTGAAATTAGAACATCAATGGACTGTCTAAGTTTGGCTATTAGGACCACAAAGTCAATACTACCTATGAAAGGTGCAACTGTGTTTCACGGTCTTTTTGCCTAATAGAAGGTAACGGCTTGACTGTATAGCTTTTTAGTGGGAGCGTGGAACGGCTGCTTACTAAAGTTCTTTAAAAAGTATAAATGAAAATTCACAATAAATTAATGCGAACGGCTTGGTTTGGACGTAATGTGATTAATGGATTAGGAATGATGCGCTGATTTACGACAGGCGTAAATTCAAACGAACGTACCAGCATGGCTAACAGAATCTGCATTTCCATCAGTGCAAATTGATTTCCAATACATAGTCGGGGTCCTCCGCCAAAGGGCAGATACGCATACGAATGAAGTTGTTCTTTAGGGCCACCCGGTGCGAATCGATCGGGATCAAACCGGTCGGGATCGGGCCAGTTTGCTGGGTCTCTATGGAGCAGATAAGGCGAAATTAATGCCGTATCACCGGCCGGAATCGTGTAGGGGCCAATATGGTCCGGGTTATGCGCCCGCCGACTCATGATCCAGGCAGGAGGGTATAAGCGTAACGACTCCTGAACAACTTGCAATGCATAAGTTAGCGAACGAAAGGCCTCGGGTGCTGGCGTTGTGGCATCGCCCAGTACGGTTCGGCTTTCGGCCTGGAGTCGGGCGAGTATATCGGGATGCTGACTTAAAAGGTAGATTGTCCAGGCCATAGAAACAGCCGTAGTTTCGTGCCCTGCCGAAAAAATGGTTACACACTCATCGCGCAGTTGCTTATCAGACATTTTTTCGCCTGTGTCTTCATCCTCTGCGCTGAGCAGCATACCCAACAAATCATCTTTGTCTTCGTCACGCTGGCGTCGTTGGTCAATAACGCCATAAATAAATGAGTCGACCTGCATCCGCGCTCGTTTTGACCGTACATTATCGGGCGTTGGCCAGCTATACGGAAACCGGATTGGAGACAACATCTTCTTATTCGCCAGATAGTTGAGGGTATCGAGGGCGCTAGAGAGTCCATCCAGTTTGCCTGTCGTATCTGACCCGAACAGCGTTTTGCAGACGATGCGCATCGTTATGTCCATAAACGCCTGCGATATATTGACTGGCTGCTTCGTGTTGTGCTGTTTCAGTTCGGCAATCCAGCTGGCCGTCTCAGCAATCATGGTTGTTGTCAGGGCAGCTAATCTCTGCCGGTGAAAAGCAGGTTGGGCCAGCCGTCGTTGCCGTCGCCAGAAATCGCCGTCGCTGGTAAGCAAGCCATTTCCCAGAAAAACCTTCAGTATCTCAAAGGCTGGTGAGCGCCCGTAGTTGCGGTGGTTTTCCTGCATAACGTATTTCACATCCTCGGGTCGAAGAACCAGATACTGATTCCGTCCGCCAATACGCAGATGGACAAGACGATCGTGCTGGCGCTGCAACGTATGTAGTGTGCTGAGCGGATTTCGCAGAAAGGCAAGGGTATTGCCTAGTATGGGCAGACCGGGGTGTAGGGGTACGGGAAGAGGAGAATGGGCAGTTGTTTCCATCAATGAAAAGCCATTCCGAAACAACGTTCAGAATGGCTATAAAGATAATATTGGCTTGGTAGAATCGCTATGAATTAACGACCTCTCCGCCGTTTACATGGATAACCTGACCTGCAAAATAAGACGCATCCTCCGAAGCCAGAAATACGTAAGCTGGGGCTAATTCGGCAGGTTGACCAGCGCGTTTCATAGGGGTGTCTTTGCCAAACTCTTCCACTTCTTTAAGCGTTTTCGTCGCCACAATGAGGGGAGTCCAGATAGGGCCGGGCGCTACGGCATTGACCCGAATGTTACGTTCCAATAAATTCTGCGATAACGAGCGGGTGAAGGACGTAACAGCGCCTTTCGTCGATGCATAGTCGATCAATGATTCAGTGCCTCGGTAGGATACAACCGAGGTTGTATTGATGATGCAATCGCCCGCTGTCATATACGGCAACAGGATTTTTGTGAATCGAAACATGGCCAGAATATTTAGCTCGAACGTTTCACGCATCTGTTGATCTGAGATTCCCGTAAACTCCGTTTGCTCGACATGGTTGGCGGCATTATTGACCAGAATATTGACGTGATCATACGTATCGACAATCAAATCGACAGCATCCTGAATAAAAGTCAGTTCTTTCAGATCGCCCGAAACCAGCAGGCAACGACGCCCTTCCGCTTCAACCAGGTCTTTTGTTTTCTGTGCATCCTCTTCTTCACGAGGATGATAGAGTAAGGCTAAATCGGCTCCTTCGCGGGCGAAGTGGATGGCTACTGCCCGGCCAATTCCCGAATCGCCACCGGTAATGACCGCGATTTTATGTTTCAATTTATCCGAACCCTGATAATCATCCCGAATGTAGATCGGTTGTGGGTCCATTTTATATTCCAGGCCCGGCTGTGCATTCTGATGCTGGGGCTTGGTTTCGATTTCCATTTGGTCCATGATAGTTGATTTTTTGTAGAGACGCATAACTTGCGTCTCCATATCCGGATGGTTTTGGCTGACGCGTGTGAGTGAGACGCAAGTATGCGTCCCTACATTATGCATTTATAATTGTTCCGCCGTTAGGGTGCATGACCTGCCCAGTAATGTAAGACGCATCTTCAGAAGCCAGAAATACGTAAGTAGGGGCTACTTCGCTGGGTTGACCAGGGCGTTTCATCGGTACATCTTTGCCAAACTCAGCTACTTCTTCTGCACTAACCGACGCAGGATTGAGCGGAGTCCAGATGGGTCCTGGTGCAACTGCGTTCACACGAATGCCTTTGGCAATTAAGTTACTAGACAAGGCTCTTGTGAAGGTCATAATAGCTCCTTTTGTGGAGGAATATTCCAGCAAATCGGCCCGGCCCTGATAGGCCGTAACGGAGGTCGTATTGATAACGGTATCGCCCTTATGTAAGTGAGATACCGCGGCTTTTGTTACCCGGAAAAACGAATAGATATTGGTTTCGAACGTAGCTAACAAATCCTCGTCGGTTTCCTCTTCGAGCGTCTGGTGTTGCAACTGCAACCCCGCATTATTGACCAGAATGTTGAGCTTCCCGAATTGGTTAACCGTATCTTCTACGAGTTGCGTACAGTACGCTTCCTGTCGAATATCGCCCGGCAACAACAGGCATTTGCGCCCTTCGGCTTCAACTAACTGTTTGGTTTTTTGCGCATCTACGTCCTCTCGGGGGGTATACGAAATGGCAACATCGGCCCCTTCGCGGGCAAAGTGAACAGCTACTGCCCGGCCGATTCCCGAGTCGCCACCCGTAATAAGCGCGACTTTACCTTTTAGTTTGTTAGCGCCTTTGTAAGAAGGCCGAATTACCTGCGGCTGTGGGTCCAGTGCGGCTTCAATACCCGGCTGGACATCCTGATGCTGGGGAGGAATGTCAAGTGTCATAACGTTGCTTTGGTTGTACTTCTTGGATAATCCCAAAGCAATAAGGGTTGTTTACAAAATCTATTGAACTGGTGGATTTTGTTAGGGAAGTGGGCTTAAGCGTAGTCGATAGCCATTTGTGCCACTTCGGCCAGGATATCGTCAACGGTTTCTTTCAGTTCGGGTCCCATGCGCAGGTACTCAGTTGGGTATTCGTCTTTTAAGAAAAACAACGTAGCATAATAGAGCGGCTTAAAACGATCTTTTAGCTGCCATTCTTCCTGCTGGAAATAGTTGTAGGCAGTGTGGTATTGTTTTTTTGCTAGGAGGAGTTTGAGATAGGTTTCTTCTATCTTGTTTACAACAAAGTCAGAAAAAATCCCAGTAATTTCTTGATTTGTTAATTCCTTTCCTGAAAAAGCTATTGTGTATGGTATTTTCTTGAAATTGTCATTCCATAAATTTATTATTAACCATATCAAATACTGTTTATAATTGTGCAAATTATCTATAATGTCACTTATAGTTGGTAAGGAGTGTGCTAGTTTTAATGCAATTAATTTTCTTGAATTTACTCTATTGATAAAATATCTCATAGCTATCTCAAATTTAAATTCTTCCTCTCTATTAGATGTTAATACTACCTTTGTAATTTTCTCATTTTTAGAATATATTATCACTAAACATATACAAAATCCTACTATTATTGTCGTTAGTTTTTTGTCAGATTTTTTTGAATAGCTTTCGCCGTGTTCATGATTAATGTCTATCAAAAGGTAACCTTTTAAGAGATTATCAACCTCATCATATTCATTTAAAACAGAATGACACATCATTAAGTCTAATTCAGTAGTTTCAGTTTTATTTTTTAATTGCTTTAGTAATAATAAAGCCTCGTTGAACTTTTCTAAGTTGATTAGTTTCTCTATTCTTTCATACGTTGAATAAGATAGTTCTGTCGCTAGGGCATGTCTTCCTAACTTTGCTAAATAAATTCTTGTCTTCTTTTTAAGGAAATCTTCAAATTCTTCATCCTTTACTAATCTTGAAAATGCATCCGCCAAATATAGAGCGGCTTTTGGATCAAGGGTTTCAAGTTCAATAGCATTTAAATGACCTATAATACGTTCCTGCATCCATTCTACATCTCCTTCAAACATTGTTTCAAAAAAGCGCACTAACCATAGTACCCGCTGATCAGTTTTGCGACCAAAACGCATAAGATACCATATATTGAAAAATCGTTCTTCGAGCCGATAGAGGTGATTCTTTGAGTTTGTTTCTACTTTTTCGACAATCCCGCTATTAATTAATTGCTTCAATTGGGCAGAAACGACTTTGCTTTCAAGACGTACAACTTGGGCCAACTCCTTTGTATTTGCGGCATCCCAAGCCGTAGCTAGTGCGGCCACAATTTTTTGTTGCTGGGCTGGTAAGTCGTCCATGCGGTGTTTGTAAAGGGGCGTCACGCGGTCAAGTAGAACTTCTAAATCGCGGAAAACGGAACCGGAATCATTTTCAACCAAAATTTCAAATAACAATACCATTGTTCGAATTACTCCGCCTGTTAATCGGCGGATTGCTTCAATACGGCCCGGCTGGCGTTCAATTAACTTTTGTACTGCTTCTGAGTGATAGGTTTCGCCAAGTTTTAAAAACAACTCGATGGATTCATGTTTGGATAGGCCTTCTAAATGAATGATTTTGAAAAACTCATAGAATGGTTTGGTGTAATCATGTACTTGTTCGATAGCTACTGATGTAGCGCCGATTAGTCGAAGCTCTGGTGTCGTAAGTAATATTTCACGTAAGCGTTTTTCTTCCTGCGTATCTAACTTTTTTAGTAGATCGCCGATATTGTCAATGAGTAGTAGTAATTTTTTATTCTGTTGCTGGAGTGCCGCAATAAGCTTTTGAAAAGCTTGTTGTTCATACTCTGCCTGGCCGTATTGTTTTGTTATGGTTTCATATAAGTCAACAAACGATGCGTCAGTTTCGCCGAGGTATTGGGCTGTACGTTCCCAGACATCAGCCAGTGAGCTAATGCCATATTCTTCCTCATTGAATACGATCGGTATTAGGCGCTGGCGTAATTCAGGTAGGTTGTCAATTTCATAGGCAATCCGTAATAGCAATGTTGTTTTTCCCATTCCCCGAATCCCCTGAATAAGGTAATGCTGCTCAGGTTTTATCATGGGCGCGTCACGAATATCCCGGAAAATCCGCTCGAATTTTTGCTTGCGGGCAATGAACCCGGCAATCAACGCTTCTTTACTCTGATTGTGAGGATTGTAGATGGTAGCAATTAGCGGTTGTGGATTAGCAGACATATTTTTTCCACCAGAATTTGAGAATGGATGAATTGAATCGGTACGCGTTGGTATCATCGGTTTGGTGTAAGTAACCGTCATATTCCAGCGACTCAACCGTGGCTTTGTAATTATCGGCAAGCCCATGCTTAACGGCTAGATCGTGAACTACGGATTTTTCTACTGGTAATTCTTCGGTAGCTCGGTTCAATACGTCATGCACAAACAGATATTCTGCACCAGGTTCGAGCCGTTTTTTCAGGCGCTCGTAATACTGTTCAAAGTAGATTTTGTTTCGCTGATGAAACACCTGCTGAAAGGCTTTATCAGCCTTTGTATGGTCAATTGGGTTGCCGGTGCTTTCATAGACATCAATAACTTCCTGTACCAATAATTGTACATGAAACGGCATTAGCCAATCAATCTTTTGCAGGATAAAGCGAACAGTCTCATCGTCAATTTGAATACCTTCCCGTTCAGTGAGTTTTCGGAAGAGTGTACAAGCTTCTTCTTCAGTAAGTGGTGGAATATCAATGTATTGGAGTTGATTAACCAGATCACTAGCTTCGAGTTTCTTAACCAGGGGTTGCAAACCAATAGAGCCTGTCAGGAGAAATTGTACTTTGTTCGTCAACTTGCGGTTGTGCATCAGTTCACGGAATGTTTGCAGAAACCGCCGGGCTTCCTGCTTACTATGCTTTAACAGGATATTGTCGATTGTCTCGGTGAATTCATCGACCATAATAATGAGTTTTCCGCCGTCCAGGTCTAACTCTTCCAGTAGTTTCTCAAAATCTGTTTGAAAATTTACAGCTTCTCCTTTGTCGAGTGAAACGTCCAGGAACGGAATGGAAACTTTTAGGTTGATCCGTTGCAATAGTCCGCCCGCTACTTTTTTTAGCGTGTCTGTAATTTTCGACATTGTGCGGAAAGCTGGACTATCAATGACCTGCTTCGCTAATTCCTTGTAGAAATTATCTACCGAATCAATGGATTGC
Organism: Spirosoma migulaei; assembly: GCF_054776855.1. Taxonomy (NCBI): domain Bacteria; kingdom Pseudomonadati; phylum Bacteroidota; class Cytophagia; order Cytophagales; family Cytophagaceae; genus Spirosoma; species Spirosoma migulaei. The sequence continues at coordinate 119,862 of NZ_BAAHBG010000010.1, read as the reverse complement.
GTAATAACATATACATAGTGATGGTCAGCCTCAGGATTATCCTGAAGAAAGTTCATTACGGATGTTTTGCCTACTCGTCGTGGGGCAGATAGATACACCGAGCTACCATTACGAATGGCCCGGCGTATTTTGTTGATTACCTGTGGGCGCTCAAAGAAATCGCTCCCAGCTACAGCTTGGCCGATGATATTTCACATTTGACAATAATTTTATTGTCAAATGTGATAACAATAAAATTATTGTCAAATATTTTAACAGTAATTTTATTGTTAAAAGATCATGCTTTCGTGTATGGTATGGATAGCTGGGCTTAGTACTTTTATAACTTAAAGACCTGCTTATGAACATCAACATCGATGCTACCAAACAAAATACGTACGATGCCATCGTTATCGGTTCAGGCATCAGTGGAGGTTGGGCAGCTAAAGAGCTGTGTGAGAAGGGCCTGAAAACGCTTGTATTGGAGCGCGGGCGTGATGTTCGGCACATTGTGGATTATCCGACGGCAACGCTCAATCCCTGGGAGTTTTCGCACCGAATCCGCATGCCTGAATCCTTTGAACAGGCCAATCCGATTGCGACAAAATGCTATGCGCTCGATGAGGGGACGCAGCAGTTTTTTGTGAAAGATGCCGAGCACCCGTACGTCCAGGAAAAGCCCTTCGACTGGATTCGAGGTTACCAGGTAGGTGGAAAATCACTGATTTGGGCGCGCCAGACCCAACGCTGGAGCAAATTCGATTTTGAAGCAAACGCCCGCGATGGAGCCGCCGTCGATTGGCCCATTCGCTATGAGGATATTGCTCCCTGGTACAGTCATGTTGAGAAATTTGTGGGTATCAGTGGCAATAAAGATGGGTTGGAAACCCTGCCTGATGGCGAATTTCTTAAACCCTGGGAGCTGAACTGTGTGGAAAAACACATTCAAAAACGGGTTGCCGAACACTACAAAGACCGTCATGTTATTATTGGCCGGTGTGCGCATCTGACCGAACCAAAGCAAGTTCATTTTGATCAGGGGAGGGCGCAATGTCAGGCACGGCATCTATGTTATCGCGGCTGCCCGTATGGCGGCTATTTTAGTTCAAATTCGTCAACGATCCCCTGGGCAGCTAAAACAGGAAAATTGACCCTCCGGCCTGATTCGGTCGTTCACTCCATTATCTATGATGAGGGTAAACAAAAGGCTACGGGCGTTCGGGTCATTGATGCCCATACGAAACAAATGACCGAGTATTTTGCCCGGATCATTTTTGTCAATGCGGCTTGCCTGAACACCAATCTACTACTACTCAATTCAACATCCCGCCGTTTCCCGAATGGTTTGGGAAATGATAGTGGCGTGCTTGGGCATTATGTAGCTTTTCACAATTACCGGGGTAATATTGTGGCCGATTATGAAGGATTCGACGATGGTTATTATTATGGTCGTCGGCCAACAACGGCATTTATGCCTAACTTTCGAAATGTCAGAAAGCAGGAAACTGACTTTCAGCGGGGCTATATGGTAGCCTTCAGTGCGGCACGATCGGGTTGGCAACGCGGCAACGGACAAGAAGGTTTTGGGGCTGATTTCAAAGATAAATTAAGTGCCCCTGGAGCCTGGCATGTGTTTATGATGATGCAGGCCGAAACCGTTCCGCGTTTCGAAAACCATGTTCGGCTCAGTCCTGATCAAAAAGATCCGTGGGGGATTCCGCAACTTGTGACGGCTATTGGCTACACGGAGAATGATGTAAAAGTGATGAAGGACTTTCTGGAACAGGGGGCCGATATGCTGGAAAAATCGGGATGTAAGCATATTCATCCGTATGATGACCATCGCAATCCTGGCCTTGATATTCACGAAATGGGGGGAGTACGCATGGGACGCGATCCGAAAACCTCCCTGCTAAATGCTCATAACCAGCTTCACAGCGTTAAAAATGTATTTGTAACAGATGGGGCTGCCATGACATCGACCGGCTCGCAGAATCCCTCTATCACCTTTATGGCCTTAACGGCCCGGGCCGCAAATTTTGCAGTAGGGGAGATGAAGAAACGAAATTTATAAGGTGCTAAATCAACAACAGGAAATTAAATCGGCTCTTTTCGCCCTATGCGAAGCCTATGTGCAACAGCGAATCAGCACCGCCCGACAGGCGATGGAAGACGCTCAGGAGGCTGCTAACTCAGAATCAAAAAGTAGCGCAGGCGACAAATACGAAACCGGGCGAGCTATGGCCCAACTTGAACGCGACCGAAACGCGCAACTTTTAGCAGAAGCCCAGAAACTTGGTCAGGAACTATCCCGGTTGAACATCGATAAAAACTATGAGACTGTTCAGCCCGGTTGCCTGGTTAGTACGAATCGGGGATCGTTTTTTGTCAGTATGAGTGCGGGTAAACTTACCGCCAACGGAAAGGATTATTTCGCCATTTCGGCCGCATCTCCCATTGCAGTGGCTTTGGCAGGGCGAAAGGTAGGTGATGTAGCAACGTTCAATAAAATGACTTATCAGGTGCTGGACGTGTATTGACAGACTTTTCGACAGGATTTACAGGATTCACAAGATTTTTTCTGTGTTGTAATCTTGTGAATCCCGTCAATCCTGTCGAAAAAACGTTAGAATACTCTTTCGCCACCGATCCAGGTTTGTTTCACTTTCGTCTGGCGAATTTTCTGATTCGGAACGGTCATAATGTCCTGATCAAGCACCACGAAGTCAGCCTGTTTGCCTGGCGCGATACAGCCTCGCAGTTGATCTTCAAAGTTGGCATACGCGGCCCAGCGGGTCATGGCCAGCAAGGCCGATTTTCGATCCACAGCATTCTCCATTTGGTAGCCGCCTTCTGGAAAGTTTTTAGCATCCTGGCGAGCCACTGCCGAATGAAACCCAAATAAGGGATTGACCGCTTCTACCGGAAAATCACTACCAAAGGCAATGAGGCTATTCTGTTTCATCAGATCATTAAACGCATACGCCCCTTTTACACGAATCGGCCCCAGCCGGTCGGCAGCCCAGTACATATCTGAGGTGGCATGCGTTGGTTGTACGGATGGAATAATTGAATACTGACCAAACTTCACGACATCTTCGGGCGACACAACCTGGGCGTGTTCGATTCGCCACCGGCGGTCATTCTTGCCTTTTAGAAGCTTGCCATACAAATCGAGCATCAAATGGTTGGCAGAGTCACCAATACAGTGAGTATTCGCCTGAAATTTAGACGCATACAAAAGTTTTGTGACGCGTTCCAGTTCAGAGGGAGCAAGCAAAAGAAACCCTCCAGTTTCGGGGCGGTCGCTGTAGGGCTGACGCAGGCAGGCACCGCGTGAGCCTAAAGCGCCATCGGCATAGAGTTTAAATGAGCGGACGGTTAACCGATCGGTCTGGAATGGTCCCCGTTTTAGGAAATAATCCAGATTCGGTTCCCCTAGGCTGATCATGGCGTAATCCCGAATTTTGAGTTTCCCGCTTCGGTGCAGACTGTCAATCAGATTAATCTCATCGGGGCTGATGCCAGCATCGGATATAGTCGTAAGTCCCAGCGCAAAACAAGCCTTTTGGGCATTCAATAACATCCGGGCTTTATCGGCATTATCGGGCCTTGGAATCACACGCTTGATGAGCTGCATGGCATTATCTACCAATACACCTGTTGGCTGACCATTTTCCATGAGAACTTCGCCCCCCGGTAGTTTCGAACCGGCGGTTACATTGGCTAATCGAAGGGCTTTGGAGTTCACAAACAGCGCATGACCATCTACGCGCATCAATGCGACCGGTATAGTTGGGAACGCAGCATCTAGTTTTTCTTTGGTTGGGAACGCCTGACCAGGCCAGTCATTCTGGTCCCAACCCCGCCCGGTAAGCCACAGTACGTTTGGGTGAGTTTTATAAAATGTTTTTAATCGTTCAATCACTTCATCATACGATTCTGCGCCAACCAGGTCAGCCTGATCTAGTACTTGGCCCAGTCCCAGAAAGTGAGAATGGGGATCGAAAAAGCCAGGGTAAACGGGTTTTCCGGCAAGGTCGACTGTTGTGGTGGCATCATATTGATCGGCAAACGCTTGCCCTTTCCCTACTGCCAGAAATTTTCCATCACTAACCACAAACGCATCGGCAGTTGAAAAACTTGAATCTGCCGTATAAACGAGCGCATTCTTGACGAGTAAATCAGCTTTTTTTTTGAACGAACAGCCTGATAATAGGGCCGAAAGAGTAGAAAATAGCAGTAGAAGACGTTTCATGAGGATTACAAGGAAAGTATGCAAGATAAGGGAAAGGTGAATAAGCTGACGGGCCAATTGAAGATTCTCTTACTTTTGTCTTACTTGTTCTTCTCAACCTCGAATCAATGAAACTCAGCAGTTGGCTTCTTTTTGCTTGTCTTCCTCTTTCTGTCTTTGCTCAACAGCCCCAAAATGCCATCCAACGTGCTCAGCAACGCACTTTTACGCTCGCCACTCTTCCTCAACCGGGAGAGTTACTAACGCTTCCACAGGCGATTGAACAGGCAGTTGGCAAGAACTATCAAATCCATATTAACCGTTCGCTGGAGGAGATTGCCAAAAACAACTACACAAAAGGTAACGCAGGGTATTTGCCTTCCTTAACATTTAATGGTAATTCAAATGGCGGGGTTCAAAATTTTCGGCAAACATTCATTGGAGGATCGCCAGCGCCCAGAGAGGGGCGAGGTATTTTTAACCGTACGTCTAATTTGGGCCTAAACCTAAATTACACCATCTTCAATGGCTATTCTCGCCGGACAGTCTATACGCAGCTTCAACAGTTGCTACAGATAAGTACTGTGAATACCCGCGCGAACATAGAAGCTACCTTGGCCAGTGTAGCAACCAGCTATTATGATGTTGTTCGCCAATTGCAACGGCTGATAGCCTTTAGCCAGGCACTCGATATTTCACGTGAACGGCTGGAACTGGCCAAGGCGAATTACGAAGTTGGTACACGCTCGAAAGTTGATTTTTTGAGTGCTCAAGTTGATTATAATACCGATAGTGCGGCTCTACTTTCGCAGGAACAGGCGTTACGAAACGCAAAGATTGTTCTAAATAATGTGCTGATTCGTGATCCACAAACGGAGTTTGCCGTTCGGGACACAATCATTGCCCGGCCAAACTTGCAATTGCTTCCACTTCAACAATCGCTAACAACAAATAACCCATTACTTGCAGCGGCTGTCCTTAACCGCACAGTGGTTGGTCTTAATGTAGAATTAGCCAATGCAGCACAATTACCGCTCGTTACAGCCACGGCAGGATATAGTTACCAGTTTCAGGATAACCAGGGAGGATTTGGGGTGGAAACTGGCCGAACTAGTGCGCTTAACTATAACATAGTTGCCTCAATTCCGATTTTTAATGGCTATAACCTGAAACGCCAGATTCAGAATGCTCGTGTTAATACAATTATTGCTCAGGATCAGGAAGCCAACCAGCGACTCCAACTTCAAACGGCTCTGAGTCAGACCTATCAGGCTTATCAGAATAGTTTACAGCTGTTAAACCTGGAACTATTGAATAACCAATTAGCAAATCAGAACGTCGAGATTGCCTATGACCGTTACCGCATAGGCAATTCCACTTTTGTTGAGTTTCGCGATGTGCAACGTAATGCCATCAACGCACAAACCCGTCTGATTGAGGCCGAATTCAGTGCAAAAGCTGCTGAAATTGAATTGCTCCGTCTTAGTAGTACTATTACCCAGGATCTTGGACAGTAAGTAAGTGAAATGGGTGAACTAAGTGAAGTAGTTGCTAGACGTGAACGCTATCTACTTCACTTAGTTCACCCACTTCACTTACTTCACCAGCTTAATCTGGTCTTTCAGAAATTTCAGGAGCAATTTTTCAACGCCGTCAAGTCCAAAAGGGCTGCTTTGGCGGAATCTGGTTTTTTGTTTGATGTACGGATTCAAATCCTGGCATTCGTAGGCTTCCATAATTTGCGGATGTACATAATGCTTTCGGCAAACAGTACGAGTGTTTCCTAATTGGTGGGCTACTTCGTCCAGCACCGTGTTTACATTTTTCTTCAGATCTTTCTCCGTATCGCAAGGCTCCAGCTCAACTAGAAGCCGTAACGCGTTCACGGTTCCGGCCCATGTACGGAAATCTTTTGCCGAAAAATCATCGCCCATCGTATCGTGTAAATAATCATTCACCATACCCGAGTCGATAGAGTGGCGATCGCCGTTTGGATCAATATATTGAAATAACTCTTTTCCTGGAAGGTCTCTACAGGCTTTCACCAAGCGCGATAATCGCCGATCGTGGAGGGTAATGTCGTGGTAAATACCTTTTTTGCCTTTAAAGCTAAAGCGAGCCTCATTGCCCTCGAGCTTCACATGCCGGTTTTTAAGCGTTGTCAGGCCATAAGACCCATATTCTTTTTCGTAGGCGGCATTTCCTACCCTGATCAATGTTTGTTCCATCACGCTGAGCGCAATAGCAATTACTTTCTCCCGAGAAAGTGTACTGGTTTTCAGGTCTTTGGCCAATCGCTCTCGAAGCAGCGGCAGTGCTTCACCAAAGGCCACCATTCGGAAAAATTTTGTTTCACTCCGAATGGCGTTCCACTTTGTATGGTAGCGGTATTGCTTCCGATTTTTGGTGTCGATGCCCGTAGCCTGTAAATGCCCATTGGCTTTGGGGCTGATCCAGACGCTTTCCCAAGCCGGTGGCAAGGTCATGCTTCGGATACGGGCTAATGTTGTTTCATCCTCAAGCAGGTTGCCTTTGGGATCGACGTAAGTAAAATGATTACCCACGCGCTGACGATGAATACCCGGCATTGTGTCGCTCATGTACACAAGCCGGGCGGCTCGGGCGGTCTGGACCGGATCGTGTGCTAATTCCAATAAATTCACGTTCGTTGAGTAATTAATCGCTTCTTTTTTTTCCTATATGGAAAAGATAGAGTGAGTAACTGATTGCGGAAAGGATTGGTTAGGATAACGCTCCTTTTTTTCGGTGTAATGATAAGTTACACGATGCCAACGCGCCAGTCTGATGCTTTTCCGAAAAACCAGAGGGCAACTGTTGTAGCGTAATGGTAAAAATCGGTGGGATGAATAAGTGAGCTAAAGGCATCTGCTTTCGTAGCTAAGCCCATCATCATTGTCGCCATGACTACCCAGAGGCCACGTTTGTTACGTTGAAGTAAGGAAAATACGGCCATCAGCATCAGAACTAAAATACCTAATGAAGGAACAATAGGTGTAAAAACACGTACGTCGGGTAGTAATAGACTGATAAATAAACACAGCCCAATAAGTATAGTCGTTGTGAACGTTGTCAGGGAAAGTTTTCGCTGATTCAGGAGGGCGTATACGGCGGTTACGACGCACACAACTCCCAGACTATCAGACAGTATAATCATAGATTGATGGAGCGGTTCGAGCGATTCATTACCAGCGAAATAAATTACTCCAATCAAAGCTGCCAGCGATGTTAATAGCAAAAAGAAACCCCATAACAGGCGGTTGAATAAGGAAATGCGTCCGAAAAAGTGCCAGAACACGCCGACGCCCGCCCCGGCCAGAATGGAGCCGGAAAGGATATGCGAAAAAATCATCACGTAATTTACGAAGTTTCGGCTACTTTTGCCCAACTTTTAAAGACGCAAGAAGGATAGATGAACCAGCAGGAAATCCCGCATCCCTTTATCTATTCGTCTTTTCTTACATAACCGTATCGCCAACGATTTCTAAAACCTGTCATGTCTGTTTTAGTCAACAAAGATTCTAAAGTTATCGTCCAGGGCTTTACTGGCTCGGAAGGCAGTTTTCATGCCCAGCAGATGATCGAATATGGTACCAGCGTTGTTGGGGGCGTAACACCTGGAAAAGGTGGCCAAACGCACCTCGACCGGCCCGTATTCAACACCGTTCAGCAGGCTGTTGAACAGGCTGGAGCCAATGTTTCCATCATTTTCGTGCCGCCTGCCTTTGCAGCTGACGCCATTATGGAAGCTGCAGAAGCCGGTATTAAGGTAATCATCTGTATTACTGAAGGTATTCCGACAGAAGACATGGTAGCTGTAAAAAACTACTTAGCCGATAAGGATGTACGGCTCATTGGGCCAAACTGCCCCGGTGTTATGACTGCCGAAGAATGTAAGGTGGGTATCATGCCTGGCTTTATCTTTAAGAAAGGCCGTATTGGTATCGTTTCCAAGTCGGGAACGCTTACCTACGAAGCTGTTGATCAGTTAACTAAAGCAGGTCTTGGGCAATCGACGGCTATTGGTATTGGGGGTGATCCAATCATCGGTACAACAACCAAACAGGCTGTTGAACTGCTCATGAACGACCCAGATACCGATGCAATTGTTATGATTGGCGAAATTGGTGGTGGCATGGAGGCTGAAGCCGCTCGCTGGATTAAAGCTGATGGCAATCGTAAACCTGTGGTTGGCTTCATTGCTGGTCAGACTGCCCCAAAAGGCCGCCGGATGGGGCACGCTGGTGCTATTGTTGGCGGAGCCGATGATACAGCAGCCGCTAAAATGGCCATCATGCGTGAATGTGGTATCCATGTTGTTGAGTCTCCTGCCCTTATTGGCGACACAATGCTGAAAGCGTTGGGAAAAAATTAATGAGTGAATGAGCGAATGAGTGAATTAGTGACGGTCCGACGCTTCGGTAATCGAATTCAAGATGAGTCAAGAGCGCTCCATGCGTTTTTTAGTGCACTCATTTACTCACCGAAGCGTTGGACCGTCACTAATTCACTCATTCTTCTCTTAATAGCTGACATCGTTATTGCTCAGCCTCGTACAACGGGCATTGGACCGGGGGGAGGTTATTATCCGGTCCACGATTTCCACGATGATTTTCAGGTATACGATGAACGGGCAAAAGCTTATGTTCCTTACATCATTGAACAACATGCCGATCAGACGGCCGTAAGCGTTTACGTAGATCTGGAAAGTAATCGACATTATCATTTGCTAGTATCTACCCGGCAAGACGGGTATCTATTTCTCAACGCAGCACTTAAGCGAAAACTCCGTGCTGGTAGTTGGCAGGTATTAAGTATCGATAGCCTATACCGAATCTATCATCAGCCTGAACTATTTCTGACTATTTATGGAAGTCCAGGGCTTGCCGATAAGGAATTATTCATTGGTTACCCCAAATCTGCTACGCAGAAACCCGTTGTTCTGCGCGATGATAACCTAAGCGTACGGCCCCGTCCCCGAACTATATATGAAAATTTTCTGGGCCTGGGGTTATTGTTTCTACTGGCTTCGCATGCTTTTTTGTTTACGTTTTACCACCGCGCTTTTCAGCGCTTTTATAGTTTACGTGATTTAGTCTCCATGCGGGCTCAGGATGACTCATTTCTCATCAATAGGCCTCTGAGCAGCACCAATACGTTGTTCGCTCTTAATTTAAGCTTTGTTATTGCCTATCTGATTGTTTTTGTTCAAAGCCGTAATTTAGATGTATTTGCTTCGCGAACATTGTTGCAGGGTGAACAACACCTGGGTTGGCTGGTAGGTGAGTTCTTTTTATTAAGCGGAGTAGCCTTTCTAAGCCTGATCGGTAAATACGTTGCTTTAGAAATAATGGGTGGGCTCTATAAATTACAGGAGGTTGTTAACGTTCATTATTTTAAAATATTACAGTCGTCTTTGTTGTTTTTTACGGCTCTAACCCTTCTTCTGGCCGTATTCGCTTACAATACATCAGCTACTACATGGTCGCAGAATGCACTATTATTACCATTGATCGGATTTTATGCTGCCCGCTTAACACTTTTATACTTCGTCATACGTAGTGTAGACCCTATCAAGAATCTTTATTTATTTTCGTACCTTTGTATCGTTGAATTGATTCCCCTCATCATCGGTTTGCGTTTTGCGCTGTGATGAATGAGTTTTCAGTCATCAGGATGCTGTTGACAGTCAGCAAATAAGTAAAGACTGTCGGCAGAAAACTGTTAGCTGCCAACTGACTATTGACCCGAGTAGAGATTCAATGAACGAGACTAGTATGCAATCCACAGAGGCCCGGCTTACGAAAGTAAACCGGATGTTAGTAACCCAATCCCGACCCGCCGACGAGAAATCTCCGTATTTTGATTTAGTTAGCAAGTACAATCTTCAAATCGACTTTCGCCCTTTCATTCAGATTGAAGGCGTGTCATTTAAAGATTTTCGGCGGCAGAAGATTAATATCCTGGCACACACGGCTATTATCTTTACCAGCCGAAATGCGATCGACCACTTTTTTCGGATTTGCCAGGAAGGCCGGGTTGATGTTCCTGCCGATATGAAATACTTCTGTATTTCGGAGCAGACTGCTAACTATTTGCAGAAATACATCGTCATTCGGAAGCGTAAAATCTTTAACGGGACAAAAACGGCCACCGAACTGTTCGATCTGATCAAGAAACACAAGAATGAAAAATTCCTGTTTCCCTGTTCGAACATCCGGCGGAATGATATTCCTGAATTTATGGATACGAGTAGCCTACATTTTACGGAAGCCGTTATGTATGAGACTGTTCCAACGGATTTATCGGATCTGGATATAAAAAGCTATGACATAATTGCTTTTTTCAGCCCATCAGGTGTTAGTTCGTTATTAAGCAACTTTCCGGATTTTAATCAAAATGGAACCCGGATGGCGGCTTTTGGCCCTACCACTGCCAAAGCAATTACTGAGGCTGGTTTAACCCTTGATATTGAAGCGCCACTACCCAATGCACCTTCTATGACAGGAGCTTTAGATTTGTATCTAAAAAAGGCTAACAATTAATAAATAATTGCCGTTATAGAAAACTGAATGCCGGAACCGAGAAATAACCTCATTTCCGGCATTTAGCCTTTATTAACAGGCCAATAATTTGTCTTTACACGCGTTTAGTTGTAAACTGTGATGTTGTTTAAGAGAACGCTGTCATCGTTGATCAATAGCCGTTCTGAATTTTGTTTAGGCCGTATGATTCGCACACTCTACGTTTACGCCTTGTTATTGCTGACGATTGCTGTTCCAACCGCCCAAGCGCAGCAGGACCCTCAATTTAGTTTGTACATGTACAACCCGCTCTACTACAATCCGGCTGCCGCCGGGTCGGAGGGCGTAACCCGATTACAACTTACACACCGAACGCAGTATCTGGGTTATCAGACAATTGGTAATGGAGATGGAAGTGCTGCGCAAAGCAGCCAGTTACTTTCGTTCAATATGCCATTGGCAAAAATTAAGAGCGGAATTGGTATTTATGCGCTGAATGATAAATATGGCCCTTCCATTAATCAGGCCGTGCAAGTTTCATACGCTTACCGGTTGGCACTGAAAAATGGAACACTGGCGTTGGGTGTGCAGGCAGGCATGTTTAATCGTGGGCTAGACTTTAGCCAGTTTCGAGCTACAGATCCTAATGATCCTCTTATCCCTACCGGACGTATTAACCAGTTTAAACCTGATATTGGTGCAGGGGTCTATTATAACACAACTGATTATTGGATAGGTGTAAGCATGACGCACTTGAATCAGGCTACATACAGCTATGTTAGCGGGTACTCGACTGATGTTTCTGAACCTAAAGCGTATATATCGGCAGGATACCGTTTGGGATTAGGGTATAATATTGATATACAGCCCTCTGTGCTCGTTCAATATAGTACGAAACAGGGGATGACAGGGTCGGTAGCATCAGTTAATATCGTTGGAACCTATGATAACCGGATATGGGCAGGCATTGGCTATCGCTTAAAGGATGCTGCTATGGCTACTGTTGGTATTAATCTGATGCGTAACAACGCCCTGCGTGTTGGCTATTCATTAGATGTAACAACCAGTGGAACACAAATAAAAAGCCCGACCTCGCATGAAATTATAGTAGGCTATGCACTACCAGCACCTGATGCCCGTAAAAAACCAATTGTGAGGACACCACGGTTTCGCTATTGATTTTAGACCGGGAAATAGGTTAATTTTAGGTATTCAGATCGTTTTGGCAATATTCTTGTTAGGCAGTTTGCAGCTAGTGCCTTATTTTTGGGGAATAGCCTGATCTGATGGTAAGTCAGTTTGTGCAAAATAGGAATACAGTTGAGTAAGAATACGGATAGAAAATAATTCTGAACTCGATTTTACATACAATAACCAAACAGATTTTCGTTTTTAGTCTGGTCTCGCACAAGAAGAAGAAGAAAAGGTCTACGATGATGAAGTATAACTGGTTAACAGTCAACGCAACCCGGGTAGTGATGGTCGCAGCAGTGGTACTGCTTATGCAAGGTTGTGGCTTTCTGAAGTCAAAATTTGGAGGCAAAGGCGGCAAAGGAGGAGAAGTCGGCGTTACAAACGGGGAAATTACAGCCACCGGGCGTAAAGGCTGGAAACAACCTACCCCCTATGGCATGGTTTTAGTTCCTTCAGGTTCATTTATTATGGGGCAGGCTGATGAAGATGTAGCTGCTACTCAAATTAACATGAATCGGCAGGTAACAATCAGCTCATTCTATATGGATGATGCCGAAATTTCAAACCACGAGTATCGGCAGTATGTCAATGCCTTACTGGCGGATTCGGTGTCGACATTGGGTGAAGAGGAAATTATGTCCAAGTATTATCCAGACACAACTGTTTGGAAAAACGATTTCACCTATCACAACGGTGACCCAATGCTGGAGCATTATTATGCACACCCCGCTTTTGATACCTACCCTGTAGTAGGCGTAAGCTGGATTGCAGCCAAGCACTTCTGCAAGTGGCGTACAAATACGCTTGACGATTTTCGTACTAAAGATGGCGCTTATCGTTCGTTCGGTTTCCGTCTCCCATCGGAGGCAGAATGGGAATGGGCGGCCCGTGGTGGTAAAAGCGGAGCTAAGTATCCATGGGGGAATCCATATGTGGCTAACGGCAAGGGTTGTTACCTGGCTAATTTCAAACCACAACGTGGTAACTTCGATGCCGATGGCTACCCATATACAGCCCCAGCAACTGCATATAGTCCGAACGATTACGGTCTGTATAACATGGCTGGAAACGTTGCTGAATGGTGCCGCGACGCTTACGCCGATAATACAAACGCTATTGTATGGGATATGAACCCCGATAATCAGAATGCAGATGAACCTCGTAAAGTGGTTCGCGGAGGTTCCTGGAAGGATATCGCTTACTACCTGGAAACGGGTACACGCTCTTATGAATATGAAGACCAGAAACGCTCTTATATTGGATTCCGTTGTGTAATGGATAATCTGGAAGGACGCACTGCATCGGCTCGTGGAGGTAAGGTAGGAGGTAGCAGCAAGAGTAAAACCAGCAAAAAAGCAGCTAAAAAAGTATAACCAAAGTCAATTACCTATTCCATCCAACAATCGCTTATCATGGCAGCAGAAAAATCCACAAGTTTCTTTTGGGATCGTTTAGTACCAACCATTTATAGTGCCGGGGCGGCAGTCGTTATTTTCGGCGCTTGGGCTAAAATTACGCACAACGAGCAATTTGGCTTTATGTTAACGCTCGGTCTGCTAACGGAAGTAGTTATTTTTGCCTTGTACGCAGTTCAGAGTTTTACAATGCCAGCAACAGCAGGTGATGGATATGCCTGGGAAAAAGTTTATCCTGAGCTGGCTGATGATTTTAAAGGTGAAGCCCGTAAACCAGCTCCACAAGCTAACGGTCTGACGGGTAATATGGATCAAATGTTAGCGCAGGCAAAAGTAACGCCTGACGTATTCGAACGCTTAGGATCGGGTTTCCGGAATCTGAACGAAACCGTCTCGAAGCTATCTGATCTGACAGAAGCAACAGTGGCTACAAACGACTATGCCCGGAACGTGAAGTCGGCATCGACTTCAATCTCCGAAATGAACAAATCGTATGGTACAGCAATCACTGCGATGAATTCAATGGCTGATGCAACTACTGAAGCGAAAGATTATCGGGATCAGTTCCAGAAAGTGACCAAAAATATGGGTGCTTTGAATGCAGTTTATGAACTGGAACTGCAGGACACAAACAAGCATTTGAAAGCTATGAACGCTTTCTATGGTAGCCTGACCGCTGCCATGGAAAATATGAGCGATGCCAGCCGCGATACACAGCAGTTTAAAAATGAACTGGCTAAGCTAACGGGTAATCTAGCGTCCCTCAATGGTGTTTACGGCAGCATGCTAACAGCCATGCGGGGCAATTAAAACCGGTTTACGATTGTAGCATAAGATTTTGTAATTCAGAATCTTATGCTATTCTCAGAATGTAAACTTTTCTCTTCTTAATACGATAACCGCTACGGCGGCCTGTTCCACTTTTTTTATTCTCACTACCATAGTTTATGGCAGGCACAAAAGAGACACCCCGTCAGAAAATGATCGGGATGATGTATCTGGTTTTGACCGCTTTACTGGCTCTGCAAGTCACGTCGGCCATTCTGGAGAAATTCGTTTTAATTAATAATAGCTTAGAGCAATCTACGGGAGCCGTTGGTAAAATTAATCAGGGCACATTTGACAATATTCGGGCGACCGTTGAAAAATCAGGCAATCGGGCTACTGACTTAGCCATTGTTAAACAAGCTGATGAAGTACGGAAGATAACGTCGGATGTAATTGGTGAAATTGATAAGCTCAAAGAGCAATTAGTTGTAGCTGGTGGTGGTCGCGATGAGTCGGGCAATATTAAGAACCTGAGCGAAGAAGAAAAAGTAGCTCAGCTCATGATCGGTACAAACCGTAATGGAGCTGCCTTTAAGCTGAAAGATCAACTGAATGGTTATGTTGATAATCTTTCAAAGTACTCAGGCATAAAATATAGCCCTATGGCTCTTGATGGGAAAGATGATCCCATTGCTAGTAACTCACCAGATCAAAAAAGAAAGGATTTTGCTGAACTGAACTTTGCTCAAACGCCTGTACCTGCAGCACTGGCCGTATTAAGTCAGAAACAAGCAGATGTACGCCGTATTGAAGGTGAAGTCCTTGATGTACTAGCTAGTAAAGTGGGTGCACAAGACGTGAAATTCGATAAAATCATTGCCATGCTTAGCATGGACTCTAAAGTCGTTGTAGCGGGCACGAAGTTTAAAGGACAAATGTTCCTGGCTGCTTCATCGTCAGGTATTCAACCTCGTATGAGTTTGAACGGTGGTGCCGTTCGGATGCAGGATGGTCAGGGTATTGTTGAATTTACAGCGCAGGGTGGTGCTTATGACAAAAACGGTTTGGCTCGTCGAGTACTAACCGGCTCGATTGCTTACCAAACTCCAGCGGGTTTGAAAACAGTGCCTTTATCGGCCGAGTATTTCGTTGCGAAGCCTTCCTATCAAATTGAAACAGGTACGTTACCGCCTTTGTATCTTGGTTGCGCTAATAAACTGAGCATTCAAAGCCCACAACTAGGCGCCTTATGGAACCCAACGATTACAGCTAACGGTGCTGCAGTAATTGCATCGGGAGAAAAAGGGAAAGTAACGGTTGTGCCGAATTCAGCTAGTGTTGCTTTAAATATTAGTAACGCTGGTAGTCTGTTAGGTACAGAGCCATTCCGAGTGAATAAAGTGCCACGTCCAACTTTGCAGATTTCGGTTGGCGGAACGCCAACAACGGATCCCCGTGGCGTACCAGCGTCATCAGCACGTAGCGTGAAGATACAGGCGGTTCCTGATCCTAGTTTTGCTGCATTCTCACCTGAGGATGCTAACTTCCGGACAACAGGGGCTACCATATCGTTAGTACGCGGTACCAGACGGGTTAAAACTGCCGAAGTAGGAGCTGGTGGAGGTTCAATTGGTGAGATTGCTGCCGAAGCGCAGCCCGGTGATCGACTAGTTATTGAAGTAAATGGAGTACAGCGCCGAAATTTCAAGGGGGATATAAGTGACGTACCCATGGGTAATACGCTAGCACAGATTTCGCTCTATTGATGTACTAAAGCGGTTTCTTAACCGTTAACTTACTGAATTGACAACAAGTAGTAGCCATGACACAGATTAAAACGATACGATTTGCTGGTGTGCTAGCTGTAGCTGCGCTGGCATTGGCAGGGGGGAAAGCCTTGGCCCAGGAGAAGGCGAGCAGTGGCGTAAATGCAAATTCGGTTCGTGGAATCAATGAGAATGATATTATGATGAAGAAGACCCTTTGGCGTCGAATCGACCTGAAGGAGAAACAGAATCAGTCTATGTTCTCAAAGAACAATGAGATTTCAAAATATTTGATGGAAGCTGTGAAAGCTGGCCTTATTGACGCCTACACCAATGATTCGTGTACGACGAAGATAACACCTGAGAAATTTCACGAAAACCTGCTGATTCCGAATACAGGTGGTGGCCTATCTGCAGAAGAAAAAGCGGCTGGTTTTACAGAAGATGGTAAAGGCGGAGCTAAGAATGATGGCTGGGATACACCGAAAAAGGATGACAAGAAAAAGCCTGATGACGGTTGGGGAACGCCTAAGAAAGCCGCTGAGCCTGTTGATGATGGCTGGGGAGCACCTAAGAAAAAATCAGCAGTTGCTAAAAATGCAAAGGGTAAAAAAGGAAAGAAAGTAGTTGAGCCCGTTGTAGAGCCTAAAAAGGATACGGTAGCCGTTGCTCAGGCACCTGTTTTGTCTGGCGATGAGTATTTCCCTAAAGAGTTAAATATCCTTGAAGTTAAAGAAGATTGGATTTTTGACAAAAAACGCTCGCGTCTTTACTATGATATGCAGACAATAACGCTTCTCCTGCCAGCTGATAAGAATGCTGCTGGCTATGAAAAACCTATTGCTTCATTCAAGTATAAAGATTTAGATAAGTTATTCCGTAGTGATCCGAAGAAATTTATCTGGTATAACCCACAAAATCAGGCTCAGCACAAAAACTTGGCTGACGCATTTGATCTACGGTTATTCTATGGACGGATTACGAAAGTAGCTAATCCAGGAGATACAGACTTAGTGGGTATGTATGGCGACCGTGAAGGTTTGCTAAAATCCTATCAAACAGAATACGAATTGATGGAAACCGAACACGGTCTCTGGGAATATTAAGAATATCTTTATATCATAAAAAAAGCGGCTTAAAAGCCGCTTTTTTTATGATATAAAGATATGGTGGATAATATGAGCCATACTGGTAAAGGATAAGAAAAAGAAAGCAATCTCAGGTCGATTACTGACGAAGATCAGCCCTACTTATTGCCCCTGACGTAGCTTTACGACGAATTAATCAGTACTCGGTAAAATCATGAAAACAATTTTAGTCCCAGTCGATTTTTCGAAAACCGCAGAAAACGCACTGATTTTTGCCATCAACTTATCGCAAAAACTCCAAGCCCATATTATTCTTTTTCACTCTTTCCACACCTATCATACGAACGCCTATGTATCTGCCAAAGCATTAGAGCAAGAATCACTTACAGCAAAGCTGCATGCTGACCAGAAACTAAAAGAACTTTACGATAACATCAGTGTCAGCGCCTTTTCTCCGCCTGAATATATCAGCAGTAAAAACGAGTTGCGCGAGGAACTATTGCAACTGCTGGCAGAAAGAAGTGTTGAGCTTATTGTGATGGGAACCCAGGGCTTAGGTAATAAACTGGAAGGACGGCTCTTTGGTACAAATACCTCCTGGGTAGTAGAAAAAGCCACGTGCCCCGTAATAGTCATCCCTGAGAATCTGCAACTGGAAACGCTCGAAGAAATCGTGTATGCCAGCGATTATATGCCAGACGATATTGTCAATCTGGAAAACCTGTCGAAAATTGCTCAATCTTTCCAGGCAAACATCACAGTTATCCATGTAATAAAAGAAGAATCGACTGCTGCTGTAAATGCACTAAAGAGTTTTGAGCAACAAGTAAAAGTAAGAACTCAGCTTTCCGGGATTAATTTCAGACTACTAACAGGCAACAACGTAGAAAATAGGTTGGAACAGTATCTGGAAGAGAATAAAGTTAATCTATTGGTAATGTCTGCTCATTACCGCAGCTTACCCGACAAACTCTTTGGCAAAAGCCTTACAAAAAGTATGACGCTATATGCCGGCGTCCCCCTGATGATCTTCCACCATAAACTCCACTAAAACAGGAGAATGGTATGAACTGTTTCATATTTGAATAAGGAGTATTGCACTGACGAGAACACTACTTTAGTAAGCATGGAATTACCCCGGTCGATTTATAGATTACGATTAGCTATTGCCAATGCCCTGTTGAGCGCTTATTGTTCTGGCTCAAAATTCGGGATGGCTCATGTTTATAGGATAATGGTATTGGTTTATAAGCGGCTGAAAAGCCACTTTACTGTTATCCATTTTCAATAGTATCAAAATATTCCTTCAATTTATGTGCTCTGTCCTGTCCCACTACTTCAGCGACTTCGTCAAATGAAGCCTCTCGAATTTTTGTTACACCTTTAAAGTGTTTCAGAAGTTTAGCTGCTGTTTTTTTACCAACACCTTCCACATTTTCCAGTTCACTGATAAGGCTATTACGACTACGTTTGTCACGGTGATACGTAATCGCAAAGCGGTGGGCTTCGTCGCGAATACGCTGGATTAGCTTGAGCGATTCTGATTTCTTATCGATGTAAAGGGGCAGATTATCTTCGGGGAAATAAATCTCTTCCAGGCGTTTAGCAATACCAATAATGGGCACTTTACCGTAGAGGTCGAGGGCTTTTAAGGCATCGCAGGCTGCGCTAAGTTGCCCTTTGCCACCATCAATAACAATCAAGTCAGGCATATCGCTACCTTCTGTAATCACACGTGTATACCGGCGGGTAACAACCTCAAACATACTGGCAAAATCATTCGGACCGATAACGGTTTTGATGGAAAAATGCCTGTATTCTTTATTCGCAGGCTTACCGCCAATAAAACACACCATAGCCGATACGGGATTGGTACCCTGAATGTTCGAGTTATCGAAACACTCGATGCGATTTGGCAGTGATTTTAGTTGTAAATCTTGCTTTAATCGAATTAAAACACGGTCTTTTTTACTGGCACTGGCCGTAGCTTCAGCGGCTGCCCGTTCCTGTCGTTCTCGCCGGAAATACAGTACGTTCTTTAGTGACATGTCCAGCAATTTTTTCTTATCGCCAATTTGCGGAACTGTCACTTCAGCTTTCAAATCCACATCCAGCGGAATGTTTGAAATTATCTCTTTCGCCTGGCTACCGTATTGCTCCCGGAACTCAATAATCATCATAGCCAGAAGATCAATATCAGCTTCGTCGAGTTTCTTCTTAACTTCTACCGTATGGGTTTGAACAATCGTACCATTCACAACCTTCATAAAGTTGATGTAAGCAGATACTTCATCGGAAGCGATCGAAAATACATCCGCATCAGCAATCTTGGGGTTTACAACAGTCGACTTACTCTGGAACCGCTGTAAAATATCCATCTTTTCCTTGTGCTTGTGAGCCTGCTCAAATGCCAGATCGTTGGCGGCCTCCACCATCCGAGCTTTAAAATAGTCCTGCGCTGGCTTCAGGTTTCCCTTCAAAATGTGATGAACCTGTTCAATATCGTTGTTGTAATCGGCTTCGCTTTGTTTGCCTTCACAAGGGCCTTTACAATTGCCGATATGGTATTCCAGGCAAACTTTATATTTACCCGCTTCAATGTTTTCCTGAGCGAGATTAAAATTACAGGTCCGAATCGTAAACAGCTGACTAAACATGTCAAGCACTGTGTACATAGGTTTTAGATTGGCGAAAGGGCCGTAAAACGTACCTAAT
Organism: Spirosoma migulaei; assembly: GCF_054776855.1. Classification (NCBI taxonomy): domain Bacteria; kingdom Pseudomonadati; phylum Bacteroidota; class Cytophagia; order Cytophagales; family Cytophagaceae; genus Spirosoma; species Spirosoma migulaei. Next base: position 100,158 of record NZ_BAAHBG010000010.1, on the reverse strand, counting down.
TTACGATCAATACGTCGGGTTGTTAATACACGAGGAAAATGCTCGTTCGTGACGCAGACAAAGGGATACGTTTTATCATCGCGCAAGAGAATGTTGAACTTTGGCTGGTATCGCTTGATGAGCTGATTCTCCAGTAAAAGCGCGTCGAATTCGGTATGAACAATGGTGAACTCAATCTTCCGAATCTGACTTACTAAGCGCAGGGTTTTTCGGTCGTGTCCTTTGGAATTGGTGAAATAGCTGCTGACCCGGTTTTTTAGATCTTTTGCTTTCCCAACATAAATGACCTCGCCCGTATGATCGAAGTAGCGATAAACTCCCGGCTCGTGTGGTACTTTGGCTAGTTCTTGTTTGTAGTCGAATTCAGGCATAGTATAGGATCGATCGGCTTGGTCAGGTTCTTACCATTTATCCAACCGGGAAGGTCGGTATTACAAAACAACCAATATTCGTGAAAGGTTGCTTATAATTTATCGACTAAAAAGGCCAGCATGTTTGCTGGCCCAGGTGAGTTACTGTAATATCTCATCTTCATCTTCTGGTACCACTTTAGGTGGAATATACCGTTGCGACGAATCTATATTGTAGCCACCACAATCAATTTTAAAGTTATTGGGTTTTCGGAAAGGTTCAGGACGATACGTTGTTAAGGTTGGGTCTTTGTAAATTTTCTGCATATACATCCCCCAGGCAGGCATGGCCACTCGGCCACCCTGACCCAATTCGATAGTACGAAAGTGAATAGACCGATCGTCGCCACCTACCCACAAGCCCGATACAAGGTGCTGGGTCATGCCCATGAACCAACCATCTGAATAGTTCGAGGTGGTACCCGTTTTTGCAGCAATCTCATTACCACCTTCCAGTAGTTTATATTGCGTTTCCAGACGTTTAGCTGTACCATTTGGCTCTTCAACAGCTCCACGCATCAGGTGCAGCATTTCATAAGCTCGATTAGCACTAATTACCTGCTTGGCATCGGGCGTAAAGTTCTTTAACACATTGCCATTCTTATCCTGAATCTGGACCAGCATCATGGGCCGGACACGCATGCCGCCATTGGCAAATGCACAGTAAGCCGCTACCATTTCATAGACGGCAACATCGCCCGTTCCCAGGCAAAGTGTGGGATTTTCGGGCAAATCGGTACTTTCGATCCCCATATCATGGGCATATTTAATAACCTCAGCAGCGCGCGTTTTCTTGATCAATTGGGCACTGACTGTGTTTATCGACTGACCTAGTGCTTCCCGTAGCGAGAGGCTCTGATAACTATATTTCCCATTCGAATTATGAGGAGTCCAGGCTGGTCCGCCGTTGTTATCTTCACCATGCGCAAACGTAGTTGGCTGGTCGGTGATATGGCTACAAGGTGTTACAAAGCCTTGATCCATAGCTGTGAGGTAAACAAATGGCTTAAAGGTCGAACCAGGCTGGCGACGGCTCTGGCGAACGTGGTCGAACTTCATATGTTTAAAACTGACGCCACCTACCCATGCTTTCACATACCCATTACGTGGGTCCATTGACATAAATCCAGTGCTAAGCAGCCGTTTATAGTAGCGAATAGAATCCAGTGGACTCATGGTCGTGTCTTTCTCATTGCGTTTACCTCCATAGACGAATACTTTCATCTTGATAGGTTTTCGCATGTTCTCCCAGATCGCTTTCTCATCGTTTCCATAGGCCGCTTTGAGCTGCTTATACCGTGTAGTTCGTTTGGCTCGCTCTTCAATAAAGCCTGGAATTTCAATGTATTTTTTGGTTCGGGGATCTTTTTTTACCCAGGGATTCCGGCCACGCCAGTGTTCGTAGAACTTCTTTTGCTGATCGCGCATGTTAGTCATTATAGCCTCTTCGGCATAGGCCTGCATGCGTGAGTCGATAGTAGTGAAGATTTTCAGACCACTCGTGTAGAGATCTAGGTCTGCGCCGGGGTTTTCTTCATTGTATTGTCTAATCCATTTTTTGATATCGTCTTTGATGACCGAGCGGAAATAGGCAGCCATACCTGTATTCTGATTCTCAACGCTAAAGTCAAGCTTTAGTGGCTTACGTTTGTAGGTGAAATACTGCTCGTCGGTCAGGAACTTGTATTTTTTCATCTGCCCCAACACCACGTTTCGGCGCTCTTTGGTGCGTTCTTCTGACAAACGGGGATTATAAAACGTAGGGTTTTTAAGCATACCAACCAACATAGCGGCTTCCTCAACATTCAGATTCCAGGGTTCCTTACTGAAATAGGTTTTGGCTGCGGTTTTTATGCCATAGGTATTATTTCCGAATGATACCGTGTTGAGGTACATCATCATGACCTCCTGCTTGGTATAATTACGTTCTAGACGCACTGCCAAAATCCATTCTTTCGTTTTAGCGATCACCAGACCAATTACAGGAATATTGCCTAGTAAGCCCCGTAATTCTTCCTGACGGGTATCGAAGAGATTCTTAGCCGTTTGTTGGGTGAGTGTGCTGCCTCCTCCTGAACTCGACGCGTCCTTGAACGTAAGGAACCCACTTACAGCCCGGAAAAGTGAGCGAGGGTCAATGCCAGAGTGCTTAATAAAACGGGCATCTTCAGTTGCCAATAAGGCAGATGTAACATTGGGCGACACCTGTGAGATTTCTATGGGAGTACGGTTTTCAACATAGTACTTACCCAGTAGCTGATGGTCGTATGTGTACACTTCTGATGCTTCTTCGCTTTTGGGGTTTTCGAGCGTTTTTAAGCTCGGCATACCACCAAAAAGCCATAGAAAGTTATAACTGACTGCAAGCACGTATAAAATTAACAGTATTATGCCAATCAGCGAGTATCGCCAGAGATTTCGGATTATAGTCCGGTAAGGTCCGGGTGCAAATTGAATCATTCGTATTTTGGTTTGCGGGTTACGGTTTACCGTTTACAGTAGCGCGAAGCATTTGTGCGTCTGCCACCGAAAACAGTAAACGGTAAACTTTCTTATTTTCGTTTCACGGATGCCTGTTCGGCAGCGGTCTGCATTTCCTTCACACGAGGCAGCAATTGACTGCCCGGATAATCGCGAATAAATTCGTTGAGTGCCTGCCGGTAGGCATCTATCGTCTTTGTCTTGCCAACCAGAATAACCCGAAGTAACGCTAGTTTATCTTCCAGTTGAGTCCCAGAAAAGCTTCCCATGGCTGTTTCTGCACGGGCTAATGCCTCCGTGGGGTTCGTTTGGTAGAGTTCATAAATAGCCGTGTAAGCTTTCAGCGCCTGAGCCTCGGAGTCACTAGTCTGAACGGCAGCTTTTCCAGTTAGACGAGCGTAAGAGGTGTTCGGGTACTCTGCCAGTAATTTGTCTTTCCAAGGCGAGGCTTTTCCTAACTGATCGTTTGATAAATACAGTAAATAATACACCTCTGGTTTCTGAAGTGTATTTGGGTAACGGGTCAATAATTGTTCAAACGTTGGAATGGCGTCGGCAGGCTGATTAAGTTGAAACTTATACAGTTTTCCTAGCTTGTACAGTGCATTTTCAACCCGTTGGTTCGCTGCGAGCTGTGCTTCCTTTGCGAACGGAATCTTGGTCATCATAGCATCTTTCTTCGCTTTCCGACCAGCTGCCGGGCTGGTTAGGTTGGCCGCTGGATTCGATGCATCGACGGGAAGCAAGGGCGCGTTTGGATTCACTGAATTCGCGGGTGAGCTACCAACAACGGGGCTATTTGTAGAGGCAATTGCTACTGATGCTTCTTTGTTCGTGCGTCGCCAGTTATCTTCAAGAGGTCGGTTTCCCCAACGTATCGAAAACTCCTGTCGACCCTGACTTAGCGTGATGGGATTATATAAAGCCCAGCGTTCGCCAGGTTGCAGATTGGAGTTGGTAGCTCCTGGTACAGAGCCCCCAGTGCCATTAGTTGCCTTATCTATAATTTGTTGGGCCAATGCAGCTTGAGCTTTGTCTTCTTTTTCCTGTTGGGCAATGGTATTATCCAGCAGTTTATCGAGAGCAGCAGGCTCCATTTGGGCTAAATGCAATAGACTGTCGTCGGTGCGGATGGTTGTTTGGTAAAGAACAAACTCATCAAGCGTCTTTTTTCGATTCAGCAGAGCCGCATAATCGGCTGATTGCTTGGGCAGTAGTGCCAATGCGCTATCGTAATATACTTTTGCATGGGCGTAGTCGGCTTTCTTCTCAAAATAGAGTTTACCGATTTCCAGATAGGTGTAAGGCACCTGCAACGTATTGGAACCTGCCGCCTGAATCGATTGACTATACAACTTAATGGCTTTGTCGATTCGGCCACTACGAGCTTCAAGCAGCCCCATCGTGAAATAAATTTTGTCTTTCAGATCAGTATTTTTTCGGTCATTCAGCAATTGCTCAAACGTTTCGGTCGACTGCGCCATTCGCTTTTGGTCGCCCGTAAGGCCATTGCTCTGAATGGCGTACAGATTCGCATAGAAAGACTGATCATAACTAGGCCGTGATTTGAGCACCTGCCTGTAGTGGTCAACAGCTTTGGTCGGTTGACCAATGAGATCGTACAATTGTCCTGCTATAAGATGAAGGCGGGCTGTTGACTCTCCTTTCTTCAAGACTGGAAACGTTGCATCCAGAATACCTGCTGCGGTGGCATATTCGCCTTGCCGTTCGTGGAGATAAGCTTTCGTCAGGTAAAAATCTCGGGTGTTGACTTTGTTAAGGGGTTGATTCCTTAGGAATTCAGCTACGTTTAAGGCGTTAGTATAATCACTAGCTTCTGTATAAGCTCGCATAAGCCCTACTAATGCTGTATGTTTATCATCCTCATTCGTACCTTTTGTATTCACATACTTGAACACCTCAATAGCATTTGGTAAATCCTGTTTTAGCAACCGTGCCCGACCAATTAATATATAGGCGTTATCAAGCCATTTACTGTTCTGATGGCGTTCGGGAATAAGTGATGCTTTTTTGATGGCATCATCCAACTGTGGTTTTACCGGTTGAATTAGCATCGAGTCAACTGGCAACAAGATGGGCAATAACTGGTTATAATTTTCCTGCCTCTTTTTGAACAACTCTTGTTCAGCCTGAGCAATCTCATCGCGGGCAATCACGTAGGCGTTGAAATGGGAGGTCAGGTTATGATACCCTTTGCTGATTGGCTTCGTGCTATATTGCGAACACGAAACCAGTCCGCCGGTCAGTACAGTAAGGACCGTTATTACTAAAAAAAGGTGATTACGAAAATAGCGGGACATTCGAAAATAACACGTGGTCACTCGTATTAAAACGTTGCAGGACGTTTAGTCAATATGGAACGTTAGGCCAAATTAACGAATTTTGTACGGCATATTGTGTTTCAACCTTAATTCTATGGAAAACCACCCCGAACAACCCAATCCGAATGACTCACATAAGCCAGTTCGGGGCAATGAGCCACTGAAGAAAGCGACCGAAAAAACAACGTCGTTTGTGCAATTCAGTGGTATTGCCTTTCAAATGCTTGGCACGATCGGGCTAGGCGTTTGGGTTGGCATGAAACTAGATGCCTGGCAGCAAAATCATCGGCCCATCTGGACAATTGTACTGTCTTTGACCGCTATTGGTGCTTCTCTTTATTTATTTATTCGCCAATTAACAAATAAGTAGTAGCATGGGGCGTGGTGCATAGAGCAGGGAATAAATGTCATCTGCTTTTTGTTTAAACTACCCAGCTCCCTGCGCCTTCCTCCTTGCCCCATGCTCCGCACAATCCTATTTACCATCATATTAGCAATTGTATTTTTCGTAGCCGAACGATATTCTGTTTCGCCCTGGCTACACCCTAACTGGAAAATTCTGCTAGTCTTTTTTTTTAGTGTCTCCTTCTTAACTCAACGGCTGGTAGAGACTGGTTTACAAGGTAATCAGGAACGATTGATACCACTTTACTTAGCGGCAACCGTTGCGCGTCTTATACTGGGACTTGCCTTTGTTGGTTTTTTTCTATTCCAGCATATTGAGCAACGCCGTGCCTTTGTTTTGGACTTTCTTGTACTATATATATGTTACACAGGCTTTGAGATTTGGACGCTTACTCGTAACTTGCGACGCGATTCGTAAAAAGGATCTGTCACATCATATGATGCGTTTGTCAATTAATAAGTTCTTGTTAGCAACGGCTCTCATTTTGAGTTCGTTAGTGGGCGCTAAGGCGCAGGAGCATAATCAGGAGGGCGAGGCACACGCTCAGCACGAAGGCGAAGCAGCCGCTCCTAAAGGGAAATTTAATGTGGGTGAAATGATCATGCACCACATTAAAGATGATCACGGCTGGGAGTTTGCTCACGGCGTCACATTGCCATTACCCGTAATTCTTTACTCGAAAGATCGGGGCCTGGAAGTATTTTCTTCGTCACGGCTGGCTCACGGGCAAGTGTACGAGGGGTATAAAAATGAGCACGGTAAAATCCACCGCGTTGAGGCCGATGGGAAAGTCGATCACGAAGCTAAATTCTACAACTTCTCGATCACCAAGAACGTAGCGTCGTTATTATTAAGCGCGGTTATCATGATACTGGTGTTTTCGGCAGTTAGTAGTGGCTACACAAAGAACAAGGGTAAGGCCCCAAAAGGTCTTCAATCGTTTCTGGAGCCAATCATCCTGTTTGTACGCGATGAAATAGCCAAGCCGAGCATTGGTCCTAAATACACCAAGTTTTTGCCTTACCTGCTGACGCTGTTTTTCTTCATTCTGATCAACAATTTGCTGGGTCTGCTGCCAGGTGCTGCTAACCTGACGGGTAACATCGCTGTCACGCTGGTATTATCTGTTATTACATTCCTGATTGTTACCTTCAGTGGTAACAAACATTACTGGCTACACATTCTGAAGCCAACGGGTGTTCCGGTTGCGTTGCTGCCCATTATGATTCCCGTTGAGATCGTAGGCGTGTTCATGAAGCCGTTATCGCTCATGATCCGGTTATTTGCCAACATTACCGCCGGTCACATTATCATCCTGAGTTTGCTGGGGCTGATTTTCATGGCCAATCACATGGGTGGTATGGGTACTAGCCTTGCCATCAGCCCGGTTGTACTGTTTTTTACCCTGTTTTTGAATTTAATCGAATTGCTGGTAGCCTTCCTGCAAGCGTTCATCTTCACACTGCTGACGGCTATGTACATTGGTAGTGCGGTAGAAGAACACCATGAGGCCGACCACGGTATCGGTTACGAAGGCGCGGAAGCGCACTAGTTAATAATGAATAATGTAAAATGAGTAATTGCAGCCATTGAGTCATTATCAACTGTTCAGTTTACATTATCCATTTTATAAATAGCAATCTTTTGTTTCACTAATAAATCTGTTGTAAGGTTATGTTCGCAATGTTGTTTTCAATGCTGTTAGAAGCTACGGGTAGTGTTTCAGTTATGGGTGCTGCTATTGGTGCTGGTCTGGCCGCTATTGGTGCTGGTCTTGGTATCGGTAAAATTGGTGGTAGTGCTATGGAAGGTATTGCTCGTCAGCCAGAAGCGGCTGGTCGTATCCAAACCGCCATGCTGATCATTGCCGCTCTGATCGAGGCCGTTGCTCTGTTCGCAGCCGTTATTTGTCTTCTGGTTGCTACAGCCTAATTCGGTTGAGCCCAGTAGACACCAAGTTTGAGTAGGCTGGTTGCATTAGGCACTGGCACAACTGCTCGCCAATTTCTCAGAGAATATTTGCCCGTTTGGGATTGCCGACGGGCGAATGTTCTCTAACAAAAGATTGATTACACGATTACTAACATTGACTTTCCATAATTAACACTCATGGATTTACTGACTCCCGATCTCGGTCTTTTATTCTGGCAGGTAGTGGTTTTCCTCGGCCTGTTTCTGATTCTTCGCGCCTTTGCCTGGAAACCCATTACGGAAAGCCTGAACGAGCGCGAAAACAATATTCAAAGTGCCCTTGATCTGGCCGAGAAAACTCGCCTGGAAATGACTGCACTGAAAGCTGATAATGAAAAATTATTAGCCCAAGCCCGCTCTGAGCGGGAAGCTATTCTGCGCGGTGCTAAAGAAACCGCCGACAAAATGATGGCCGACACTCGTGAAAAAGCGGAGTCGGAAGGTAAGCGGATTCTGGAGCAGGCTCGTGAGTCGATGCAGAACGAGCGTCAGGCGTTGGTTATGCAGATGAAAAAGGAAGTCGTTACACTGTCGCTTGATATTGCGGAGAAAGTTCTTCGGAAAGAACTCAGCGATAAATCGGCTCAGGAGAAATTGGTGACCGATCTGGTATCAAACTCACGCTTAAACTAATTCGATTATGGCAGTAGCTACTGTAGCCGCCCGCTATGCTAAATCGTTATTAGATTTGGCTCGGGAAAATGGCCTGACGGAGACAATGTACAAAGACATGCTGTTCTTTAAGAACACCGTGGCGCAAAGTCGGCCGCTGTTGCTGATGTTGAAGAATCCCATTGTTCGGGCTGAAAAGAAAAATGCTATCCTGAAAGCTGTTTTCGCTACCCGAGTTGATCCCGTGACGATGTCATTTTTTGAAATCATTGCGAAAAAGAACCGGGAGCCTATTATGGATGCCATAGCTGATGAGTTCATCAATCAATATGATCGTCAGAAAGGTGTAGATCGGGCCACTGTAATTACAACAGTACCCCTCACGGATGCATTACGTGAGAAGTTCAAGGCAATGGTTATGAAAACAACGGGTAGTAAACTGGTTGAACTGGAAGAAAAAATTGATCCAAGACTGATTGGTGGCTACGTTTTACGCGTTGGCGACCAGCAAGTTGATGGTTCTATCCGTAGTCAGTTGAATGACTTGCGGTTGCAGTTCCTGAATTAAGCTTTTAACTTTTGGATATAAAAAAGCCACTTCTCTTTACGGGAGGTGGCTTTTTCTTGTTTAATAAAACCGAATACCTAGTCGCTAGCCAGAGATATACCTTCGTAAAGGTCTTTTAGTGATAAGGTTATTGCTAATAGTGGTAAGTTAACAATGGCATCAGCCCCCTCAATGACCTGATATTTCCAGAAGTCGACATTACGCTCAAATACTTCCACCCGATAGTCGGTTTGAGAGACGAGTAAGTAGTAAAGCAATGAAGGGAGTTTTGTGTAGTGAGGCCGTTTTTCGTGAAAATCCTTACTCTGCGTTGAGTTGGAGACTACTTCAACCAGCAAACTCGGTGAACTGACCCAAACGCCCATGTCATTTTCCAGATCGGCAGAATCGCAGGTATAAATAATGTCAGGATATACGTATCGCTGACCTGTTTTAAGCTTCTGACGGACGTTTTCGGCGTAAACATCACACCCGTTTCGCTGTGCAAATGGATAAAGAATTCTCGACAAAGATTGTACAATACGGTTATGCCGTTTAGTTGTTCCGGCCATTGCGATAACCTGGCCATCCCAATATTCATAACGAATACCCTCTGATTGTTCCAGCGCTACATACTCATCGAATGTATAGATCTTAAGAATAGGTTGGGAAGCAGTCATTATTTTATAAGGTCATGTTATCTATATCAAAGTTACTTGTTCTCAGGCAAATTGTTATGCTGATGCTACCACCATTTTTCATACCCTTCTGCTGGTTTCCAGGTCGATTTGGGCTCGAAATGATGCCACAAAGTTGCCGCCACTGCACGTAAAAGCGTATATCCTTCATTTGTGCGCGTCCAGCTTTCGTCTTTCTGATTCTTGGTCATAATGCAATACACGTACTCTCCGTGTGGAGCATGAACGAACACTACTTCTGAACGAGCCTGATTGACAGCCCCATTTTTACTGGCTATCTTGACATCGGGCGGTACTTGCGATAACCCATCATTGTCCCAATATTGGCGACCCAGATTCCGGTACATTTCTTCACTGGCATCGGGACTAATGGCCTTGCCTTGGCGGATATAAGTGAGTAGCTCCGCCATTTCCCGTGGACTAGTCTGCCCCCAGCCGTATTGGGTCCGGTTAGCTTCCCGGCCTGGTGTTCGGGAGTTGACCCGGGTTTGATGAAACCCATTCGTTTCGAGCCATGTGTTGATGCTCGTTCCTCCGCCAGCTAAGGCCTGACACCACAAACTACCTGTGTTATCGCTGACTGTTTCCATCAGCATAACAACCTTACTAAGCGTAATTTTAGCGCCGTCTTTTAGTGAGCCAATAATGCCATCGTCGTAATGGAGAGAGTCTTTGTAAATTAATTCCTGGTCATACGTCAACTCGCCTTTATAGATTTTGTCGAATAAGCCGCATTGAATCGGAATCTTCACCATACTCGCCGTTGGAAACAAAGTGTCGGCGTTGATGGCAACGGTTTTACCCGTGCGAAGATTACGGACATAGATACCCGCATCGCCCTGAAAGTTAGCCATAGCAGCCCGGAGCTTTCGTTCAAGAACGGCATCGTTCCGTATAGATATTTGACCAAATGTGGTTAGCGTATGGATAATGAACAGCAACGAGAAGAAGGTAAATCTCATTAGATTTGAATCGGTTTGACCAGTTTGACGTGTGTTTTTTGGAAGGACTCGCGTTCGTAAAAGCGAACCGTATCCAGCCGTTTCTGATTGGTCGTCACTTCCAGATTGACAAAATTTTCCTGAATAGCCAGTGCACCCAGCTCAGCTACAAGCTTTTGCCCGATATGCTGATTTCGGACGTCAGGCCGGACATATAACTCCTGAATTTCACCTACTTTTCCAGAGTGGTGTAGCAGGTACTGAACATGACAACTCACAAAACCGATGACTTCATCTCGTGATTCAGCTACCAGATAATAGATGAATGGGTTGCTCAGATTTTGCTGGTAAACAGTTTGGAAAGCAGTTGTGTCCAACTCCGTTTGCTCTAAATCGCATAGGAAATCATACACAACTGCTTCGTCGGCTGGAGTCGCAGATCTGATTTGTATTGTATCTGCAAAAGTAGATTGGGATGCCACGGTAATTTATAGAGCTATATGTAGCTGCGAAAATGATTGTTTAAGTTCAGTATTTTCAGATTGTTCGTTGACTTTCTCATGAATAAAATCATAGCCTTGGTTTTTAGTGGTTTACTGATTGCCTGTTCAAGCCGGAAAGCGGCAACAACTGAAGAACAAACGTCGACCAGCGATTCCTCAGAAGCTTCCCCCATGAACATGTACGCCAAAGACCGCCTTTTTTTACAGCAGCATCATGCCGATTTAGTTGAGTTAGAACTGGGAAATGCCCGTGCCCTGATTTGTCCCGCTTATCAGGGGCGTGTAATGACGACCACTGCCGACGGCCAGACCAGCTATGGTTGGATTAACTATGAGCTGATAAAATCCGGAAAGCTTCTGCCCCATATGAATGCGTTCGGGGGCGAAGATCGTTTCTGGTTAGGCCCGGAAGGAGGCCAGTACGCGCTCTATTTCAAAAAAGGCGACCCATTTGATGGCGATCATTGGCAGACACCAGCCGCTATTGATTCAGAACCATTTGACATCACCGATACGTCTAGAACGTCTGCCACATTTGCCCGCACCGTATCGCTGACTAACTACAGCGGTACCCGCTTCGACATTGGCATCGAACGAACGGTTAAATTGCTCGACAAGGCAGAAATTGAGCACCAACTGGCCGTTGATACCCATTCACTCAAGGTAGTTGGAATTCAATCTGATAACGTAATTACCAACAAAGGGAAACAAGCTTGGGTTGCCCAAACAGGCATGCCGTCTATCTGGATTCTGGGCATGATGAACGCATCGCCCGAATCCATGATCATTGTGCCGTACCGGGAAGGGGATGGCCAGCCGGTCAACGATGCTTATTTCGGGAAAGTCCCGGCCGATCGGTTACAAATGGGAAAAACAGCTGCGTTATTTAAAGCCGATGCGAAGTATCGCAGCAAGATCGGGGTTTCGCCAGCACGGGCTACCAATTGGATTGGCAGTTACGACTCCGCTACCAAAACCCTGACGCTCGTTACGTATGATTTTGATCCGAAGGATCATCAATATGTCAATTCGGCCTGGGAACATCAAAAAGATCCCTTTTCTGGCGATGTTATTAATGCCTATAACGACGGCCCAATGAAACCGGGCCAACCGCAAATGGGCCATTTTTATGAATTAGAATCGTCGTCGCCAGCCGCAAATTTGGCTCCGGGAGCCAAACGCCAGCATCGGCATACAACGTTTCACCTGCAAGGTTCAGAACAGCAGCTAAATGAGTTGTCAAAACGATTGTTATTCAAAGACTTAGCGTCGATAAACTAAGCAGATAAAATTTGTTTAACCACAGAGGGACGGAGATCACAGAGAATATGTTGGATAAACTCTCTGTGGTCTCCGTCCCTCTGTGGTTAAATTAGTCATAGCCTTCTCCTGTTTAACCCAGTGGACCCAAACAACTCGTATGAAAACGGAACTGAAAACGAAAATTGTCCTGGCCTGCAAACTAACCGACCATGATCAGATTGCGCGCATGAATGAACTGCATCAAACCATTTTTAAGAAAGTCGATCGGGTTATAGAGCGCGCCAACAGTTATGAGTTGGTCTTTCAACAACCTGATAGTCTTCTTAGTAATGAACTGGCAGAGTTTATCAAGTTTGAACGGTTGTGTTGCCCCTGGTTACTATTCCAACTGACATACCAACCCGAAAACGGGCCAATCTCGTTGACGATGGGGAATTCACCCGAAACCCGCGACATGGTCAAACTGGTTATGGAACTGGATAAGCTGGGTAAGTCAAACTGATACAGCTCAATAAACAAGCCTAAAACTCCTGCAAGACATCAGATTCAAAAACGTGTTTGCCAATTAATCCCTGTTGCATCGTTTCCAGCATGGACTTGGCTACTTTATCCGCTTTAATCCCTTTATATTTAGCAGGAATAAGGGGGCTAAAGAGCCGCATGGCTCCAGAGGCAATCCGTTCGCCCAGGCGGTTTTCGGAGCGGTTGCCGAGTAGGAGAGAGGGACGGAAAATGAGTAGAGTTGGATAGTTCAGCGCCGTTAGGTCGCGCTCTACTTCGCCTTTTACGCGGTTGTAGAAAATGGATGAGTCCTCGTTGGCACCCATAGCTGTAACGATCGCAAATTGTTTGGCACCATTAGCCAGACTCAGCCGGGCAATATCGATTGGATAGTGATAATCTACTTGTCGGAAAGCCTCTTTTGAACCCGCTTTTTTTATGGTTGTCCCCAAACAGCAAAATATATCGTCGGCCTGTGTCAATAAGCCATTGGGATGGTCGAAATCAAACTGAACTTCCTGTAAACGAGGGTGCTGCCAGCTTAACGATTTGCGTACTAACACTTTTACGTTGTTATAGAACGGTGAATCAACAAGTCGATGCGTGAGCAGTTCACCAATTAGACCCGTAGCACCGAGCACTAAGGCCGTTTTATGAGTTGGGTTAGTCATGCTAAAAAGAGGGTATTTCTGCTAATTTAGTTGCTTCGTAGACAAACGAAGGCAGCTAATTCAGAAATCTATTCTATGCGTCTTACTTTTTTTCACCGAGTCAGGCTTATTACTCTCCTTACCATTGGGTCACTATCGGCGATTCACTTTGTTGACGATCCTGATTTTAGTAAACTAGTGATCGAACGATTCCGTGCTTACAACCAGCAGCGGCCTACCGAGAAAGTATATGTCCATACAGATCGGGACGCTTATCTCATAGGTGAAACCATCTGGTTAAAAGGCTACCTGATGAACGGTACTACGCACGAAGCGGATAGTGCCAGTCGGGTAGTATATGTCGATTTGGTAGACCCCGTTGCCCGGCGGGTTCGGTTGCGGACGCAGCTACGGGCAACGGCTGGGTATGCACCTGGTCAGCTTTTCCTGCCCGATTCATTGGCGGCAGGCACCTATCAACTCCGGGGATATACCAATTTCATGCGAAATTACCCCGACGCCTATTTCTTTTCTAAACCGGTAACAATCCTTGGAAACAACGGAGCCAACGTTGGGGCGAATAAGGGATTAACAACTAACCCAGCAACACAAAAGAGTGTAGTGGACCGACCTGACGTGCAATTTTTACCCGAAGGTGGTCAGTTGGTTGAGGGAATCGAGAGCCGGGTGGCGTTTAAGGCCGTTAATGCTGCTGGGCGAAGTATACCCGTAGAAGGCTTTATCCTGAATACGAAAAAAGATACAATTGTTGGGTTTACCAGCACTCATTTGGGCATGGGTTATTTTACCATCAACCCCGAAGCAGGTCAGTCGTATACCGCTACTATACGGCTCGGCGATGGCACAAATTTATCTTATTCGTTGCCCGCCGTGCAACCACAGGGCGTTGTGATGCAGATAGATAATCTGAGTCATAAAGACAATATGAAAGTTTACGTGCGGCATAATAAAGGCAGTTCGGATGCAGCCGCTAAACTGACACTCATTGCACAGACGCGAGGGCAAATCAATCATGTGGTAAGCATTCCGATGACCAAAAAAACGTCGTTGATTCAGATCCCGAGAAACACCTTTCCTGAAGGTATTTCGCAATTGACCTTATTCGATGAGACGCAGAAGCCGGTGAGTGAGCGACTGGTTTTCATCAATAGGAACGAGCAGATTTCGATTGCGCTTACACCCGATAAAAAGACCTATAAGAATCGAGAGAAACTGGATTTGACCATTACCACGACCAATGCGCAGGGTAAACCCGTTGCCGCTAATGTATCGCTGGCGGCTGTGGATGCACGGCTGGCACCCGAAGCAGACTCAAGTGGTTCTACGATTGTATCCCAGGTATTGCTTTCGTCCGATCTGACCGGCACGGTTGAGCAACCCAGCTACTATTTCGATCCATTACATGCCGATCGGTGGATGCAATTAGACCTTTTACTAATGACGCAGGGCTGGCGACGATTCGCCTGGACCGACGTTCTGGGTGGTACTATCCCACCGATCAATCACTTCGTTGAGCGAGGGCTATCGCTAACGGGGCGGGTCGTACGGCCGAACCAGAAAGATATTGGAGGCAAGGTGAAACTAACATTTTTACTGGCGAAGCGAGACAGCACGCGAGATTTCCTGATGGGCGAAACGGATGAGGCTGGCAATTTTGGTGCCTACGACCTCGATTTTACGGATACCACCACCGTGCTAATTCAGGGCATAAAAGGCAGAGCGAACCGTTCGCTGGCTATCTCGCTCGATCAACTGCTGATGCCAACCGTAACCATTACGAAGGTTCCCTATAACCCGCTGGAATTCCGCCAGGATGAGTTGACTGAATTTATTCGTAGAACCAAAGAGTATCAGGAGATTGAACGCCAGATCCGGCGGAATGGCGAGGTATTATTGCAAGCCGTTACGGTAAAGGCAAAAAAATATCAGGAAAGGGATTCCCGAGTGATTTATGGGACACCTGATGCCAGTGTTAAGTTTACTGCACAGAATACATCTGGTCGAATGACAATTCTGGATGTAATTCAAGGGCAAGTTGCCGGTGTTCAGGTAATTGGCAATGGATTTAATGCGCGCGTGCAGATTCGGGGAGCGGCTAATTTTAATGGACCCGTTGATCCGTTATTTGTGCTGGATGGCATGCCGATGGATTTGCAGGCTATAATGGGTATTTCGGTGCAGGATGTAGACCGGGTCGATGTGCTAAAAGGAGCATCGGCAGCTATTTATGGCTCGCGGGCATCGGGAGGGGTTATTTCCATTCTAACAAAACGGGGTGGCCCCAATTATGATTTGACCAAGGAGGTTGTGCCGGGAACGCTGGTGGCCAAACTGCCGGGCTATGCGCCCCTACGGGAGTTTTATGCCCCCCGATACGATGTTAAAAAGCCAGAGCACGTAAGACCCGACTACCGCACAACCTTGTTCTGGGCACCAATGATTCAGACCGATGCGGAGGGGAAAGCGACCGTGTCATTCTTTACGTCGGATGCCAAAACCGATATTCGACTACGGGCGGAAGGAATAACTGTTGGCGGGATGCCGGGTACCGCGAAGGCAATTGTGCGTGTAGACTAAAAAAAGGGTCAGGTTTGAGAACCTGACCCCACGAATATTCACCCCACAACGTCACTTACCCCAGGATCTTCATATTGATCGGGTCCCAGCTTACCGCTTTTTTCTGGAAATAACTCATGTTGCCACACTGGGTTGGTCCACAAGCGCGCAGGCCGAATGTAGCATCTTCAATGTTCGGGGTATTCTGACGTACCGAGCTAAAGAAATTGACAAAGTGCTCGTAGCGGTCGCCTTTATACTCTTTCGGGAAGCTGTATTTAAACTCCTTCGGGCCAACCAATTCAGGGACTTGTGGATATAGCTTGTTGTACTCGGCTATGTACAACTCCTTCTGGTCTTTCGGGAAGTTGTCGATCGACATACCGGGTGCCTTGGGGAATTTGTTCCGGTGAACGGTTAGGGAGTCGAAACCCAGCGATAAATCGCCTTCGGTACCAACAATACGAACCAGGTAATTACCACCGCCACCATCAACGAAGTTTGACCGAGTGGTTAAATTAAACTCTGGGTGTTCAGCTGTTTTTCCGTAATCATAGATACTAAGCTGAATATCGGGTACATCGCGGCCATCTTTCCAGTAACGCGTACCCCCGCTCGAATACACCCGATTTGGCCCTTTCGAACCCGTGATGCAGTGTAAGGAGGTAAGTAAGTGAACATACAGGTCACCAGCAATGCCGGTTCCGTAGTCCTGATAATTCCGCCACCGGAAAAAGCGCAGTGGGTCCCAGGGACGTTTTGGAGCGCTGCCCAGATATGTATCCCAGTCAACCGTTTGGGGCGATGCATCGGGTGGAATCGAATACTGCCAGGCACCCATAGCGCTGTGACGATCGTAGATGGCTTCCGCAAACACAAGTTCGCCAATGTCACCGGCTTTCATCAACTCACGAGCTTTGGCAATAAGCAACGAACTGGCAAACTGACTACCTACCTGAAACACTTTGCCCGTTTCTTTCGATACTTTTATCAGCGTATGGCCATCCTCAACCTTCTGAACCATCGGCTTTTCGCAATACACGTGCTTGCCTTTGCGCATAGCATCCGATGATATTTTTTCGTGCCAGTGATCGGTCGTTGCGTTAATGACGGCATCGACATCTTTCCGTTCCAGAATTTCCCGATAATCCTTCGTTACCGGAAGCTGATCACCCCAAAGTTCTTTGGCACGGCGTAATCGTCCATCATACAAATCACAGGCGGCTACCATTTCGACACCATCGACCATGAGGGCCGTTTGCATATCGCCAATACCCATGCCACCTGTACCAATCAGGGCAATCCGGACTTTATCGTTGGCCGCTGTGCTGGAATGACTACGAACAAGATTTAAATATTGGGGGATCGCAACCGGCGTTTCGGCAAGAGCAGCGGGCGCAGCAGCAGCGGCAGTACCGGCAATGCCCAGGGTCTTCAAAAATGATCGGCGGGAACTGTTTTCAGCATTCGTAGGGGAAGTGGCCCCTTTTTTGTTTTTCATGTACGATTAAGAATTGGGGGAGAAAGAAAAATCGTCTAAAAATAAGCGAATAATTGTTATATCGTCTGCCAGCCCATAAACGGTTTTACCGTTCCGCAGTTGGGGCCTGTATCTTTTCCTGTTCCAGGAACCTGTGTTTCAAGAACCTGGCCTTCCTGTATCGATAGTTGGTTGACCAGTTCCCAGGTAATTCCCGCTAACGGTACTTTTAATCGCCGACTCCATACGGAAGCCATCTGACCGGCACATCTGCCAATATCGAGGTAAACAAAGCGGGCACTCGGAGGGCCTTGCACAAAAGGCCCAAGAATAGTAGGTTGTGGGTCTTTATCCTGATTTCCTTTTACCCGCACGGTAAAATCGAACTCTAAATCCTGAGAATCGAATTGTTGTATTTGGACTGTCTCGTAGTGATTGCCACTCCCTTTTTGCAAGCCGAAGTCGACACCTGCCGGTGGATTTTTCAGGATAATTCGCAGAGGTAACTCTTGATCCATTTTACAATTTTTTAACGTAGTGAGCTTCTAATGACTCAACGCTTTCTGTACATAAGGTACGTTAAAAATAGTTGTTAATCCACTTTCTCTTAGTTGTTACGTCCCAAAATTCATCGTACCATTGAGGTAAATTCCTGACATTCACCATGAACCTAAAATCCTTACTACTGTCGGGCTGGCTAGCCTTCGTACTTCGTCCAGTCATTGCCCAAACAACCCCTTTTCCTACCATCGGTCAGATTGTTAAGGCTGATGCCCGATTGGATAAACTGGTTTCGCCTGATGCCAAAATAGAGGTGTTGGCTAGCGGATTTGATTGGACGGAGGGTCCGATCTGGGTGAAAAATGAAGCCTTCCTGCTTTTTTCCGACGTACCGAAGAATACCATTTTCAAATGGACTGATAAAGAAGGCGTCACCCCATTTTTGAAACCCTCAGGTTATACAGGTCTGGGCCCTTATAGCGATGAGCCCGGTTCCAACGGCCTGACCATCGACCGGCAGGGGCGCTTGATTGCCTGCGAACACGGCGACCGACGCGTTACAGCCATGTCGCTGACTGGTGGTGGAGGTAAACGTACTTTAGCCGATAACTATAATGGCAAGCGCTTTAATAGTCCGAACGATGTGGTGGCCCACTCCAGCGGCAGCTATTATTTTACGGATCCGCCGTATGGAATGCCTAAAAAGGAAAAAGATCCGGGTCGGGAAACCGACGGCTGGGGTGTTTACCGTATTGCCCCTGAACGGGCTGGCGTACCAGGAACCGTGTCTATCGTCGTTGGTGATTTAACGCGTCCCAATGGTATTGCGCTCTCGCCCGATGAAAAAATACTTTTTGTTGCCCAATCGGATCCGATGCGCCCGGTCGTGATGGCCTATCCACTACAACCCGATGGTTCGGTGGGTAAGGGACGGATTGTGTTCGGACCGGAGCAGATGAAGAAGCAGAATCTTGACGGCGGTTTCGATGGAATGAAGGTAGACCGCGACGGCAACCTCTGGGTAACGGGTGGGGGAGGGGTTCTGGTCCTGGCACCAACGCAGGGAACGGGCCCTTATGATTTTCTGGGTCACCTCAAAATTGGTGGCGCTACCGCCAACTGCGCCTGGGGCGACGATGGCTCAACCCTATACATAACCGCCGATATGTACCTCTGCCGAATCCGAACGTTCGCAAAGGGTTGGTGATCGTTAATGGAAAATGTATAATGAACAATGTATAATGACGAGTGGATATTAAAAGTATGGCATTTGCTTTCATTCTTCAGTATACATTGTTCATTATGCATTATAATTCGCCTAACTTTGTATAGAGTACTTCGCTTGATTGAACGGAATTTATTCTCATGTTAGAGAATCGGAAGTGGGTCATCATTGGCCTTTTTTGTATAGTCGGATTAACGTATCTGGCTCGGTTATTTTATCTACAGGTTTTAGACGATACCTACTCGCTGGGGGCATCGAAAAACTCCATTAAGCGGGTTGTCGAAATACCGTATCGCGGTCAGATTTACGACCGAAACAAACAGCTAATCGTTTACAATACACCCGTTTACGATCTTTACGTCACGCCCAAGCAGGTCCGTATTCCAGATACGGCGGCTTTCTGTCGGATGATGGCCATCACGCCCTCTGATTTCGATAGTATCATGGGCCTGGCTAAAAATTATTCGGCCGTGAAACCATCGCTGTTCTTGCGCCAACTTTCTAAGGAAGATTTTGCCCGGATTCAGGACGCACTGGTCGATTACCGGGGGTTTGAGCCCGTAATCAGCTCCATGCGCACCTATCCGGCTCATACCATGGCGAATGCACTAGGCTATGTGAGCGAAATCAGCAAAAAGCAGCTGGAGAATCAGGATATCATCTATTACCGACAAGGCGATTACATTGGCCATAACGGCCTAGAAGAACAGTACGAAGAGCAGTTACGGGGTCGACGGGGCGTTAAATTTATGATGCAGAACGTTCGGGGGGTCAACAAAGGCTCCTGGAAAAATGGCGAGTTCGACACACTGGCGGTAGCGGGGCAAAATCTGATTACGGGTATTGATGTCGAAGTGCAAAAATATGCTGATAGCCTGATGCAGAATAAAGTAGGAGCTGTACTGGCGGTAGAACCTTCGTCGGGTGAAATTCTGGTTTCAGTATCGGCACCTACTTATGACCCTAATTTATTATCGAGCCGATTCTTCTCTAAAAACTATCGGGCTTTAATAAAGAATCCCTATAAGCCACTCATCAACCGGCCGGTTATGGCCAGTTATCGGCCTGGATCAACCTTCAAGCTGATTCAGGCACTGATTGCCCAACAACAGGGCTCCCTTTTTCCCAACACTGTGTATGGACATGGGGGCTCACCCATGCGTTGCCACTGCCGCGGAGGTAATAACTTACGAGGAGCGGTGCAAAACTCCTGTAACCCCTATTTCTATTACGTATTTCGTAAATTTCTCTACTTCAACGGAGACAATAATACGTTTAAGGCCTCGGCAATCGGCTTGAAACAGTGGCACGATATGGCGGAGAAATTTGGGATCGGAAGTCGCCTTGGTGTTGATTTGCCCAGTGAATTAAAAGGTAACCTGCCCACGCCCGAATATTACGACAAAGCCTATCATGGGGCATTACGCTGGAAATTCTCGAACGTTTATTCGCTGAGTATTGGCGAAGGCGAGTTGCTGATTAGTCCGCTTAAGTTAGTCAACCTGGCCGCTACGATTGCCAATCGGGGCTGGTACATTACTCCGCACTATATCAAGGGCTTTGGTAAGCCGGGCGCTGGGTTACCAGCCGAGTATCTTGAACACCACGAAACAGGGATCGACTACAAATACTATTTACCCGTTATTGATGGTATGCGGGGTGCTGTTGCTCACGGTACTGTAACACCATTAGCCAATATTGACGGCATTGACTTGTGCGGCAAAACGGGGACCTCGCAGAATTCCAAATATGGACACAAATATGACCACTCCATTTTCATTGGCTTCGCACCCATGAACAACCCCAAAATTGCGGTTGCCGTGTTTGTTGAAAACGCAGGTTGGGGTGGTAAAGCAGCCGCATCGGTGGCTGCTTTAGTGGCTGAACGTTATCTGAAGCGTAAAACTGAAGCCCTGAAATTAGATGCGCAAGTAAAAGCATCGAATTACCTGCCCCCTGCCCAATTCCTCCCTGGCGCAAAGAAGCCAGTTACTCCTAAAAAAGACACAACGCAAAAAACGCCTGCTCCAAAAGCTCTGATGACGGCTGCCAAGCCTAAGTCGGTAGTTGTTCCAGCGGTAAGCGGAAACTAACAATAAGTTTGAGGTTTGTAGTTTGAGGTTTGTAGTTGGCTGACGCACCAACAATTCGCGTGTCAGCCAACTACAAACCTCAAACTACAAACTACAAACCTCAAACTATAAACTATAACAAACTTGGCTCGCCAAAACGACCCCTTTGCTCAAAATATTGACTGGCTCACACTGCTGCTGTACCTCGGCTGTGTAACAATGGGCTGGCTCAATGTCTATGCCGCTGTATACAGCCCGGAAGACCATACCAGTCTGTTCGACATGTCGACCAATGCCGGGAAACAGTTAATGTGGATTGGTACAACCGTGATACTGATCATTTGTGTTCTGGTTATCAACCACACCTTTTTCGATACGTTTGCCTTTGTCTTCTATGGCTTTATGATTTTGCTGTTGATTCTGGTACTTTTTCTCGGAAGCAACATCAATGGGTCACGGTCGTGGTTTAAGTTCGGATCGTTTACCCTTCAACCGGCCGAGTTTGCTAAAGTGGCAACGGCGCTGGCGCTGGCCAAATACCTGGATGTACCGGGTATCAATCTTACCAAACAAAAAGATCTGCTCTACATCGGCGGAATCATTGTGCTGCCCTGTATTCTGATTCTGGCTTCGAACGAAACCGGCTCAACGCTTGTGTTTGCCTCGTTTGCCATTATGCTTTATCGGGAAGGGTTGCCAGGCTGGATTCCGGCGGTAGGGTTGGCCGCAGCTACTTTATTTATTTTGGCCCTGGTATTTGCGAAGTTGTACATCTTCCTGGGTATTGTTGTTTTGTTGCTACTGGTGATTCTGCTGATGCCGCGCTACAACCGTACTCTGCCTAATCTGCTCGGTATGGGGCTGGTTGGGTTGATGATGATGGGGTATGTGGCGGGGGTTGATTTTTTTGTAAACAACGTTCTGCAAAAACACCAGCGCAACCGGATTAAAGTACTGGTTGATCCAACGATTGATCCGCTTGGTGTAGGCTGGAATGTGACGCAGGCCAAAATTGCCATTGGCTCCGGGCGGCTTCAGGGAAAAGGTTTTCTGGAAGGGACCCAAACTAAATTCGATTTCGTGCCCGAGCAAAGCACCGACTTTATCTTCTGTACCATTGGCGAGGAACACGGCTTTATCGGTAGCCTTGTTGTTGTCGCGCTGTTTATCGGATTGCTGGCCCGCATCGTAATTCTGGCCGAAAAACAACGCACCAAATTTGCCAGGGTTTACGGTTACTGCGTGGCCGGGATTATCTTCTTCCACGTCATGGTCAATATCGGTATGACCATCGGGTTAATGCCTGTTATTGGTATCCCTCTGCCGTTCTTTAGTTATGGCGGCTCCTCACTCTGGTCATTTTCCATACTTCTGTTTATTTTCCTCAAACTCGATTCCCGTCGGGCGGGCGCCATGTGGCGGTAGTGGTTATTGAATTATTTGTTATTGAGTTACTGGTTATTCAACATAATCCAATAACTCAATAACGAATAACCAATTTCCGACCGTTTACGAAAACTCCTTATCCAGGTGAGATAAAAAGGTTTATTTTTAGATAATTGATTTACAGTTGCTTATGTGAGTAGCTACCCTCAATTATAAACCTAACCCTCTTGACGGATGGAGTCTACCGTTACTTTGCCTACTGGGCCTAACAGTCTACTTAGTGAATTGCCCCAACCCATAGCCCTCAGCGAACGGATACAAACCATCGATGTCATTCGGGGTATGGCCTTGCTGGGTATTCTGCTGATGAATATTCCGTTTTTCGGGCGGTCATTTCAGTTGGAAGCCGAACCACTACTCCATCCGGGGACTACCGATCATACGGTCTTCACCTTCATTACCATTCTGTTCGAAGGGAAGATGCGCGCCTTGTTTTCGATGCTGTTTGGGGCGGGCATCCTGATCTTCATAAGCCGCAAAGAAGCCTCTGGAAGTAGTGGGTTCGCTGATTTGTATTACCGCCGACTCCTTTGGATGGTGTTATTTGGGGTAATTCATGAGTATGTGCTCATGTGGGTAGGCGATATCCTGTTCGATTATGCGATCTCTGCCCTGTTTTTGTTTCCCTTCCGAAATCTGAAACCCCGGCAGTTACTAATTTTTGCGCTGGTTTGTATTGCCATTGGGGGAATAAAACAGGAACGTCGCCAACTCGAATTGCGCGATAAACGGGAGAAATACCTGCAAACGGTCGCGCTTGAGAAAACTCATAAAAAACTGACAGACGCCCAAAAGAAAGATAAAGAAGCTTGGGAAAAAGTGGTTAAAAACTCTCGCCCTGATCCTAAGGAGGTTGCCGAGTTTAATCAGAATATGCGCTCAGGCTATGGCACCGTCTATAAAACCCTGGAACCCGAGAATATTCGCTTTCACTCGATGTATCTTTATCTGGGTATCTGGGATATGCTATCGATGATGCTACTGGGCATGGCTTTGTTTAAATGGGGCTTCTTTTCCAATAAATTAACCACCCGAACTTACTGGCTGACCTTATTGGCTGGCTACGGCATTGGTATACCGTTAAGTGCTGTTGATTTGTCCTTGCTTCAACAAGTGGTAACCAACCCGGCTCTCTATGCCGATACTCAATGGATTGCGCCCGCCTTGGGATATGACCTTCAACGAGCGCTGGTCGGAATAGGTCATGCCAGTTTATTGCTACTCCTTTACCGCTCCGGACTCGTATCCTGGTTGATGAAGGCTTTATCGAATGTAGGACAAATGGCTTTTAGTAATTACGTGTTACAAACGCTCTGCTGCACGCTGTATTTTAATGGCTATGGACTGGGGAATTTTGGCAAGCTGCCCTATCATCAGTTGTATTACGTTGTTGGTGTTGTCTGGATTATCAATATGGTATTCAGTGCTATCTGGCTTCAGTTCTTTCGCTTTGGCCCGTTAGAGTGGATCTGGCGAAGCCTGACCTACTGGAAACAACAACCTATGCGTAAACAAGCTTTACCTGCCTGAATAATGCCTGCTCACAATGAGCGAGATGGGTAGCCCAACCATGACCATAATAATTACCATACCGATAGCTGCTCTGGCTGGGTCGAATGGCTGAGCGGGAGCCTTACTTAAGGGGAGCACAATCCGGTTCATGACCAGCCAAATCAATATACCATAGAGTAAACCGATGGCAACTGGACGGCTGGTGTACCGATGTAGTTGCGGATAAATCAGGAAGAAAAAGGCCGCGAACGATAACGCAATAAAGAAATGGAAAGCCAGGCCCCAGACGACCATATCGGTTCCGCCTGCAAGAGCCTCTTTCCCGAAAACCCCGCTGGCAACATACCGCCAAACAGCCGCCGGATCTTTACCCCCCCGGATGATAAGCATCGTCATGGCGGCAACGGCATCTAATAGACCCGCTACTAAACCAGCATAGATAATGGTACGAACAGATTTGTTGACGGCAGAAGATGAGCCCGGTTGGTTCATGGGATGTAGTTTTTTTAGAGGTTTAGGAGGCTTATGATCAGGTTGTTAAGATAGATATAATTTTAGTCAACCACACAGAGTGCCGACGTCTAAAAACGAAGGTCGAAGAGGAACAGCCTTAGCGGCTCATCTTCGACCTTCGTTTCTTAATTTCTTCCCTATTTAAAGAGTAGCCGATCTATTAAACTCGCTGATAAATAAGGGTCATTCGCTTCGCTTTGGTTGGATTAGGGGCTTTCGGGTTGTCACTAAAGTTAAAGACCCATGTCATTGTATCCCCCGTAAAACTAACATCATACGTTGCCGGTGGAATATCCTTCATGGTTGTTGTAATCGTCACTTTTTGACCGCTCATTGACCATTTACCGTTGACACTCATGTCTTCAATGGTTTTTTTCATAGCGCCACAGGCATCAGGAACAATTGTTTTCATCTGGCCATCGCCCAGAAATGTATAGGTAATGTCCTTTGAGCAGGGCATGGAACTGTTCATCAGGGCCATCATATCCGTAGTTTTGCCCGTTGCTTCAACGAGAGACATGCCGGTCCGTTTCCAGGTGCCTGCAATACTGGCAAATTTGGGTGAAAGCGTTGGTCGGAAGGCGGTTCCAATGAGGGTAATCAGGGTGACGAAAAGGAATGAGCGAATCATAAAAAGACGTATTTGTTTGTTTAGGCTCGCAAACTAAACTGCCGTTCAACAGAAAGGACAAACCTTTGATTGAACGGCAGTTAGTAGTTAGGGAAAGGCAATTTGGTAGAGTTGCTTTAGGTATATGAGGCAATGCGTTTAACTCACGCCCTGCGCTTCTACCACGGCAATGGCTACCATATTCACAATCTCCCGTTCTGAGGAGCCAAGCTGCAACACATAAACCGGCTTGCGCAAGCCCAGCAGAATAGGTCCGATAGCATCGAAACCAACCGAACGTGGGCCCGCGGCTTCGCGCATGAGGTTGTAAGCAATATTAGCGGCCGACAAATTGGGGAAAATAAGCGTGTTAGCACCTTCGTCGACCAGTTTGCTGAGCGGGTAATTCTGGCGTAATAGATCCGTATTAAAGGCCAGGTGCGCCTGCATGGACCCATCAACCACCATATCGGGGTGTTTCTGCTGGAGGATTTCCGTTGCCTGCTGCATTTTATCGGCATCTTCGCCCTTAGCACTGCCAAAATTGGAATAGGTGACCAGCGCGATCCGGGGCTTAATGTTAAACCGTTCAACGGCACGGGCTGTCAATTCTGTAATCTCGACAATCTCTTCAGCCGTTGGATTCACATTGACGGTTGTGTCGGAAAAAAACAGCGGGCCACGGTTCGTGAGCAGGATGTACATACCCGCCACTTTTTTAACACCCGACTCTTTGCCAATGATCTGTAACGCCGGTCGAATTGTGTCGGGGTAGTTATGGCTCAAGCCCGAAATCAAGGCATCGGCCTGACCCGTTTCCACCATCATGGCACCGAAGTAGGTACGCGAATACATGCGCTTGCGGGCATCGGAAGCACTGACCCCTTTACGATAACGCTTTTGGTAGAATAACTCACCAAACTGCTCAATCAACCCCTGTTGTTCGGGCGCATGTGGGTTAATAATCACCACGTCGCCCAGATCCAGATTGTTCTGGGTAATCATCGCCTGAACTCGATCCTGGTCGCCCAGTAAAATGGGGTAAGCAATGCCACTGTCTTTCACCTGTTGAGCGGCTTTCAGTACCTTCAGGTTTTCGGCGTCGGCAAAAACGACCCGTTTTGGGTTGGTGCGCGCTTTGTTGTTAATGACCCGTGAGATGCGGGTATCCTGCCCCAGCCGACGGGCCAGTTGGCTTTCATAGACTTCCCAGTCGGTAATTGGGTATTTAGCCACACCAGAATCCATGGCGGCTTTCGCTACGGCGGGTGCTACCGTTTCGAGCAGGCGGGGATCAACCGGTTTGGGAATGATATAACCCTTGCCAAACATCAGATTGTCCGTACCATAGGCCATGTTTACCAAGTCAGGAACTGGCTTCTTAGCCATGTCGGCCAATGCCCGAACAGCCGCTAGTTTCATGGCTTCGTTGATTTCGGTAGCCCGCACGTCAAGCGCACCCCGGAAAATGTAGGGGAAGCCTAGTACATTATTCACCTGGTTCGGATAGTCCGACCGGCCCGTTGCCATGATAATATCGGGGCGGGCAGCCAGGGCATCCTCATAGCTAATTTCGGGAGTAGGGTTCGCCATCGCAAACACAATCGGGTTGTCGGCCATAGAGCGGACCATAGCCTGACTCACTGTATTGCCTTTCGACAAACCGACAAATACATCGGCACCTACAAACGCTTCTTCGAGCGTGTACAAATCGCGGGATGTAGCAAACAGGCTCTTGCGCTCATCGAGATCCGTGCGGTCGGCCCGGATTACGCCCTTGCTATCGCACATGACGATGTTTTCGACGTTTGCGCCCAGCGACACGTATAATTTGGTACACGAAATAGCGGATGCCCCCGCGCCATTAACCAGAATTTTTGCTTCCTGAATCGATTTGCCAACGATTTCGAGGGCATTCAGCAGCGCAGCGGCCGAGATAATAGCCGTACCGTGCTGATCGTCGTGCATGATCGGAATATTGAGTTCAGCCTTGAGCCGTTCCTCAATCTCGAAACATTCCGGTGCTTTGATGTCTTCCAGATTAACACCGCCAAAGGTGGGTTCCAGAATTTTCACCATCCGCACAAACTCATCGACGTTTTTAGTATCCAGTTCAATATCGAACACGTCGATATCGGCGTAAATTTTAAACAGTAGCCCTTTACCTTCCATAACCGGCTTGCTGGCTTCAGGGCCAATATCACCTAAGCCCAAAACGGCGGTTCCGTTGCTGATTACGGCGACCAGATTGCCTTTGGCCGTGTATTTGTAAACGTCTTCGCGGTTTTCGTAGATGGCCATACAAGGCTCGGCTACACCCGGCGAGTAGGCCAGCGATAGGTCGGCCTGGGTACTATGATCTTTAGTCGGAATGACTTCGAGTTTACCGGGACGGCCCTTGGCGTGATACTCAAGGGCGTCTTCACGACGTATTTTTTGTTGCATAAATCCGTGTTTGAATTAGCTTATTCTGTTGGCAATTTAGGCAGAGTTCCTTAATAACCGCAGGGCTAATTCCAACACGTATTAATTTCATAGGCAAATGGGCCGGGTGGGTACCTTAACTATACTCCTTGGGCCGGAGTGAAAAGTAAGTCGGATACTTTACGCACCAACTTGGTCATTGAGCTGTAACTGCCGAAACCGATTGATACCAACGGATGCCGGTTTCGTATGGGCAGTGAGTGTCCCGACAGATTGTTTAGCCTGGGCGTCTGTAATTCTGGCAACAGTTGTCTCAGAGGCAGTCAGGGCAAGCAAAGTGGCCACTTCGGCATTCAGGTGTTCCAGCTTTTGTTGTACGGAAACAAGGTGTTTTTCTAACGCAGTCATGTTGATGATTTTTATCATGTTTAGAGGAGCCCCGGTAAACGTACCCAGGCTCGCAGAATTGATAGTCTAGTAAATTTGAGGGCGTATACTGCCTCCAAATGGAGCCGAAAGGCGAGAATAACTTTCGAAGGCTAACGCATTTTGGCGAATAAAGCTAAGAACGCTTAAACGAGAAAAAGTGCAAATACTGATCCACGTCGCCTTAGCGTTGTTATCGTGTTTTAGCGCGTGTGATAATTTCATAATTCTATTAATTTATTACTAATCAATACCTAAAAGAGATGACCTATATTGGTTCTTCTCAACTATATAACAGATTTGTACGTGAGAATAGTTTAGTTTTATTGGTATAGTACAAATAGTGCTTCTGATTTTTCATCGAAACGGTAAATTGTCCAAGCGATTCTTTAGGAAATAATATGGGTTTTGGCCCCCGATGGCGCTAGGCTCCAGCCTGGTGCCGACTATTCCCCGGCCTCTGGCCGGAATATGAAAAGCTATACAGATTACATCGGCCAGAGGCCGGGGAATAGATGACACCAGGCTGGAGCCTGGCGCTATCAAACCTTGCTTTTGCATTCAATTTCTTATACATTATCTTTGGTCAGTACCCAAACTTTGTCTCCAGCCTGCCTCATGAATGATTTCCGCTCTTGGCTAACAACCATTCGTTCAGTGATGGGGCGTATAGATGTAACTGAGAAATTGAAACGAATCTGTCTGTTCGCATTCCTAACAGGATTGCTGCTCGCCAGTTGTCAGACTGCACCTGAGAAAAAGACTTACCAGATTGGCTTTTCGCAACGTACCGGAACCGACACCTGGCGGAAAACCATGTTGGAGGATATGAGTCGGGAGTTATCGTTTAGTCCCGAAATTGATTTTCTGGTAAAGGACGCGGGTGGGCAGAGTGATAAACAGGTTGAGCAAATTCAGGAATTGATCAATCAGCATGTCGATCTGCTCATTGTATCGCCGAACGCGGCCCGGCCCATTACACCCATCGTTGAGAAAGCATACCAGCAGGGCATTCCGGTTATTATTCTGGACCGACGGACCGACTCCGATCAATACATGGCCTACGTGGGAGCCGACAATGTTGAGGTTGGCCGTACCGCCGGAGCCTACGCCAATACGCTCCTGAATGGGGTGGGTAATGTTATTGAAATCGGCGAGTCACCGGGCTCATCGGCCGATATTGATCGGCACCGTGGCTTTGTCGAAGCCATTAGCCGCCATCCGGGCATTCGGTTGGTGAAAAAGCTGGAAGGCGATTGGGATAAGCAATCGTTTGCCGGAGAACTCACTCAGTTATTGAAGTCCCAGCCTACGATTCAGCTTATTTTCGCCCAAAACGACCGAACAGCCTTAAAAGCGCACGCGATCTGTCAGCACTTGGGGCTTGAACAACGGGTGAAAATTATCGGGGTTGATGGGTTGCCCGGTAAAAATGAAGGCATTGATCTCGTAGAGCGAGGCATTTTGAAAGCCACGGTATTATACCCAACGGGCGGTAAGGAAGCCATTCGGACGGCGTTGGCTATCCTGCAAAAGCAACCCTTCAAACGCGAGAACCGCCTGCCCACCACGCTCATCGATTCGTCGAATGTGCGAATTATGAAACTCCAGAACGATAAGGTAACGGAGCAACAGGCTGATATTGAGAAGCAAAGTCGGCGTATCGATGACTTGAATCAGACGTATACGTCGCAGAAAAACACCTTATACTTCACGCTGGGTAGCCTGATTGTTGCCATTTTACTCGGTGGTTGGGCCTTGTATCTGTTCCGAACGAAGCAGGGAGCTTATCAACTGCTCGAAAAGCAGAACGGAGAGATTCGTGAACAGAAAGACGAAATTGAACGGGTATCGCAACAGGCTCGTTTGGCCACAGAAGAAAAACTGCGGTTCTACTCGTACATCTCGCATGAATTCAATACACCCCTGAGCCTGATCCTGACCCCGACTGAAGATTTGTTGAGCAAGAAGAACGTTAGTCAGCACGACCTTCGGAGTAACTTGTCGCTGGTGCAGAAAAACGCCTATCGACTGTTACGACTGGTTGATCAGATGCTTGATCTGCGGAAATCGGATGCCGGGAAACAGCGGTTACGAACAGCGGAGCAGGATATTGTTACGTTTGTGCGTGACATCGTTCTGGACTTCCGACGGAAAGCTGAGAAGCAACGGATAGACTTACAACTACTCACGAATCTATCTGCTCAACCGGTTTGGTTCGATGCCGAGAAGCTCGATAAGGTGTTGTTCAATCTGTTGTCGAATGCGTTTAAGTACACGCCCAGAGGTGGACTGATTCATGTCTGTCTGGATCGGCTCGATAATCAGGTGCGTATTCAGGTACAGGACAATGGGCAGGGAATGGCACCTGATGAACAGGCTCACGCGTTTGATTTGTTTTATAGCGGTACCAAGTCGTTTAATCTGGCCAAAGGCGTGGGTCTGGCGCTGTCGATGGAGTTTATACAACTGCATCGGGGCGATATCAGTGTTCAATCGGTGCAGGACAAAGGAACCACCTTTACGATTCTGTTGCCTTTGGGTAATCAGCATCTGGAAACGGAGGAAATGGTTGGCTCAACCAGTCGGAATCCCCTATTCCAGCACCAGTTTATGGTAGAAGCAGACGAAGACGTGGAAGCTCAGAAACCCGTTTCATTACCTGCCAAACAGATGGGTACCTTGCTGATTGTTGAAGACAACGATGAGCTGCGAAACTTTCTGGTGAATCGCCTGGGAGCTGAATACGACGTCGTTGCCGAAAGTACTGGCGAAAAAGGATGGGATCGGATACTGGAAATTATTCCTGACCTGATTATTAGTGATGTTATGTTGTCGGGTACGTCTGTCGATGCGATGGATGGTTTGGAATTGACGCAACGGATCAAAACCGATTTGCGAACGTCGCACATTCCGGTTGTACTGCTAACGGCCAACGCACAGATGGAAAATCGAATTGAAGGCACCCGCGCCGGTGCCGATGTCTACCTGACCAAGCCATTCAATACGACTCATCTGCTGGAAACCCTCCGCACAACCCTGATCAATCGCCAAAAATGGCAACAGCGGTTTGCGTCCGATTTCTCGCCACAATCGGGGAATCGACAGGAGAAAAAATTCCTGAACGAACTCACTGCCCTCATTGAGCAGAACCTAACCGATCCAGCTTTTGGGGTTGAAAAGTTAAGTCGGGAAATGGGCCTTTCGCGGGTGCAACTGTACCGGAAAGTGCAAGCCCTGCTGGATATGAACGTGATGGATTACCTGACTGAAATCCGGCTGAAACGCGCTAAATACTTTCTTCGGGAAACCAACAAGCCAATGGCCGAAATTGCGATTGAAACCGGCTTCAACTCAGCCGCCTACTTTACGACCTTCTTTAAACAACATACGAAGAAGACGCCGTCGGAGTATCGGAAATCACCGGTGGGGGCTTAGGGGTTGGTTGTTAAAGCTGTTTGAACGTTTCGTTTTTAGTGTATTTTCTGTTATTCCGACTTTAGCGGGGCGGCTCGTGCCGAGAAATCTCAACGTTTCTCATTAATCAAGCCTGAGATTCCCCCTGGCGTCGGAATGATAGAAAACGAAGCAGCTTCAGTAATTCGCTACTTCAATACCGTACTAGCTTCTGCACTTTTGATGATTTCCTGTGCATCGTTTGGTAGCAGCAAGCGTTGTTTAACCAGGTCGTTAACTGATTTCGTAACAGCCTTAACGTAGCTCATATGCGTATGGTAGCGTTCTTCTAGCGATAGGCGGGGGTCGTTGGCTGCTATGCGTTCAGCTTTGGTTGCTTTGAAGGGGATGTATTGTCCCGCTCCTTCACAGCCCTCATTTTCGCTAAAACCGGCACTACGCAGAGCCCAACCCGTGGTGGTAGCTGTAGGAACAGCCACAGATGGTAAATGGATACCTGCCACTTCATTTCCATCCCGATCAACCCTGGAAACGAAACTTACATAGGTTGGCCGGTTGGTTAGGGTGGGTGGATAATTTGTCAGAATTCCCTGAGCATATGATGGCCCAAAATCGAGCTGGTAGCGCGTTGTGATTAATCCTGTATACGTCACGCCAGGGATAGTAGGCCAACCGAGTTTGGCTTGTGGAACGATGCCCGTTTGCGAGCCGGGTTGAGGAATAGCGATTACGGCAGTGCCATTTGCCTTTCGGGGTACGGCACTTTGGGGCGGTTCGATGCCTTTAGTGACCCAGTCATCGAGGGCGATAAATAGCGCACGCAGGAGCGGATCTGCATTGGTTGGATTCTGTAACTGCTGACATAGTCCGCGCGAGGATGCGTTTCCCGTACCATGCTGGGCCCCCGATACCAGAAAGAAGCGGACATTTTCGGGATCAGGCAGGTCATTTCCTTTTGTGTCTGTATGCAGGAGGGAAGCCGCTTTTACCCAGTACTCATTTGCCGAATTGACCTCGAATACCTTGGGGCAAGTGTTGCTGGCCGAACAGGCAGCGATTCTACCGGCTGTTTTTCCCGTAAGTGGATCGGATATAGCCGGATACGCAAAGGGGAAACTGGATTCCGGGTATAAATGATTTTGACGATTTCGTTCAGTCCGGGAAGGTTGCGCAAACCGAACGTTCAGGCCAATGCCGCTACCACCACCCAGCCAGTTTTCAATGCCGTCGAGAACGCGTTTGCCTTTCTCATCGGCGTTGAAACCAAGCGTTTGGAAATCATTCAGGTAGCGAGCCGGTTGCGAGACAGCAAAGGAGAACGTATACCTTATATCGTTCGCTAATGGATTTGGATTTCCAAAATCATCGGCGGTGGCGTAGCGCAAAAACGAAACAAAATCACGGGTAGCGGCCAAGCCAATCCCAGCAACCATCGGATCACGAGCCGTGTAGCTGAACTCATAAATGGCACTCTGCTTAAACGGTGTTCCGGCAGGGAGCAACCGAATTGTTTGCTCATTCACAAATTCCCAGCCTTCTGCCGGTATAATCGTTGGGGAGTTCTGTAAGTGATCGCGTACCGTAAGTGTTGCCTGAGCTTTAGTCAAGGTTGCGGCAGGGTAGGCAAGGGAATGATTCACCGACGTCGCATTGTCGTACACAATGTATTCGTAAGAAGGCCCCGTAACAGGTGATCCATCAGCGTTTTTGGCTACCGGTACGTTGATGGTCAGGTTGTTATTTGTTGGAGCAGCCGATGGGTCCCAGCCGTTCCAGGCAATTGTGTAGCCCAGATTCATCAGGAACGCATCACCGGCATGTGCGGCTGTGGTTGGGTCATTGCCACCACTACTTTTGTTAAAGCCACCGAAGAGTTTGCCGCCCCGGTTATTGACTTCCAGAAAGAGTCTATGATTGCCATTACTGAGGTTAATCGGTTTGAGAATGTAAATATCCATGGCGTACTCCACCATACCTTTTGCGTTGCGGGGAGCCAGCCGGATATCGGTAATAAGTGCGTTTTGTGGATTGGTTGGATCTAGTTCGCCATAGGCTTTTCCCCGGAGTTTTTCGTAAGCGCCCACTTTCCCGAATACGTTCCCTTCAAACGTTGGCGATTGTCGGCTGGTGATCTCAATGCGAATGATTCGTGCCTGAGCCATTGGACCCGAAATCAGCGTGATGGCAAGTAGGCATACCGATCGATATAAGCGTAGAACAGAAGTGGGTCTATTCATGAGGAAGGTTTCGTTTCGGTAAAAAAACGTTTTGTTGCTTGAGCTACTCTGTTCTCACTCGGCAAAGCCAAGCGAGAACAGAAAAATTATTGTCCACAGAGAACACAGAGTTATCTCTGTGCCTCTGTGGACAATATGGCGGCTACAGTGCATGGCATTTAGGCGATACTTGACGATAGTACTACCTTACACCTTTTGAAAAATAACCGTGCCATTATGCCCACCAAAACCAAACGTATTGCTCATCGTTGTTCGGACCTCTGAAGAAATAGTTTCCTGCAACACAATTGATAGATTCGAAGGAATGGCAGGGTCCAGTTCGGTCGTGTTGATCGTAGGTGGAATGACATTGTCGCGCATGGAGAGCAAACAAATAATTGCTTCAATAGCGCCAGCCGCTCCCAGTAAATGGCCCGTTATAGACTTGGTTGCACTGATCTTTAGCTTTGTTTTTTCGGTCCCGGTTAGTTTCGCTACCGCATTTATTTCAGATAAGTCGCCTACGGGTGTAGACGTAGCGTGGGTATTCAGGTAGTCGACATCAGCAATGGTCAGACCGGCTTCGTCCAGTGCGAGTTGCATGGCTTTGGCGGCTCCTAAGCCTTCTGGATGGGTGGCTGTCATGTGATAGGCATCAGCCGTCATGGCTGCACCCGTGATTTCTCCGTAAATGGTGGCACCCCGTTTAACGGCGTGTTCGTATTCTTCCAGTACCAGCGCCCCGGCACCTTCGGCCATTACAAACCCATCCCGGCTGACATCAAAAGGACGCGAAGCCGTAGCCGGATCATCATTCCGGGTCGACATGGCTTTCAGCGCACTGAATCCACCAAACGAAGCGGGGGTGATTGGGGCTTCGGAACCACCGGTTATAATTATTTTGGCTTTGCCCAATCGGATATACGTAAACGCATCCATGATCGCCGTATTTGAGGTAGCACAGGCCGAAACCGTCGTATAGTTAATACCCATATAGCCATTCCGGATCGAAATCATACCTGAGGCCATGTTGACAATGAGCTTTGGCACAAAGAACGGACTAAACCGGGGTTGTCCATTTCCCTGTACATATTCGGTTACCTGCTGTTCAAACGTTTCCATACCGCCCTGGCCTGATCCCCAAATGACGCCCACATCGAACGGGTCCATTTTGGTAAAGTCAAAGCCCGAATCCTTGATGGCCTGATCGGAGGCAATCAAGGCGTACTGCGTAAAGGGATCCGTTCGCTTGATGTCGGCATGGCTTAAATAGGTAGAGGCATTGTAATTTTTTAGTTCGGCCGCAAAGTGAGTCCGAAATAAAGACGCATCGAAGTGCGTGATGGGCGCGGTTCCACTTCGACCCGCTACTACGTTCTCCCAAAATGTCGGAATGTCGTGGCCCACGGGAGTCAATGCGCCAATACCTGTAATAACAACTCGGTGTAACATGATCGTTGATTCTATGTATGGACTGAGCCACTTGGTAACTCAGTAATCAGATTATTTGGCCCTTGTGAAAAAAAGCAGGCAAAGGTACTAAATAAATATACCGAAAGGTATATTTGTGCTATGAAAAACGATTTGTCTAAAGCGGAACGAACCCGGCAGTTCATTATCGAATCAACGGCGGGTATATTCAATACAAAAGGGTATGCTGGAACGTCGTTATCTGACTTGACAGAAGCTACTGGTTTGACCAAGGGGAGTATTTACGGGAATTTTGGCAGTAAAGAAGAAGTAGCCCTGGCTTGTTTTGATTATAACCTCTCCAAAATTAACCGGGCAGTTCAACAACGGCTCGATCAGGAGACTTCGTTCCATAAAAAGCTGCTCGTGTATACACAGGTCTATCATAGTTTTAATGGAATCTCCTTTCCTGAAGGAGGTTGCCCTATTTTAAATACAGCTGTTGATGCCGACGATACCAATAATCTATTGAAAGATAAAGCCGCCAAGGCGATTCTGGTCTGGAAGAAACGACTGATTGATTTACTACGCGGAGGCATAGCTGCTGGAGAGTTTAAGGCAGACGTTTCGCCTGAGCAAACCGCTTTATCGATGATCGCATTGATTGAAGGAGGGATTATGATTGCCAAAGTAACGAACGACCCGACCAGCTTAGTCAAAATCCTTAAAACTGTAGAACTGTTGATCACTCAATTAAAAACATAAAATTTTTTGAACTAAAATATACCGATTGGTATTTTATGGTCAATCGACTCGCAGCAGATATACATGAAACCAACTTGCTGGCCTGTTATCAACTTCTTATATAGTACAGTCAATACAAATGAAAACGACTCAGAATACGATCCTAATTACCGGTGGAAGTGCCGGCATCGGCTTTGAATTAGCAAAGCAGTTCGATCAAAAAGGCAATCATGTTATCATTACGGGTAGGAGCGAAGAGCGTTTGCAAAAAGCGGCTGCTCAACTGAAGAACGTAACAGCTATCGCCTTTGACGTTACCAATGAGGCAGACGTGAACCGGTTGGTGGATCGTTTGCAAACTGACTTCCCAAAGCTGAACATTCTGATCAATAATGCCGGAAATGCCTTTTATTATAAGCTAGAGGCTGAGGCTAATGCCTTTGAAAAGGCGGGCGAAGAAATGCTCACCAATTATCTGTCGGTAATCCGGCTTACCGAAAAACTGGTGCCTTTGTTAAACAAGCAGGAAGAATCGGCTATTGTCAATGTATCATCTATCGTAGCCTTCGCACCGAATCACAAGTTACCTACCTATGCAGCCAGCAAGGCGGCCTTACATTCGTATACGCAATCGTTGCGAATTACATTGGAACGAAGCTCAACAACCAAAGTTTTTGAACTGATGCCTCCGCTGGTCAATACCGATTTCTCACAGGCAATAGGTGGCGAAAATGGAATTGCTCCCTCGGTGGTTGCCGATGATTTACTTAGTGCGCTGGAAAACGACGACTATGAAATTCACGTGGGCAATACGGCCCAGATCTATGCTTTGTCACTGTCATCGCCAGCGGGCGCTTTAGCTGCCATGAATGCCTGATATTCAGTGAATTTCTGTTGAGAACACCCGTATTTCCTGAAAAAAATAATACCGTAACCGCTAACAAAGCCGTTGCGGTATTATTTTTTCAGGAAATACTAGTACATATTTTGGGCTGATTTATTACTATAAATTTATAGTTACTTAGGGGGGCATTATTTTTGGTATCATCTGGGTATTTTTTCACCTTGCATTGTTTTAGGAGCATTTCCTAGTATACCCACCGAAGAAAAATAAATGAAAAAGGCGGTTCTGACTTACACGTTGCTACTGCTTATCTCCCTTTGTGCAACAGCCCAAAAGGCAACGTTCGAATTTTTTACGACGGCCGACGGACTGTCGGGAAATAACACCTCCTCGGTCACGCAGGATGATCAGGGCTTCATCTGGTTTGTGAATGATGGTAAACTTCATCGTTATGATGGACGGAACTTTGTGGTGTACCCAAGCCCGAAGAAATTAGCCACTAACCAGGAATCCTTGTTGGGTGTAATGTCCTGGCAGGATTCATTGCTATTTGTCTGGAGCGCTCATTTACCATTTCTGTTTAATCCAAAAACAGGAAACTGGCGATCTATAAAATTAGAAAATAGTCTTTCCAAAAATGATGAAATTCGTTTTTGGCAGCGATTCGGGAAAGAGAATATCCTGATGAACAATGTGGTAAAAGGGGAAGGAGGAGAAGGCGTATGGCATTTTCGAAACAATCAATTTGAACGTGTCCTATTCCCGAAGTCTGTTCACTTGCGCAATGCCTATTTTTGGTGTGGTATTGACAACTTCGGTCATACCTACTTAGCCCATCAGGACACGCTGTATAAGTTGAATAAATTGGGTGGTATTATCGCTAAAACACCGCTGAATACTATCTGCAAGGATTGTATTAATCTTTCCTTTCAATTAGGGGCCGATGGTGAGCTAATCCTTCAGGCAGGTGGCCATTTTTATCGATTGGAGAAAGCTCAAAATCGCTTCGTATCACATCCGGCCAACCGTTTCTTACCGCCAGGTCAATATCCGTTAGGGCGATTTATTCTGGAAAAAAATGGCAGTATCTGGGCTTGTGGCCAGGATCGAAATCTCGTTTACTATGATGCTCAGGCAGATACCCTCTATAATTTTCACGATGAGTTGAACATACTGATTCCCAATCGGAATGACTTCAGGAGTGTATTCCAAGACAAAACCGGAATTGTATGGGTCGATACAAGATTAGGGTTACTGAAAGTAAGGCCAAAGATGTACCCATTTGACACATATTTTACTGGGCTTACTAAAGCCAATGCCTACTATAGTTTTAGGGGTTTCACTGAAGATACAAAGGGGCTAATCTACGGGGTGTATTACGATGGGATTGTAGCCGTCGACCCGGCACACAAACAGTCGCAGCGACATTACTCAGCCAGTACTATCCTCAATTTATTCGATCTCTCCACAGAAGGAGATCGAATTTGGGTAAATGGGGGACAACTGCTGGATACAAAATCGGGCGAGCTGAACAATGTACCAAGCCCGTTTTATGAAACCCCGTTTAGAGACAATGGCTATTTCGCAAAAGATAAGCATGGTACCCTCTGTTGGGCTACTCAATACCTGTTATTTCGATTAGATAGATCGGCAACCGGGCTTCGCTGGCGTAAGGAACTTGAACTATCCGAGAAAATTGTCAATAAGACAGAAGCGTTGCAGGCTGGAGAAAAAAGTGGAAAATTATGGCTCAGCTTCAACGGGAAACTGTTGCAATATGATCCGACGACTAAAAAACAGCGCTGGTTTGACCCCAGGACTTGGGGCTTACCCATTTCCCGTATCACAACTATTCAGGAAGATCGAAACGGGAGGCTTTGGCTAGGTACAGATGTTGGACTTGTTCAGGTTGACCCGGCCAAAGGCAACAGCAAACTCTACACCGTTAATGACGGATTGCCCAATAACTTTATTTGCGGTCTTTTGACCGAGGGAGATTCCTGTCTCTGGCTGAGTACCAATCATGGGCTCTCCCGGTTCCATATCCCTACCAGAACGTTCATCAATTTTTTAGAAGAAGATGGCCTGACCCACAACGAGTTTAACCGGAAGTCCTACTTCAAAGCCCGGAACGGCCAGATGTTTTTTGGCGGCATGCGAGGGGTGAATGCCTTTTTTCCAAAAGAGGTAATGCAGGCTTACCGCAACCGGGATCGGGGGGCTCAACTGGTGCTGACTTCGTTTGAGTACACGGATGAAAGGCAGGATTCTGTTATGCGTAAAACCATTTTTGCCAGGAAGCCCGAACTACATCTCAACTACTGGGATTGGTCATACACGTTTGAATATGCGCTGACGGATTATAACAATCCCAAAGAGATCGTTTATAGCTATAGGATGGAAGGCTACAAGGACAGTTGGTCCCCCCCTTCCAAATTTAATTTTACCCGATTCAACAGTTTACCTAGTGGCGAATATGTTTTCCGGGTGAAAGCGCGGGATAGTCGGGGACGGTGGCACCCGAATGAACTGGCTGTGACCGTAGTAGTGCATCCGCCCTGGTGGGCTACCTGGTGGGCCTATCTTATCTATTTTTTGCTGCTTTTAGGAATTGCTTATGGGATCTATTCTTTTTTGAAAAAACGCTTGCTGCTCCAAAATGAATTGAAGCTGGAACAACAGGAGGCCCAGCGACTCAAAGAGCTGGATCAGTTTAAAAGTCGACTTTATACGAATCTCACCCACGAATTTCGCACCCCACTGACCGTTATCCTTGGCATGGTTGGGCAGATTCGGAGCCAACCCGGAAAGTACCTTGACGAAGGAGCCCGGCTTATCGAAAATAATAGCCAAAATCTCCTTCGCCTTGTTAATCAGTTGCTTGACCTCTCCAAACTTGAAAGTAAATCGTTTCAGTTGAATGTACAACTGGCCAACATTGAGCCCTATCTGCGCTACATTACCGAATCATTTCAAACGTTCGCGAATAGCCAAAACTTATCCCTCCGATTTGTAACGACTTCGGAGTCGCTTGTGATGGATTACGATCCTGAACAAATAAAACAAGTGTTAACGAACCTGATTTCCAACGCACTTAAATTCACCCCATCGGGTGGCGACATTAGGGTTCGCATGGTAGAGGCTGGAGATCAGTTGATCATTGAGGTGCAGGACACAGGTATTGGCATTGCTGACAATGATCTGCCTCACGTGTTCGACCGTTTTTATCAGGTAGATGGCTCGCATACCCGTCAGGGCGAGGGCACAGGTATCGGTCTGGCGCATACGCAGGAATTAGTCAAATTGATGGGTGGCCAAATTAACGTGAAAAGCGAGCTTGGCATAGGAACTGAGTTTTCCATTCGCATACCCGTAACAAGAAATGCCCCCGAAAGTGACCGAAGGGCGTCAATACAGGACCCAGTCATAGAGGTGATTGCGTCAAATCACCCACTCTTGTTACCCGACGAGTCTATTCATCATTCATCAATCATCACCCAGCATTCTTCCCTCCCCCATCTTCTTCTAATCGAAGACAATCCCGACATCGTCATTTATCTCAAGTCCTGTCTTGATGGACTGTATCAGGTGGATGTGGCTTATAATGGTAAAATTGGTATCGAAAAAGCCCTTGAAAGTATACCAGATATCATTATAAGCGACGTGATGATGCCCGAAAAAGATGGCTACCAGGTTTGTGATGTCTTGAAGAACGATGAGCGAACGAGCCACATTCCCATCATTTTATTGACTGCCAAAGTAGGTACCGACGCTAGATTAACGGGCTTGAAACGCGGTGCGGATGCTTATCTGACCAAACCATTTCATAAGGAGGAACTGCTGGTGCAACTGGCAATGCTAGTGGAGAAACAAAAGCGATTAATCGCCCATTTCTCCAAAAAACAACTCATAGAGGCACCTGCACCAGTTATTGAACAAGTAGTGGAAGATGCGTTTGCACTGGAGGATGCGTTTGTGCAAAAGGTGACAGAAATTGTGGCAGAGAACTTCGCCGATGACGGATTTGGCTTACTGCAACTCTGCCAAAAAATTGGCATGAGTCGTTCCCAATTGTTTCGAAAAATGAAAGCGTTGATGGATACATCGCCTTCCGATTTCATCCGCTCTTACCGCCTTACCAGAGCCAAATTCCTCCTGGAAACAACCGATCTCAGCGTGTCGGAGGTAGCCTGGCAAACAGGTTACAAAAATCCCAGCCATTTTTCTACCTCATTTCAGGAAGAATTTAGGGCTGCCCCAAGCGAAATTAGAAAGTAACTGATTGCTAGTATATTGTCTCTTCTCTCATTGGTTTTATGACACCAATGAGAGATTTTTTTTTACTTGATGCAACGAATAGAAATGTATTTGGGACGAATAGAGAAGTCGGATTAGGTAGAACATCTGAACTTTGTATTCAGAAGTCAACATATAAAACGACTTCTATAAGAGTACCTACCGTAACTAAAATCAGGATGTGGGCGAGTTTGATTTGACTAGTTAAATTAAGCTCGCCCTATATCCATTTTATCTGTACTCACCTCACCTTTTAATTAGTATGTTTGGCACCGTTGTATTTTGGGACGAAGCTACGGGGCAAGGCCAGATACGCGCCTATGGAGGATCGCCCAAACCACTTTTCTCAGCCTCTACCATTGACCGTGATGATTTTCCTTCTACGTTAGCTGCTGGCCAATTAGTAGCATTCGATTATGATCAGCTTACGGGTCAAGTTACCAATGTAAGGAGTCTCCTGTATCAACTTGCGAGATAAAAAACCGTGTAGTCAGTGTGTTGTCCCTTTTGTAGCTATGAATGCGTACAAATAGGGGATACAAACGGTACAACAGTAGCTTGTTTCGTGTGACAAATTGAAAATTTTACCCATACCAACCGGCTGTTCAGGCGCGACAACCG
Organism: Spirosoma migulaei; assembly: GCF_054776855.1. Lineage (NCBI taxonomy): Bacteria > Pseudomonadati > Bacteroidota > Cytophagia > Cytophagales > Cytophagaceae > Spirosoma > Spirosoma migulaei. The sequence continues at coordinate 58,499 of NZ_BAAHBG010000010.1, read as the reverse complement.
GTTGGTATGGGTTTTTGTTGTTACTAATCTTAGCGAAATGTAGTTTTTAGTTTTATTACAATATGGCCTTAAACTCTCTATAAATCAGTTGTTTACCGTTCCCTAAAGACCTCATGGTCCTGCGCGAATTTATTGCCTATTTGACTGTGGGTTACGAAGAACACGAATGCCTTGTTGCTGTTTCTATCGATTTCTTCGACTAAATAAAACAGTCACACTTGTTCAACTAAACAGTCGCTATGCAGCTTAAACTATCGAAGGCTATTGCCGATATAAAATCCGCTTATGATGTAGTGGTTATTGGCTCAGGTTACGGTGGAAGCATTGCCGCTTCGCGGATGGCCAGAGCTGGTAAACGAGTTTGTTTACTGGAAAAAGGACGGGAGATTCGTCCTGGTGAATTTCCCAGAACACTCGATGAATCCTCCCCTCAGTTGCAGATTCATTCCAAACAAGGCCATGTTGGTAATCACACCGGCCTTTTCGATGTGTATGTTGGTGATGGCATCAGCGTCGTAAAAGGCTGCGGTTTAGGGGGGACGTCGCTCATCAATGCGAACGTTTCCATTGAACCGGAAATGCGCGTCTTTGAGCGGAGTAGTTGGCCAACTGCTGTAAAAAATGACCTTGATGGCCTGTTTGCCGGAATGGCCAAAGCGAAAGAAATGCTACGACCAACGGGCTACCCAGTTGGTACGCCGGGTTATCCTGAACTGCCGAAAACAGTAGCTCATCAAAAATCGGCCGCGGCTCTGGGCGAAGTTTTTAGTTACGTGCCAATTAACGTCAACTTTGAAAATAAGCCAGAAGGAAACCATGTTGGCGTGGCTCAGCAAGCCTGTAATAATTGTGGGGACTGTTGCTCAGGCTGCAACGTGTCGGCCAAGAATACAACCCTGATGAACTACCTGCCCGATGCCGTCAACTTCGGGACCGACATTTTCTGTGAAGTAGCCGTCAGCCATATTGAACGACAGGGGGAGAAATGGCAGGTGTATTACCAGATTATGAACGTGGGACGCGAAAAATTTCAGGCTCCATTGTTGTTTGTAGAAGCTGATCTGGTATTCCTGGGCGCGGGCACTTTAGGTAGTACCGAGATCTTACTTCGATCGGCTCAGAAAGGAACACTTTCACTTTCGACCAAATTAGGCGACCGCTTTACGGGTAATGGCGATGTGCTGGGATTTGGTTATAACACAGATCATTCCATAAACGGTATTGGGTACGGAGATGGTACGGATGTGGCACCTGTAGGTCCGTGCATTACATCGGTGATCGATGCCCGTGGTAAACCAGTACTGGAAGATGGTATGGTCATTGAGGAAGGTAGTATTCCAGGCTCTATTCGATCCTTAGTAAAACCCATGCTCTTTTTCTCGTCCCGCCTGGAAGGGCAGCATGGCCAACCCGGCCTGGCGAATTGGGTAGAAGAACGAGCTCGTGAAACCGAGAGCCTGTTTCGGGGAGCGTATCATGGTGCGTTGAACAATACGCAGACGTATCTGATCATGACCCACGACGATGATAGTGGTAAAATGTCCCTCAGCCAAAAAGGTGACCTGACCATTGACTGGCCGGAGGTAGGCAAGGAGAAAATTTTCCAGAAGGCTAATGACAATCTACAGAAGGCTACGCAGGCTCTGGGTGGCACGTTTGTTAAGAATCCTACCTGGACTAAAGAATTTGATTTTGATCTGGTTACGGTTCATCCGCTGGGCGGCTGCATTATGGGCGACAACGCCGAAATGGGCGTAACCGATCACAAAGGTCAGGTTTTTCACGGGCAGACCGGGACAGAACTGTATCCTAATCTGTACGTAGCCGATGGCGCGATTATTCCCTGCTCGTTGGGCACCAATCCATTACTGACCATTTCGGGCTTTGCCGAACGCAATGTGAAGCTAATTGCCGAAGAACATGGCTGGTCGATCAACTACGATTTTCCGACGCTGAAAGCCAAAGAAGCGGCCATGACCCCCGTTGGTGTCCAGTTCACCGAAACGATGAAAGGTTATTTTTCAGCGAATGAAAAAGACGATTATCAGGCAGGTTTAGATAAAGGCAGAGCCGACAATTCGTATATGGCCTTTACACTAACTATCCAGGTGCAGAACGTAGGCATGTTTCTGAACGACCCTACGCACCTGGCGGGTATGGCCGGGACGGTAATCGCCCCACATCTGTCTACAAAGCCGATGACGGTTTCTGAAGGCCAGTTCAATCTGTTCATCGCCGATGCCAACAATTCGCAGCAGAAGTACATGGAATACAGCATGAAGATGCACACACCAGAAGGCAAGGTGTATTTCTTCAAGGGGGCCAAAAACGTGTTCGATGATCCGGGGCCTGATATGTGGAAAGACCTGACTACATTATTCATCACCATCTATGACGGCGATAGTATTGTTTCGCCGGTTTTGGGTAAAGGGATTCTAAAAATCGAAATCGCTGATTTTGCCCAACAGCTGACAACTATGAAAGCCCTGCATGCGGATGGGTTGCTCCATAAATCGGAAGCGCTGGCAGCATTCGGAAAACTGTTTGCGGGCGATATTTGGGAAACCTACTTCCTGAATTGATTAACTCAATCAATAGAATCCATACTATCTACAGAATCGTAACGTCCGGAAGCCATGATACACGAGGCCGATTTTGAACGCATTCCCTTCGATGCCCTGGATGGATTCAAGCTCAATTTCTGGCGTTATAGAGGAGCAGATACCAGCAAAGGCCCCGTTTTATTGATTCATGGTGCGGGTGTACGTGCCAATTTATTCAACCCACCCAATCAGCCAAATATTATTGAGATGCTGGCCGCAGCAGGCTACGACGTATGGCTCGAAAACTGGCGTGCGAGTATCGAATTTGCCGAAAATGAGTGGGATTTAGATCAGGCCGGATTATACGATCATCCGGCTGCCGTTCAGAAAATATGCGACGTTACGGGCTACTCCGACATGAAAGCCATTGTCCACTGCCAGGGGTCAACCAGCTTCATGATTTCGGTGGTTTTAGGATTAGTACCGCAGGTGAAAACCGTTATTACAAATGCGGTTTCACTGCACCCCGTTGAGCAGGAATTTTCGGTTTTGAAGCTGACTACGTTAGTCCCTATTGTCAGTCGAATTACCAACTACCTGAATCCGCAATGGGGAAAGGTGGCACCTACTCTGAAGGCTAAGCTGTTACGGGCTTTTGTCAATACATTTCACTGGGAGAATGATACCCCCGTTGGCAAGTTTGTCAGTTTCACCTACGGAACTGGCTGGCCCGCACTCTGGGAGCTGGCCAACCTGACCGACGAAACGAAAAACTGGATTCAGGGTGAATTTGGGGCGGTACCGCTGCGCTTTTTTCAGCACATCCGGCGTAGTGTCAAGCGGGGAGCGCTGGTGCCTTTTACTGGGGCAGGTACCTATGTCGATCAGCCACCTAAAACATCGGCTCGCTTCGTCTTTTTTGCCGGAAAACTCAATAAATGCTTTAGCTGGAAAAGTCAGCTAAGAACGTACGAATACCTGAACGCACTTGAGCCTAACCGGCACAGTCTGCACCTATTACCCACCTACAGCCATCTGGATGTTTTCTTCGGAAAAGATGCTCACCAGGATGTTTTTCCGACAATGATTCGGGAACTGAATGACCCTACGTAACAACCAACCAGCCCTATTACCATGAACCCAACAAACAGTGTCGAAAAAACTTCCTGGTTCCACAGAACCTGGCTTGTTATTTTTCTCTGCATCTTTTGTTTCCCGGTCGGCATTTTTGCCCTCTGGAAATCAACGGAATTCGCCCCGACTGCAAAGATCATTGGGACGATTCTTTCGCTGGCCATTGGCCTGTTTCTGCTCTGGTTTTACATCATTGCCTATTTTATCCGATACCTGTAATCCAACTCACTTCCCTTAGCCAATGGCAGTACCTAAACGCATTCGAGATTATGAAGGGCGCTATTCATTCGTGGATGGCATTTCATTTAAATTGCCTGTTAGCGCAACAGATTCGCCCGCGCTCATGGCTGCTTTCCCCTGCAACTACGACGCGGCTCTCAAGCTGATGCCAGGTAATGAGTTGTTTCCGGTTCGCTTGCCAAATGGGAAGGCCGTCTTTATTGTCACCATCATTAATTACGTTCACACAACCATTGGCAAGTACATTGAGTACAGCCTGGCTGTTGCCTGTACCCACGGCCCCAAACCCGCTCCCCGTTTACTACCGGCCCTGTTTCAAAAGTTTTTTAAAACAGGGCAGTTCATTCTCGATCTGCCCGTGAGTACCGAGATTTCAGTAAAAGGGGGCAAAGGCATCTGGGGAATGCCCAAACACAAAGCCAACCTGGATTTCATTGTTACCGATACCGTCGTCTCATCGCAGTACGAAAAAGATGGCCAGTTTGCCTTTCGAATTGAAATGGACCGACCGAAACGGGCCAGCATTCACCTGAATATCGGCTCGATCAATTACAGCCATTTCCGGAACATGCTGATGGCTTCCTACATTTATTTCGACTCCAAAGCAGGCATCAACCTGATGAGTAAAGCGCAGGCTCGCCTATACCTGGGTGATCATCCCAAAGTGGCCCGATTGCATACGCTCAACATCGAACCGAAGGCGTTGTTTACGGCTTTCCTGCCCAGTTCGCACGGAGTTCTCGACGACCATTTTGAGTGTTGGTTTGTTACCTACAAAACCCCCGAAACCGATACCTCGGAAGGTCTGTCGAGCGTCTTCGGACTGGAGAATAAGGAGGAGTGGTTACCGGCACCTTCGATTACTGATTTTCAGCGCTATAAACTCTAACTCCGGTGATAAAACTAATACTCTTTCGGCTGAGTAGCTTTCTGCTCATGTTCGGTGCATCCGTTTATATGGGCCTTTGGTGGGGCTTACACATCATCTGGTACCCAAGCTGGCAAAATGTGCGTCTGGATAATGTGGCCGACCATTTCATTAACCCAATCGACCACGCAATCAGGTTTTTTACGGTGTTGGTGAGCATTATGGTAGTAACGAATATCGTGCTGATTATTCAGGAATGGCATACTAAATTCCGGTGGCTGGCTATCGTCGTTTTCGGGTTGCTTAGTATGGTCACGTACACCTTCCAGACCAAGATTTTGCCCGTTATCAACGAAATACGCGTTGGTTTACCCAGTCAGCAGGCGCTTACTGTGAAAATGAATGAATGGATGCATCTCAACGATATTCGTTGGGTATACTACTCCGTCATCTGGACACTGCTCATGATTTACTTTCTGACCAATAAACCGAAGTCCTGAACATGCTACGTCTTATCATTTTAGGTATCTCCGTACTAACGTTCATCTCGGGTCTGGTTCAGATGATACAACCCGATTTTGTGCTGGATTTTGTAGGGGGCGAAAGCACGCCTGTGACCCGCCATTTTTTCGGGACAATAGGCATGTTTATGCTGATTTTGGGCGGTCTTATGGTACAGGCACTCTATGAAGCCCAGGTATCGCGGGCCGCTCTGTTTTGGGGAGGGTTGCAGAAATTTGGGGCTGCCATTGCGGTTGGAATAGGCATCATGCACGGGCTTATGTCGCCCATTGCCGGTCTGGTAGCCAGCTTCGATTTCGTGTCAGGAATCCTGTTTTTTGTCTATCTGCGAAGTTTGAAGGACTAGGATTCGGGTAGCATTGGCGCTATTTTCTATCCGTGGAGGGCAACTAGTGGAACCTGACTTCACGCAAACTTCCGGTAAGTACCCATTGTGTATTCTCCTTAACCACACCTAACCATACCTTAACCCCCCTTTTCCAATGGCTACGTCGTTATTTGAATCAGCTACAACGAATCGCTCGCTTATTCTGGCAGGGGGAGGTGTGCGGTTAGCGTATCATGCGGGTGTGTTAAAAGCACTGGAAGAGTCCGCTATTTCCTTTCGGCATGTGGATGGTACATCGGGCGGGATTTTCAACACCGCCATGCTCGCGGCTGGCCTCGATCCCGAGGAAATCTGTGCCCGTTGGCGGCAGTTGAATGTCATGAATTTTGTTTCCCTGACACCCGCTGAAAATTACCTGCGACTGACCCGCATGACGGCTATGGGCGATGCCGATGGTATTCGGAAACAGGTGTTTCCAACCCTGGGCATTGATGTGGCAAAAATCAGGCAAAACCGACGGTTTAGGGCAACATTCAATGTGTGCAATTTCTCGCACAAAACCGTCGAAAACATTGCTGATACCCAGATTAATGAGGATTTCCTGATTGCAGGCATGTCACTGCCCATTTTCATGCCCGCCCTCCAGATTAATAGCGATTGGTATACCGATGCAGTCTGGATTAAAGACGCCAACCTGATGGACGCAGTGCGGGGAGGAGCCGAGGAAATCTGGCTGGTGTACTGCATTGGCAATTCGCGGGAGTACCTCGGTGGCTCATTTGTGCAATACGTTCACATGATCGAGATGAGTGCTGCGGGCGGTTTACTGGCTGAGTTTGACTGGATCACACAAATCAATGAACAGATCCGGCAGGGTAACTCACCTTATGGACAAACGAAACCCATTCGCTTACAATTCATCAAACCCACGTTTCCATTGCCGCTCGACCCCGATTTATTTCTGAAGCATATTGATGTTCGAGCACTGATCAATATGGGTTATGCGGATACCAAAGCCTATCTGGAGCATGTACCGGCAGCGGGCGTACCCTATGATTATAAAGCAGCCCAAATGCACGAACCTGGGATTTCGATGCAATTCATGGGCCATTTTAAGGGCGAAACGTTCTGGGAAGGTGCGCGTGTACCCGTGAAGTTCTATGCGCTCTTCGATCTGCGCGAACCCGTAGAAGGATCATTCCAGGTAGGCATGTTCTGCTCGTTAACGTTGGGGTTAGCGGGGTCTGAAGTGTCAACGTATAAGCATAGCGTTAGTTTACTGACTACAAACGGAGAAAGGCAACTGCTACTAACTGGTAATTTCTGTAACGACGGGCAAATTCATACAATCAGGGCTACGTTCCCGCTGAGCAGTGCACTGGATTTCAGGCTGGGGTTAGACCTTAAAAGGATGATCCTGCAACTCGATGAAAACGAGCGTTCGACTCTAGTTCAATCGACCCGAAGCCGCCTGAAATCGTCCTGGAACAGCCATTTGTACGTAACGGCAGGTTGGCAACGAAGGTGGGCAATGAAAAACAAACTGTTGGGCCTGTTTTACAACTCCACCAACGTTGCTGAGGTATAGAGAATAGCTTTATCCATCTGCTTTTGCCGGTTGCCCGTTCACGTTTGGTTGTGTGCCCGTTGTGGCAACCTGAACACTTTCGGTTGTTTGGTGAGTGACTACGGTTGCCTGTGTTGGTGTGGCAGGTTGGTCTTTCCTTGTGAAATTGATCGAGTTAACCAGGCCCTTCATTCGGGATGGATCGTAACCTGCCAGATAAGCCAGTAAGGAGACTGATACGGCAAATTTGAAATAAGACGATGCGTTCATGCCCGCAAAGCCTGCGCTATCGTTGGGGTCAACGGAGGTCGTAAAGTTGGTTAAGTAGGAACCCGCAATGAAGATTAAATAGGTAATAAACCCGCGTAGCATAGAAACTAACGGGTTCTCGGTCATATACATGTAACTCTCAAAATCTTCTGATTTCGGATCAAGCATAGTAGGGCGGAGGTGTTGAAGTTGATTGTCGGCGGCCAGATTGCTGGCAAATCCGCCTAAAACTCCGGCAAGTGATGCCAGTAAGGCCGTATTGGTAGGAGTGAACGTAGCCGCGTAGAGGATGAGATAGCTGAAGTCGATGGAATCGTTATAAAAAATGCAATCGCGGTAATCTTTGGAGTTCAAACTCATGCCGAAAATAAACAGTAAGAGCCAGCCTATAAATAAGAATATACCCATGCTGGTTTTGGTGAGTCGACTAGCCATACTTAGTTCTTGAAAGGTGGGTTGCTGCGATGAATTGACAGTGGTCAGAGAGGAGGTTGAGTTCATGGTGGTAGCAGTTTAGTGTAAAGGAATTTACATCTTTATTTGTTGACTATCAATGGTTTGTTTCTGATTTGAGGAAGAATACTCGTTAAAACCAGTAGAACTACGTACTGCATTGAGTCAGGAAATTGAGTTTATTTATAGCACCATTAATCGTTCACTATTTTCCCACCTCCTTCCTTATGAAGTCGATTATTCGATACGGATTTGTGTGTGGGCTGGCCGCATGGCTGGTCGGCTGTAATCTGCTCGATACTATGGTAAATCGGGCCGTTGTTCGAAATTTGGGTAAGGGAACGAAATCGAAAGCGGTTATCGATTCCGCCGTGGAAGACATCGCCCAGCATGCCGTTATGGGCGCCAATCGGGAAACGGCCGGTATCTCGCGCGCCCTGGTTCAGGGGCTCAAGGGGTCGGTCGATACGCTGAACCCGGACATTCAGAAAGCCATGCACTTGATTGACAGTGTTGGCCAATTATCCAACACGCAAGTGGCACTGATCATGCAAACCGTAATTGACCGGATTGATCACATGAAAGGGCAGATTAAAGATGAGCAGTTGAAGCAGTTCTTTATGGATGCTATTGCCAGCACAACGCACCAGATCGACATACAAACGCGGAGTATGCTGGCCAATATGATGATGAAAGCCATTGATGATCTGAACTCAGACAGTGCCCGAGGCAAGATAGCTGCCATTCGGGATAGCCTGCTGAACGATGCCACCAATAAACGGCTGCAAACAACTATTCTGACCTCTGTTCAACCCACACTGGACACGCTGACGAATCGCATTGACCGGATCGTGAATAAGAATATTCCTATTGTTCAGCGCTATGCCTACCAGTGGCTCATTGGGTTAGGATTGGTAGCGGCTGCTATCATTGGCTGGGTATGGTATCAACGCCGTCGTTACCTGCGAATCGTTAAATTACTGACCTTACAGATCGATAAAATTCCCGACAAGGAAACGTACGATGAATTAGTGAGCCGCATCCGCCACAGCGCTCAGGCCGAGAGTCTGGAACCCGTACTTCGGACAGTATTGCAGGATCAGGGTATTAATCATGCTGGCTGAAAAACGGAGTACGTAACCGCACACCTTACCTCACCTTCTTTATTCTCAAAACTGTGGCTAAATCTACGCAACCTTCTCCCGCTGGAGCTCCAGTGTCCCCACCAACGGAAGACAAAATCCAACTCGGCTTCGAGCAGAAGAAGATGGAGCCCTGGTATAATCCAGAGCAGCTAGCCCGAACCGCTTTGCGGACGATTGTGTCGTCGCTGTTCGGTTCCTATGCAGATAAGCGCGAAATGCAGGCTTGTCTGAAAGCCAGTGAGCCGCATACGCAATTGGTGGATGCTAAAAAAGAAGAAGTCTGGATCGACTATGTTTCTGATCTTGGGTCTGGTTTTAACTCAACCTACAGTTTGGCTTATCTGCTTGGCCAGGAAAAACTGCAAGTTGAGGAACATGATATTCAGCGGGGTGATTTGCTTATTATGGGAGGGGATCAGGTGTATCCGACACCTAGCTGGCAGCAGTACGCCGACCGGCTCATTGGGCCATATCGGGCTGCTAGGTCATTTATTCCCGAATCAAAAGCTCCCTATTTGTTTGCTATTCCGGGCAACCATGACTGGTACGACGGCCTTACATCGTTTTTGAAAGTATTTTGCCAGCAGCGTTGGATTGGGGCCTGGAAAACCGAACAGACCCGTAGTTATTTTGCTATTCAACTGCCTCATGGCTGGTGGCTTTGGGGGATTGATATTCAGCTTTCGGAAGATATTGATCTGCCCCAGCAAGAGTTTTTTGAGAAAGTAAATCGGAACTTCACCCAACAAGACGATAAAGTAATTCTATGCACAGCAGAACCCGCCTGGGTTTATCAGGCGTATAAGGAACGCGATAAATCGTTCCGGAATCTGGAGTGGTTCTGCGAAAAATACATTACTAATCCAGATACAAGGGTGCCTCCGCAGGAGAAAGGTAAACCCAAAAAGGAACCCCTAAAACGATTGTCTCTCCCCGTTACCCTTACGGGCGATCTGCACCATTATAGTAGCTATTATACGCAATCTGATAAAACCGGACATTCTAAACAATGGAAAATTACGGCTGGGGGCGGGGGGGCGTTCATGCATCCAACGCATCATCTTCCTATTACGTTTAGTGAGGACAAGGCGTTATTGTACGAACAGCGAGACCCCAGGCAGTATCAGAACAGCGCGTTTTATCCCGATCAAACGAAGAGCCGCTGGCTGGTGTGGGGTAATTTAGCCTTCCTGGTCAAAAACCTCTGGTTTACAAGCCTGATGGGTGGTGTTTATTTATTTTTTACCTGGATGCTCATTAGTGCAGATATATTTGTGGATGTATTTGCCAGAACATCTACGCATCTTACTCCTAAAGAGATTTCCTGGTCCGCTATTGGCTCCGATCTGAGCAGCCTCCCCAAGCACCCATTCGTATTACTATGCGTGCTGCTGATCGCCTTTGGTTTTTTTCGGTTCACCGATATAAGTCATAAGCACAATCGTTGGGCAGCTTATACGGGAGGGGCGCTCCATGGGCTAGTCCAGGTTCTTTTGCTGCTTACGGTTAGCTGGTTGATTGATAACTACTGCAAGTTCATTCAGAGTAGTGGGTGGCATATTTTTTGGCAGTCGGTTATGCTGGCTATAGTGGGTGGCTTCATAGGAGGTCTGGTGATGGGGCTGTATCTGTTGATTGCCAATGGAATATTTGGCACCCATGAAACCGAAGCGTTTTCATCATTGCGTATCCAGGATTATAAGAACTTTCTGCGGTTGCATTTAACTAAAGATGGATTGACGATTTATCCCATTAAAGTAGAGAAAGTGGCTCGGAAGTGGAGATACAAACCAAATATGAAGAACGGCGAGCCCTGGTTTGAGCCCGATAAAAAGCTACAGCCCGAGCTTATTGAACAACCCATCGTGATTTCACAGCAACCCTAAAAAACGGTATAGTGTCAAACTGAACTGGCTTCACTATTTTGCCCCGAAAAACCTATTTATGTCGGTAGCCGTTCCTGTTTATAAACTCCAGTCATTCCCTCGTCATGAGCCGGACGCACTCTTTTATATGACGCGGCTGGAGAAACTGGTGCAGGAATTTAAGGGCATAGACAACCCCCATTCCCACACATTTTACCTGTTGATGTGGATCGTGAAGGGGAGTGGTACCCATACGATTGATTTTAGAACGTATTCAATTGGTGCCTCTCAGCTTTACTTTCTTACACCCGGTCAGGTGCATAGCTGGGAATTGTCTCCTGATGTTCAGGGATATAATCTATTCTTTGATGCTAATTTCTTTCGCGGGCGGTTTGGCAATCGGTTGTATCAGTATCCTTTCTTTCACTCACATCAGCATCAGCCATTGTTGGAAATAGCCGACCAGCAGCCGCTATTTAGTGATCTATTCAGGTATGCCTATAACGAATATGAACAGCAACAGACCAATCGGGCCGATGTATTTCTGTCGTTTGTTCATATCCTCCTGGAAACGGCTAATCGATTGTATAACCAACAATGGGTAGGAACCGATACACACCTCTACGATCGAATCAGAGATTATGAAGAATTGATCGAAAACCAGTTTTTGACCGTTCGCGAGGTGAGTGCTTATGCTGAGCAGATGAGTCTAACGCCAAACTACTTAAATCACATTTGTAAGAAGATTCTGGGTAAAACGGCTAGTCAACTCCTGCACGAACGGATTGTCATTGAAGCACAGCGATTATTAACCCATACAGCCCAATCGGTTAAGGAAATTGCGTTCCAGGTAGGTTTCGACGACCCCTCTTATTTCGTTCGATTCTTCAAGAAAACGACTGGACAAACCCCTGCTGAATTTCGACAATCACTAGTGCCCCATCGTTGATTTGTACCATACATGGCTTGGTTTGTCTTTTCGTTGGGATTGGCAGGTAGCTACCTTTGTTACGTAAAAACTGCCTGAGCAACAGGTAAATTGTAGGCGAGGTTGCCTACAACACTGCTCCTAGATCATGTTAACCGATAGCCGATTATATAGCGTTGTTTTCAATAAATGCCCACGTTGCCATGAGGGGGATTTCTTCGTTTCTAACAGCGCATTTAGCAAAAATTTCGACAAAATGCATGAGCATTGTCCGCACTGTGGCGAAAACTTCATGCCCGAACCTGGTTTCTACTGGGCTTCTATGTTTGTGAGCTATGCATTTTATACCATCTACACGCTGACTACCTTCTTCGTTTTTGTTCAATGGTTGCAAATCGACCTGAACTATTATTTGATCGGCTTGATACCAACGTTGATCCTGCTGACTCCCTATTTCTTCCGGATGGCCCGCCGGACATGGTTAACATTGTTTATTGCGCCGAAACCCCAGCATAAAGCAGAGATTCCCACACAGGGATAATCGTATACGTCGTTTACAGCAAAATGTGCCTCCTAGTTACTCATAACACGTGAGTAACTAGGAGGCACATTTTCTTGCATACAGACTAAACTAAAGGTTTTACAATTCCTTTACAAGGTTTTACAGGCCTTTACTAGCTGGCCTTTAGTGGTTGTATACATTTGTCTGATCACGAATTAAACACGAAAAATCATGAGGCATGTAATTCAACTGGCTCTCCTCTTCTGGGGTTGCACCCTGGCCAATCTCTGTGTTGGTCAGCAGACGTTCAAGGATTGTGCAGCTGCTTTTGTTGACAGTAAAATGATCGTCAATGAATATACAACAAAAGGAACCTGTAGCTTACCTACTACTGCTACCGGTAAATTAACGGTAAACACAATCGTACTGTCGCCTACGGAAAGTAAAGCCGTTGACCGAATTGCGTTCAAAATTGCGATTCGCGACAAGGCTACCCAAACACTGGTACTTTTTTCGAAAGAAGAATTCAAGCAGGTGCCTATTCAAAAAGTGCTGGCTAAATGTCGTAAGGGCGACCGTATTGTGTTGCTAACACTGGATGATTCGTATGCCTTACCCCATAACGAAATTCTGGTACAATGAAATGGAACGAGTGGTGTTGGTTACTTATAACCGACACGAATAGGTTTTAATAAACCTCGCAACGTCAGGCTTGAGAACCTGATGCCACAAAAGTCAAACTTCACTCCTATACTTTACATTGATGAACTGGAAACTATCTGTATTGAAAATTATGGCTCTGGTAGGATTGTTCCTAACTATCCAGCCTGCGCAGGGGAAAGTGAAAGCAAGGCGACTGGCCCCTGTAGCTCACCGAGATGAACCGGCTAAAAAAGTTAACTTTTATGGTAACCCATTAACATTGAATGGAAAGCCGTTGAATTATAGTAGTTTTTCCATGTCAAGCCGCGGAATCTTGGCCGTTGTAGAAGGAGATCCTGGATCGAAAGATGCCACAAAGGTTCCATTTCGGGTTTACCTCAAGCGGGCAGGAGCAGTTGTCACGCCGTATGGCTCAGATAATACCCAACCAGTATATTACGAAATTGAGATGGCTGCTGTGTTGGCATTGGCTCGCCCCGGAGATGACCTGGTTATTGAACCGACACGAAAACCGGATTTGGTGGCCAAACGCGTTATTAAATTGAGGCCACTCAACACCTGTCTTCCGCCTAACTGGCTTTTTTTCTCTGTCAATGGGCTTCCTGGATGCTGATTTTAGTAGCTTAAACACAGAGAAACAGAGTTTTAAACACAAAGAACACAAAGGATATTAAAATTCTGTGTTCTTTGTGTTTAAAACTCTGTTTCTCTGTGTTTAACAAAACATACTTGATTATGAAACAATTGACTGGGATATTCGGGATGGGGAGCCTGGTGGTGATCGGGTTGCTTTGTACGCAATTTGCCTGGCTAACACCTGCTAAAACGGCAACTGATAGCCAGCGATTTCCCCAAAAAGTGAATTTGGCTCTTCGGCGTACAGTGCATCATCTGCTATTGAAATCAGGCGATTCTACGTCCCGGATTCAGCCTGTACAGCAACAGAATGCCCAGGTTTTCTCGATTCAAATTGATCATGCGTTCGATTATGGCCAGTTGCCTGTCTTGTTACAGGAATCTTTCAAGGTACATGATATACAGGCTAATTACGACGTGGCCGTTTTGGACTGCGCCCAGGGTGAATTGCAGTTGGGGTATAACTTTCGGGACTTGAACGAAAAGAATGAAGTGCCCTGCGGAGGACGAAATCAGCCACCGGGATGCTACACGCTACAAGTCACCTTTGCGCCCCCCGAAGCGGCATCGTCGCCAATAACTGGCTGGTGGGTACTGGCATTGGGCGGGTTGCTAATGGGTCTTGGCTATGCCGCCTGGAAGCGGTCGAACCGGAGCAACGAGGTAGGTGAGATGCCTGATACGGCTCCCATAGAAACGGATCGGATCGTACTTGGAAATTCGAGTTTCGAGCCTGCCCGGCAGTTGCTGCATTCGGGGGGGCATCAGTATAATCTGACGTATCGTGAAGCGAAACTTCTCCAGTTTTTTATGGGTCATCTCAATCAGGTTGTTGAGCGAGACCTCATTCTAAAGTCAGTTTGGGAAGACGAGGGGATTATTGTTGGGCGCAGTGTTGATGTATTTGTTTCTCGCTTACGCAAAATGCTCCAGGATGATCCCAGTATTCGGATTGTGGCTGTACATGGGGTAGGGTATAAAGTAGAGGTTCAAAATTTGGTGAGGAATAGCTAGTAACAAAGTTTAAAATCAGCGTAACAAAATCATAAGTTAGTTTACTTTTTTAATTTACAAGTTATTGATAATCAATTTCTTTGTAGCTGTTCTTTATTTATAATTCGTTGAACAGTTACTGAAACATTTCCTAAAATACGTTCTGTAAGTTTGACTCATGAATCGGATTTTAAATCGGTTCATGCTCGTCAGCCATGAGTCAGAAACAGCGTATTTTCGTTTGGTCAATCACGGCCGCATTAGGCGGTTTTCTCTTCGGCTTCGATACCGCTGTAATCTCCGGTGTTGAGCAATCGCTTCAAGCCCTGTGGCGTCTGAATGTCTGGGAGCATGGCTTAACGGTTT
The DNA here is from genome assembly GCF_054776855.1 of Spirosoma migulaei. NCBI lineage: Bacteria > Pseudomonadati > Bacteroidota > Cytophagia > Cytophagales > Cytophagaceae > Spirosoma > Spirosoma migulaei. The sequence goes on along the minus strand of NZ_BAAHBG010000010.1, from coordinate 43,476 downwards.
CCATTGCCCTCATTGGTACGGTGATCGGTTCTATGCTGGGCGGTATTCCTGCCGAGAAATGGGGCCGGAAGAAAACCCTCTTCTGGATTGCCATCCTCTATTTAGCGGCCTCAATCGGAACGGCACTGGCCACCCAATGGAGTATCTTTCTCGTCTTTCGTTTTCTGGGTGGTTTAGGCGTTGGCGCATCCTCCGTGGCCGCACCTATGTATATTACCGAAATCTCCCCGGCTAACTCTCGGGGACGCCTTGTAGCCTTGTTTCAGTTCAACGTTGTGCTGGGCATTCTGATCGCCTATCTGTCTAACTTCTTACTACAGGGCATAGGTGCTGATTCGTGGCGTTGGATGCTGGGTGTGCAGGCTGTACCCTCCCTGATTTTCCTGATTGCGGTACTAAACATACCCGAAAGTCCACGATGGCTGCTGCTCAAGCAAGGGAAAGTTGCCGAAGCCCTGCTGGTGCTGAATATGATTGATCCGACTACCGCTAACCAAACATTGGTAGCTATTCAACAAAGTAATCACCATACCGAAGGATCAACCCGCTTGTTTTCGGCCAGTCATAAAACGCCCATCATGCTGGCGGTACTATTTGCGGTATTCAATCAGGTATCGGGTATTAATGCCATCATCTATTACGCACCCCGAATTTTCGAAATGACGGGTCTGGGCAAAAGTTCGGCCTTACTATCATCGGCGGGAGTTGGGCTGGTGAACCTCATTTTTACGATGATTTCCATGAACCTGATTGACCGCTTTGGTCGGCGGACGCTCATGAAAATCGGGTCGATTGGGTTAATCGTAACCCTGGCTTTAGTGGCCAGAGCATTCTATGTAGAGGATTTCAGTGGTATGACCGTGCCGCTCCTGTTGTTTGGCTACATCGCCTTTTTTGGGTTCTCGCAGGGAGCGGTTATCTGGGTGTTTATCTCTGAAATCTTCCCGAATGAAGTACGTGCCAGCGGTCAATCGTTGGGCAGTTTTACCCACTGGCTGATGGCCGCTATTATCACATTCACCTTCCCCTACTTTGCTGAACACGTTGGCGGGGGCAACACCTTCCTGTTTTTTACGACCATGATGGTATTACAACTTGTGTTTGTATTGCGGTTGATGCCCGAGACCAAAGGCACCAGCTTAGAGCAGATCGAAAAATCATTCGTTGTCCATTAACCGTCTCAGCCATGACATCAACAACTATTATTTGTTTCGGTGAAATTCTTTGGGATGTATTGCCAACCTGTAAACAGGCAGGTGGCGCGCCCCTGAATGTGGCTGTTCTGCTGCGGAATTTCGGATTGAATGCCCAGCTCATTAGTCGGGTAGGAAATGATCCACTTGGCCGCGAATTACTGGAGTTTCTGCGGGAAAAGCACCTGCCAACGGCCTACGTTCAATTAGGTGCTACCCACCTGACGGGCATTGCCAAAGCTAATTTGACCAATCGTAACGAGGTTGTTTATAGGATTCTGCAACCGGTAGCCTGGGACCATATCGAGTACGATGCGTCATTGACTCCACTGTATCAGAAGTCGGTACTGGTGTATGGTAGTTTGGCCGCCCGAAGTCAGACCTCCCGAGCTACGCTGCATCAGCTCCTCGATCAGGCTGCGTTAACCGTATTCGACGTGAACCTGCGGGCTCCGCACTACACGCCGTTAGAGGTTACCTATCTGCTACAAAAAGCGGATATTCTGAAAATCAACTACAACGAACTGACTGAAATTGCTGGCTGGTATACCTCGCGACTGTCTGAACGTGACGCGATGCATTTCCTGCGGGATCGGTTCAAGCTAAAGACCGTATGTGTAACGCGGGGCTCTGCGGGGGCAATCATGCTCAACAGTGATGGCTTTACCGAACATCCGGGTTTCCGTGTTCCTGTAGAAGATACCATTGGGAGTGGAGACGCCTTTCTGGCTGCTTTCCTATACAAAACCCTGCAGGGCGAAAGCCCAATGAAAACACTTGAGTTCGCCTGTGCTGCGGGCGCTTATGTAACAACCCAGCGTGGCGCAACGCCCATTATTTCGGAACAGTTAATCCGAAGGAAAATTCGACGGGTCGAGTTACTATGAGCCAGGAGTCAATGACAACAAGTGTAACCGCTTATCACTGCTGGACGATTGAGGAGTATGGGATGGTGATGGGTAAATGACACCTAATTTAGGTTGGTAATACGGTTTATCGTGGGGGGCGGTCCTAGTGCGGCTGACTCCCCACCATAGCTCTCCTTAGCAACTACAAAGAACATTTATACTTACCTATGATGAACGTGGAAAATACCGAACCAGGCTTCAGGTCTTAGAAGAAGCTCAGTTCGGAAGTAGTGAAAAATCGGTGTCGAGCGATCTCAACACCGATTTTTTTTTCAGTCCTTATTGCATGGCCAGGCGGTTATAGGCCATCTGCTTGAGCAGAAAGACGACCCCGTATTTGGCAATCTGAGTTCGGTAGGATTTGTACATCGCCACAAAATGAGAATAGGTATGCAAGCGAGCCGTAGCCATAGTGGAAATTTCCAGGAGCGCCACCACATCCTCACTATTAACTTTTGCCCAGTCGTGCTGATGCAGGTGGGTATCGTTGGGCTCATATGAAGCCCCTGTATCATCCGTGTTGGCAGACAAGTAATGTCCATAGGCCGCCAGTAAAAAGGCCATGCGTTGAATATCTCTGTTTTGATCCAGTAGATCACATAACGTAGGCAGAATTAGGGAAGGCAATTTCGACGCACCATCGAAACATACGTTAATTAACGGGTCACTCAGCGTTGGGGTCGAAAACCGACCTCGCCACTGACTCCTGGCATCGTGCTGAGATGGCGATTCCTCGGACTCTACGAACGGCATAACATCCTGTTCGATAAACGTAGTAAGGTAGTTGCTGAATAGGTGATCATTCAGCGCTTCATCTACGGTTCGGTAACCCGCCAGAAATGCCGGATAGGCCAGCATCATCGGTAAGGCATTGAAAACTTCCTGACTGTTGTTGGTTTGCATGATGAATGGGTGTTTTATAGCTTCTTTGTGAAATGGCGATTAAACGAGATCGGGCTGGAGTAGCTGGGAAATAGAGTTAGTGTGCCCGTGATTGACTTCGTCATGGTGACGTAAGGTTTGGGCAATTTGAATGATCTGATCGCCTAATTTCCCCTGCTTTTCAATACTGGCTTTGTTGTATTGATTCTGCCGGATTGGCTCCCAAAAGAAGAGTTCGGTTTTTGCATCATAGATGCCGATGGGTTTGTAGCCTTCCTGGGTAAGCAACTGCGCTAATAAGGCATCTGCTTCTTCATGAGTGGCACAGTACGTATGGTGATACTGCTTTCGAAGCAGATAAATGACTGAGAAACGGTTCATGTGTTGTGAAGTTTGTTTGTAACGGCGCCTGTTGAACGACAAGTTCTGCGCAAGCAGTCGGCTGACAGCAAGTTGACTAAAATGCCGACTGTACTAAGCCCCGGCGGGAGCCGTGGGTACTGGGTTGATCGTCAATTGCACAGACGGATCTTTTTTATCTGTTACTGCGCGTTGACAGGTACTTAAAGGAACGGAAGGCCTTGTATTTTTTCCAGGCATTCCAGTACCTATTACTAAAACAAGCCAAAGGTTAACTACCCTATTGGTTCCCTAGGCATCAAAAGACGAAAGGGCTAGAGGGCGTCTCTGCCAGTACTATTATTCGCCTGACTAGAAAAAGTACAACTATCGATCCATAGGTCTTTAGCGTTTATTCCATTTTTCAGGATGTATAATAAGTTCATGACTTCTGTAAGTTATTTATAATCAATCTTAAATAAACAACTACGAATTCGGTAACTTTTCAACTAAATAACTGAATAGCTAATGGGAATGGTTTGGCAATAGTGGTAAAGTACAATAACTGCCCTTTATTTTTCAGTGAAAAAAAGAATTGTACAAGCAATTCTTTATGAAATAATATGGTTTCACACACTGAACTTTTGGAGGAAGCCATTTGTCGGATAGGAATAATTATAAAAAATAGGGCAAATAGTTAGTTTTGTTCTTTCGCCACTACCTGAGAAATACAGATTCACTCCTCAAACTCAGAGAGTGTAAAACTTCTAGGTATATAGACTGTGTTCATGAAGAAGTGTCACGTTCAGGACAGGAACGTGATCGTCTTGAAAAGCACCATAATCCTATTCGTGAAATACAGTAGAATCAGTTATTACCTATGGAATACAGACAATTAGGCGCATCGGGATTGCAGGTTCCGGTATTGAGTTTTGGTACAGCCACATTTGGCGGTGGCAACGACTTTTTTAAAGCCTGGGGTACCACCCAGGTAGACGAAGCTACTCGTTTGGTCAATCTCTGCCTGGACGCTGGGGTCAACCTGTTTGATACGGCCGATGTATATTCGGATGGCCTTTCGGAGGAGATCCTGGGGAAAGCCTTAACGGGCCTGCGCGATAAAGTGCTGATTTCGACCAAGGCTACCTTCACCTTCGGCAAAGGCCCCAACAATCAGGGATCGTCGCGCCTGCATTTGCTGAAACAATGCGAGAGCAGTCTCAAGCGCCTGAAAACAGATTACATCGACATTTATCACATGCACGGTTTCGATGGGGTCACGCCCGTGGAAGAAACCTTGCGTACGCTGGACGATCTGGTGCAGAGTGGCAAAGTACGGTACATTGCCTGCTCCAATTATTCGGGCTGGCATCTGATGAAGTCGCTGGCTGTTTCTGAAAAATATGGCTGGAATCGCTACGTTGGGCATCAGGTATATTACTCCCTGGTAAACCGCGAATATGAATGGGAACTGATGCCATTGGGTATTGACCAGAAGGTTGGCGGGATTATCTGGAGTCCGTTAGCCGCTGGTCGATTGGGCGGTAAATACCGTCGTAATCAACCCATACCGCCCGATAGCCGGGTAGCGCAGGGGGGGAGTCCCGTGCCGGCATTTGCCATTCCCGATGAGCTGTTTTATGGCATTATTGATGTGCTGGATGAACTGGCGGTCGAAACAGGGAAAACGGTTGCCCAGATTGCTCTTAATTGGCTATTACAACGCCCAACCGTATCGACCCTTGTCATTGGGGCACGGAACGAAGAGCAGTTGAAGCAAAACCTTGCGGCTGTCGGCTGGAACCTGACTATCGAGCAGGTGAAGCGATTAGATGCTGCCAGTGATGTGCCGACTATCTATCCCTACTGGCATCAACGGCAAAACCTGACGCTGAACCCTCCCCCTAAATTTTACTGAGCCGTAAGATGATACAATTCGTACGTTTAGACCATGTGCTGATGTGCATCCCGGAAGGGGCAACGGCTCAAGCGCGGGAATTTTACCGGGATGTATTGGGCCTGGCCGAAATTCCGGGTAATCATCCCAGTGGTGCGATCTGGTTTCAGATCGCCGATATCCAGTTGCACCTTCGCGAAGAGGCTGGTGGTAGCCATTCTAAACGGCACCCGGCGTTTGAAGTCGCCAACCTCAACGACGCAAAAGAGGAACTAGAGGCTAAAGGCCTTGCTATTGAGTACTCATCCGATATTGACGGTCGTGAACGGTTCTTCTTCCGCGATCCGTTTGATAACCGGATTGAGTTTTTGCAATTTGTTGATTGAAACTGAATTTTTTCTGGTAGGCAAATTTGACCCACTAGATGTGCCCAACTAGTCAAAAATCCATGTTGTGAGTAGGGATTTCACGAAAATTGTCAAAGTCAAGCGCGGGCAGTTCTTGGTTGCTTTATAATTGTAGCAGATTTTGCTTTTTTATTAGTCGTATTGTTTTTGTAGTTGCGAATAAATTCGCTGATTTCTTGCCGAGCTTGATCAGTTAATGGATCGCTTGCAATTATAAAGTCAACACCTTTTGGTTCTTTTATATGTCCCATAATGATTATGATTTAAAATACTTGTCAATGAGTAGTTGTGCTGATTTCGTTGGGATAATCATTCGATGTCCGCCTAGAATGTGCGCACCTAATGTCTTTTGGTAATGGTCTATAAGTTTCGTTTTAGCTGTAAAGCCAACAAATCCATCAAATCCTTGTTGGAAAGAAACTTTGCAGGCATGAGCAACTAAATTTCCTGCCACACCTTCGTAAACTTTATTTTGCCCTATATTGAATGGGGCGTTTTCAAGCAAATGCATATAAACATGGTCTGGCTCTAAAGTCAAACTAAGCAAACCTTGAATAATACTTGAATTAGGAGGGATGGTCAATTTGAAAACTTCTTTTGTATTGTTTGCAAACTCTACTTTCCAATCAAAATTCCACCCATTCTTTTTTGTTACTTGCTTTAAATCAGCCTTAGTAAAACGTAAAACTTTCGTAGCAAAACTATCACCCGAAATTGTGTTTTGGATGGAAGTGGTCAACTTATCTACGATAAAGTCGAGATGGGTATTTGGTTGCTTTTTCACTAAACGAATTTACTGAATAATACGATCTATATCAAATGTAACTCAAAATTTTTATAGTGTATATATGGTAGTCGTCGGCGTGTAGGCTAATGCGGGTTGACAAGCACCAACCGGATCGTATTATGAGTTGATTACTGGCCTTTTACCATCTCTCTAAAGGTTGAAATAAACTTCTTTTTTAACCACAGGGGCACAGAGAACACAGAGTTTTAGTCAGTCTAAAACTCTGTGTTCTCTGTGCCCCTGTGGTTAAAAAAGAAGTTCTCAGAGCGTCCATTGGGGACGCTCTTCGCTCAAAATCCTGATTTCTATCAATATAAAGTCTGTTTTCGCTCAGGAAAGGCCCCGCAGCTTTCCGCTTATTTTGGGGCATCAAAAGGAGGTAAAGCGCTCCTACTGATTTACTCATTCGCTTTTCAGGAAATCTATCATGGATAAAGACTTACAAGGAAAGACCGCTCTGGTAACCGGAGCCGCTTCCGGTATTGGCAAGGCCGTAGCCCTGCTGTATGGACAACACGGGGCCAACGTCATGGTGTCGGATGTGGACGAAGCACAAGGCCAGCAAGTAGTTGAAGAGTTAAAAGCGGCTGGTGCAAATGCCCGGTTTTTTAAAGCCGATGTGGGCAATGCGGCCCAGTGCCAGCAACTGGTGAAGGAAACAGTCTCGGCCTTTGGCTCGCTCGACATTGCCTGTAATAATGCGGGAATCGGGGGGGAGTTGAATATGACCGCCGATTATAGCCTGGAAGGCTGGCAGCACATCATCAATGTAAATCTCAATAGTGTTTTCTTCTGTCTGAAATATGAACTGGAAGTGATGCTCAAACAGGGTGCCGGATCTATTATCAATATGGCGTCCATATTGGGGCAGGTTGGAACCCCCGGTTCACCCGGTTACGTATCCGCAAAACACGGTATGGTTGGTTTAACGCAAACCGCAGCTATCGAATACGCGCCAGTAGGTATTCGAATCAATGCCGTTGGACCGGGTTACATCGACACACCTTTATTGAATCTGCTATCGGCAGAGGTGAAGCAGCAATTGATTGGTCTGCACCCAATTGGCCGTTTGGGAAAAGCGGATGAAGTCGCCGAGCTGGTTATCTGGCTCAGCTCAGAGAAAGCATCGTTCGTTACCGGATCGTATTACCCCGTTGATGGCGGATACCTGGCCAAGTAAACCTACCTCATAGCTCGTTCGTCATGAAAACAATCGTTCTCGCTACTGATTTTACGCACAACGCCAACCGGGTGGCCCGATTCGCAGCTCAACTGGCTTTTGATCAGAAAGCTACCCTAATTTTAGTCCATGCCTTTCACGTTTGGCCTGATAATCCGGCCAAAACGGGCGACTTTCCACTCTCCGTGGAGGCAACCCGCGAAAGCAGCGAAAAGTCCTTACACCGACTGGCCGCTGACCTACATGATCTGGTAGGAATAGAAGTTCCTATCCGATGCATTGCTCAGGAAGGTCATACAATGGAGGCTATCCTGCATGTTACGAAGGCGGAAAACGCCAATCTGCTGGTCATGTCGACGGTGGGTACGGCTCCACAAAGTGCGCAGCTCATGGGAAGTATTGCTACGGGCATGGTTGCCGAAACGGAAGTGCCGCTGCTGCTTATTCCACCACATATTACGTATGCAGGCCTGAAAAATGTGGTACTGGGCATTGATCTGGCCGCACCACCCAACGCCGTATCCCTGGATAAAGCGCTGCATTTCGCCCGGTTGTTCGGAAGCATACTCAATGTATTGTGCATTACGGATAAACCCAATGATGCCGAAATGCACCATCAGGGAGAGCATATCCGGCGGCTACTGAATCCACAGCCGCACACACTGACTATTGAGTCTGGTGAAGAAATTTACGATACACTCCTGGAGTTTGCGCACACCAACAAAGCGGACCTGATTATGATGTTGCCGCAGATGCGGAACTGGATCCAGAAACTGTTCTCGGAAGGTGAAACGCAGCGACTGGCCCGTCTTACCGACATTCCTCTGCTGGCCGTTGTGTAGTTAACACGATCCCTAAACCCCTTGCCTGCATAAGCAGCTATGAACAGACAACTGGGTCAGTTTTTTGGATTAACCTATGCAATCTCCTGGCTGATTTGGTCACCTTATTACCTGCCGCTGACTGTACCTGTCAATAAATTGCCGTGCATTCACCTGCTGGGAAGTTTGGGGCCGATGCTGGCTGCATTCATACTCATTTATCGCAGGCAGGGGCTTTCGGGAATCGGGCAATTAAAAGGGCAGGCACCATCGCAAAGACAATTTGTACGTTGGTTGAGTGTTGGGTTTCTGGCACCAGTCGTGGTATTTGTGTTCATCATCGGATTTATCTGCATAACACAGTATCGTGTCCCCGATTTACAGAGGTTGTTTTCATCGAAGGAATTTGCCTTTCTTTCGCCAGTGTCTTTTATCCTTGCCAATATCTTTTTCTTTGGATTAGGCGAAGAAGCCGGTTGGCGAGGGTTTGCCTTGCCACGTTTGCAGGCAGGCTATTCGGCCTTTAACGCGAATCTGATTAGTACGGTTTTCTGGGCTATCTGGCATTGGCCCCTTTTCTTTAATCCGTTAGGCGGCTACATTCATATGGATGTTGGAGGGGTAGTTGGCTGGTTGTTCAGCCTGTTAACCGGAGGCATCCTATTCACTTGGCTGTTCAATTCATCGCGTGGTAATGTACTGGCTTGTGCCCTGTTCCATGGGATGATGGATATTGTGTTTACGGCCGATCTGAACATGCCGAAACTAACGACGTATACCGGCATACTGGTTACCTTCTGGGGATTGTATGTGTGGTTCGTGTATAAGCCCGACAACTTGTCACGCTCCCACAAAATAACGGTCGATCCGCTTTCTGGCGCTTCCAGAGATTGGTCACGCTAACCACCAGTTCACAAACATTGGGATCGGTTGGTTTGGCGGTTAATGTAAAGACAAATCAGCTATGATCGAAGGTAACGAACGCGTATTAACCATCAACGGAGGCTCATCGAGTATCAAGTTTGCGGTGTATGAAGCTGGCAAATCGCCTAAGCGAGAACTCTATGGCCATATCGACCGAATTGGTCTGCCGAATACGAAACTTACGTTTACCGCCCCGGCTGTTAATCAACCATCAACGTGCCCGGTAAAGGCTACCAATCATGCATCGGCGGTAAACTTCCTGATCAACTGGCTCGAAAAACAGGCTGTTTTTTCGTCGATTAAAGCGGTTGGACATCGGATTGTTCATGGCATGGAACATCAGGAACCGGAACGGATTACACCATTGCTGCTTGATGAACTGCATCGTATAAGCGCTTATGATCCCGATCACCTGCCCAGTGAACTTTCCCTGATTGAGGCCTTCCAAAAGCGCCACCCGGATTTACTACAGATTGCCTGTTTTGATACCGCTTTTCACCGGACAATGCCCCGCGTTGCTCAACTGTTGCCTATTCCAAGACGCTTCGACGCTCAGGGAGTCCGGCGCTATGGTTTTCATGGGTTATCGTATGCGTATCTGATGGACGAACTGGGTCGGGTGGCCGGTACCGCAGTTGCCCAGGGTAAAGTTATTCTGGCGCATTTAGGGAGTGGGGCGAGTTTGGCTGCGGTTCGGGAGGGGAAAAGTCTGGATACAAGCATGGGGTTCACGCCCACCGCTGGGTTACCTATGGGCACCCGCCCCGGCGATCTTGACCCCGGAGTGGCCTGGTATCTGATGAAAACAGAAAAGCTATCGCCCACTCAATTCAACAAGTTAATCAATCATGAATCCGGCTTGCTCGGCCTATCCGAAACCAGTTCGGATATGCACGATTTACTGGACCGACAGGCGGTTGATATCCGGGCGGCCGAAGCCGTCGAGCTGTTCTGCTACCAAACCCGAAAGTGGATCGGGGCCTTTTCGGCCGTGCTGGGTGGACTCGAAACGCTGGTGTTTTCGGGCGGCATCGGAGAGAACGCTTCCGAGGTGCGCGCCCGTGTTTGTCATGGACTTGACTACTTAGGAATTGACCTGGACGAACAACGGAATGTGGCCAATGCAAACATCATTTCGACCAATACAAGTCGGGTCACCGTCCGCGTCATTCCAACCAACGAAGAAAAGATGATTGCCCAAACCGTCTGCCGACTTTTAAATGCTGATTAGTAGTTATTGGTTATTGAATTATTAGTTAATGGCCTAATAATCAGACTATAACTGTTTGGCTAATAACTGATAATCAATAACGATTAACCAATAATCTTGACTCAATTATGGAAACGATCAACTTAGCTTTACCCATGGAACCCCAGACAGATACGCCGTTATCGCCGGAAGAAGTCCAACGAATACATGCCTATTGGCGAGCCGCCAACTACCTGTCGGTTGGTCAGATCTATCTGCACGATAATCCCTTACTTCGGGAACCACTGGCGCTGGAACACATCAAGCCTATGCTGCTGGGGCATTGGGGCACTACGCCGGGGCAAAACTTTATCTATGCCCATCTGAACCGGGTCATCAAAAAAGATGATCTCAATATGCTGTACATATCGGGGCCCGGTCATGGCGGTCCGGCCGTAGTCGCGAATACCTATCTTGAAGGCACTTATAGCGAAGTGTATCCAGCAATCCGTCAGGATGAAGGTGGGCTGAAAAAACTGTTTCGGCAATTCTCGGCACCGGGTGGAATTTCGAGCCATGCGTCTCCCCAAACACCCGGTTCGTTGCACGAAGGGGGCGAATTAGGCTACTCCCTCAGTCATGCATTTGGGGTGGTGTTCGATAATCCCGACCTGATAGCTGCCTGTGTGGTGGGTGATGGAGAAGCTGAAACAGGGCCCCTGGCTACTGCCTGGCATTCCAATAAATTTCTGAATCCCGTTACCGATGGCGTGGTGTTGCCTATTCTGCATCTGAACGGCTATAAAATTTCTAACCCGACCGTGCTGGCCCGCATTTCGCACGAGGAACTGGATCAGCTACTACGCGGCTACGGCTGGACGCCCTATTTTGTGGAAGGCCACGAGCCTGACCAGATGCACCAGGCAATGGCGGCTACACTCGATAAAGCCATCGCCCAGATCAAACAAATTCAACTGGAAGCCCGTACCCAGGGCGACGTGACCCGCCCGCGCTGGCCCATGCTTGTGCTCCGATCTCCTAAGGGCTGGACAGGGCCGAAAACCATTGATGGCGTACCGAACGAAGGCACGTTCCGGGCGCACCAGGTACCACTTTCCGTATCGGCCTCTACGCCCCCCGACCATCTGGCGCAACTGGAACGCTGGCTGAAAAGTTATAAACCCGAAGAGCTTTTCGATGAGCAAGGTAGGCTGTTGCCGGAACTGGCCGAGTTAGCGCCTAAAGGTGACCGACGAATGGGAGCCAACCCGCATACCAATGGGGGCTTACTACTGCGCGATCTATGCATGCCGGACTATTGTGAGTATGCTGTTGATGTGCCGTCGCCCGGAGCCGTACTGGCTAGCGATACCTATGTAGCCGGTCAGTTTTTGCGGGATGTCATCAAGCTGAATCTGGAACCCAGGAATTTCAGGATATTCGGCCCCGACGAGACTGTTTCTAACCGACTGGAAGCCGTTTTCGAGACGACCAATCGGCAGTGGGATGCCGAGACTGCCGAGAACGACCAATTCTTGGCACCCACTGGCAGTGTGATGGAAATGCTCAGCGAGCACCAGTGCGAAGGCTGGCTGGAAGGCTATTTACTTACGGGTCGACATGGGTTGTTCAACAGCTACGAAGCCTTCATTCACATTGTCGATTCGATGTTCAATCAGCACGCAAAGTGGCTGAAAATGACGCAGGAGATCCCGTGGCGGAGGAAGATAGCTTCCCTGAATTATCTGTTGACATCCACCGTCTGGCGGCAGGATCACAATGGGTTCACGCACCAGGACCCTGGCTTTATGGATCACGTGATCAACAAGAAATCCAGTATTGTTCGTGTGTACCTACCCCCCGATGCGAACTGCCTGCTTTCCGTGATGGATCACTGTCTGCGTTCCCGCCATTATGTAAATGTGATGGTAGCGGGCAAACATCCTGCCCCACAATGGTTAACGATGGATGCCGCCATCAAGCATTGTGCAGAAGGCATTGGTATCTGGAAATGGGCCAGTAACGATAAAGATAGTGAACCGGATGTCGTCATGGCTTGCTGTGGTGATGTGCCAACGCTGGAAACCCTCGCGGCTGTTTCGATTCTGCGAGAGCATTTACCCGAGTTGAAAATCCGGGTGGTCAATGTCGTTGATCTGTTGAAGCTGGAACGCCAAACGGAACATCCTCACGGACTATCCGACGTGGACTTCGACGCCCTGTTTACGAAAAACAAGCCCGTTATTTTCGCCTTTCATGGCTATCCCTGGCTGGTGCACCGGTTAACGTACAACCGCGCGAATAACAGCAATATGCACGTGCGTGGCTACAAGGAAGAGGGCACGATTACAACGGCGTTTGATATGACCGTGTTAAATGAAATGGATCGGTTTCATTTGGCCATGGATGTTATTGATCGACTTCCTCAACTGGGCAACAAAGGTGCCTATCTAAAGCAACTCCTGAAGGATAAACTTGTTGAGCACAAGCACTATATAACCCATAATGGGGAAGATATGCCGGAAATCCGTAATTGGAAATGGAATGCCTGATTTGTCGCTCATATGGATTTTCACCTTGTGCCGGTTGCCGAAGTAGCCCGTTCGCTGACTACATCTCCCATCGGACTTACCGCCGATACGGCTCAGCAACGGCTGGCCGAGTATGGTAAAAATCAGATCGAAGACGCCAGGAAGAAAACCGTCTGGCAGCTACTGCTGCATCAGTTAACGGATTTCATGATTCTGGTGCTCATTGCAGCCGCCATTATATCGGGTCTGGTAGGCGAAGTGAAATCAACCTACGTTATTCTGGCCATTGTGCTTATCAATGCGCTCGTTGGTTTCTTTCAGGAGTATCGGGCCGAAAAGGCAATGGAAGCCCTCAAAAAAATGGCCTCCGCGCAGGCGCAGGTGTTGCGGAATAATCGGGCCAGTAAAGTAGATGCATCGGAACTAGTCCCTGGCGATGTGGCACTGCTGGAAGCGGGTACGATCATTCCGGCAGATGTTCGCTTTATCGAGACGCATGCCCTGAAAGTTGACGAATCCTCGTTGACGGGCGAATCCACCAATGTTGAGAAAAACACAGGCGTACTACCTGAGGGCGACTACCCCCTCGGCGACCGACTGAATATGGGTTACAAAGGCACGTTCGTGACCAACGGGCGAGCCACTGCTTACGTAGTCGATACGGGGATGAACACGGAGCTGGGGCGAATTGCCAAACTGATCCAAACCGACGAAGTAGAGACACCCCTCCAGAAACGGCTGGCAGTGTTCGGGAAAAGTTTGTCGGTGGCTGTTCTTGTGCTTTGCCTTATCTTTTTTGGAGTGGGCTGGTTGCGGGGTGAGCCGCTCCTGAATCTACTATTGGTCTCGATTTCGTTGGCAGTGGCTGCCATTCCCGAAGCCTTGCCCGCTGTAGTTACGGTGGCACTGGCGCTGGGGGCCAAACGACTGGTGAAAAGCCACGCGCTCATTCGCAAACTGCCCGCCGTAGAAACGCTGGGGTCTGTTACCTACATCTGCACGGACAAAACAGGGACGCTAACGCTCAACAAAATGACGGTGGAGGAGACCTATGAATCACCGACGTTTACCCTACCCGTTCTGGCTAACAGTAACGGATTGCTGACCGCGATGGCACTCAATAACGATGTCGTCAAAGACCAAGACGGGAACTGGCTAGGCGATTCTACCGAAGTGGCACTGGCGCAGTTTGCCGCGGATAAAACCTACGTACGAACGCCACTGGAAACTCAGTTCCCGCGCATTGCCGAACTCCCCTTCGACTCACAGCGGAAATGCATGACTACCCTCCATCAAACGCCAGAGGGCATCCTATGCATTACCAAAGGGGCAGTTGGGGTATTATTTAAGCAGCTCGACGCCAGTCAGAACGCATCTATTCCCGATCTACGAAAGCGCGTCGATGCAATGGCCGAACAAGGGTACCGTATGCTGGGCTATGCGGGTAAATTGATCCCCCAGTTACCCGCAAACATTGCCCCAGACACAATAGAAACTGGCCTTGGTTTTATTGGCTTTGCCGGACTGATCGATCCGCCCCGCGATGAAGCCCGGCAAGCGGTAACCAAATGCAAAGCGGCTGGTATCATTCCCGTCATGATTACCGGCGATCATAAACTGACCGCCAAAGCCGTCGCCGAAACCCTGGGCATTATCTCATCTGCCGATGATCTGGTGATGACCGGATCGGAACTGGCTAACCTGGATGAGGCTGCCTTTGATGCCGTAGTCGAAAACGTACGGGTATATGCACGGGTCGACCCCGAACAAAAATTGCGGATTATCAGCGCATTGCAGGCGCGTCATCAGTTCGTGGCCATGACGGGCGATGGGGTCAATGATGCACCCGCGCTGAAAAACGCCGACATCGGTATTGCCATGGGTATCAATGGTACTGAAGTTGCCAAAGAAGCCGCCCATATGATCCTGCTGGACGATAACTTCGCCACCATCGTGAAAGCGGTGAAACATGGACGACGGATTTTTGATAATATTCTGAAGTTTATCCGCTACATCATGTCGGGCAACGTAGGCGAAATCTGGGCGATCTTTCTGGCACCCTTTTTCGGCTTGCCCATTCCCTTGCTGGCCATTCATATTCTGTGGATCAATCTGTTGACCGACGGCCTGCCTGGTTTGGCACTGGCCTACGAACCCTCCGAAAAGAACAGCATGAAACGACCGCCCATCGACCCCAGACAGACAATTTTTGCGGGGGGGCTAGGCTGGTTCATTCTTTGGGTTGGCTTGCTGATTGGGGGGGCTACGATTGGCATTGAGGCCTGGTCTATTCATCATGGAATCGGGCACTGGCAAACCATGACGTTTACCGTTCTTTGTTTTAGCCAGTTAGGTAACGCCATTGCCATTCGCTCTCATCGGACGTCCGTGTTCAGTATTGGTCCCTTCTCCAACAAACCCATGTTGGGCGCCATACTGCTGACTGTTGCACTTCAGCTCATGATCATCTACACGCCCTTTTTCAACAACCTCTTTAGCACCAAACCGCTAACGTTAACCGAGCTAGGCATAACGGTTGCCGTTTCGAGCCTTACGTTCTGGGTGGTTGAATTGGAGAAATGGGTTCGCCGGTTGGGGGAGAGGTAGTTTACACGTCGTTAGATGCCCAATTGCCCAACTTTACCCAAAATGACTAGCATTAGGTGTTAGTGTGTTTATCGTCAGGCTGTTTCGTTTGAATAAGGCTTACCTTACTGCCGATTATAGCAGTTCATTTTCTCCGTGGGAAAGCTGCCTCAACACTACGATGCCAACAACTCAATTACCTGGCTTAACGGATGAGGCCGTTGCCAAATCGCGCGCCAAATACGGCCGGAATGTACTGACTTCTAACGCGGGTACAAGCCTGTTTGCTACGGTGAAGGAGGTTGTTACCGAACCCATGTTTTTGTTACTGGTGGCAGCCTGTACCATCTACTTTGTGTTGGGCCAGTTAGACGAAGCCATCACGCTCATCGTGGCGTTACTCCTTGTATCAGGCATTTCGGTCTATCAGTCTATCCGAAGCGATAAGGCGCTCAGTGCGTTACGCACGTTAACCCAACCTAAAGCCAACGTTCGCAGGAATGGTGAATTGACGGTTATTTCCGTAGAAGATATCGTTGTGGGTGATACGGTGCTGGTGGAAGAAGGGGGAAGTATACCCGCTGATGGTGCTGTTAACGACACCAATGATTTCTCCGTCGATGAGTCCATCCTGACGGGTGAATCGGTGCCCGTTACCAAAACTATCGGTAGCCCGGTATTTGCCGGAACAACCACTGCATCGGGTAGTGCGTGGCTCAGGGTAACGGCCGTAGGCAGCCAAACCGAATTTGGGCGAATTGGGCAGAGTCTTGATACCATTCAGACCGAAAAAACGCCACTACAGCTCCAGATCAGCCGATTTGTAATCCGCATGGCCTGGATTGGAGCGGGGGCCTTTGCGCTGGTGTGGGGTGTCAATTACGCCCGATCCGGCGATTGGGTTACGGCTCTTTTATTTGGTCTGACACTGGCCATGTCGATATTGCCCGAGGAAATTCCGGTAGCTTTCAGTAGTTTCATGGCCCTTGGAGCTGCCCGCCTGAGCCGAATGGGCGTACTCACCAAACAGCCGCAAACTGTTGAGAGTCTGGGTTCAGCAACCGTAATCTGCACGGATAAAACCGGCACCATCACGCAGAACGGCATGAGCGTTCGGCAATTGTACGATGGGGCGATAGATGAACTCGTTCCGCTTTCGGGTACATTGTCCGATACAGCTGCATCAGTTCTTGCCTATGCCCGTTGGTCCAGTGAAACCGAGCCCTTCGACCCAATGGAAAAAGCGATTGTTTCGGCTTTTATGGAGCATGACCCCGCTAAAACGATTGATTTGTATCCTATGGTGCACGAGTATCCGCTGGATGGTACCCCCCCCATGATGACCCACGTTCGGCAAACACCTACGGGCGAGGTGGTGGCCGGTAAAGGGGCCGTTGAACATATTCTGGCCGTTTGTCGCCCGGCGTCAGCCGTTGCCGATCGGATACGTAGCGTTACGAAACAACTGTCGGAGGCCGGTTTTCGAGTACTTGGAGTGGCAAAGGGGACCTATAAATCGACCGATTTTCCGGTAGAACAGGACGCGTTTAGCTGGTCGTTTCTGGGACTGGTTGCGCTCGAAAATCCGCCTAAGCCGAATGCTGGAGCGGTTATTAAGGCCTTTACAGAGGCAGGAATTGACGTAAAAATGATTACCGGAGATTTTCCTGAAACCGCTCAGGCCATTGCCCGCCAGGTGGGCTTACCCGGTGCCGATACACTCGTGACCGGGCAGGAGGTAATGGCTATGGATGAATCGACGCTCCGGCAGCGAGCTGAAAAAACGGCGGTATTCGCCCGGATGTTTCCCGAAGCTAAGTTGCGGGTTGTGGAAGCGCTCAAAAAAAACGGTGAGGTGGTGGCCATGACGGGCGATGGGGTTAATGACGGTCCGGCGCTGAAAGCCGCTCATATCGGGGTAGCGATGGGGAAACGCGGGACGGAAGTAGCCCGTCAGGCGGCTTCGCTGGTACTGGTGAATGATGACCTGAGCAACATGGTCGATGCCATTGCCCAGGGCCGCCGGATTTATCAGAACCTTAAAAAGGCGATTTCCTACATCGTTTCCATTCATATCCCGATTATCCTGACGGTAGCGGTGCCGTTGCTGGCCAACTGGAAATGGGAAAACCTGTTTAGTCCAATCCATATTATTTTCCTGGAACTGGTTATGGGACCAACCTGCTCCATTGCCTTCGAAAACGAACCCGCGGAAGCAGGCCAGATGCAGCAACTACCCCGGCGCATGACCGACACGTTTCTGGCGGGGCCTGAACTGGGGCGAAGTATTGCCCAGGGCCTGGGGATTGCACTGGCTGTGCTGGGCGTGTATTACGTGGCTATGCAACAGGGTGAATCCATTTCGGTTGTTCGGACGCTGGCTTTCTCCACGCTGGTGCTGTGTAATATCCTGCTGACGCTGGTGAATCGGTCATTTACCCAATCGGTCTTTCGAACGATTCATGTAGCCAACTGGATGCTTTGGCTGATGCTGGGCCTGACGTTCGGTCTGTTACTGGCTACTTTATTTTTTCTGCCTGCCCAACGATTGTTCGGATTTACAACCGTTTCTGCCTCGGCATTCGGCTGGTGTACACTGGTCTCACTAGTGGGTGTGGGTTGGGTGGAAGGCTATAAGGCAATAGCACGCTGATCGTTATGATCAATAGGATTTAGACTGATTTCGTAAACCAGAATGCAGTTGCCCGATTAGCTCAAAAAATCATAACTCATCTTACAAATCTTAAACATCAGCGTTCTATCAACTATATCCCGTGACTTCTTCAAGTAAAACGAACCCAGGTAATGAAGGGCTTTCAACCTTTTGGGCTTTACCGACTACCGATGTTCTGAATCAGTTAAATACTCAGGAATCGGGACTGAGTCAGGACACAGCACAAAAAATCCGGAAAACCGTTGGCTCTAACCTGATCAAACCGACTGGCGATACTTCGGCACTGGGGTTACTCGTTCGGCAGTTCAATAGCCCGATTTCGCTTATTCTGATCATTGCGGCCATTCTGTCGTTTTTTCTGAACGATATTACTGATGGGGTTATCATCCTGATTATCATTCTGGTAAGTGGGTTGCTTAGCTTCTGGCAGGAGCGGGGTGCATCCAATGCCATGCAGCAGTTACGGTCCATTGTTGTGGCTAAAACGACCGTTCTGCGGGATGGGAATGAGCAGGAACTGCCTGATGAACAACTGGTGCCGGGTGATGTCATCACACTCCGCTCCGGTGATCTGGTCCCCGCCGATTGCTGCCTGTTGTCATCCAATGAGTTATTCGTCAATGAGGCTACGTTGACGGGAGAAACCTTTCCTGTCGATAAGCAACCCTGCCTCCTGGATACGACAACGCCCCTTGCCAAACGCCGGAATACCTTGTTCATGGGTTCCAGTGTGGTGAGTGGCAGTGGCTCGGCGGTGATCGTTCAAACGGGTACGAATACGGAGCTGGGCCATATTGCCGAACGAATGAACAGCACTCCTCCCGAAACGGATTTTGAGCATGGTATCCGTCGGTTTGGCTATCTGCTCATGCAAATAACGATGGTATTAGTGTTTCTGATTTTTGCCATCAATGTCTTCCTGCACAAGCCGGTACTGGATGCATTTCTGTTTTCGCTGGCTATTGCGGTTGGACTGACTCCCCAATTATTACCCGCCATAATCAGTATCAACCTAGCCAAGGGCGCTAGTCGGATGGCTGAAAAACAGGTGATTGTCAAACGCTTGTCGTCCATTGAAAATCTGGGGAGCATGAATGTGCTTTGCTCCGATAAAACCGGTACGCTTACGGATGGAACTGTTAAGGTTGACCGGATCATCGACGTGAACGGCAACCGTTCCGCCCGTGCTGGTCTGCTGGCGAAACTAAATGCACAGCTACAGCAGGGATTTCATAACCCAATTGATGTTGCCATCCTCTCATTCGTTCCTGACGATAGTTCCAGCTATCCTCGCGTGGATGAGATTCCCTACGATTTCATTCGGAAGCGGTTGACGATTTTAACCGAAGAAAACGGGCAAACGATTATGGTGACCAAGGGGGCTTTGCAAAACACATTGGATGTCTGCCAGTTTGTGGATACCGGTGGTCCATCGCCCGAACCAATAGCCGGGCATTTGGTCACGATTCAGAAAACCTTTCAGGAGCTAAGTGCCAACGGCTTTCGGACCCTGGGGTTGGCAACAAAGAACACCAATGGCAAGCGGACGATTGATAAACGAGACGAGGCCGGGATGACCTTTCTGGGTTTCATCAGCCTGTTCGATTCGCCTAAGGCTGGCATTCAGGATACGCTGGGTACGCTTCGGAATCTTGGGATTCAGATCAAAATGATTACCGGCGATAATGTGCTGGTAGCGCAGGCAGTGGCTACTGCAATTGGTATTAAAACGCCGGAAGTACTAACTGGCTCGCAATTACGCCAACTCAGCTCGGAGGCCCTTCGCCATAAAGTAACAACCACTCATGTCTTTGCCGAAATTGAGCCTAACCAAAAGGAAAGCATTATTCTGGCCCTAAAAAAACGGGGGTATGTTGTCGGTTATATGGGTGATGGGATCAATGATGCCAGTGCCCTTCATGCCGCCGACGTGGGTATTTCCGTTGATTCGGCGGTGAGCGTGGCTAAAGAATCCGCGGATATTGTGCTCCTGAAACAGGATTTGAATGTACTGATTGATGGCGTTCGGGAGGGGAGACGTACCTTTACCAATACCATGAAGTACATTTTTATGGCCACCAGCGCCAACTTCGGGAATATGTTCAGTATGGCGGGCGCGTCTATTTTTTTACCCTTCCTGCCGCTACTGCCTGTCCAGATTTTACTGACAAACCTCCTGACCGATTTGCCCGAAATGACCATCGCATCGGACAATGTAGATCCAACTGCCATTGAAAAACCTGCCAAATGGGATATGACGTTTATTCGGCGATTCATGATGACGTTTGGACTTCTAAGCTCAATTTTCGACTACCTGAGTTTTGGGGTATTACTATGGGTATTCAACGCGCATGAAGCCTTATTTCAAACAGGCTGGTTCGCGGAATCCGTTATGTCGGCTTCCACTATTGTTCTGGTGGTTCGAACCCGGCAGGTGTTTTACCGGAGCCGACCGGGTAAATGGCTACTAATCGCGACTGGCCTGATTGTGGGGGTAGTATTGTTGCTACCCATTAGCCCACTAGCTCAGGTGTTCGGGTTTGTAGCCATGCCGGGTTCACTCTACGGAGCTATTATTGGGGTTGTAGGGAGCTATGTATTATTGGCTGAACGCCTGAAACACTGGTTTTATCGTACGTATAATCAATAAGTATAGCTAACAATAATACACGATTTGATAGTGTCTATATCGCTATGATGATAACCTGTAGTATATATCAAATCGTAAAAAATTAAATTTGTAGTGCGAACATAGACGATCAGTTGGTGACAGCTTTAATGAACTATGAGTTTGCCTTAGGTAGCTGTATATTTAGGGATATATTGACTTCTTGATAGCAGAGAAAATAGATCTTACTACGAATAACGCAGCAATAGCGACTCCTCTAACCATAAATAAACAGATCATGTCCTGTACGGTTATGAGATGAATCGGCATACTACGAGGTCAACTTGTTGAACTCTATTAAACGTTTGGGAGAAAAATACCATTGAATACAGACGTAGTAACAACCAGCGAACTATTTGAGCTGTTAACAAAGGCCACGCGGGATGCGGTCTGGAATTGGAATCTGGAGGCCAATGTAATAGAGTGGAATGAAGGCTATACCACTTTGTTTGGCTACAGTCCACAAGAAACAATCACGAATGGTCTGGAGTCCTGGTCTAGTCATGTTCATCCTGACGACAAAGAGCAGGTGTTAGTTAGTCTTCATCAGGTTATTGACCAGGGTGGGGAAAACTGGTCATACGAGTACCGATTTCAGCGCGCAGATGGTGGTTATTCTATCGTGTATGACCGGGGCTATGTATTGCACCGGGACGGTAAACCGCTGCGGATGGTGGGGGCCATGCAGGACATCACGGAGCGGGTTCGATTGCAGAAGGCCCATGAAGAAAGTGAAGAACGGTTACGATTCGCCCTGAAATCGGCCCAACTCGGTACCTGGGAACTAGACCCCATTCGGGGAGTTGTTAATTGGGATGCCCGCTGCCAGGAACTGTGTGGGTTAACCAATGCAGCCAGCCAGATTTATGCCCAAACGTTGGATTATATTCATCCTGATGACCGGAATCGGGTAAATGAGGCTGTGCAATGGGCGCTCAATCCTGAGTCGGGGGGGCACTACGATGCCAGTTTTCGGACCATTGGCGTGAGTGATGGTAAGCTGAGATGGGTACGTTTCACTGGGCAAACCCATTTCACCGAAGCCGGAGAAGCCTATCGGTTTTCGGGCGTTGCCGAGGATATTACAGAAGAAGTACTGGCTAAGGAAAAGGCAATCCTGTCTGAACAACAGGCCAGAATTGCGCTGGAAGGCTCAGGTTCAGGTTCTTTTTTCATCAACGTAGAAACGAACGATGTACTTTACTCGCCCTCGTTCGGCCGAATATTAACGGGCGATGAAACGACTGGCTTCAACTGGAATGTATTCATTGACCATATTCATCCAGAGGATCAACCTATCCGGGATCAGGCGCATACTATAGCGATGCAGACAGGAGCCATAAACTACGAAGCTCGGTTTGTCTGGAAAGATGGAACAGTCCATTGGGTCAAGGTAATCGGGCAGTACTTATTTGATGTTGCCGGACAGCCTGTTTCTATTTCTGGGATTGCCCTGGATATTACCGATCAGAAAGAGAAAGATAAAGCCCTCAGAGAGGCCGAAGAACGCTTTTTCATCGCCTTCAACAATACGTCGATGGCTATGGGCTTCACCGATCAGAAGGCCAATTTTACTTTAGTGAATGAAGCCTACACGAAATTGCTGGGCTATTCGGCAGATGAGTTATATACGCTGAATAGCTTTGACCTAACCCATCCCGACGACCGGGCGAGCAACCGTCAGTTGTTTGAAGAAGTCGTGGGTGGGCAACGACCTTTCTTCAATCTGGTAAAGCGGTATATCCACAAAGACACCTCCATTCGGTGGGTGCAATTAAATGTCACCGCGGTAGCCGATGCGCAGGATGAAGACCAGAGTATCATTATTATTGCCCAGGACATCAGTGAGCGAGTGGAGGCCGAAGCCAAACTGAGGGCAAGCGAAGAGCAGTTTCGGAATATGATTGACCAGGCTCCTGTCGCTATCAGTATTCTGAATAGCCGTAGCCTGATCGTTGAAACCGCAAACAGTTCCATTCTGGAAATATGGGGTAAAAATGCGTCAATTATTGGAAAACCACTGATTAACGCCTTGCCTGAATTGGAAGGTCAGGGCTTCATTGAGTTGCTGGAAAGCGTTTATGATTCGGGCAACGCCCACTACGGTTTCGAAACTCTTGCCCGATTACACCGAAACGGGCAATTGGAAGAAGCCTACTTTAATTTTGTATATGCTCCGGTGCGCGATAGTTCAGGGTCTGTTAATGATGTGCTGGTTGTAGCCACCGAGCTAACCGCGCAGGTTAAAGCCAAAAGAGCGCTACAGGAGAGTGAACAACGCTTTCGGAGTTTGATTGAAGAAGCTCCCGTTGCCATCAGTTTATTAGTGGGTCGGGATCTGGTCATTGAACTCCCCAATGAAGCTATGTTGAAGGTATGGGGCAAAGGCGATAGCATTGTAGGCAAGCCATTACGGGAAGCGCTGCCAGAATTGGAAGGACAGCCATTTCTACAGCTTCTGGATGATGTATATACCTCCGGTATTGAATACAGTGCGCAGGCCGCCCGGGCCGAGCTGATCGTAGATGGACAATTAGAAACATTCTACTTCAATTTTACGTATAAACCACTTCGTAATGCTGCCGGGCAGGTATACGCCGTACTTGATATGGCCATTGATGTTACGGAACAGGTGTTAACACGCCGGGCTATTGAAGAGAGCGAGTTGCGTTTCCGAACGCTACTGGAAGCCATTGCCCAGATGACCTGGACCAATACGCCCGAAGGCGAAGTGAATTTTTACAACCAACGATGGTATGATTATACCGGTCTGGATTTCGAGCAGTCGAAAGCCTGGGGCTGGCAGGCTGTAGTTCATCCGGCAGACTTGCCTTATACGCTGGACATGTATAAAAAGTCTCTGGCCGACGGTAGCACGTTTGTGGTGGAAAATCGCTACCGTCGAGGGGCCGATGGCATGTATCGCTGGCATTTAAACCGGGCGTTGCCCATTCGGGATGAGGCCGGTGAGATTCAGCTCTGGGTTGGAACCGCCACCGATATTCACGAACAGAAACAACTTGCTACAAAACTAGAACAGCAGGTACAGGCACGAACGGAACAACTGATGGCCTCGAACCATGACCTTCGTCGCTCAAACGAAAACCTGGAAAAATTTGCCTACATCGCCAGTCATGATTTGCAGGAACCGCTCCGGAAAATCCAGTCGTTCGGTGATCTACTCAAGAATCAGTATACCGATCAACTAGGGGAGGGACTCGACCATCTGGAACGTATGCAAAGTGCTGCCAGCCGGATGTCGTTGCTCATTAAAGACTTATTGACGTTTTCGCGAATATCAACTCGCCAGGAGGCTACTATGTCGGTGCCACTTAATCAGGTAGTAGCGGGGGTTTTGGATGATCTGGAAGTCGCTGCCAAGCAGACTGGGGCTCATATTCAGGTAGATACATTGCCAACAGTTTCGGGCGATGAGTCGCAGTTACGGCAATTGTTTCAGAATTTATTGAGTAATGCACTGAAGTTTCAGAAACCCGGTATAACTCCCAGCATTCAGATACAAGCTGAACAAGTAGTCGCTAGCGCATTACCACCCGCAGTTAAGCCTGCCCGGTTGGCAGTTGCCTACCATCAGATCAAGGTGTCGGATAATGGAATTGGCTTTGATGAAAAATATATAGACCGCATTTTTCAGGTTTTTCAGCGGTTGCACAGCCGCAATGAATACGCAGGTACGGGAATTGGCCTGGCCATTTGCGAGAAAGTAGTAGCCAATCATGGGGGGGCTATTACGGCCGTTAGCCAGCCCGGACAGGGCGCTACGTTTACGATTTACCTGCCTGTTTCTTAGAGACAAGTTATTGATTATTAAGTTATTGGTTAACGAAGCAACCCTGATGTTCTCGCCCGGCTTTGCCGGGCGAGAACATCAGGGTTGCTTCTACTACGACCTATACCTAATTGGCCTCAAAAAAATTTTCTGATTTTTTTTTCAACCTCATGCAACCTGCATCCGGGGTTCTGACATCTTCCTGTCAAATACCACAACAAATACAATGGACGACCCTTCTACTGCGAGTAGATTCCTAAACCCTTCAACCATCCATTTTCCCAAACCCTGAACCTTAAACGACAACAACGATGAACTCCTTCAAACACCTCCTGACTACTGCCCTGATCGCTGCTTCAACTGCTTCGTTCGCGCAATCGACCACCGTTACCATCACGACTGATTCAACCTCTTCAACTCAGGTAACGAGAACCAAAACCCGAAACTACTCACGCGTCACCTCCGACTTCAGCATTTACATCGGCTTAAACAACTTCGGAGGTTCGCTTCCTGCAAGCTATGAGCTGAGCCCAATCGGTTCCCGTTTCGTGGCGCTCTCCTGGCAGAAACGCATTCCGATTGCGGTAAGTGGTTCAACCAAACTTCGACTCATAACCGGTCCTGAAGTTGCCTGGAACAACTTTATGTTTACCGATCGGAATACCTTAGTCGAGCAGAATGGTCAAGTCGTTATCGAACCAGCCAATGTCGATCTTCACCGGTCTAAACTCGTAACCACACAGCTTAACCTGCCCCTTATGCTGAACGTATCGTTTAGATCGGGATTTAGCTGGAGCGTGGGCGCTTATGCGGGCATGCGCCTGGATAGCTATACAAAAGTGAAGCCCGAAGGCGGATCAACCGTTCGGAACCACAACGCCTACAACCTGAATCCCATTCGCTGGGGACTCACCACCGAACTTGGTTTCCGGGGCGATTCTAAACTGTTTTTCCGCTACGAACCCAACAGCCCATTCCGGGCAGGCCAGGGCCCCGATACCAGTGTATGGGCCGTGGGAATTAAACTGTGACCAGGATTTAGCTGATTTAGGGATTGGCTGGATTTTGTTTCGCACGTTGTTAACGTGAATCAGTTAAAAACAAAATCCTGGAAATCCCTAAAATCAGCTAAATCCCGGTTCTGACCATGCAACGTTCTCTTTGTTGCCTGTGTCTTTAGCTTGAAAGTACCCCTTCGAATACCAATTCCTTTCTAAAATCCGCTCATACTGCCGTTCAGACCGCTTGTGTAAGAACAGGTACTTTGTGATGCCCACTACCTACCTTTGCCATGTACTTAATATACAAAGCAAAGCAACCTTCTGAAAACAGCAATACTTATGAAAACGTTATTCTCCTTTTCAACCCTCCTTCTGCTGACGCTGACAACGGCGTTTGGGCAGGTTCTGACACGGGGAACGGTAAATGGACACGTGGGAACACAAGCTGGCAAGCCGCTTGAGTTCACCACAATGATGCTCCTGAAAGCAAAAGATTCGACCCTCGTGAAAGGGGCTATCAGCGATATCGATGGGAAATATGCCTTCGAAAATGTAGGCGCCGGCCAGTATCTGGTGGCTGCCCAACAGATCGGTTATCGCAAAACGTATAGTGCACCGTTCGCAATTGATGAAGCGCATCCGGCGCACGAACTGCCCGCTCTGGCAATGAGCGATGAAACTAAAAATCTGAAAGAAGTAAACGTTGTAGCGCAGAAACCCTTTATTGAGCAGCAGGTTGACCGCACCGTTATGAACGTGGAGAACAGCATTGTGGCTAGTGGTAATACGGCGCTGGAAGTGCTGGAAAAAGCGCCCGGCGTTACCATCGACCGTCAGAATGATCAGATTCAGTTGAAAGGCAAGGCGGGTGTTATCGTCTACATTGATGGTAAACAAACCTACCTCTCGCAGCAGGAAGTATCGAACCTGCTGAAGAACACACCCAGCGATAACATTGCTTCTATTGAGATCATTACCAATCCTGGTTCTAAGTACGATGCCGCTGGTAACTCAGGGATCATCAATATCAAGATGAAGAAAAACAAGAATTTCGGAACCAACGGAACCTTCATTCTTGGCACCGGCTACGGTTGGGTGAATAACCTGAACGGGGTGCGCGATGATCTTCCAAAATTCAACACTTCATTGAATCTGAATCACCGCGAAGGGAAAATCAATCTGTTCGGTAACTATAGCTATGTAAATCGGCAAAGTGCACAAAGCAATCAGATTACCCGGAACATTCCTTACAATGGGCATACGACCTACTTTGATCAGAATTCGTTTCGCCCTAACCAGTTTACCGGCCATTCGTACAAAGCGGGTATGGATTACTTCATCAACGATAAAAGCACGATTGGCGTATTGGTAAATGGTTTCTCAAACGATTGGCGGTCGTCGGGTCAGAACAATACGCTTATCAGTGATGAAAACCACCAACTGACCAGCAAGGCGATTACGCAGACAAACCAGGGTAACTTGTTATCGAACCTGACGGGTAATGTCAATTATAAATTCGACTACGGCAAAGGTCGCGAGTGGACCGTTGATGCTGATTATGTTCACTACAATGGTAAGAGTGGCAATAATCTGGCTACCCAATATTTCAACTCCGAAAACGTGATTTTTCGACCTAATCAGGATGTTCGGAGTAACATGCCGTCAACCATAAATATATTGGCGTTCAAAACCGACTACGTGCATCCGCTTAAAAATGGAGGCAAGTTTGAAGCGGGCCTGAAAAGCAGCTATGTTAATGCCGACAACAACACGCTTTACGATACGCTGCAACAGGAAAATCGGCAATGGCTGCCCGATGCCAGCCGCTCGAACCAGTTTCTGTACAAAGAAAATATCAATGCTGGTTACCTTAACTACGCGGGTAAATTTGGCAAGCTGAAAGTTCAGGCAGGCTTACGAGCCGAACATACACACTCGATTGGTAATTCGATTACGCTGAACCAAACTGTTGATCGAAACTACCTGAATCTGTTTCCGACCGTTTTTCTGTCGCGGCAGTTGGATACCAACAACGTGTTGAACCTGTCGTACAGTCGCCGGATCGACCGTCCTGATTACCAGAATCTGAATCCGTTTGTGTTCTATCTGGATCCATACACGTATCAGAAAGGGAATCCGTTCCTGCGGCCTCAGTATACCAATTCGGTTGAGCTGACGCACGTTTACAAGAACGCATTCACGACTACGCTGAACTATAGCCGTACCACGGATTTTATTAATCAGGAAACGCCCCGCCAGATTCCCGCTGAGAATATTACCTACGTGACTGCCGAAAATATGGGCTCTATGGACAACATAAGTCTGAATCTGAGCTTCCCGATAACGGTTGCTAAATGGTGGCGCATGCAGAATAACATCAGCACCTACTACCAACATTATCAGACCGTGTATTCAGGTAGTCCCTACGAAGTGAAGATAGTAGCCTACAACCTATATATGTCGAACAACTTTACACTGAGCAAAACGCTGTCGGCGGAGGTGTCAGGCTGGTACAATTCGGCATCGCAGTACGGGTTCTACCGGGCACAACCGATGGGTGGCTTCAGCGTAGGAGTGCAAAAGAAAGTTATGGATGGTAAGGGTAGTTTGAAATTAAACGTAAATGACCCGTTCTGGCTGAATCATTTCAACGGTCGGGCTGCGGTTCAGGATATTGATTTTCGTGTGCAATCGCGCTGGGAGAGTCGCCAAATCAGACTGACATTTACCTATCGCTTCGGTAATCAGAACGTAAAAAGTGCCCGCCAACGCAATTCAGCCACATCGGCCGAGCAGAACCGGGTAAGCGGACAGAATTAAAAGATATATGATATTGATCTACATACATCATATATCCTACATCATATATAAAAACAACATACATAACAACGGACTTAGTTTAGGTTAAGAAAACGTGAAAGCCAGCCCCATCTTGAGGGTTGGCTTTTTTGTGGGCTGATAATCAAACTACCTGCTCAGGGCAATAGGGCTGGAACCGCTATCGATTCAGCTGTTAGGCAGCCACTTTGACCGCTTTCTTCCAGTTGAGGAAAGCAAATTAAAATTACTTGAAGGAAGGGTAACTCTGCGCCAGATAAGACGTCAGTAGGCTATTTTGCAGGCGGGTTTTCTCTATAAATATTACTCCTTCGTTGTGAAAGGCTACTTTCGGCTATCTGCAATTGACCACGACGGAGTTGAACATACTTTCCAGGTGGCAGCTGAGAATGACCGCCCGGCGGACCGATGGCTGGAAAGGCATCGCTTCCTGACAGCACAGGGCTTAACGCAGGTTAAGCCTGTTTCTTAAACCTATACAAATAAGGCGCTTTGTTGGCGGCACCTGTAAATTTCTTCTCCAGGCGTTCTAATACGTTCAGATCGAGTATCTTCTTTTGGAAATTGGTGATGACAAATGGTCTGTTATAAACGGCTTCGTACAGTTCCTGAACCTCCCGCATCGTGAACGTTTCGGGCAACAGATTGAAACCAATAAGTTTCTGGTCAAGGTTCTGACGAAGGGCTTCGAGCGCGAAAGATAAAATCTCGCCGTGGTCATGAATCATTTCAGGAATGTCTTTGATACTTCGCCATTCGAGATACTCATCAAACTCCCCAGCTTGTGGATTGACTGTATTGATGTCAACCAGGGCGTAATAACCAATACACACAAATCGGCTTGTTAGCCACTCGACCACAGCCGAATCAAATCGTTGGTCATCAAACGTAGTAAGCTCCGACTTTATCGTTTCCTTATATCGACTGTTCACGATACGCGTTTCATCACCAAATACCCGAAACTGCTCTAAATAGATATTTTCCAGACCCGTTCGTTCGTTCAATATCCTGCATGCCGCTTTATCAATCCCTTCCGTTTTCAGGATATAACCGCCCGGTAATGACCAGGCTCCTTTCCCAAATTTAAATTTGGAAATCAGCACGTTCAATTCTTTATTCCTATAGCCAAAAATCACACAATCAATTGACAGGTGGGCTATATACTTGTCATCGTCAAACTTCTTCATCTTCCGGCAAAAATAGGGTTTATCCACCTAATTAATTAGTTCATATATATGGTTATTTTGTTAAAATGTGGTAATAATAAAATCTATTATATATTTTTTATAAAATAGAAATAAACTGATTACTTTTGCCTTGTCGAGTACGGACGCCCTTACCTCAAATCCTGATTGTATGAAAAATTTCCCTCAAGTACGAATTACGCTACCTCGTTTCAGTTGGCTTGGCCTGGCCGCCGTTTGTATGCTCTGGTCATTTAGCTCAGTGGCACAAATCAAAAAAGATACCACGAGTTATATCCAGACGCTCGACATCAAAACGGGAAAGATAGATACCGTTCTGTCTATCAATACCCATTTTGAAGCCCCCAACTGGCACCCTGACAACTATCTCGTTCTAAATAGTAAGGGTAAGATTTATACCCTGAATTTGGCATCAAAAAAAGTTGCCGAACTTAATACGGGTTCTGTTACCCAATGCAACAATGACCACGGTATTTCTCCGGACAAAAAATGGCTGGTAGTCAGTCATAATGACAAAAGTGATCCTTCGACAAAATCCTACAAATCCGCGCTTTATATACTTCCTATTACGGGCGGAGAGCCAAAACGAATCACCCCCGAAGTGCCATCCTTCTGGCATGGCTGGACGCCCGATGGCAAGACCTTAGCTTATTGTGCAGAGCGCAACGGTAATTTTGATATTTACACTATCGGGATTGACGGAGGAACCGAAAAACGACTGACCAGTACCGAAGGCCTGGACGATGGGCCTGATTACTCGCCCGATGGGAAATACATTTATTTCAACTCGTACCGTACCGGACACATGCAGATCTGGCGGATGCTGGCCGATGGCTCAAAACCCGAGCAATTGACCTTTGATGAAAATTCGAACTGGTTTGCGCACCCCTCGCCCGATAATAACTGGATCGTTTACATCGCCTACATGTCTGATGAAAAACAAGCCCATTTATTTGGCAAAAACGTTAAGCTACGCCTGATGAATACCAAAACCAAAGCCGTCAAAGATATAACCCCCGTCTTTTATGGCGGTCAAGGCACAATCAACGTACCTTCGTGGAGCCCCGACAGCCGGAAAATCGCTTTCGTTAGCTACTTGGTAAAATAGCTCTAAATCCTCCTTTATTTTTCCTATGAAAAAAGATAGCGGCTACGGCCGGCCCTCAACCTCAAGAAGGCAATTTTTGCAGCAAATTGGTGCGACCAGCCTGGTGGCGGCATCCTCGCCTTTGTCGTCACTGGCTGCTCAGGCAAAAGCTGAAGAACGCATCCTACATTATGAAAAACCGGTTTCGTCCAATGATACCATTCGATTGGGGGTTATTGGGTATGGCGTTCAGGGCCATTTTGACCTGGCTACAGCCCTTAAAGTGCCGGGTGTTGAATTGGCAGGCATCTGCGATTTATATACGGGCCGACTGGAAAACGCCAAAGAAAAATTTGGCAATGAACTATATACCACCCGTAATTATAAAGAACTCCTGGACCGGAAAGACATCGACGCGGTGATTATTGCTACGCATGATGTCTGGCACGCACGTATTACCCTGGATGCGCTGGCGAAAGGCAAGCACGTGTATTGCGAAAAGCCGATGGTCTATAAAATTAGCCAGGGCTATCCGGTCATAGCTGCCGCCAAACAAGCGGGCAAGGTATTGCAGGTGGGCAGTCAACGGGTTAGTAGCCTCGGTTATGCCAAGGCAAAAGAACTGCTGGCAGCTGGTGAAATTGGTAAACTCAACATGGTGAATGCCGTGTATGACCGGCAAAGCTCGATTGGCGCCTGGGAATATACAATTCCCAAGGATGCGGATGCCATGACCACCGATTGGGAACGGTTTATTGGTGTTACGGCCAAAATGCCGTTCGATGCCAAAAAGTTTTTCTGGTGGCGGGCCTTTAAAGAAGTGGGTACGGGCGTAGCAGGCGACTTATTTATTCACTTGTTGAGCGGCTCTCACTTTATCACCAACTCAAAAGGCCCCAAAAGCATTTATAGTACCGGGCAGTTCAGCTATTGGAAAGACGGACGAAATCTGCCTGATGTAATGTCGGGCGTGATGCAATATCCCGATAGCCCGGAACACGCTGCGTTTCAGTTAACCTTACAGGTGAATTTTATTAGTGGCACAGGCGGGCAGGAAGTGATCCGCCTGGTTGGTTCGGAAGGAGTCATTGATGTGGTTGGTAACAACATCAGCGTTAAACATAGTCTTATGCCCGAAGCGCCTGGCTTTGGCGGTTATGACTCTTTGTTCACGTTCTCCAAACGTATGCAGGATGACATGCAGAAGGAATACGACGCCAAATGGACTGCCGACCAGCGAAAAAGACCAACCAAAGAAGATATTGTCTTTAAAGCCCCTGATGGCTACAGCGACCATCTAGACCACTTCACTAATTTCTTTGATGCCATCAGAATGGGTAAACCCGTTGTTGAGGATGCTACGTTCGGCTTCCGGGCAGCCGCGCCAGCCTTATCTTGTAACGCTAGTTTTTTAAGCAAAAAGATCGTGCATTGGGACCCTGTTACTATGAAATTGGTGCAATAGTATTTTGGGCTTTAAGGTTCGCTCATCCTTGATGGACAGTAAGTTGCCTTAGTTCAGCTACGCCATTTGGCAACTGAACTAAGGTATTTTTTGTAACGCCAGGTGATCAAACAGGATGAATAGGGTTGATTGGCTTACTCTAGTTTAAGCTTATTTCTTACGCTAGATTATTCCTGACTAACGTATAATGCGTCAATTTTACAGACATCAATAACGGTTTCATACCTTTTCTTCGCCGATTCATGAAAGCTGTCGTCATCCATCGCCCCGGCTCAGCCGAGGAGCTTGTTCTCCAGGAGCGGCCTATACCTATTCCAACTGATGGGCAGGTGCTGGTAAAAGTGAACGCTTTTGGCCTGAACCGGTCTGAACTGATGACCCGCAAAGGCTTATCGCCCAATGTTCAGTTCCCGCGAGTGCTGGGTATCGAGTGCGTTGGTGAGGTGGAAACCGACCCTTCCGGCCAGTATGCCAAAGGCCAGCCGGTAATGGCACTGATGGGCGGTATGGGTCGGGACTTTGACGGCAGCTATGCCGAGTACACGGTTTTGCCCAAACACTTGCTGCACCCGTTTCAGAGCATGCTTCCCTGGGAGGTGCTGGGTGCCATTCCGGAAATGTTTCAGACCGTACACGGCTCGCTGCAGCTGGCCCTGGGTATTCAACCCGGCGAAACGCTGCTTGTACGGGGAGGTACGTCGTCGGTAGGCATGCTGGCTATTCAGATCGCTAAAAACCTGGGTATTAGGGTATTGGCTACTACCCGCAATGCGCAGAAAGAATCGGCCTTGCGGGATAATGGAGCCACACACGTATTAATCGATGACGGGAAACTGAGCGAGGCAGTACGGGCTATTTTTCCCGAGGGCGTTGATAAGGTGCTGGAGCTGGTAGGTACATCTACCCTGCACGATTCATTGAGTTGCCTCAAGCCCGGTGGTACGGGCTGCATGAGTGGTATGTTATCCGAAACCTGGGCAATACCGAACTTTGCGCCCATGGAGTTCATTCCGTCTACGGTTAAGCTGACTGTCTACGACTCTGGCCAGATCAGTAGTTCAACAACAGCTTTTCAGGAGTTTATCCGCGAGGTTGAAGCGGGCCAGGTGAAACTATCGGTGAGCCAGGTGTTTCGGTTAGATCAGATCGTGGAGGCCCACCGATTCATGGAGCAAAATAAGGGTGCTGGTAAGATCGTCGTATTGCCCTAACCCTCAGAAGAAAAGTGATTACTTCCTATTGCAGTTGACAATCTGGATAGAAATTCGTTCGGGGCGTAGTAGGAGCGGACAGGAAGCTCCGTTGTCTTCTACGAAATGGGCTATGGGCTGATCTCATAAGGAAGCTAAAGTAGATTCAATCCATTACTTGTTTTGAAGACTATAACTCTGTATGCAGTCCACTGCGGCAGATTCAGAACTGGTATGCCCTCGTATCGTCAAACAAAATTTTATGAAATCGCTATTCGCTCTTCTCGTACTGCTAATTGCTACCAGCACGTATGTTCAGGCTCAATCACCCCAAAAAGGCAAGGCTAACGTTATACGCACACTTATTGTAGATGGGCAGAATAACCATGAACAATGGCCTAAGATCACCTTTATGATGAAGCGCTACCTCGAAGAAACCGGTAAATTTTCGGTCGACGTAAAGCGATCTTATTATACCTGGAACGGAGATGCCCTGATTGAGAAATATAAAATCCCTGGTGTTCAGACGACCAAAGCTTTACCCAAAGCCAGGGCAGACTCCAGCTTCCACCCCGACTTTTCTAAGTACGACCTTGTCATCTGCAACTTTGGCTGGAATGCTGCTCCCTGGTCCGACGAAACGCAGGCTGATTTTGAAAGCTTCATAAAAAAAGGGGGCGGCTTGGTGGTAGTTCATGCGGCCGATAATTCGTTTCCTATGTGGCCCGCCTACAACAAAATGATCGGTCTCGGCGGGTGGGGGGACCGTACTGAAAAAGATGGTCCTTTTGTGTATTACGACAACGAAGGAAAGCTAATTCGAGATACACAGCCTGGTCGCGCCGGATCGCACGGTGCACAGGCCGAGTTCCTGATTACGGTTCGGGACGCCAACCACCCCATTACGAAAGGCATGCCATTAACCTGGATGCATACCAAAGACGAGATGTATGACCGTCTGCGCGGGCCCGCCGAGAACATGACCGTGCTGGCAACCGCTTTCTCGTCAAAAGAGAACAAAGGCACCGACCGCAACGAACCCATGCTGATGACCATTAACTATGGGAAAGGCCGGATTTTTCACACGCCCCTGGGCCATGTCGATTACTCCGTCGAATGCGTTGGGTTTATCACCTGCCTGCAACGGGGTGCTCAATGGGCTGCCACCGGCAAAGTCGATATTCCCATTCCTGCCGATTTTCCAACGCCAACTGCCACCAGCAAACGGAGCTTTGTTGAGTAAGCATAGTTGACTAGTGATTGTGCCCCTTTTTAGACCACCAGCAGCCCTGCTGCTCGCCAGTCGGCCCAGCCCTCAGTTTGCTGAAAGGCAAGAAAACTGCCCAGGCCAGCCTGCTCAAAGGTGGCCCGTAGCTGTTGGAGAGTCAGTGGTACGGATGCGTTTTGGCTAAATTGGGGCCAGTATTGCATCAGCCATTGACCCATTGTAAGGGGTAAGTCTAGCACCAGATCATCCTGCCGTCGGGCAAAAGTCAGTTCCGCCTGTGGTACCGATCGCCCCTGGGTGGACGACCGCCGTCCCCGACGCGGTTCCACTACGGCCAGCGTGGGCGCGTGACCTGGCCAGACCACCAGCGCATGGCTGCGTAGTAGGTCTTCGGTGGTATCGGCAATGGCCTCGTCAATATAATCGGGTGGCACGGTG
The DNA here is from genome assembly GCF_054776855.1 of Spirosoma migulaei. Taxonomy (NCBI): domain Bacteria; kingdom Pseudomonadati; phylum Bacteroidota; class Cytophagia; order Cytophagales; family Cytophagaceae; genus Spirosoma; species Spirosoma migulaei. Next base: position 8,248 of record NZ_BAAHBG010000010.1, on the reverse strand, counting down.
GTGGGTGGTACCCGGAAGGTAAACCAACTGGCCAGCGGAATCTCCAGCCCAACACCGTGCATGTAATTGAACAGCGATTTCCGAAGCCCCTCGGCAAAGCGGTCATGGTCGGCCCCCAGTGGATCCGCATGGTCAAGATCGTTATCGGCAAAGGGACCATCGATAGGCCCAATACGCTGTACGTCGAACCCGGCCGGATGCAGGCCTACGGGGCTATGAGCGGTCATGGCAAACCGATGCCAGAAGCCCGATTGAACCACTCCGATGGCAAACAACTGCCGTACCATTTCCAGCGAGTCGATGGTTTCCTGATCAGTCTGCGTCGGGAAACCATACATCAAATACGCATGAACCATGATGCCAGCGGTGGTGAAGTGATTGGCCACGCGAGCCACCTGCGCCACAGTAACGCCTTTCTTCATCCGCTCAAGCAACCGATCCGACGCCACTTCCAGGCCCCCCGATACGGCAATACAACCCGATAGTTTGAGCAGTTGGCACAAATCGGCCGTAAACGCTTTTTCGAAACGGATGTTGGTCCACCAGACCACCGTTAATCCCCGGCGAAGGATTTCCAGCGCCAGGTCCCGCATGAGCGCCGGTGGAGCGGCTTCATCCACAAAGTGGAAACCGTTCTGTCCCGTTTGGGTCATAATGGTTTCAATACGGTCGCAAAGTAGCCCGGCGGTGAGGGGTTCGTAGCGGGCAATATAATCGAGGGATATGTCGCAGAACGAGCACTTGCCCCAGTAGCAACCGTGGGCCAGGGTTAGCTTATTCCAGCGACCATCACTCCACAACCGGTGCATGGGATTAGTCACCTCAATCACCGACAGATAGTCGTTGAGCGGCAAATCGGCATAATCGGGGGTGCCGGTGTCGCGCTGCGCTACATCCCGGTCGATAGCCCCGTTTTGATAGACCACTTGTCCATCCACCCGCATAAATGTCCGTTTCAGGTTAGTGGCCTCTCGCTTACCGCGCAGGTGTTCGAGCAACGAGCGCAGAGGTGCTTCCCCATCGTCCAGACTCACAAAATCCACATAATCGAACAGGCGCGGCTCCCGCAGGCTGCGGAGTTCGGTATTGGCATAGCCCCCGCCCAGTACTACCCGAACCGCCGGATAGTGTTGTTTCAGATGCCGCCCGCACAGCAATGCCCCGAACAGATTTCCTGGAAATGGCACGGTCAGGCAAACCACGGTTGGTTGATACTGCGCCATTTTCTGATCCAACAAGTGCAATAGCGTTTGGCCAACCAGCGTATCGGGGGCCGTTAAGGAAGCCTGTAGGTCATCAAAATGAGTAGCAGTTCGGCCCAGGCGTTCGGCATATCGGCTGAAGCCAAAATGCGGATCAATCGCTTCAGCCAGTAAATCACCAATGTCTTCCAGATAGAGGGTGGCTAAATGCCGTGCTTTGTCGTGCAGTCCCATGGTCCCGAAGGCCCAGTCCAGTTCATCGACTTCCGCAAAACGGGAGGATTCGGGCAGGTAACTCCGGTCGGCAATGGTATGAGCCAGGGTGGGGTTTCGGTGTTGCAAAAACCGGATCGTCGGCTCAATTGTGGCTACATAATCGGCCCGTAACCGTAGCATCCGCTGGCTGTTCTGGCTAAGGTTCGCCACGGCGGAGGCTTGTGCAAACAGATTGGTCAGTCCTTGTTTGGAGAAAAGGCTCAGGATCGTTTCAATACCCAGGTCTGCCTGATGCGCCACCACCGGCTCACCATCAGAGAGGGCAAGCGTATTCAGGTAACCTTTCAGATAAGCGGTAGCGGGATAGGGTGTGTTGAGTTGGGTAAACGGGGGCGTCAGCAACAGCACGCGATTGGTCATGAGCATATCCTGGAAGGCCATCCCAGGCGTTAATGAATAACTCCCCAACGAATACGCCCGGTATATCATTCCAGGCCGTACTGAACCTGCCAGATTTAACTGGAGGGTTTCGCAACCGTTTTTTTACTAGCGAGGGACGTAGAATACTACGATTGTAAATGCGCTCAGCTATAGGTCCAAATTCTGCTTTTATTATTCGTACCTATAGCTGAGCATAATGGTTAGAGCGGCCGTAATTTGATGTTGCGGAACCAGACATTGGTATTCCAGTCCTGTAAACCAATTCGCCCCGTGAGCTTTCCTTTCCCAACGGGGGCATCTTTGAGCTTACTGGCTGCCATTCGCTGTTTCCAGTCGGAGCTGGTCAGGTCGTGTTCCTGGACGGTGAAGCCGTTTATGGTAACAATCAGTTTGCTCTTTTTTAGGCTCATTGTTAGCTGATTCCAGCTTCCCAGCGGTTTGGGCTCCTGCATACGGACGTCGGCCAGACCAAACAGATCGCCGGAGCTGTGCGGATGGGCTGACTCTTTTTGATAGAGCGCATCATCTCCCACCTGAACTTCAAGGCCGGTATCATAAATTTTTTTGTTCTGAGCTTCTTCCTGGACAAAGAAAAAGAATCCGCTGTTGGTATACTTTTCGATTTTGAATTCCGCTTTAAACTCAAAATCACCCGAAATTATCGCATCGGTCACTAAATCACCTGCGTCGCGGGCCGTTGTGGCTGTTTGGGGAACATCCAGATGCAGCACGCCCTGTTCTATTTTCCAGGTTGCGGGAACACCTTTCCCATTGTATCGATGCCAGCCTTTCAGATCATGCCCATCAAAGAGTAATTTCCAGCCTTCTTTCTTTTCCTGGGCCGACAAGGTATTGAGGGGCTGCGCTTGTACAAGCGAACAAGCTAGATAAGTGATCAAACCAAAGGCCACAAGTTTAGCGAACATTCGTAGTTAGATTTAGGGTGATATAAAAATGGGAAAAACTGATTGAATCAGGAGTTATTCAGCAAAGAGCTATTGCGAGCGGACATACTATGTCGGTTTCATTATTATGTGCCTATATGGGTTATATAACTTTTTCTTACCTATTTCTGAGTAGGAGTGGGGTATCTTTGGGGTAGATTACTTGTATACCTGTCAGGACTAGTCAGTACCATACGATATGAGAATAATAGGTGTTGCATTGGTGTGTGCGGTGGCGCTAAGCGTACAACTTAGTGCGCAAAACGTGGTGAAAACCTCGTTTCCGGATGGAAGCCCGATCAGCAGCTGGTTTACGACGATCCGCAAGGTAAGTCTTTCCCAGCTCGGAAAGTCGTATGTGATTTCCAACTTTGGCGTAACTGCCGACAGTACCCTTGTGCAGACCGACGCTATTCAGAAAGTCATTGATATGGCAGCCCGGAAGGGCGGGGGCGTAGTGGTAATCCCCAAAGGTACGTTTATGAGTGGAGCATTATTTTTCAAGCCCAAAACCCATTTGTACCTGGCAGAAGGGGCTGTCCTTAAAGGCTCCAATAACATTGCTGACTACCCAAAATTGCCATCGCGGATGGAAGGCCAGAGTCTGGATTACTTTGCCGCCCTGGTGAATGCCTATCAGGTCGATGGCTTCACAATTTCAGGAAAAGGGGTGATTGATGGCAATGGGCTGCGTTTTTGGGAAGCTTTTTGGGCCAGACGGAAAGAAAATCCCAACTGTACGAATCTGGAGGTTTCCCGCCCGAGGCTGGTATTTATCTGGAAATGCAACAACGTTCAGGTTCAGGATATTAAGCTGCATAATGCGGGTTTCTGGACCAGTCATTACTATCAGTGCCAGAACCTGAAAGTACTGGATGCGCATATTTATTCGCCTTACAAACCTGTGAAAGCCCCCAGCACGGATGCTATTGATCTGGATGCGTGCTCTAACGTTTTGATTAAAGGGTGTTATATGTCGGTCAATGATGACGCGATTGCCCTTAAAGGTGGTAAAGGCCCCTGGGCCGACCGTGTGCCAAGTAACGGTGCCAACACCAATATCATCATTGAGGATTGTGAATTTGGCTTTTGCCATTCAGCACTTACCTGCGGTAGCGAAGCGATTCACAACCGGAACATTATCATGCGTAACTGTCATGTGAACGAGGCCAGCCGGGTGTTGTGGCTGAAGATGCGGCCAGATACCCCTCAACTTTACGAATACATAACGCTCGAAAATATAAAAGGCCAGGCGCATAGCCTGCTGTATGTGAAACCCTGGACGCAGTTTTTCGATTTACAAGGACGCCCGGATGTACCACTTTCCTACTCCGACCATGTGAGTCTCAAACATATCGAACTTAGTTGCGATACGTTCTTCGACGTGGCTATTTCAGAATACGACAGGCTATCCAATTTTATCTTCGAAAACGTTGCGGTCGAAAGCAAAAACGCGGCTATTGATAAAAAGGTTGTTAACGGATTTAGGCTCAAAAATGTGAAAATCAATCATACGATCGTGGAGTAATCGGGTGCCGTAGTCAAGGGCGAAAATATGCCTGACCAGCTACTAATATTGCACTGACCCAGCTTGATCGTTTTAAAACGTGGGTACTGCTGCATGAAGGTCCGAATCAAGAAAATCTGTGATCATTGGAACTCGCTCTAGAAGCATCGATCAACTAAACTAGTATTACCCGCTGGCTATGAAAAAACAAGTGCTTTTTATACAGGGTGGAGGTAAAGATGGATATGAGGCAGACGCCAAGTTGGTGGCCTCCCTCCAAAACGCATTGGGGATGGATTATGAGATCAGTTACCCCCGGATGCAGACGGATGAAGCTGCCCCGGATTATGGTTGGCTGAAGCAAATCGGAAATGAAATTGAGAAACTCAAAGGCGATGCTGTTTTGGTTGCCCATTCATTGGGTGCTTCCCTGCTGCTTAAATACCTGTCTGAATATAAGGCGTCGAAAAAGGTAGACCGGGTTTTCTTGCTGGCTCCCCCATTTTGGACGGGTAAAGAGGAATGGGTACAGGGGTTAAAACTGCAGGAAGATTTCGCCGAACGCCTTCCCCCAACCAGTCGATTCTTCTTTTACCATTGCCGGGACGATGAAGAGGTACCGGTTGATCAGTTTACCACTTACCGACAAACGCTTCCAGGGGCAACTTTTCGCGAAATTGAACGGGGTGGACATCAGCTTGGAAATAATCTTACTCTGGTAGCAAAGGATATTAAAGCCCAATAAATTCAGATGAAGTAAGTACAAGTTCGCTTAGCACAGCAACCGTAAACTTAACAAACGAATAAAAACATCCAGATACCAATTACCTTTTTTGCATCACGCTTATTCATGGTGGTCAACAGTTATGTTAATCAATCCCAAGTCGATGAATAAGATGAGTCAAAATGTATGTAGGTGCTGGTTTATTACGATTCTAGCGACCGTATGGGGAACGCCGGTATGGGCCCAGTCGATTGAGACACAACCATTAGCCGTGACTTCAATTTGTGCGGGCACTCAGCTTGACGTGACAGGACGACTGGCGGGGGTAACGGGTAATTTAGTCGTTGAGATGGCTTCGGATGGCACAACCTTTTCCGCAATTGCTTCTGCTCCACTAGCCACTTCGGTCAGCAATGAAGTCGTTTATCGAGCTACGATTCCGGGCAATACCGTTGCTGGCGGCAATTACCGAATCCGTCTGATGGCCAATGATCCAGCGGTGACCAGTATACCCAGTCCAACCCTGCTAACTGTAAAGGGAAGACCTGCTCCACCCAGCGTCGATAGCCTTATTTTGGATTGTATGCGGGTACTGCCCAGTGCTGATGTTAGTTCATACGTGTCGTCTACGGCTGCCGCTGGCGCAACGGTGAATATCTACACGTATACGAATAACACGTTCATGCCAGCGGGCAGTGTATTTACTCGAATTTCCCTTGGGTCTACCGATAACGTAATTCTTAGCCTTGGTAAAACGTACTATCCGACGAGTACAACCTATAAATACCCTATGGAAGAGCACAGTTATTACCTGACACAATCGGTTGAGACCTGTGAAAGCGATACGGTGAAAACTAAATTACGGATTTTGTATCGCCCGTTTACCGGCCCCATGCCAACCAATGGAAAGCCCGTAGACATAAACCCGCACTGGCCCACTAATTATTATGGCACACTGGGTTATTGCGTTGGTGATCAGGCTCCTCCCTTGTCGGAAAATGGCCATGCTGCTCCTCCGGAAAATTATCGGGTTCTCTATCAATTGGGTACTATTCCTGGACGGACCTCAGTACCGCCAATTCCGGCTACGGATGTTCCGTCAACCCAGGTGTATCAATTGCAATTAGACCCCATTGATCCGGCAAAGGGATGTAGCAGCTTTTTAACGACTCAGTTGACCGTAACTGTGAGTGCACCTCCTTCCGTGAGCATCACCCCCAGTTCGACGGCCTTAACTCCTGGCACGCCAATGGTTAGTCTGACAGCCGTAGGCACCGGCACGTACCTGTGGTCTACCGGGGCCACCACCGAAGTGATTTCAGTGACTACCAGTGGCACTTACTCTGTAACGCTGACCAGTCCCGGTGGCTGTACAGCCAGTGCCAGCGTGAGGGTAGCTGGCCCCGATCTGACCATTACTCTGGAACTACCACAAGCTAACTTTGCCGCATCGGGCAGCGTAGGCAACTTCGTGGTGACTGTGTTTGAGGTGGCGGGCCTACCCACCTCCGCGGGCAATGTGACCATCACGATAACAGTTCCTATTGGCTACACGCTGGCCTTCCCACCAGGTCTGACCAGTATACAGGTGTCAGGAGGGGACACCAAAACGGTATCGAATAATCAATGGACAGTGGTCAGTTCGCTGGAATCGCGTCAGTTGACTTTAACAATGGCCTCTGGCTCATTTATTGGTGGTGGGGGACCGTCAAGTTTAGGCTTCCAGATCACGCGGACAAATGCCAATTCGGGTAGTCAGGCCAGCATCACCGTAAATGTGGCCGATGATCTGACTATGACCTATGATGGAAATTTGGCCAACAATGTGTACGCCCGAATCATTAGTGGATTGTAAGCGGGAATAGGTCCAGTTAAGCCGTCTATGTACTAATCAGGTACGTTAGTGCATGGACGGCTTCATTGCTTCGTTAGACGTGAGATGGATTTTTGTAGCGAGTCGTAGTATATCGCTCTGCTCACAGTATTGGTTGGCTATTCCTGAAAATCGTTGCCCTTTGCATACAGCTCCATTCGCATTTCGACCAGGATCTGATTGATCCGATCAACATCGGGTCGGTTTGGGAGGAAGCTTCTGGCGGCTGCAGCGTCAATTTGTACTACTTTTTGTTCGGCCTGACTAATGAGGTCGTCGTAATCGAAAGCACCCGCGCGGATTTTTAGTAGATCTGCTCGATTTGGCCGACGTACCAGTACCTGGCCTGTTTCCAGAATTTCGAAAGCCATATCCAGCAACCGAAACGTGTGCATCATATTTTTAGCGTCGTAATTTTTTCCATGCTCGAGGGTATTCTGGTAACGAGCGTCGTTCCGTTTCTCAACCCAGTCCCAATACTCGCGGTAATCTTTGCAATAACTGGAATAGCCGTCGTGATTGACGTACAGATAGGTTTCGGGCTCCCGATCTTTGGGGACGCTACTGAGGGAGACTTCGGCGGAATCGATACCAGAAATGAGGCCCTGAAAGCCTAATTTGGCTGTTTCGTCGTAAAATAAGGCATAAACATCGCGGGCGTGTGGAACGTTTACCAGGCCGCAATTTTCGGATTGTCCACCCCGATCAGCTAGCCAGTCCAGAACGGGAATCGACCCTTGCCCACGTACTACATAGCAGAAGTTGAGCAGTGATTTACGCTCCTTCGGCATTGGATTCAGTATCTTCTTGTTCAGTCCCCTCGCTTTTTTAATCTGGCTGATGGCGTAGCCTGCAAACGTATCCCGGCACAGTTTCGATAGAAAATCAGCGGGCTGCAGACGATCAATTACAGAATGCTTGTAGATAATGCAATCGTCAGGCGCGCAGAGTAGTTCGAGAATATTGGGATTGTTTTTAGATAGTAGTTCGACAAACCGACGCAGCTCGTAGAAAATAACGTCGTTTTTGTCATCGTTCACCTGCTCCACATAACGTAATCCGTATAGATCAGCCTGGGGCAGGACAAACACGCCCCGTATGTCCGTGTCAGACGTAGGCAGATCCGTTCCGTAAGCACGGCTTCCACTAATGCATTCGAATACAATAAGGTTACGATTGCGGAGATCCTGAATTGTCATAGTGAATGTATAGGTTTTGACAGGATGAACCGGATAAGACAGGACTCCAAGAGTTACAATCCCGTCTTATCCGGTTATTCCGGATCAAGTCTAAAAGTTGTGGAGTAACTTGGATTAAGCATATAACTGAGTCAGCCGGTAG
>NZ_BAAHBG010000009.1:0-3615 GCF_054776855.1 Spirosoma migulaei | reverse complement strand
CCGCTGTGGCCACCGCACTGATAGAGCAGACCGGTGCCACCGAGCAGGAGGCAGGGGCGGTGTAAGTGGTGCTGGTGGTTGAACAACCCGGCAGGCTCACCAGTATGGTGTGGCTAGCTCCATCGGAGGGCAGGTTGGCAAAGGTCGCCGTCAGGCTGGTGGTGGCTGGGCTGGTCAGCAGGGTTTGGGTCTGTGCTCCATTGGTAACGGTGAGCGTCCCCGTGATGGGATTGGTCAGGCTGATCACTACATTGGACGAGTAGGTATTAGTCGCTGTTTGACAGAGTCCAGCAGTGGCTACGGCGCTGATGGAACAGATAGAAGCTGTTGTACAGGACTCTGGAGCGGTATAGGTCGTGCTGGAAATTTGCCCTAAATAGCTGACCGTTACAGTGTGGGTACCTGTTCCACTAATGAGGCCACTCATTGAATAGGGAACAGACGTTGCACCTGCACTCACCGAAAGACTAACTGTGTTCGTTCCATCGGAAATAAGGGCTGTCCCAGCCAACGCATTGGTTAGGCTGATAACGCCTGTCGTAGTATACGTGTTGGTGCCAGGCTGACAGACGCCAGGGTCAGTGATGCTTAAGCCAATCTCGCTCGTACAACTAAGTGGTGCGGTGAATAGAGCAGTGGTAGTTGAACACCCAGGTAGGCTAACGGTGACAGTATGACTAGCTCCGTCGGAGAGAAGTTCACTAAAGATAGCCGTCAGAGAGGTTGTACTAGCAGTAATTGTCTGGCTAATGGGGGCTGCACCTGGAATACTGAGAATGACGACTCCATCCTGAGCATTAGCCAGACTAATGAGTGCTGTAGCTGAATAGGTATTGGTCGCCGTTGCACATAACCCCGCAGTAACCGCTGCACTGATGGAGCAGACCGGTGCGATCGAGCAGGAGGTAGGAGCGGTATAGGTCGTGCTTGTTGAACTACAGCCAGACAGTGTGGCCGTTAGGGTATGACTGGCTCCATTAGAAACGATATTGGCTAGTGTTGCCGTAAACGAGGCACTACTTCCACTGATAGTAGCAAAGGTCAGACTGGTTGGCCCATCCGTAACAGTGAGTGTCCCCGTGGTGGGATTGGTTAAGGTGATGACCGCTATTGTGGTAAAGGTATTGGTCGCCGAGGCACAGATTCCTGGTGTAGCAACCGCACTTATACTACAAACGGGTGCTACCGAGCAGGAAACTGGAGCGGTGAACGTTGCGGTAGTGGTTCCACAACCGGGCAGACTCACCGTAACGGTATGACTGGCCCCATCTGAAATTAGGCCGTCGAGCACAAGGGTTACCGCATTGGTGCCGCTCGAAACGGTCTGGCTGCTGGGTGGAACTCCTGGGAGATTCACACTTAATGTACCGGCAGTCGAGTTGGTCAGGCTAACGACAACTGAAGCCGAATAGGTGTTGGTGGCTGTTACGCAGAGTCCCGCTGTGGCCACCGCGCTGATGGAGCAAACTGGCGCCACCGAGCAGGATACTGGTGCCGTATAGGTGGTGCTGGTAGTCGAACAGCCAGGTAAACTCACGACCACAGTATGGCTAGCTCCATCGGAGGGCAGATTTGAAAAAGTTGCCGTTAGACTGGTTGTAGTTGGGTTGGTCAGTAGCGTTTGAGTCTGTGCTCCGTTGGTGACCGTTAGTGTCCCCGTGGTGGGATTGGTCAGGCTGATGACTACCGTTGAGGAGTAACTATTGGTGGCTGTTTGACAGAGGCTAGCCGTAGCTACCGCGCTCAGGCTGCAAATGGGGGCAACTGAACAAGAAGTAGGTGCCGTGAAGGTGGCGGTGGTGGTTCCACAACCGGGTAGACTCACCGTGGCCGTATGTGATACTCCATCCGAAAGCAGACCTGGAAGCGTAAGCGTTAATGAGCTGCTGCCGCTGGATACGACCTGGCTAACGGAGGTTGCTCCCGGTATGCTCACCGTCAGGGTACCAGCCTGGGCATTGGCCAGGTTGACCACCACCAAGGCTGAATAGGTGTTGGTGGCCGTGCTGCACAAGCCCGCTGTGGCCACCGCACTGATAGAGCAGACCGGTGCCACCGAGCAGGAGGCAGGGGCGGTATAGGTGGTGCTGGTGGTTGAACAACCCGGCAGGCTCACCAGTATGGTGTGGCTAGCGCCATCGGAGAGCAGGTTGGCAAAGGTCGCCGTCAGGCTGGTGGTGGCTGGGCTGGTCAGCAGGGTTTGGGTCTGTCCTCCATTGGTGACGGTGAGCGTTCCCGTGGTAGGGTTGACTAAGGTAATGACCACTCTTGAGGAATACGTGTTGATGGCCGTTTGGCAAAGACCGGCGGTAGCCACCGCACTTAGGCTACAAACCGGAGCCGGAGTGGCCGTGCAGGCAGTGGGTGCTGTAAAAGCCGCTGAGGTGGTGCCACAACCGGGCAGGCTCACCTTGACGATCCGATTAAGCCCATCGGGGATCAGGCCAGAAAAAACGAAGGTCACCGAACTGGTGCCCGCCGAAACGGGCTGGCTACCGGAGTCTGCTCCGAATGCGTCAACAATGAGGTTACCTGATTGGGCATTCGTGAGATTGACCACCACCGAAACGGAGTACGTATTGGTGGCCGTCGAGCAGAGTCCGGCGGTAACTACCGCATTCAGGTTGCATCCCGAAGGCACTACTGAGCATGACGCTGGTGCCGTATAGGTGGTGCTGGTGGTTGAGCAGCCTGGCAGGCTCACCAGTACGGTGTGGCTAGCTCCATCGGAGAGCAGGTTGGCAAAAGTTGCCGTCAGGCTGGTTGTAGTTGGGCTAGTCGCCAACGTTTGGGTCTGTGCTCCGTTGGTAACGGTGAGCGTCCCCGTGGTGGGATTGGCTAAGGTAATGACTACCGAAGTGGAGTACGTATTGGTCGCCGTCGAGCAAAGCCCCGCCGTTGCTACGGCACTTACACTACAAACGGGTGCTACAGAGCAGGAGGCCGGGGCCGTGAAGGTGGCGGTGGTGGTTCCACAACCGGGTAGACTCACCGTGGCCGTATGTGATACTCCATCCGAAAGCAGACCTGGAAGCGTAAGCGTTAATGAGCTGCTGCCGCTGGAAACGGCCTGGCTAACGGAGGTTGCTCCCGGTATGCTCACCGTCAGGGTACCAGCCTGGGCATTGGCCAGGTTGACCACCACCAAGGCTGAATAGGTGTTGGTGGCTGTTGCGCAGAGTCCTGCTGTGGCCACCGCACTGATAGAGCAGACCGGTGCCACCGAGCAGGAGGCAGGGGCGGTATAGGTGGTGCTGGTGGTTGAACAACCGGGCAGGCTCACCAGTACGGTGTGGCTAGCTCCATCCGAGATCAGATTAGCGAAGACTGCTGTTAAACTGGTGGTGACTGGGCTAGTCGCCAACGTTTGAGTCTGTGCTCCGTTGGTAACGGTGAGCGTCCCCGTGATGGGATTTGTCAGATTGATCACCACTCTTGAGGAGTACGTGTTGGTGGCCGTTTGACAGACTCCAGTGGTGGCCAGCGCACTCACACTACAAACCGGAGCCGGAGTGGCCGTGCAGGCAGTGGGTGCTGTAAAAGCCGCTGAGGTAGTGCCACAACCGGGCAGGCTCACCTTGACGATCCGATTAAGCCCATCGGGGATCAGGCCAG
>NZ_BAAHBG010000008.1:155806-249779 GCF_054776855.1 Spirosoma migulaei | reverse complement strand
CATATTGGCTTCGGCCAGAAAGACCACGCCGGGAAAATGATCGTCTACATGTTTTCGAAGCTTTTTAAGAAAGGCATGCGTTTCGGGCAGATTTTCGCCGTTCGTCCCTTCGCGTTCAAATAAATAAGGAACGGCATCCAGCCGAAACCCATCCACACCCAGCTCGCACCAGTAGTCGATCATCCTGAACACTTCATCCTGAACCAGCGGGTTGTCGTAATTCAGGTCGGGCTGGTGATGGAAAAAGCGGTGCCAATAATATTGCTGAGCCTCGTTATCCCAGGTCCAGTTCGACTTCTCGAAATCCTGAAAAATAATCCGAACGTCTTTGTATTGAGTGGGATCGTCGGTCCAGACGTAGTAATCCCGCTCTGGTGATCCTTTGGGAGCTTTTCGGGCGCGTTGAAACCAGGGATGCTGATCGGAGGAGTGATTAATGACCAATTCCGTAATGACTTTCAGATTGCGCCGGTGAGCTTCATCGAGCAGGATTTTAAACTGTTCGATATCTCCATAGGACTTATTGATGGTGTAATAATCGGCAATATCATAGCCATCGTCGCGCAGGGGTGATGGATAGAACGGCAGTAGCCAAATGGCCGTCACGCCTAACTCCTGTAAGTAATCTAACTTTTCGAGCAGGCCCTGAAAATCACCGATTCCGTCGCCGTTACCGTCGCGGAAGGCTTTGATGTGTAATTCGTAAATAATGGCGTCTTTATACCACAGGAGATTATCGGATAGGTCCAGATTAGTTTTTGACATAAGGAGATATAATTAAGGGTTATTAGCCGCTTACCAGTAGGCTATGCAACTTTACCCGGCAGCATGGACTGGTATTTCTGGCTAAAACGTTGAGCAGAACTAAAGTGCAGCAAGTTGATTCATTAGACTAAGAATGCGCTTATAATCTGCTTAGAAACTGCTTAGAAGCCCAAAGACCTGCTTTGTTGGAATACAATCGGTGGCGTAGTGTTACCTGTTAGAAAACCTTATCCATAAGTGAACAGAAGTAAGAAAGATAACCACCTTTCTAAGGAGTTTCTAAGTATTGCTTAAGTCCCTTCTAAGTCGCTGGTACGTCCTTTGTTAACTACACTGGGCGTTCAGTAGCGCATCAACTCTATGAAGACTTCTAAAGCCTCATTTAAACGATTATTGATTGTTTCTTACCGGCTTCCGTTCACTATTCAGCAAACTAATAACGGTTCCGAACTCCAACAGAATTCAGGTGGGCTGGTTTCGGCTGTGCTGTCGATGGCGGAGCAGATGGGCCAGAATCAGGGGAGTTTACCCACAAAAATTCACTGGGTTGGGCATGGTGATCAGTCACTTCAACAACTCGACTCATCCGCCCTGGAAAATGATACATTTGTGGCCCATCCGGTTTTTATGGATGAAGCTGTTCATAAAGGGTTTTACGAAGGATTTAGCAATGATTTAATCTGGCCTTTATTTCACTACTTTCCGTCCTACGCATCGTTTAAAGAGCACGATTTCGACTGTTACAAGCAGGCCAATACCCGTTTTCTGGAGGAACTAACGGCCTTAATCGAACCCGGCGATTTAGTCTGGATTCACGATTTCCAGTTAATGCTGCTGCCCGATATGTTGCGCCAGGCCATGCCTGAGGCAACGATTGGCTACTTCTTTCATATTCCTTTCCCAACCTATGAGATCATAAAACTATTGCCCCGCACCTGGCGGCAAAGCCTCATCAATGGAATTCTAGGAGCCGATGTCGTAGGGTTTCACACGACCGATTACGTGCAGCATTTTATGCAGAGCGTTTCAGAGGTTCTGGATCTGCCGATTATTAATCAACGTATAATCCTGCCCGACCGGGCGGTGATTGTCAACGCTTTCCCGATTAGCATCGATTTTAATAAGTTCAACTCAAGTGGACAAGAGGCTGACGTTTTTGCCACCCAGCAATATTTCATGAATTTGCTACGGCACAACAAGATCATTTTTTCGGTTGATCGGCTCGATTACACCAAAGGAATTACCTCTCGATTGCTAGGGTATGAACGTTTTCTGATTCAGCATCCTGACTGGCATGATAAAGTAACCTTTGTGATGACGGTAGTGCCATCACGCGATAAAATCGCTCAATATCAGGAGTTAAAACGGGAGATCGAAGAAACCGTTGGCCGTATCAATGGCCTGTTTGGTACCATTGGCTGGCGGCCTATCGTGTATTCGTACCGATCGCTAACCTTTACAGAGCTAATGGCCTTGTATACGGCCTGCAATATTGCCCTCATTACACCTGTTCGCGATGGGATGAACCTGGTTTGCAAGGAGTTTGTGGCAAGCCGCCAGGATCTAAAAGGTGTACTGATTTTGAGTGAATTAGCCGGAGCCGCTCAGGAGTTACGGGATGCCATCATCATCAACCCAACCGACACTCAGGAAGTAGCTGATGCCATTAATCAGGCATTAGTCATGCCATTGGCCGAACAGGAACGACGCTTGCAGCATATGCGAAAGCATCTACAAAACCATAATGTTTTCCGATGGAGTCACGATTTTCTTTCCGCATTCAACGATATGATTACCAACCAGCCCAGTTTAGAAACCGACCTGCCGATTCAACCATTTATCAGTGCGTTTAGTGACGCCCATAAACGGCTGCTTTTAGTTGACTTCGACGGCACACTAGCCCCCATAGTCAATGATCCGGCCGATGCCCGACCCTCTGAAACATTACAGACTATATTACGGAATCTGGCCGAGAGTAGCGATGTTGTGGTCATCAGTGGCCGAAACCGATCGTTTCTGGAGAAGACGTTTGTGGGTATTCCCGTTTTCCTGGTCGCCGAGCATGGCGCTTTCCTGAAAAAACCGGAACAGCCCTGGCAACAACTCGATCTATCGGCCGATGATTGGGTCGACCCGGTGCGCTCAACGATGAATTATTATGTTGATCGTTTTCCAGGTTCATTTATTGAAGGAAAAGAAACGGCCATTGCCTGGCACTATCGGAAAGTGGAAACTGATGATGTTGAAGGACAGGCCATTGACCTGGCGACCCAGTTACGGCGCGTTTCTTCCTCTATTCCACTCACGGTTATTCAGGGCAATAAAGTGGTGGAAGTAAAACCCGCCCAACACAGTAAGGGAACTGTAGCACTCGCTATTGCCGAACAAAAACCCTACGACTTTATTATTAGTATCGGCGACGATACGACCGATGAAGATATGTTCCGGCAGCTTCCGAACTGGGCGTACACCATGAAAGTGGGGTCAGGGATGTCATTTGCCCGCTATCGGCTGGCTCGGCAACAGGATGTAGAAACGCTGCTGCAACGCATGAATGATGAATTGATCGAGGTCTGATTCTTCGGCTTATCGTTTCGTGACCACCTCATCTTTTAACACATTTTCTGGACCTTCACCCCGTTTTTCTTTTTCCTTTAAACGGCGGAGTAAGTGTTCGTAATGAGGGGGCAATTTGTCGGTATCAGAGGCTTTAACGCCAAACCTGGCGCTGGTAAAATAACTGAGTACACCGAGTATACTAATTATGATTGCGATAATAAGAAACGTCATCATGCTCGTTCGGTTTTAGTAGAGCGCGAGAAATCACTTATTCATGAGGGTTGACCCGACCCGATCAGTGAGAACGTAGGCGCACGGGTCAACCTCATGAATAAGTGCCTATGCACGCTTAATTCCCGAAAAGTATAGTCGAGTGATAAGGAGGAACTTAACGAAACCTTAGAATTTGATTAGAGCCCAAAACATTAGGCTCGCTAAGCGCTTAATTACCTGTGTACCCAGTTTACTCATCACCGTAAGACGGGCAACTGGGTACCGAACAAACTACCCGTTGCGCCACCAACTATGAAACTCCTAATCGTTGAAGACGAACCCAAAACGTTGCAGGCAATCCAGCAGGGACTGGAAGAAAGCCAGTTCGAGGTCGATATTGCCTACGATGGGCTCATTGCCAAACGACTGGCCCTGAAAAATAATTATGCCGCCATTATTACCGACCTGATCCTGCCGGGTTTGAATGGCTATGAACTCTGTCGGCAACTACGGGCCGAAGGGTTAACGACGCCTATTCTGATGCTGACTGCCCTTGGCGAAACTGAGGATAAAATTTCGGGCTTCGATGCCGGTGCTGACCAATACCTGACCAAACCGTTTCAATTTTCTGAACTGTTGGCGCGCGTACGATCACTGACAAAGCGCGGCACGCAGGTGTCGCTAACGGCTCAAACCTTACGCTACGGCGGCATTGAAATGAATCTGGATGCCAAAACCGTTACGCGCGACGAACAACCCATTGAACTGACCGCCCGCGAGTTTGCGCTCCTGGAATTTCTCATGCGCAACCAGGGACGGGTTCTATCGAAACCATCCATTGCCGAACACGTCTGGGATTTAAACTTCGATACAGGCACCAACGTCGTAGAAGTGTACATCAATTACCTGCGCAAAAAGATCGACCGCGATTTCCCAAAAAAGCTGATTCACACCCACTTCGGCATGGGGTATATGTTTAAAGAAGAATAAAAAAGGGGAGGAAAGGGAGGAGGGGGAGGAAAGGGAAGAGAGGGACGAAATTACCGAACCCTTCCTCCCTCTCCTTCTTCCTCCTCCTTTCCTCCCTCCTTTCCATGACCATTCGCAAACGGCTAACGTTACGCTTCACAAGCCTGGTATCCAGCATTATCCTGCTGGCGTTTGTGAGTATCTATGCCTTTTGCTGGTATTTCATTTCATCCGACTTTTACCGACGGCTCGATCGGAAAGCCAATACAACGGGCGATATGCTCATTCGGCATCGCCTGGATGCGCAACTGATTCGGCAATTGGGGCGAATCCGGAAAGATCAGTTACCCAATCAGAATATCATGGTGTTCGATAGCCGGGACTCGATCATTTTTATTACCAATGAACGTCTGCCGATCACCATACCCAAATCGGTGCTGGCCGATATCCGGCAGGATAAACAAAAGGATTTTCAACAGAAAGGGTACTATTTGTCGGGCACCCGGTTCATGACGGCGTCGGGCCAGTATGTGGTCATTGCCAGTGCGGTGAACGTTTATGGCGATGAGTTTCTACGGCGGCTTTTATGGGCCTTAGCGGTGTTGTTTTTCCTGATTGTGGGCATTACTGCCTTTTCGGGCTGGTTTTTCGCAGGAGATGCCCTGCGACCCATGCAGCAAATTGACCAGATTGTCAGTGATATATTCCCACGTAACCGGGATGAGCGCCTGCTCATCAATCAAGACGACGATGAGATCAGTCGGTTGTCATCGACTATCAATCGATTACTGGACCGGGTCACGGAGTCGTTTCGATTACAACGGATGTTTGTGGCCAACGTATCGCACGAGTTGAAAAATCCGCTCACACAAATCAGTTCGCAATTGGAAGTAAGCTTGTTAAAACACCGTGAACCGGAGGCTTACCAAAAAACGATTCGTTCGGTACTGGATGATGTAAGTGATCTGGCAACGCTTACCCATGAGTTATTGAAACTCTCTCAGGTGAATCAGGAAGATGCCATCGGGCTCTTAACCGATACCGTTCGACTGGACGAAATCGTTTGGGATATTCGGGATGAGGTAACAGCCATCAATCCTCGTTATCAGGTAACCATCGAATTCGGTGCGCTTCCCGATGACCCCGACCAGCTAGCGGTGCAGGGCAATAAAACCTTACTGGCAACGGCTTTAAAAAATCTGACGGAAAATGCCTGCAAATTTTCTGATGATGGGCAGGCGCTGATTCACGTTAGTTTTGATCCCAACTGGTTAACGATTAGCATTCAGAATAGGGGTCAATCCATCCCATCAGCCGACCTACCTTATATCTTTGAGCCCTTTTATCGCAGCCGCCAAACCGCCGATGTGCGCGGTTACGGGGTAGGTTTATCACTTGTAGAGCGTATCATTCGGCTGCATCAGGGCAAAATCCAGGTTACCTCAACAGCGGGCAAACCAACCGTATTTAGCATCGAGTTATCCCGGCAGACGCGCCAATTCTAAGCAGTTTCTAAGCAGTTTATCAGTGAATCCTAAGTCGTGCTTAGCAACTTTGGCTATCCCTACGTATCTAACTATAACGCGATGATGACTGAAAAAACCGCAATTCAACCCTACTCCCCGTTCTTTCCCCCAGGTCCGGCAACCCCATCGAAGACGCGCCCTAAATCAAAATACCTGTACGAAGAAGATCCAAAAAAGCCAGACTGGTTACTCTTATTAATCAGTGCTTTGGTGCTCTTGACCCTGCTCATTGCCTGGTTTGTCGATATTCCTGCCTTATTCCACTAGTAGTTTGATCCGCTTACTTTTGGTACGGCTCTGAAGCCACTTTTCAATGCGTTGCTTTTCAGCGTTCGTATGCTTTCGGGAGAACCGGGCATAGACGAGCATGACCGTATCGGGCCGGGTGCTGTTTCGGTTCATCACCAGCGATTGGGCAGCAGTAAAGGTCTGTACATCGGGCATGAGCGTCTTAAGCTCATTTCGCAGGTCGGTTACCGACAAATTCGCGGAATGAGTCAGATCGATATACCGGCGAAGGGAGTCAATGATATGGTCTTTGCGGGCAATAGACGACTGGCTGTATTTTATTACCTGGTCGGTTACTGTATTCTTGAGCGCATCCACATCCACTTCCGTATCTTTAAAACTTCCCTGTTTCACCACAAGACTCACGTTGCCCAAACCGTAGGCTGGCATTTTGGTACGTAGTAGGTTGATTGAGTCCTTTGGTAGCGGCTCTCCCACCAGCGAGAGTTCCAATGTACTCTGCCGACGATTAAAACGAGCTGCGTATTGGATGACCTGCCGGTACTGAAAATTACATTCAGTTGTTACAAATCGCTTTGCTGATTCCTCAAATATGGTTTTACGAACAATTTGATAGCCAAGATAGCTACTGGGTACCACCACAATGACTACAGCAAACCAGATCGTATGCCGAACCCGCTGTTCAACCTCAGGTGTAGGATATTGTTTCTGGTGGTAACCCAGAAATCGGACGATCAGAAAGGTGGCAATACTAATACATATAGCATTGATAAGAAACAGGTAAAATGCCCCGGCAAAGTAGTATAGATTACCGGTAGCTAATCCGTAACCGGCGGTACATAAGGGCGGCATCAGCGCGGTGGCTATTGCCACACCCGGAATCACATTGCTCACTTTCTCCCGGCGCGAACCGGCAACAATCCCAGCCAGACCTCCCAGAAAGGCCACCAACGCATCCCAGACCGTGGGGGATGTTCGAGCTACTAATTCAGATTGAGCCAAATGCAGCGGACTTACGAAAAAATAGAGCGTGGAGGTCAATAAACTAATGAATACAGCCAGACCTAAGTTCTTCAACGCTCGCTGGATCATCGTCAGGTCGTTGATACCCACGCCCAGCCCTATACCCATAATAGGGCCCATTAACGGAGAGATAAGAAAAGCCCCGGTAATAACAGCCGGGGAGTTGATGTTCAGACCAATAGAGGCAATAAATATGGCAAAAATCAGCGTCCACAAATTAATACCCCGAAACTCGATTCCCCGGCTAATGGCTTGTATCACATCCGTTTCGTCGTCTTTATCTTCTTCTAGACTAAACCGTTCGCGCAGAAACGCGCTGAATTGGGCTAAGGGTTCCGACTTTTTGATTTTGGGTTCATTTTGATCGTCTACAGTCATTTTTAAGGAATACGGTTACTAGTTATTAACGCAAAACAAGATGCGGTTTTAATCGAAAGTTAATGTAAACTTGCTCAACTCCGCTACTCACTTCATGGATCTATTCACCCTCATTACCTTACTTATTGTTATCTCGGCCCTCTTCGCTTATCTGAATACGCGCTGGCTTAAGCTACCCGATGCCATTGGCATTATGGTTTGCTCATTGAGCTTCTCTGTCCTCTTAATTGCCCTAAACTCAATCTATCCGGATCAGTTGGCCTCTGTTCGCCAGACTGTTGCCCAAATTGACTTTGGAAAAACGCTTTTCGATGTCATGTTAAGTTTCATGCTTTTTGCGGGCGCCTTACATACCGATTCTGCCAAACTTAAGGTCGAACGGCGATCGGTTATGCTGTTTGCGTTTGTAGGGGTCTTACTGAGCACATTTTTGGTGGGCTCCGGACTTTATTTACTAACCAGGCATCTCGACCTGAATTTATCGTTCCCACTTTGCCTGCTCTTTGGCGCCTTAATTTCACCAACCGATCCGATTGCCGTATTGGGAATCTTATCCAAGTTCAAACTACCCGACAACGTTAAACTCAACATTGTGGGCGAATCGCTCTTTAACGATGGCGTAGGGGTTGTTGTGTTTGCCTCTATTTACCGAATTGTCATCAACGGGTCCGATAGTGTTAGTGCTGGAGAGATCGCCTTGCTGTTTCTCGAAGAAGCCGGTGGCGGTATTGTGTTTGGCATTGCTTTAGGGTATGGAATGTTCTGGGTGTTACGGTCGATCAACCACTATCAGACCGAAGTGATTATAACGGTAGCCGGTGTTATGGGTGGGTACTTATTAGCCCAAAAACTGCACATTTCCGGGCCACTGGCTATGGTGGTCACCGGCCTGTTGGTTGGTGGTCATCATAGCCGTCAGGATGCCATGAGCCAGCTCACCGAAGAGTATGTCGATAAATTCTGGGAGCTGGTTGATGGGATTCTGAATGCTTTACTTTTTGTCTTAATTGGCGTTGAGCTGCTCCTGATTGATTTTCAACTTACACAATGGTCAATTTATTTATTGGTCGTGCTCCTGGTCCTGATAGCCCGGTATGTAGCCATTCTGATCCCCTTTACCCTGGCTCGTCGCTGGCTTGATCTCGACCGGAATGCCCCTGTTATGCTGACCTGGGGCGGGCTACGGGGTGGCCTTCCCATTGCCATGGCGTTGTCCATTGATGGTTCGTTACCACAAAAAGAGTTTATTGTGACCATTACGTACGCAGTCGTTTTGTTTTCCGTCATTGTACAGGGTTTGACGATGGAACGGCTCATTCGGCGGCTATATCCACCTGATAAAGCGAGCTAAGAACAGCTACTATAAATCCTACAGCCCGGCAGACCGGGCTAAAAGTGGCTAGCATAAGCCCCTCCCCTGAAAACTTAATCTTGTAGGGATTTCACGTGGATGCGATGAACTATTTATTTTGACAGCTTTTTCACCCCTAAATCCCCTGAAGGGGACTTTGTCTGACGTTGAAATAAGTCCCCTTCAGGGGATTTAGGGGTGAAAAAGCTGATTTAAAACTAGGCTTAATTCAATTCTCAAAACCTCTACAAAATTAGCCTGAAAACCAGGAGAGGGATTGAGATGGGGTAGAATGCAGCCAAACAATAGAACTAGCACTTAAGTAGGGCTATTTAGCTGGCTCTGGCTCCTATCACTTTCCCTCTTTGGGCCACTGCCAACGGGCTGCGCCATTGTTTCCTTGACAAACCCAACTTTCAGGTGCTCATAAAACGAAACTGGATCTACCAATGATGCGGCTCCCTGCGCCATTAGACCACCCAACAGTAATTGAAAAATTGCCGAATGCCGGTCCGTCATTTCCAGCACCAGAATGGCCGCCGTAAATGGGGATCGAACAACACCGGTCAGGAAACTCACCATACTCACCAGAATGACCAGATTCGTATCGCTGGGCGTTACCCGGATAAGACGGGCCAGTCCATCGCCCAGAATGGCTCCGGCACTCAGCGAGGTGGCGAAAACACCGCCCGCAGCACCACTGCTGTAACTGAGGGCCATCCCCGCAAAACGAACGGGGAAAAGATACCAGGGCGTCAGGTGATCGTTTTGAAACAGGAGCCGGTTAATGATGGGCTTTCCCGTACCAACCGCATCGGTACCAACCAGGTAAGCCAGCCCGGCCAGTACCAGCCCGCAGGAAGCTACCCATACAGCCTGCTCCCGACTGGTGCGGAACCGTCGCCGGTAGGCATTGACCCACAATAACGCTTTGGCAAACACGGCCCCCGCTAAACCGGAAACCATCGCCACCAACACAACAACACCCAAAAACCAACCAGTTGAGACCGTTACTTTCGGAAAACCCAGGTACAAATAAGGCCCCTGAATGGCCTGCGCAGTCATCCCGGCAATGATTACGGCGGTAAACACAGCGGTACGAAAGCGGGTAATGTGTGTTTGGGTCAGTTCTTCCACCACGAAGACAATGCCACCCAGCGGAGTGTTAAAGGCAGCTGCCAAACCAGCCGCTCCACCCGTGACGAGCGCAATTTGCCGGGACAGTTGCGGCCAGCCAGCCGGTTGCAGCCGATTAATGGCACGAAAAATGGCCGCTGAAATCTGAATGGTCGGTCCTTCCCGTCCAATAACACCACCCCCCATCAGCAGTAAGACACTACTCAAGACTTTCACAATGGCTACCCGCATACTGAGCAGATACTCGGTACGACCGTGGGTAACCGGATTCGAGAGTTCGATACCAGCCATCACCTGCGGAATACC
The DNA here is from genome assembly GCF_054776855.1 of Spirosoma migulaei. Lineage (NCBI taxonomy): Bacteria > Pseudomonadati > Bacteroidota > Cytophagia > Cytophagales > Cytophagaceae > Spirosoma > Spirosoma migulaei. The sequence goes on along the minus strand of NZ_BAAHBG010000008.1, from coordinate 239,303 downwards.
GCTACCCCGTGCCGCCGGAGCCAGTTTTACCACCACCAGCCACGAAAGCAGGAGGGCTATCGGTGTGGTTACAAACACAAGCATCGGGTGCGTCTGAATCCAGGTAAAACTGGTTTTCTCCGCCCAGACAAACAGTTCTTCGTAGCCAACGGCCACCAGTCCGGTCAATAGGGAGGCTACCCAAAATGGCAAACTTTGAAGAATAACTCGGCGCACACGTTCGGTGTATAACCGCTTGATAACGTGCTGATCGAGCCAGGCCAGCACCTGCGCATATCGGGAAGGTCTTTTCGCCATGCAATAATGATGTGTATCCAGTTTGTAGTGATAACGCCATCGGGAAGCAGATGATTAGGCGAAACCCAAAGTCTAAGCAAATTCTAAGTAGTCTTTAATTCCTTTATAACCCGTGGAGGTCACCTTTGTCTCAGTCTCTCATACACCAACAAAACACGATCCGTATGGAAACAACTCCACGAACATCAACACCGCTGACCGCTATGCTGGCTATGCTACTCACCCTTGGTGTGGTTGGTGGCCTGTATCTGGATAAAACCCGAACCCTGGTTGACCGCTTTGATCAGGAAGAACGACGGGCCGATTCGCTGCTGTCAGTCAAACTTCAGCTCGAAGGCGATGTCCGCAGTCTAACAAGTCAGCTGGAAACGGCCACCGGGGAGAACGAATCGCTGGGCAAACGCATCAGTGACTTACATGGCCAATTGTACCAACGGGATGCGTTGGAGAACCAGCTTCGTCAGCAAAACAGGTTGCGTACTGGTACCATTCGAGGTCTTACTCGAAATCTGGATTCTATGACAACCATTCGCGATAGTCTGGAAAACCAGCTAGCTGCCATGAACGATAAAATCAGCTGGCTGAGCGACTCGAATGGACTACTGCTCAAAGAGACGAAAGATCTGCAACAAAAAATAAATGAACTGAATACATCTTTACAAACAAAGGTGCCTCGCTCAGCCGTTACAGGCGATGAGTTTATGGTCGAAACGCGGAAGTCGAATCGAAAAGAAACCGCCAAAGCCAAAAAGGTGCATACATTGACTATTTCGCTCGATGTACCGCCGGAATTAGAGTTAGAGAACATTCAGGACGTATTCGTAAGCCTGACAGACCCTCAGCACAATCCAGCAATGCCACCCTTGAGAACCACAACGGTTGTCTTGTCAGATATCAATGAAGTCGTACCGATTCACGCAATTCAACGGGTGATTTTTACCGGAAAGCCAAAACGAATTTCGATCAGTTTGACGCCTGACAAACCCCTGAAGCCGGGTACCTATCGCGCTTCGGTCTATACCAAAACCGCCTATCTAGGCTCCGTTGAGTTTCAACTCCGGGATAGTTTCTGGTTCTTTTAGTCAAATAAATAACAAACCAACTGAACACAATGGAGACACTGAATTTCAGAACCAATCTGACCGACAAAAAAGCCATTGCCGCCGTAACGCTGCCCCTCAATGACATCGAACAGGTAGACGGCTGGAATGTTGACACTGACTCGCCCGACAACCTGCTGACTGTACAGACGACCGATAATCGAATTGCTGACCTAGTCCGAAATGCGGTCGAGCAAGCGGGCTATTGGGCAAGTCCTGTGACGGTGTGATTGCCAAAGAAGAAAATGCTTATTGATCGAAAAATACAAACTTGGCTGGGGCAAATCCCAGCCAAGTTTGTTTAAAGGGCATTTTACTCCTGTAAACTACACCCTCAGCCCCCTTAACAATCAGATAGTCAATAGCTTATTTCTCATAAATACGGGATAATCCCCATTGTTTACCTGATTGGTGTAGGTCTATATTTGAGCCTGCATTTGTTTACTCCAAATCCTACTTATTCGACTAAGCAAATGACATGCACTTATTGATCCACCCTTTAATCAATCAAAACCAATGAGCGATATTATTTTGTACTGGAATGCTGTGGCTATAGAGGCAAATCGCATTAGCCACACCAACCGGAAAATGGAACAAACTGGTCCTACCCTCAGCTCTAGGGCCCTGGCGATTGTCCATATTGCTATGCACGATTCATTTGTCGCGACAACTCCCGGGCTGGATTTTTCGACATACATGCCCCTCACCCACCCGGTACCGGCCGGGGCTACGGCCCGGGCAACCGTATCGGCAGCTGCCCATGCAACACTTTGGGCATTATTTCCCAGCCAGCGAACTTTATTCGATACCTCCCTGGCCGAAGCCGGGGAGGTATTGAATCCAGGCCATGAGCTTGGTCTTATGATAGCAAAGGATATCCTGACACTGCGGGCCGGTGACCCGGGAGCTAAAGATGACGGCTATACACCGTCGCTGGCTCGGGGAAAACACAAAGTAGATCCCGACAATCCGAGTCAGGGATTTTATTCGCCTTTTTACGGGGCTCAGTCGGGTGGGTTTGCCATTACAACCCGGCATACCTTGCTTGATCCCCCATTTCAAAGTCCAGCCTATACGAAGGCTTTACGGCAGGTGCGCGAGAAAGGCATTGCGACCAGTTTATTGGGCACAATTCCTAACCGCGCCCATTCCCGTACCAACGACGAAACAGTGATGGGTTTGTTCTGGGCCTACGACGGTGCTGTTGGTCTGGGAACACCCCCGCGATTCTATAATCAGATTATCCGCACACTCGCTATAGCCCGCAACAACACCGAGGCACAGAATGCCCGCTTGTTTGCACTGGTCAATGTAGCAATGGGTGATGCCGGCATTTTGGCTTGGGATGAAAAATACCGTCATAACTTCTGGCGGCCGATCGTTGGCATTCGTGAACATGACCAGTCGATGGGTATGGCAACAGCCCCAAATAACAACCTCAATAACGACTGCGACTGTAACTGGCTTCCGTTGGGTGGCCCGGCAACGAACGCTATCAACCCACAATATGATGCGCCCGCACAATCTGACTCCGGTACCTACCAGCGCAGCCAGGTTGTGCGGGAACGCCCAAAAAACTTTACGCCCAACTTCCCCGCCTATCCATCCGGTCATGCAACCTTCGGGGCAGCCGCGCTGCACATAACCCGGCTGTTTTACGGGGCACTGAGCGTACCCGCTAATACCCCGAACCCCATGCTGGGCAACCGGTCGGACGATCATCTGTTCGATGGATTGTCGGTAGTGTCCGAAGAAATGAACGGAGTTAACCAGGATAATCAGGGTACTGTGCGCCCGCGCCATGTTCGCAATTTTCCTGGTGGTCTTTGGCGAATGATCGTAGAGAATGGTCTTAGCCGCGTCTATTTAGGCGTTCACTGGCTATTTGATGCGTTTGCCGTGAGCAGTGATGATGAGATGGATTTATCGCAAAACATAGGAGGAGTGCCGCTTGGTCTCACTATTGCCGAAGACATTTATCAGAGCGGTATGCATGTGTCTCCTCCAGCTGCCGGCCCGCGCATACCGCCTACCGTGGCTACAGTTAACCACCGCTAACCCATTGGCTTGTTGAGCCACATAAGGGAGTACGTCACGGTGCATATTGGCCCTTCTACCAAATAAAAATGGTGACTTCGCTATTCAGCCATGGTCGCCATTTTTATTTGGCTACATTCTCTAAGCCTTTTCTAAGCAGTCTTTAAGCCCCTTCTTAGGTCTATGTGGTAGTTTGCATATGCCTCTACCGATGACAGTCTTGTCGTCTGGACAGAGAAAACCCTATGCAACATGAACACGCAACGAATCATTTTATTTCTTTCTGGTCTGGCCGGAACTGCCCTCGCGCAAACGCCCACACCTGACCCAAATACCCTCATGAATCTGGGCCGCTTCGAGGAAGCCACTCAGTTTCTGAGTCGAAATGCGCAACAAAGTCCATCCGCCCAAACCATTTTCGATGCGGGCTACGGCTATCTCCGTGCCGGTAAGCCCGATTCGGCCCGGATCTGGTTCGAGAAAGGCATTGCGATGGATGAAAAACGGACACCGCTCAATGAAATGGGCGATGCCATCACCTATCTGGTCAAAAATGACCCGGCCAATGCCGAGCCCAAACTGGCCGAAGTCGTTAAAAAGAGTAAGGGTAAAAACGCCGACATCCTGTACCGAATTGGCGAGGCCTATACGGGCTATCTAACACCTGGAAATGGCTCTATCAAACCACTCTACGCAAAAGTGGTCAACGCTGCTACCGCCATTGATTATTTAAGCCGGGCTACCGAACGCGATAAGAAGAACCCCGCCATTCAACTGGCGCTGGGCGATGCCTATTACCTGAATAAAGATGCGGGTACAGCCGTTACCCGCTACGAAAGTGCCCTCGAACTAGGCATGGACCCATCACGCGTGTACCAGCGAATCGGCGATATTTACTGGCAGGGCCGTAACCTGAATCTGGCTGTGGAGAACTACAAAAAAGCCATTGAAGCCAATGCGAACTATGCTGCGGCCTACAACCAGTTAGCCGAGTTGTATTTCCTGGTTAATCGGTATAAAGAAGCAGCCACGTATATTGACCAGTACGTAAACGTATCGAAGGATAAACGGCAGGAGACCCTGTTGCGACAGGCTCAGTTTCATTTCCTGGCCAAAGACTACCAGCGAACGGTCAATCTGATCGACAGCAACCGCACAGCCTTAGCCCAGAACCCAATCGTGTATCGGATAGAAGGCTGGGCGTACTCGTCTCTGAAAGAGCCCCAGAAAGCCATTCAGAACATTAATACGTTCCTGGAAAAAGCGCCGGGAAAGGTGATGCCCGATGATTACAAATACCTCGGCCTGGCCTATATGGGTATCGAAAACCCCGGCAGTGATTCTCTAAAAGCAGTCAATGACTCCATTGGCGTGACTTACCTGGCCAAAGCTGCTCCCTTCGATACAATCGAGAATCTGTATAGCGACATGGCCAAGTATTATTACCGGGCCAAGAAACACCCCGAAGCGGTAGCCGCCCTGGATTCGGCCGCCAAGCACAACTTCAAAGCCGATGTACAGGATTTATTCCGCTATGGCATGAGCAACTATACGCTGGGTTTCCAACGCGACAGTCTGGGGAAATTAGTACGGGATACGGTTCGGTTTGCGCAGGCTGATTCGGCGCTGGCTTTGGCTCAAAAAGCCTCACCTGATTATGCTCCGACAGTCCTCTACCGGGCCAAAGCGAACTACTATGCCTATACCCCCGAAGAAGCCGTTCGGAATGGCAAAGCGAAGCCCTATTTCGAGCAGTTTATTGCAATGGTTTCGGATAAGGAAGACGAACGGAATCGCTACAAAAAAGACCTGTTACTCGCCTTTAAGTACCTGATTTCGTATAATGAACTGGTGACCAAAGACGATACTGCCCGAACTGAATGGTTGACCAAAGCAAAGGCATTATTCCCGGACAATCAGGAGTTAGCCAAAATTGGGGCTCCAGTCGCTGGTGAACAATAACGGTTTCTTTTTTCATAGTTGAACATGCGAGTCCGACCGCTACGGGAGCCTGATCTCCGGTAGCGGTTTTGTGTTTTTACGGGGCACATCCTGCCGATTAGCGTATCTCTAAGGAAATTCTAATAATTTTCTAAGCTGGCCTTTACTTGCCGTATTGTATTTGCACAGGTAGCAAACAGGGCAATCAGCCCCAACTTCCTTATGCGATCTTATTCAGGCATACTTGCCCTACTTAGTACGATTATACTGGCCTCCTGCTCGGCTCACAACGAGAAAAAACAGGAGTCGGCACCAACGCTTCCGGTGATTCAGTTGACTCCACAGGATGCCACACTTGACCATGACTACGCCAGCAACCTGGAGGCCGTACAGAATGTGGAAGTTCGCGCAAGGGTAGCGGGGTATCTGGATAAAATTTTGGTCGATGAAGGCAAGCCGGTTCACAAAGGCCAGCTGCTGTTTCAGCTAAACCCAACCGAATATCAGGTTGAAGTGGATCGGGCACAGTCCAGTCTGGAAAGCGCTACAGCCCAGGCCGAATCAGCTGAAGTGGAAATGGGCCGGGTGAAACTGCTGGTGGATAAAAACGTGATTTCGCCTTCCGAACTAAAGCTTGCCAAATCGAAACTTGAAACTGCTCGGGCGGGCATCAATGGAGCCCGATCTGCCCTGAACAAGGCCCGTTTTCATGTCTCCCTAACCAGCATCCGGGCTCCCTTCGATGGGGTTATCAACCGATTACCGTTCAAACGGGGCAGCCTGATCGAAGAAGGCGCGCTGCTCACCACCATCTCCGATCTGCGGGAGATGTATGCCTATTTTAACGTATCGGAGAAAGAGTATCTGTCCTTCATCAAAAAACGGCTCGACCCCGAAAAAACGACCGTTCGGGAAGTAGACCTGCTGCTGGCCGATGATTCGCCTTACCCCTACAAAGGCAAAATCGAAACCACCGAAACCGTGTTCGAAGGCAATTCTGGTACCATTGCCTTCCGGGCTACCTTCCCCAATCCCAAACGCTTACTCCGCCACGGGGCTACCGGCAAAATCCGCCTGACCACCGACGTAGACGATGCCGTTCTGGTACCGCAGCGAGCCGTCTTTGAGGTGCAGGACAAAAACTTCGTGTATGTCGTTGACGCCACGAATAAAGTCCGATCCCGAAGTTTTGTGCCCAGCAGCCGGGTCGATCAGTTCTACATCGTTCAATCGGGCCTTAAACCCGGCGACCGGATTGTGTATGAGGGAATCCAGAGTCTGAAAGATGGCATGCACATTACCCCGAAAGCACTTCCCGCCAAAAGCCTACAGGCGTTATATGCCGCAGCGCGATAATAATTAATGGATAATGTAAAATGAACAATGTAAAATGAATAGAACACGTAGTAATCTACTGACGATCAGCGAATAGCCCATCATCCATTTTACATTATTCATTACCCATTTTACATTATCCATTACCCATTATTCACCCATTTCTCAGGCTCCTATGTTTACAATCTTCGTTAAAAGACCCTTACTCTCCACCGCCATTTCGGTACTTATTGTGCTGATGGGTGTTCTGGCCCTGACGGGTCTGCCCGTTACGCAGTTTCCCGACATTGTACCGCCATCGGTCACCGTAACGACTAAATACACCGGGGCCAGCGCCGATGTCTGCGTGAAAGCCGTGGCTACCCCGCTCGAACGAGCCATCAATGGGGTGCCCAACATGACGTATATGACCTCCATTTCGGGCAATGATGGCACTACCCTGATTACCGTTTTCTTTAAAGTCGGTACAGACCCCGACCTGGCGGCCGTCAACGTGCAAAACCGCGTGACAACCGTCATGGACGAACTGCCCGAAGAAGTGATCAAGGCGGGGGTCGTCACCGAAAAAGAGGTGAACAGTATGTTGTTGTACCTCAATATTGTCAGCGACGATCCGAAAGTGGATGAAAAATTCATCTACAATTTCGCCGATATCAACGTACTGGCCGAGCTAAAGCGGATCGACGGCGTGGGTTTTGCCGCCATTATGGGTAGCCGTGATTACTCCATGCGGGTGTGGCTCAAACCCGACCGCATGACGGCCTATGATGTATCGCCCGACGAAGTGGTGGCCGGGATTCGCAAGCAGAATGTTGAAGCTGCACCCGGAAAAGCGGGCGAAAGTGCCGACCGAGACCCGCAGACGCTTCAATATGTACTCCGCTACACCGGTAAGTTTTTTGAACCGGCCCAGTACGAAAACCTCATCCTGCGTACCAACGCCGACGGCTCTCCCCTGCGCCTGAAAGACGTGGCCGACGTTGAATTCGGCTCGCTGGATTATGGCGTACTCTCCAAAAACGACGGACGCCCTTCGGCGGCTATCATGCTCAAACAACGGCCCGGCTCCAACGCCAGCGATGTGATTGCCAATGTAAAAACGCGCATGGCCGAACTGAAAGAAAGCTCATTTCCATCGGGCATGACCTATAATTACGCTTATGATGTATCCCGATTCCTGGATGCTTCCATTCACGAGGTAGTCCGTACGCTGATCGAAGCGTTTGTGCTGGTATTCATCATCGTGTTCCTGTTTTTGCAGGACTGGCGGTCTACCTTGATTTGTGCTCTGGCCGTGCCGGTGGCCCTGATTGGTACCTTTGCGTTTATGAGCCTGATTGGTTTCTCGATCAATCTGCTCACCCTGTTTGCGCTGGTACTAGCCATCGGGATTGTGGTCGATAATGCTATTGTGGTGGTCGAAGCGGTTCACGCTAAAATGGAAGAACTCCACTTAACGCCCCGAGCCGCTACGTTTTCGGCCATGAGCGATATTGCCGGGGCCATTGTGGCCATTACGCTGGTGATGTCGGCGGTGTTTATACCGGTGGCCTTTATGTCGGGGCCAGTAGGCATTTTCTACCGGCAGTTCTCGCTCACCCTGGCTATTGCCATTGTCATTTCCGGCGTTAATGCCCTAACGCTGACCCCGGCCCTGTGTGCGATTCTGCTCCGGCCCGTTCATGGCCAACAGACCGGGTTTCTAGGCCGCTTCTTTACCCGATTCAACCGGGGTTACGAATCACTGGCGGGCAAGTATCAGGGCTTATTAAGCCGAATAGCGAATCGTAGCGTCGTAACCTGGGGGCTCTTGCTGCTATTTATTGTGGCTACCTGGGGTATCAGCACCGTTCTGCCCGGTGGTTTTATCCCGACCGAAGATCAGGGCATGATTTACGTCAACGTAACCACTCCCGCCGGGGCTACCGTCGACCGAACGGAGAAAGTCATGGACGCCATCGAAGCGATTGCTGCGGAGCAGGAATCGGTCGAAAACGTATCGACGCTGGCGGGCTATAGTCTGCTGACCGACGGCGCAGGCGCTTCTTATGGCATGGGCATGATTAACCTGAAGCCCTGGGAGGAGCGCCACGTATCGATGCAGGAGTTGATTGCCACGCTGGAGGAAAAAACCAAAGGCATCACCGATGCGACGATTCAGTTTTTTCCACCCCCAACTGTACCGGGATTCGGTAATTCAAGTGGTTTTGAGTTACGGATGCTGGACCGGGGGCGTAGTGGCGATCTGACCCAAACGGCTAAAGTAGCGCAGGACTTTATTGCGGCATTGAAAAAACGGCCCGAGATCAGTGACGCCTTTACCAGCTTCGACCCCAATTTTCCTCAGTATTTATTGCATGTCGACCAGGAAAAAGCGTCGCAGAAAGGGGTCTCCATCGACAATGCCATGAGCACGCTGCAAACGATGATGGGCAGTTTTTACGCATCCAACTTCATTCGCTTCGGACAGATGTACAAAGTGATGGTACAGGCCGCTCCCAGCTACCGAACCAAGCCCGAAGATGTACTAAACATGCGTGTTAAGAACGACCAGGGCGAAATGGTACCCTATTCCAACTTCGTTACCCTGGAACGCGTCTATGGACCCGAGCAACTGACCCGCTATAACATGTACACCTCGGCCATGATCAATGGGGATGCCGCACCCGGATACAGTAGTGGTGACGCAATCCGGGCTGTTCAGGAAGTAGCATCTCAGGTATTGCCCAAAGGCTACGCCTACGAATGGTCGGGCATGTCGCGGGAGGAGGTCGAGTCGGGGAATCAGGCCATCTACATTTTCGCGATCTGTTTAGTGTTCGTGTACATCCTGCTGATGGCGCAATATGAGAGTGTGTTCTTACCCCTCTCCGTTCTGTTGTCGCTACCCACGGGTATATTCGGTTCCTTTTTCTTTCTGTACCTGCTGGGTTTACAGAACAACATCTACGCGCAGGTGGCCCTGGTGATGCTCATTGGCTTGCTAGGTAAAAATGCGATTCTGATTGTCGAGTTTGCCAGTCAGCGGCAGAAGGAGGGCCTACCCATTCTGAAAGCAGCGGTGGAAGGGGCCGTTTCTCGTTTACGCCCTATTCTGATGACCTCCTTTGCCTTTATCGCGGGGCTGATTCCGCTCTGCATGGCCTCGGGTGCTGGCGCGTTGGGCAACCGATCCATTGGAACGGCAGCGGCTGGCGGTATGCTCACCGGAACACTGTTCGGGCTGGTTATCGTACCCGGTCTGTACGTGTTCTTCGCCAAACTCGCCGAACGGTTTCAATCCAAACCCCCGGTCGATGGCGAATCGCAGGACCACTACACCCAGGAGACCGAAATCGACATCATGCATATATCCACCCAAACGCACGTAAATGGAAAAGTCATTCAATAAATCAGCTAAAAATAGCCTCAACATCTTGAATAGGAGAACTATTTCACGTTCTAATAAACCTTTTGGCCAGACAATACGTGCTATGAGCCTTGTCCGCTTATATACCCCTAAATCCCCTAAAGGGGACTTTGTCCAAAGACGAGTCAAGTCCCCTTTAGGGGATTTAGGGGTTGATCCTCGCAGAACGTTCATTAAGCCTTTGCTCCGGTTGTTAGCCCCGTGTAGTGTGGCCTGTTTACTCTTGCTGAGTAGTTGTCAGTTGCCCAATACCATACTTCAATCCGCAAACCGGCCTATGCCTGTTTCCTTTGCGGGTCATTCGGATTCGGTTGGGATTGCCAGCCAGAACTGGCGGACATTCTTTGCCGACCCGCAACTGACGCAACTGATCGACACTGCGCTATCCAGCAATCTGGATTTGCGAATTGCAACCCAACGGATCGAAATGGCCAGAGCTTCCTTTACCTACAGCCAGGGTTTTCTAGCCCCGCAGGTCAACGCGGTGGCCTCGGCGGGAGTAGATCGCTATGGTCAGTATACCATGAATGGCGTGGGTAATTACGACACGAACTTATCGGACAATATTCGGGGGAGTCAGCTGACGCCCAATCCCACGCCCGACTATTTTCTCGGTGCCCGCAGCACGTGGGAAATCGATATCTGGGGAAAACTGCACAACCGAAAAAAAGCGGCTTACCTGCGATTGCTGGCTTTCGAAAAGGGGCGTCATGCCGTTGTAACCGCCTTAGTCGCTGAAATTGCCCGGCACTATTACGCGCTATTAGCCCTGGATGGCGAACTGGAAATCCTGCAAAAGAACATCGATTACCAACAAAACGCGCTGGCATTAGTTCGTATTCAGAAAGAAGCGGGCCGGGTTACTGAGTTAGCCGTTCAGCAATTCACGGCCCAACTGCTGAATACGCGCAGTCGGCAGGGGCAGGTTCAACAGCAGATTGTGGAGAACGAGAATCAGATGAATCGGCTACTGGGTCGGTATCCCCAACCCATTGCCCGGGGCAAATCCCTTCAGGAGCGAGAGTTGCCCGGCCAAGTGCTGACGGGCATTCCGGCGCAAATGCTGGTTCGTCGGCCTGATATCCGGCAGGCGGAACTTGATCTTCAGGCGGCCAATATTGACATTGACGTAGCCCGCGCCGAATTTCTGCCTAGTCTTAACCTGACGGCTTATCTGGGACTGAACGCTTTCCGAACGGCGGTGCTGTTCAACCCGGCGTCCATCGCTGCGGGTTTGCTGGGTGGTTTGTCGGCCCCCATCCTGAACCGGCGTTCGGTGAAAGCCAACTACCAGCAGACGGTGGCCCAGAGTCGGGAGTCCCTGTATCGGTATCAGCAGGCCATTCTGACCGGTTTCAGCGAGGTGTCGACCCAACTGCGGGGCGTCGAGAATTTTCGTTCGGTCGCTGAGTTACAGGCGCAGGAGGTAGCCGTTTTAGAACAGGCCGTTTCAACCTCAAACGATCTGTTTCGGGGTGGGTATGCGTCGTATCTGGAAGTAATCACGGCTCAACGGAGCGTGCTGGAAGCCGAACTGGCCCTCATCACCACCAAACAGTCGCAGTTTCTGGCAATAACGGATCTGTATCGGGCGTTGGGGGGTGGTTGGGAGTAGATTGGAAAACTCTCGAAAAAAAACTATAGTTTTACTTAGTATCAACAAATCTGGTTTATTGTGAACAATCCAAATGAGTCTAACGCTATATTCATCCATCAGCCTCTCCAATGGTTTATAGTACTGCTTTTCCTCCTGCTTGGCGCAAAAGCAGACCAATCTGCAGACCGAATCATAGGCCGGTGGCAATTTCCTTCCAAGGGATCTAGCGTTGATATTTACCGAAAAGGTAATCTCTATTTTGCCCGTGTAGCCGAGGTTGATCAGGCAGGCGAGCAAAACTTTGGCTTAATGAAAGATAGTCTTCTCATCCGCGACCTCCGTTTCGATGGAGAGGTTTGGTCTGGGGGACGCTTAATTCACCCAAAGACTGGAATGTCCTTAAACGCTGAAGTACAAATGTTCAGGCCGCAGGTCATAAACGTAACCATCTATAAAGGCATCAAACTACTTCACCGGAAATTCATAATGACTCGTCAGGAAAAGCAATAGTTTTTTGCAACGTTCCTGATAATTCACGTTTCAAATCTGTCAACTACTGCCCTTCGCAACGGATTATAGATACCGTTCATAGTCGGCCCATTCGTCAATATCGGTCAACTCATCAAGTCGGGCGAAGGTCCGATTATGTTGTAGAATCGCCAGTTCCGTGAGTTGGCAAAGTTCCGGCTGGCTCCAGGGCATGTCCTGAAATAGAAAGGGCTGTAGCTGATTCATCCCCAGTAAATAATACCCTCCATCGGTAGCCGGACCAATCACTACGTCCGTCGTATCAAGTACATTAAGCGCCCGGCGGATGTGGTCGGGGGTGATGGGCAGGCAATCGCTGCCAATGATTACGACTTTTTTGGCACCGGCGGCAAACTGTTCCCAAAAGGCATTCAACATGCGCTCACCCAGATCGACGCCGGTTTGCTGATGCTTTGGGTAGTTGTTCCAGCCATCATCCGGGTTGATAAAATCACCGTAGTACACGACACACTCGTCGGCGAAATCTTTTACAAGTTGTTGGGTATAACCCAGCAGGTGCCGATACACCTCAACCGCTCTGGCATCCCCTACGGTACGGGCGATCCGGGTTTTTACCTGACCCGGAATTGGGTTTTTAACAAAAACAATCAGACGGTCGACGGTCATGGATACACGGGACAAATGCGTACAGAATAACTGGCAGCTATCCGCCAAACGGCTAACTTGCAGAAAAAGTTAGACTAACGATCCAGTTTATATGCTTGAACAGATTCAGCAGGCGACCCAGTTTATTCAGTCAAAAACGCAGGTAACACCACGTATCGGGATTATTCTAGGCACCGGCCTGGGTGCGCTGGCCCAGGAGCTGACCATTGAGACTACCTTACCCTACGAAACGATTCCACACTTCCCGCTATCGACCGTTGAGTTTCATTCGGGCAAATTGCTGTTGGGTACGCTGGAAGGCAAGCCGGTTGTAGTGATGCAGGGGCGCTTCCATTTTTACGAAGGCTATTCCATGCAGCAGGTCACCTTTCCGGTTCGGGTGATGCACGCACTGGGCGTTCGAACCTTGCTCGTGTCTAATGCAGCCGGGGGCCTGAATCCGGCTTTCCAAACGACTGATTTGATGGTCATTGACGACCATATCAGCCTGTTACTCCCGCAAAATCCACTGGTAGGCCCCAATCCCCCTGCGTTCGGCGACCGCTTCCCGGACATGAGCGAACCCTACAGCAAATCCCTGATCGATCAGGCGTTTGCCCGAGCCACAGATTTAGGCATTCCCCTCAAGCGGGGTGTGTATGTAAGTGTTACGGGACCTCAACTCGAAACGCGGGCCGAGTACCGAATGCTACGCCAATGGGGAGCCGACGCCGTAGGTATGTCGACCGTGCCCGAAGTGATTGTGGCCAACCAAATGGGAATGGCTGTTTTTGGGGTGTCGGTTATCACGGATATGTGTTTACCCGACACGCTGGAAAAAGCCGACATCACGAAGATCATAGCAGCGGCCGGAACTGCCGAACCTAACCTGACCCGACTCATGAAAGCACTGGTTGGTCAGCTAAGTGACTGACCGTTCATCCTGGCTCTGGCTGACTGTTTGAGGAAGGTAGCTTTTCAGCCCTAACAGAAAATGGGCTTAATCTCCTCTTAATCCTCCTTGGTAAACACTCCCGGTACGTACAGGTTAATGGATTAAGCAGCGGCAATCAAAATTATTGACTGTGCCTCTGTTTCTCCAGCGTATGGTCACACACTTTATGTTTGCCACGGGCATCGAAAATAGCAATCCAACGATTCAGGGTGGTACCTATCGTCAGGATGAATTAGCGAAATGCGGTCATTATCAGCACTGGCAAACGGATTTTGATTTGGTCGAGCAACTGGGCATTCACTTTCTGCGCTACGGCCCGCCCATCCATACCACCTTTCTGGGGGCCGGAAAATACGACTGGTCTTTTGCCGACCTGACGTTTGGCGAACTGCGCAAACGCGATATTGTGCCCATTGTAGACCTGTGTCATTTTGGCGTGCCCGATTGGATCGGCAATTTCCAGAATCCCGATTTTCCGGCACTTTTTGCCGACTATGCCCACGCATTTGCCAGGCGGTTTCCCTGGGTTCAGCTCTATACCCCCGTCAATGAAATGTACGTCTGCGCCGAGTTTTCAGCGCTGTATGGCTGGTGGAATGAGCAACTTCGAACCGATACTGCTTTTGTGAACGCCCTGAAGCATATCGTCAAAGCGAACGTACTGGCCATGAGCGCCATTCTGGAAGTAAGACCCAATGCCCTGTTTATCCAGAGTGAATCGTCGGAGTATTTTCATGCCGAAAATCCGGCGGCTATCAAACCCGCCGAGATTCTGAATGCCAAACGCTTTCTGTCGCTCGATCTCAACTATGGTCGCCGGGTCGATTCGGAGATGTACGAATACCTGATGGACAACGGCATGACCCGAGACGAGTATCACTTCTTTATGGGTCATAACCTGAAGCAGTATTGCATTATGGGAAATGACTATTACCAGACCAATGAGCATCGGGTATCGGCCGACGGAAGCACGCGGGCATCGGGTGAAGTATTTGGCTACCATGTCATTACCACACAGTACCACGATCGGTATCGACTACCGGTTATGCACACCGAAACCAATCTATGGCAGGGGCCAAACGGCGACGAAGCCGTAAACTGGCTTTGGAAAGAATGGGCCAACGTATTGCGGGTCCGGAATGACGGCGTGCCGATGGTGGGCTTTACTTGGTATTCGCTCATCGACCAGGTTGACTGGGATTCAGCCTTACGGGAAAACAACGGCACCGTCAATCCGCTGGGTCTATGCGACCTCAATCGGCAGATTCGGCCCGTTGGTCAGGCCTACAAACAGCTTATTGATGATTGGCGGCAAGTATTGCCGGCCCAGAGTGTTTGTCTGGAAGTGCCGATTGTCAGGCCCAGTGAGAGTGAGCAACCCTGGGCTTACCAGAAGCAGAAGGAGGCTAAAGTGGCTCGACAGAATGTCACCAATACCGTTTCCAAAACTAACCAGCCCGACGCGTAAATACGATGCGATTTAAAGATAAAGTAGCGATTGTTACCGGCGGTGCCAGCGGCATTGGCCTGGCGGTAGCCAAACGGCTGGCTTCGGAGGGAGCTCGACTGGTGCTGGCCGATCTGCATGAAGACGCCCTCAATAAAGCGTTGCCCGACGTGAAAGCAGCCGGTGCGCCCGATGTTTGGGGTAGTGTTTGTGATGTCTCTGTTGAAGCCCAGGTAGAAGCCACCGTCGAGGGTGCGCTAACACGATTTGGCAGGCTGGATGTGGTTGTCAATAATGCCGGACTTATGCAATTCAAGGCGCTGGAAGAATTGACCGGTGATGACTGGCTTCGTATCCTGACTGTCGATTTGCTGGGTGCGTTTTACTTCACCAAACAGGCCTTTCTGCATATGAAACCCGGCGGCAGCGTAGTGAATGTGGCCAGTATCCACGCGATTGAAACCGAACCCCTGGTGGCTCCTTACGCAGCGGCCAAGGCTGCGGTACTATCGCTGACACGTTCGGCTGCTCTGGAGGGAAAACCTAAAGGCCTTCGAATCAATGCCGTTTTGCCCGGTGCCATCGACACGCCCATGTTGTGGAACAACCCAAATGTAAAATCTGGCGTAGAGAAGATTGATCGGTCCACTGTTGGCAAACCGGAAGATGTAGCGGCTACCATTGCGTATCTGGCATCAGACGATGCAGCTTTTGTACAGGGAACTGAGGTCCGCGTAGACGATGGTCGACTTGATCGGCTGTAGGGCAGTTCTCCCCTTTCTAGCGCAGAAATTATAAGTAATCCAATCCAGTAGTAGCTAGCTTTTCGCCTGCCTGGCCGATTCATGGCTGGATACCCAGTCCAGCGAGGAGATGGCTGCGGCCAGCGACAGTTCACCAGCCGCTACGACACCCGCCACAATCTCGGCGAATTTATAGACCTGCCCTGTACCGGAACAACCCAGTATGTTCAGGCATTCCTGCTGGGTGGGTAGACCCGTGCCTCCGCCAACGGTACCGACAATAAGCGAGGGCAACGTAATGGAGCCGTATAAATCGCCGTTGGGCAATAGTTCAGACGTAGTAATAGCAGCCGACGACTCCGCCAGACAGGCCACATCCTGACCCGTGGCAATGAATAAAGCGGCCAGCCCATTGACCGAATGCAGGCCATTGTTGTTCGTTCCGGCCATAAACGCACCTACATTCCCGATGCGGGCGTGTCGGTCGAGTTGCTCCGGTTCGACCTGTAATTCACGGAGGAGTAACTCTTTAGGAATAGTCACCTCGGCCGTTACGCGCTTACCCCGCGTTTGCAGCGTGTTGACAAACGATGGCTTCTTATCGGTCGCCAGATTGGATTCCAGATAAAAATGCTCCACATCCGCCACCTGTTGAAGCAGAAAATTGCAGGCCGCCAGTGTGGCTTTACTAACCATATTCTGGCCCGCAGCATCGCCCGTTGTATAGCCAAACCGCAGAAAAAGCAGACGTCCCGCCTGATAGGGTGTTATATACTTGAGCTTAGCATACCGCGACGTTGCCTCGGCTTCCGAACGCAGCTCCGGTTCATGCTCAGCCACCCAGCGAGTCAGGTCACGGGCAGATCGGGCATCCCGCATGACAAAGACCGGTGCTCGCTGCATACCTTCGTCGATGACCGTGCAGGTAACGCCACCGCATTGGTTGAGGAGTTTTATACCGCGATTATAGGATGCCACCAATGTACCCTCGGTAGTTGCTAACGGAATCAGAAACTCCCCTTTAGCATATTCGCCATTAATGAGCAGGGGGCCAACCAGACCAATAGGCACTTGCGCAACCCCAACGAATTGCTCGCAATTGCCCCGAACAAGCGCCGGATCGAACGCGACCGTCGTGAGGTAATTGGGTGATGTTTGGGTATACTGACGCAGAAAGTCCTGCCGCTCCCGAATGATTTCCGGCGACATATCATCAACCGGATGGCGCGGAATCGTAGCGTTTTTTTGCCCTGGTACACCCTCAGGTTGGATTTGCAAATCATCCTCAATGGTAATCGTCAACGTACCGAATGGCCGCGACTGGAGAATTACTTCAATCATGTGCCGACCGGGAGCCAGCGGTGCGGCAGTTGCCTGAACCACAACCTTCCGGCGCAGGGGGAACGCCAGTGGATTCGCGCTGGATATGGCACTGACTCTGACGGCTGCGTTGCCATCCAGTTCAAGGGTAAAGGCTTCGGGTGGGTAGATTTGGCCATCAATACGAACCTGCGTCAGTCCCGTAAACTGGGCGTCGGCCAGGCGGTTCTTCAGCGAAAAGGTAAATCCAGTGGATGTATTGTGTAAACTGCTGCGGGTATAGAGCTGCTTTAACAGCACATTGGGTATAAATCGAAACATAGTTGTTTTCTTCTACAGCAAAGGGTCCAGCACAAGGTAAACTCTCCGAACAAGAAAACAGTTATTTGGCAAACAGCTTGTGACAAGTATCTCCATCATTATCCCAACGGTCAATGAAGAACGGACACTGGCCCGAACGTTTCGGCAGCTTCAGCAATTATACCCCGCTCCCGACGAGCTGATTGTGGTTGATGGAGGCAGTACCGACCAAACGGTGTCAATCATTAAGCAGCAGATCCAACTGCAAACAGGCCTGACTGATTATCCCCCAATCCGGCTGATCCAAAGTCCGGTTGCCCGTCGTTCCTATCAAATGAATCTGGGGGTTCAGGCAGCTACGGGCGAATACCTCTGTTTTCTTCATGCCGATACGGCCCTGCCCGATGATGCACTGCTGGTGATCCGTGACACGCTGGCCCAACCTACGGTAGCGGCAGGCGGGTTTATATCACTGATGCGCGGTCCACTGAAAACCCGCTGGGTTACCTCGTTTCATAACTTCATTAAAACGTATTACGCTCCGCTCTTTTTCCGGCCATATTTGTTCTTTTTCAAGGGGGCCAGATTACTTTTCGGCGATCAGGTTATTTTTTGCCGACGGCAACAGTTTCTCGATTGCGGGGGATACTCCGACGATTTACCCATCATGGAGGAAGCCGATATGCTGCTTCGTATAGTGCGTTTCGGACGAATCCGACAAGTAAACCGCGTGGTCGAATCGTCGGACAGGCGATTAGTCAAGTGGGGATTCTGGCGGGCAAACGCCCTGTTTTTGTACGTAGGCGTTTTATGGGGGGTAGGCTACTCTGCCGAGAAGCTGAAACAGTTGTACGAGGATATACGGTAAGATAAAATATACCTTAACCACTATAGCTTTCCTGCTTAACTGCCCGGCCAATCATTGTAAAAACTGAACAGTATGTCCACCATCCCTTTCTTCGATTCTGTCGGCTCACCGCTACTGGTTCTGTTTTTTGCTCTGATGCTATTTCTGCAATGGCGTCGTCCGTTACGGGTGTTGCATTTTAAGCCATTGCGCCGGGTGGTTCGAAATATTGGCTTTGCCCTACCGGCCTTTGTTACGCTCCGGCTGGCCTTATTGCCGATTCCGCTCCTGGCTGCCCGGTGGGCGCACGACCATCAGGTGGGATTGCTGAACTGGATACTCCCCTCAACCAGCATTGGCACATGGGTAGGTGGCATACTGGGGTTTCTGGCTTTCGATTATGCCTATTACTGGTGGCATTACGCGACCCATAACGTGCCGTTGCTCTGGCGTTTTCATACCGTACACCATACCGATCTGGACATGGATGTCTCAACGGCCGTTCGTTTTCATGTTGGCGAATTACTGCTCAGTATTGGCTTTCGGGTACTACTAATTCTGGTGTTGGGAATTAGCTTCTGGTCGGCAATCCTCTACGAAGTATTTTTTGACACAGCCGCCCAGTTTCACCATGCCAACTGGCGGTTACCCAGAAAAGTAGAACAGCTAATCAATATTCTCTTCGTAACCCCGCGAATGCACGGCATTCACCACTCAATTGTGCGCAATGAATTCAACTCCAATTGGGGAACACTTTTTTCGGTTTGGGACCGGCTCCACGGCACCCACCGCATGGACATTCCTCAGGACGATGTTACGCTGGGAGTTCCGGCCTTTCGGGAGGAGAGCGAACTGACAATAGGCCACTTATTTCGTATGCCATTTGAGAAACAACGGGATTGGAAACTGCCCAACGGCGTCGAACCCGTTTCGCGGAGGCAATCGCCTACAGCTACGAGCGTCAATACAGCCACCGAAGAATAGTCTTCGCCCAAGCTGGAATATTTCCCTTCAATTGCTCTAAAAGAGCCGATTTGCTAACCCTCGACGCGACCGGATACGGATAGATTTTCTTCTGAATAGCGCCTGCTCCCAACCCGACCGTGCTGGCCAGAATCAAGTCCTGAATCATTTCGCCCGCCTGGGGGGCTACAATAGTCCCACCCAGTACTTTACGTTTCCCGAACAGTTTATTTCCTTTAGCCAGGTAGAGCCACTGTTTGCCGTAGGTATAATTGTCGATAACCGCCCGGTCGTCCTCCGCAAACCCGTACACGATCTTCTCAAAAGCAATTCCCTGTTGGCTAAGCTGTTTTTCCGAAAGGCCGAAAGTGGCCACTTCGGGGTCGGTGAAGGTTACCCATGAAAAATGGGTGTAGGAAACTTTCTGTTTGAACGGCGACAGGAAGTTATTAATGAGCAGGGGGGCCTGCATTTCTGGGGTGTGCGAGAAATAAAGCTGCCCCGTTACGTCGCCAATGGCATAAACGCGTGGATTGGTGGTACGCAGATATGCATCTAGTTTGAGCTTACCAGACTCCGTTTCAATACCCGCAGCTTCGGGCTGTAAGGCATCTACGTTGATCTGACGGCCAATGGCGACCAGTACAGCATCGAAGGTAAGTTGTTCTTTTGCACCGGTGTTGTCCTCCAGGATGGCGGTGGTAGCCGAGTCAAATGCACTCACCTTCGTTTGTAGCCGAAAAACAATACCCTCATTCGTCAGGCGATCCAGCAACAGCGCAGACACTTCCGGCGACTCTTTATCCAGAATACGCGCACCCGACTGTACAACCGTCACCTGCGAACCCAGCCGATGAAACGCCTGGCTCAATTCGAGGGCAACTGGTCCACCCCCAACCACCAGCAATCGGTCCGGCAGGGTAGCCGCCGTAAAAATTGTCTGGTTATCGTATTGGACAATCTGCTCTACCCCCGGAACCTGAAGCGGAACGGGTTGCGAGCCGGTAGCAATCACAATTCGCTTAGCGGTGAAGGTTTCACCCCCCGCTTCCACTCGGTCCTTTCCCGTAAAGCGAGCCGTACCGATCACCACATCGATGCCCTGCTTCCGAAAGAAATCGGCATTTTCGTGTTTACGGATCAGGTCTATTCGCTCCTGAATGTAGTGCTTGACCTGCTCAAAGTCCGGTTTGCCGGTGCTTGTTAACCCAAATTCCTGGGCCGCTTTTGCCTGATGAATAAGCCGGGAAACGTGGATGAGTGCCTTGCTCGGAACGCAGCCAGTATTCAGGCATTCGCCCCCGATGTTCCCGGCATCTTTCTCGATAAACAGGACTTTAAAACCCAGTTCGTGCATGGTCAGGCCAATGCTGAGACCGCCCGAACCGGTGCCAATAACCAGCAGATCATATCGTTTCATAGGCTTCTCAGGCGGTTGTCCCCCCGCAACTTGAACCCGCTCCGGCCGTGCAGCCGTAGCAGTGCTGATTAACAACCACGGCCCGCTGACCCAACACAGCGCCATCAAAATCCCGAACATGTTGTACCGGACTGGCAACTTTTAAATCAAGCATCTGGTTAAAATCGCAGTCGTAGATAAAGCCGTCCCAGCCAATGGAAAGCGTATTTCGACACATCACGCCCGCAGCCGCAACTGGATTAAAGCTATTGACCAGCTTCTCCATGTAGTTGTCGTAGTTACCCGACGAGATAAGGTAATCGAGATACCGGCTGATGGGAACATTGGTGATGGCATAGAGGTCGTTAAAAATCACCCCGAACTCATCCAGCAACGCTCGCTTGAACTGACGTTTCAAACTTTCCTGCGAACCGGGCAAAAAAGCCCCGTTAGGATTATACACTAGATTGAGCAACAAGCCCGAATCCGGTTGCCCATACCCAACGGCATTGAGCATGCGCAACGACCGAATGGAACTATCAAAAACACCTTTACCCCGCTGCCGGTCGGTTTTATCGGCATTGTAAAAAGGCAGTGAGCTAACCACTTCAACCTGATGCTCCCGGAAAAACTCAGGCAAATCATTGTACTTCGGATTAGCGACGATGATGGTCAGATTACAACGCACCATCACCTTCCGACCCAGTTTGCGTATTTCTTCCACGAACCAGCGAAAGTCAGGATTCATTTCGGGCGCGCCACCCGTCAGATCGACCGTCGGGATGGTTGTCTTTGCCAGCGCATCGAGACACAGTTGCATCGTTTCGCGGGTCATGATTTCCTGACGATCAGGCCCGGCATCGACGTGGCAATGTTTACAGACCTGATTGCACATCTTGCCCACGTTGATCTGAAAAACCGCCGGTTCGAGTGGCTGTAACGGAAACAGCCCGGCACTAGCCAGTTTCTGATGAAAGGGCGGCAGTTGTAACGTATCGGCCAGTTCGCTCTGCAACGACTGCAACTGAACGGCTGAGTTTGCGAGAGGATGTCCGCTGGCTTTTAGGGATTTCATAAACAAAGGGAAGAAAGGGAGGAGAGGGAAGAAAGGAAGGAAAGGGACGAAGGGGACAACTCCTTCCTCCCTTTCGTCCCTCTCTTCCTTTTTCTCCCCTATTCTTACATAGATATTTCCTTGGCTTTGTTCATCATCTGAACGCCATGCACTAGGGATGCCCCGCCCCGAATAGCAGCCGCTACGTGAACGGCTTCCATCATTTCGGCTTCTGAGCAGCCTTTCTCCAGCGTATCGGTCGTGTAGGCATCAATGCAGTAGGGACACTGGACCGTATGCGACACCGCGAGTGCGATGAGCGATTTTTCGCGGGCAGTCAACGCACCTTCGGCAAATACAGCACCGTAATAGGAGAAAAACTTGTCGGCCAGTTCTTTTTGAAACTCACCGATTTGTCCAAATTTTTTGAGGTCTTCGGGATTATAATAGGTTTCCATAAGATTGGGTTATACGGATAAATATACGAAAAACAGCCGTATGTCGATTGTAACCCGACAGTCTGCCCTTTACATGAATTGACGGGCGACAGTGGCTGGTGCTTCTGTACCGCCACTATAGACATAAGCGATCGTCACCAGCTATTGATAGAACCCAGAAGTACCTTGTTAGTTTCCTACTCGCATCAGCCCTAGCCAAAAAACAATCAACTCATCTTAAGGTTAAAGTAAAGCTGACCGTTCGGTTTGCGGAGTTCTAACCTTCTAAAAACGGTTGCTTATGGAACGGAGCTATTCGCTTATTTTTTGCCTCATCGGGGGCCTATTAATTTCCCAGTACAACCTCGTTTTCGCCCAGTCTGCACCTCCCACGTCAATGCCCGGTGCCACGTTAAAGGCAAATGGCGTAAAGACCGGCACCAGCCTGGCGCTCAGCGCGGCCCAATCGCCTGATCATACGACCTTGCTTCAGTTACTGAAAGCATCGGGTTTAACTGAGCAGGCTTCAGGCAAAGGCCCTTATACCGTATTTGCTCCGAACAATGGGGCTTTCTCGGCGCTGTCGGAACCTTCGTTGTCTGAACTATTGCTGCCTTCGAGCAAAAACCGGCTTATCAAGCTGCTGGCTTATCACGTAGTGAAAGGTCGGATAACGTCTGATCAACTGAAAGACGGTCAGACACTGACCAACCTGACGGGCCAGATATTAACCATCCATAAACAGGGGAATGACATTACCGTAGAAGATGGGCGGGGTACCGTAGCCGACGTGATTCAGGCCGATGTCAGAGCAACCAATGGCGTAGTGTATTCGATTAACAAGGTGCTTCAGCGCGACTCGCCTAAAGGGCCCATTGTCCGATAACCAGTGCTCAGGTCAATTTTGTCGCATCACACGCCTATATGCCTACCCGCCTTCGCCAGTATTGGCAACAATTGCAGGAATCCCTCTGGTTTGTACCGGGTCTTCTGGTTCTGGCTTCGTTTGGATTAGCCTATGGTCTGGTAGGGTTTGATGCGCATACCAGTTGGCATGGCGAAAAACAATTCCCGCTCCTCTTCGCGTCGGGAGCCGATGGAGCCAGAGGCATGTTATCGGCCATTGCTGGCTCCATGCTGACCGTAGCCGCCCTGGCCTTTTCGCTGACACTCGCTACCATTTCGCAGGTAAGCAGCCAGTATTCGCCCAGAGTGCTGCGTAACTTCATGCGCGACCGGGTCAATCAGGTCGTTATGGGTTATTTCGTCGGTGTATTTTCGTACTGCCTGATTGTGCTGGGTACTATTCGGGGTACCGATGAGGTGAAGTTTGTACCATCAACGGCGGTTTTGGCGGGTTTATTACTGGCTTTGGGTGGTGTAGCCGCCCTGATTTTCTTTATTCATCATATTGCCGAATCGCTCCAGACGGGTACAATTGTCCAGCACATTTTTCACGAAACAAACAACGCCATCGATGAGCTGTTTCCCGACCGGTTTGGCGAACCCATTGATGATCCAGAAAAGGCGAAAGCTGCTCTGGATTACGCCGACGAGCAGACGGGCTGGCGACCCGTTATGGCCAGGAAGACAGGCTATCTTCAGCAAATCAATACGGATGGTTTGTTGAGCTGGGCCACCCGGCACCGAGTCGTATTACGAATTGAGAAAGAGATGGGTGCCTTTATCGGCGAAGGTTCTGTACTCTTTAGTGTACGCAGTGGTATGGAACGATCTGAACCTGAAGAAGCTGACTGGCCCGATGATCTGATGGAGTATGTGAGCATAGGGCGACATCGAAACGTTGAACAGGACGTTGCATTTGGCATCCAGCAGTTAGTGGATATTACCCTGAAAGCCCTTTCGCCCGGTATTAACGATACCACAACTGCCATTATGGCAATCGATTATTTGGGAGCTGTTGGTGAACGACTGGCCCGACGTGAGTTCCCAGCCCGGTTGCGCTCGGATGGGAAACACCTGCGCGTACTGGTACGTAGTACGGATTTTGAGGATTACATCCGGCTAGCATTTGACCTGCCCCGCATTAATGCAAAAGGCAATCACGCTGTATTTCGGCGGTTGCTGCGGGCGCTGGCCCTGGTCTATGCGGCAACCTGCTCCGATGATCGGAAGCCCATCCTCCGCCAACAAGCCGATCTACTGAAAACCTACGCCAATCAAACGCTCGCTACCGACTACGAGAAGAAAAATATACAAATCCTGTACAGGAAATTATTAACGCTGTGGGCATAAGCATCGGGGACTTAGCCAAAGCTGCTTCTAATCAAATTCTAAGGTCTCGTTAAGGTCTGCCTAAGTAGTTCGGTGTTTATTAACGTAATAGCCTACAATGAAATGGCTATATGGGCCGCTTAAGGCCCTACTGAAATTTCAACGAATCCTCTACGACAATGACGGCTGAACATCCTGCGAAACAGAAAACAAGTACCTCCAAGATTAACCCAAAGCATGTGTTTTATGGTATCATTATTTTGCTGGGGCTTGGCATTAGTTATCTTCTTTTCCGGAATTGGCAATTAACCAACCAGTTTCGGCATGAGCGTAACACAATGCGCGTAACAGCAAAAAACAACCAGCTACTTGTAAACCAGCAACAGCTTACGTTTAGCATGAAAACCTTTGCCTGGGCTGTCCGAAACGCCCTATTACAAAACAAAGCAGGGGAAATAAACGAGTATTTTAACACGCTGGTCAAAGACAAAGGCGTACAGGAAATGCTATTGGTAGACGCAAAAGGGATGGTTACACTCTCTACGAACAAGAAAAATCAGGGTATCTTATTCGCAAATCGCTTCCCAGGTTATCTGCTCCAACAGCAGACTATTTATTTCAACAATAAAAACCCGTACGAACTCTCTGCCCCGGTCATGTCCACCAATAAGCGACTTGGCACGCTGATAATGTTCTACAAACCTATCCCTATTTTACCTTCAACGTTAACCGACAATTAATTTTCTTCTCGACCTTTTTGCAACCCAAGCGGGCTAATGAACCGCCCTTTGTCGGGGCCAGTATACTATAGCTTATCCCATCAATGCAAATCGATACGTCTACGAAACGGTTGGGGATTCGGGCTGATCCTAAACAACCATACGACCTTCACCGTTTAACCTGATACGTAAAACTCAGAAAGAATGAAAACGATCTATATTATCGCTACGATTTTGGTTACGCTCATAGCACTTAATTCATGTACACCCAAAATGACGTTTGCTACGTCTTCTATTGTTCCGGCGGCATCTGGAGCGGCAAATGTAAAGAAGGACAAGAATAAAAATTACGTCATAAACGTTAATGTGCAGAATCTGGCGGAGCCTAAAAACCTTAGTCCATCTAAGAATACCTATCTGGTATGGATGGAATCGAACGAGACATCAGCCAAAAAATTAGGTCAGTTAATGCCAAGCGGCAAGACGCTCAAAGCAACCTTATCGGCTACCTCAGTAAACCAGCCAAAGCGGGTTTACATTACAGCAGAAGACAATGCCGACGTTCAATATCCAGATGGGCAAGTCATATTGACCACTCCATAGCAGCCCCTTAAAATTCAATCAATTACCATTACTAGACACCGTATTCAACGCATAGGACGGGCGACTCACTAGGGTTCAATCTGCCATCAAATTCATCCTATAAGGAGCGTATATGGACAACGAGTGCCCTGTACACGAAGTTGTTCGGGTATGATCAGGCAGATCGCTAAAATTTCTGCCGATATTCTTCAGTTCGTCCTCTTTAATAACATATACATTGCGCTTTGCGCTGTCATGATGTGCCAGGCAACAGCCCAATTGTTCCGGCTAAGCCTGTCGGGTACTTATCTATTATTCCTCTTTTCTGGCACGCTATTCCTTACATTGGTAGTTGACCGATTCATCGACTGTAGATACCAAGAGAGGCCGTTTCTCTTCGACTTACTGCCTGTTGTTTGGCTGACGTTTCTATACACAGCGCCTAAAATCAACTGGTGATTATTTATCATCCAGCGCCGAATTGCGGTATTCAAATCGGTCTACCTTTCCCTCATCTGGACCTATGTTACTGCGGCTGTTCCATTGCTACTAGCCAAACCCACCGAACTACCAGTCGGGTTATTCATAGGAGCCTGGCTCCTGAACCGATTTTTATTGATTTACAGCATTGCACTCTGGTTCGACTATCCCGATCGTGCCGTTAACCGCCAATCAAAGTGGTTAACGATTGCGTCTATGCTGACCGAGGCCCAGGTTCGCAGATACTGCTACGGCATTATGTTTTGCTTTGGATTAACTAGTGTGGTTTTGTACGAACTGGGATTAACAGTTCAACGCATCCTGGCTCACCCCTCGGATTATGGATATTACGTATACCTTGATGGATTACTCATGCTGTTCCTATAAATAAATTTGCCGTTCTAACTACGGTTATCATTTTTGCTGTTGTTCGGCTTATTAAATAAAAATCACGAATGAATAATTAAAAAGAAAATCTATAACAGTCCAACAAAAATTAATAAATCAACATTGCCTGAACGCATATCCATCTATTGATTAGAATAGTGCGTTGACTTCCAAATAAAGCGAAAACCATTCGCGAAAACCTCCGATTCAAATCGAGACCCCGTGCAAAAATTCTACTAGCTGTCAACCGCAATCAATTGTATACGTTATTCGTGTAAATCATAAGAATCTACGTGCTATACCAACTCCCGCGTTGATTTACGAATCACCAATGCCGTATCCAGTACATGCGTTTCGGGCATAAACTGTTGAGGAGCATTGATTTGCCGTAGCAGGAGTTGGGCTGCTAACTGGCCAATCTCGTGAATGGGCTGCACGACGGAAGTCAATGGGGGCGTCACAAACGTACTGTGGGGCGCATTGGAAAAGCCAACTAGCGCAATATCGTTCGGGATAGACAGGCCGTTTTCCTGAATGCAGATAAGGGCTTCTACCGCCGTTGGGTCATTGACGGCAAACAACGCATCGGGCCGGTTGGGCATATCCAGCAGTACTTGTGTACAGCTTCGGGCGCGTCCTTCCACAAAATCGCAGTGCATAATTAAGGCTTCATCAATAGGGAATTGATGGGCTTTTAAGGCATCGAGATAGCCATTTAGGCGATTTCGGCCGATGGTCATATTCTCCGGCCCTGCCAGATGGGCAATTCGTCGGCAACCCGTCTGAATGAGGTGCTGAACGGCCATAAAGGCACCTTTATAATCATCTACCATGACTTTAGAGCCTTGCAGCTCATCGACAATCCGATTAAAAAACACGATCGGCAAGCCTTTTCGCTGGGCTGCTATAATGTGTTCGTAATCATTCGTTTCCCGCGTAATGGCCAGAATCAGACCATCGACCCGGCTCGATACCATGGCTTGCAAATTATGCTTTTCAATGTCTAATGATTCGCTGGATTGCATAACCATTACTTTGTAGCCAGCCGCATTGGCCACTTCCTGAATACCCAGAATCACATTGGGGAAGTAAGCGTGAACAAATTCGGGTACCATCACGCCAATAATATCCGTCTTGTTCTTTCGTAGGCTGGCCGCAACGGTGTTCGGTTGGTAATCAAGTTGATGCGCCAGGTCCAGTACCGCCTTTTTGGTCTCAGGATTGATGTCGGGCGCATTGCGTAAGGCCCGGGAAACAGTTGATATAGAGACATTCAACTTAATGGCAATGTCCCAGATAGTGGGTTGTTTACTTCTCATAGCTCAACCAGTCCGATTGATGCGTTTAGCCTGTTCATTATTGTATTTTTTAACGATGGGCTTTCTCCTGGGAAATGCCTTGAAAAAAGCCTGGACTGAAACGATGATAGCTCATCAATTGACGATTCATCATCGTTTCTGAAAATTTAGGCATACCGATTCTGTTTCCGATAACGTTTCCGGTAACGTTTTTTCACAAGAAAACCTCAGAAACAGCCAATTCTACTTGTTATCCAGCCACTAATTCCTATAAATTCGATAGTGGTTCAGCCAATGGATCTGCTATCTGGAGGCAGTATACAGCCATTCCTAATCACCTCTATCTGGTACGAAAGATCTGTACAATATAACTATTCCAATCCGTATATACTCATGAACGAATCTCTAAAACAAGTAGGATGGGTCTTCCTCTTTTTATCCTTACTAACTGTCAGTACAACGCTGATGGCGCGTGGCAAAGACGGCATGGCTCCCAGGGCTATTCTCATTAAAGGGACCGTAACCACCGAAACCGGGGAGACTTTGCCGGGCGTGACCATTGCCGTAAAAGGCACCACCATTGGCACAACAACCAATGAGTCGGGCCAATACAGCTTTAGTGTTCCAGACGGGAATGCCATACTGGTGTTCAGTTCGGTAGGCTATGAAAAGCAGGAAGTGTCCATTGGTACTCGAACGACGATTGACGTCGTATTACAGCCCGATACCAAAGCGTTAAGTGAAGTGGTCGTGGTGGGTTACGGTACGCAAAACCGTCGGGACCTGACGGGATCGGTGGGGTCGGTAAAAGGGAAAGAACTGGAAAATCTGCCCGTTCGGGGACCGCTCGAAGCCTTACAGGGGCGGGTTGCCGGGGTACAGATTACGAACAACAGCGGATCGCCCGGTGCGGCTCCCAATGTTCGGATTCGGGGTGTTACGTCGCTCAATGCGGGTAATGATCCCCTGTACATTGTCGATGGGGTGCCCATTACGGGTGATATCAGCGTCGTGAATCCGAATGATATTCAGTCGATGGAAGTGCTGAAAGATGCCTCGGCAACGGCGATTTACGGTGCCAGAGGTGCCAACGGCATTATTATCGTGACCACAAAACGCGGAAAATCGGGTAAAACAGCAATTGGCCTGAGTACCTACACCGGTTTTATGGATGTCAGAAAAACCGTACCGATGCTGGATGCCTATCAGGAGCGGGATTATATCCTGAATGCCGTGGCCAACGCCGGAGTTCCTGAGGTACGACTGGGCCTGGACACGCTCTTTCGGAATGGCGTTGCCCTGTATAATACCAACTGGCAGAACGAGATTTACCAACAGGGGGCCGTTTCCAATTACGAAGTGTCGCTGCGGGGCGGAAACGACAAAACAACCTATGCGGCCAGCCTGGGGTATTTTAACCAGAAAGGCATTATCATCAGTTCGGGCTATGATACCTACCGGGGCCGCTTCAGCATTGACCACCAGGCTTCCGCCCGCTTTAAAACAGGGGCTAATATTCTGCTTTCTACCGCCAAGCGCGACCGCGTTCCCGAAGGCGATGACATCAATGCGATTATACCAAATGCCATGCGGAATCTGCCTTTCTCACCAGTGTATAATCCTGATGGTTCGTATACCTTCCTTGACCAGATTCAGCGGCCTAATCCCGTAGGACTAGCCATGCTAACTTCCTGGTTTACTGTCAGCAATCGCCTGGTGGGGAATGTGTACGGCAACTACGATATCTGGAAAGGCCTGACCCTGCGCTCGACAATCAATGTCGATTATGCCGGCACCCGCGACGAGCGCTTTACGCCCAGTACCATTCAGGGTGGATCGGCCCGCCCCGGTACGGCTTCGTATGGTGACGTATTTACCTGGGTCAACGAAAACACGTTGAACTACACCCATACCCTTGGAAAACACAGTCTGTCGGGCCTGCTGGGGTATAGTGTACAGCAATCGAAAAGTTTCAATCTGTCGGCGGCTGCCAGCCAGGGTGCCACCGATAACATTACTACGCTGAACGCAGCGGCCAGCCCAACGGGGGCTTCCAGTAGTAAATCGTCCTGGGGACTGGTCTCGTATTTTGCCCGCCTGAACTACAGCTATAACGATAAATACTTACTGGCGGCTACAGTACGTCAGGATGGCTCGTCCCGCTTCGGGGCCGACAAACGATATGGGCTATTCCCATCCGTTTCGGCGGGTTGGCGTATTTCGGAGGAGCCGTTTATGAAAAATAGTTCGTTTATCAGCGATCTGAAGTTACGCGCCAGCGTAGGTGTTGTTGGCAATCAGTCGATCAGTGATTTTGGCGCACAGGGCTTGTACAGTACCGGTAGTAACTACCTCGGAAAAGCGGGTATCGCCCTGTCGGCTATTCCAAACCCGTCCCTGAGCTGGGAATCGACCACCCAATCGGATGTTGGCCTGGACATTTCCTTCTTCCAGAACCGAATTAGCCTGACGGCCGATGCCTACCTGAAAAAGACAAACGCGTTGCTGTTATCGGTAAACTTACCCACCACAACGGGCTTTGGTTCGGCCCTGCAAAACGTGGGTAATACCCAGAATAAAGGACTGGAATTCAGTATTGCCAGTCAGAATATTGTAGGTGGTGCCGGGGGCTTTACCTGGAGCACAGCGTTCAATATCTCCTTCAACCGAAATAAGATCCTGAGCTTATCGAACAATAACGCCGACATCATTCAGACCAGTGCCGATGCCACCTTCTATGGCACGGCTCCGCAGGGGCTTGGTCGGGTAGGGGAGCCTATTGGTGTCCTGTTCGGGCAGGTCTATACGGGTCGGGTATATGCCACCTCCGAAGAAGCCAAAGCCGCTAACATGCGGGACGGCAGCGCGTCGGGGCCATTTTATGTAGCTGGCGATATGATCTACAAGGATTTGAACGGAGATGGGATCATCAATGATGCCGACCGGACAATTATCGGCAATGCGAACCCCAAACACATTGGTGGGTTGACGAATAATTTCTCCTACAAGGGATTCGATCTGTCGGTGTTTTTGCAATGGTCG
Source organism: Spirosoma migulaei (assembly GCF_054776855.1). Taxonomy (NCBI): domain Bacteria; kingdom Pseudomonadati; phylum Bacteroidota; class Cytophagia; order Cytophagales; family Cytophagaceae; genus Spirosoma; species Spirosoma migulaei. Next base: position 208,245 of record NZ_BAAHBG010000008.1, on the reverse strand, counting down.
TACGGCAACGATATCTTCAACGAGACCCGCGAGGCTTCGAACCGGAGTTTCGTTTATAATGCCGCCACCACCGAAGTGCTACGGAGCTGGCGCAAAGAGGGTGACATTACGGATGTTCCCCGCGGTACGCCCAGCACCATCAGCCGGAACGGATTTGCCTCCAGTCGCTGGGTTGAAGATGGCTCCTATCTGCGCGTGAAAACCGCTACGCTGGGCTACACGTTTCCGGCGGCTCTGCTCAAGCGCGTAAAGATCGATAATCTACGCCTGTATGTGTCGGGCCAAAACCTGTTCACCTTCACTAAATACTCAGGCATGGACCCCGAAGTAAACTTCCGCAGCACCTTACCGCTGCTCCAGGGAATTGATCTGGGCACCTATCCGCTGGTCCGTACCATCACCTTTGGCCTGAATCTGGGACTCTAAACCTGACCTTACTTATGAAAAAAATTAGCTATAGCACCCTGGCCATTACCCTGATTAGTCTGGCAACGGGCTGCACCGATGTGCTTAATCAGGTGCCGGTTAGTGCCCTGACCCAAAGTTCCTTTTTCCAGAATGCCGCCGATGCGGAAGCGGCTATCATTACCGGCTATGATGCCTTGCAGGGTGATGAAGTGCGGCAAATTGCCTGGGGGGATGCGCGGGCGGATAACCTCCGGGTGCCTGTGAATGAAATTGGGATTACCGATGGGGGCGTACTGGATTTTCAGAACGACAATATCAGTACCAGCAGTGGTTATGCTACCTGGAGTCGGTTCTATTCGGGGATTAACAAAGTCAACAACGTACTGGCCCAGGTGCCTGCTATCAAAAGCCCAACCATCACCAGCGTACGGGACCGGATTATGGGCGAAGCGTACTTTCTGCGGGCGCTCAATTACTTCTACCTTGTGCGGTTGTGGGGCGCAGTGCCGCTGGTGCTGGAGCCAACTCTTTCTCTGGATAAAGATTTGCAGCCTGCCCGAACCCCTGCCGATAAAGTACAGGAGCAGGTTATTGCCGATCTGAAACAGGCCGAGAAATTGCTACCGCTTACCTACGCTTCGGCAATTGAAACCCGGGGGCGGGCCACGCAGGGGGCTGCTCAGGCGCTGCTGACGAAGGTTTATCTCTGGCGGAGTTCGTACAACCAGACCAATGAGTGGCAACTGGCAGCCGATTACGCGGCCAAGGTGATTGCCAATCCAACCTACAGTCTGGTGTCAGGAGCCAACTACAGCACCATTTTCAGAACGAAAAACACGAGCGAATCCATTTTCGAACTCCAGTACAATTACAACAATCAGGAAACGAATGGTCTGTCGCCCTATTTCCTGCCCCGTAGCAGTAAAGTAACAACGGGAGGCAACCAAACCGTGATTCCGACCCAGAAACTGGTCGATGCCTTCGAGCCGGGCGATGTTCGGAAAGCGGCCAGTATTTACTACAGTGACCCAGCCACCGATCAGTTTCCCAACCTGCCCACGGTGGCTAAATACCTGGGTACCGTGGTAGGCACCACCCGCTATAGCGACAGCAATTTTATTTTTCTGCGGTTGGCCGATATAATTTTAATGCAGGCCGAAGCATTGGCGCAGTTAGGGCAGACAGCAGCTTCCATCGCGCTGGTTAACCGGATTCGGACCCGCGCCGGACTGGCTAATACCACCGCTACGTCGAAAGACGCTGTTTTGTTAGCCATTGAGCAGGAGCGTTTTGTGGAACTCTGTTTTGAAGGGCAGCGCTGGTACGACCTGCTTCGAACCGGGCGGGCGAAAGCCGTGCTAGGCGTCGATAAAAAAGCGTTGATGCCCGTATATTTCACCGAAATTCAACTGAATCCGAATCTGCTGCCTCAGAATCCAGGCTATTGAAAATGATCCCTAACCTCAGGCTGCGATAGTCCCTCTCCCATTCTGGGTGAGGTACGGTCCGACGCTTCGGTTGGGGTGAGGGGAGTCATTAGAAGAGAGTAACTTTAACCTCACTCCGTTATCACTCGGCGAAGCCAAGCGAGCACATGAGAACATGAGCCTGATTCCGTAGATTTTATCGTGAACGATCAATACATAGACTTTACTCCAAAAATTACAAACTTCATGCGCGTACTGTCAAGAATCGTATGTACCTGGCTGACGATTGTGGCTACCCAATTTTCTGGGACACTTTACGCTCAGGATAATCGGCACATCACAAGCGGAACCATTATCCCCGACGAAACCTACAGCGACCAGCCGTATATCGTAAAAACCAACGATGGGGCGTGGCTGTGCGTGCTCACCACCGGAATGGGGCACGAGGGGGCAACAGGTCAGCATATTATTACACAACGAAGCCTCGATCAGGGTAAAACCTGGATCGACCGGCGCGATGTGGAACCCGGTGATGGGCCGGAAGCATCCTACGCCGTGCTACTCAAAGCGCCATCGGGTCGAATTTTCGTGTTTTATAACCACAATACCGATAACATCCGGGCTGTAAAAGGCGACAACCCGCCCTATCCCGATGGGCTGGTGAAACGGGTGGATAGCCAGGGGTATTTTGTCTTTAAATACTCCGACGATAATGGCAAAAGCTGGTCCGCCAAGCGCGTGACGATTCCCATTCGCAACTTTGAGATTGACCGAAAGAACCCCTACCAAGGCAAGATTCAATACTTCTGGAATGTTGGAAAAGCATTTGCCGATAAAGGAGCGGCTTTCGTTCCCGTACATAAGGTGGGTGGTTTTGGCGTTGGCTTTTTTACGTCGAGTGAAGGGGCTTTGCTGCGAAGTGCTGATTTGCTGACCGTAACGGACCCGGCGAAGGCAACCTGGAGTACACTGCCCGATGGTGATATTGGTTTACGGACTCCCCCAAACGTAGGCGGCCCAATTGCCGAAGAACAGAGCTTTTCGGTTCTAAGCGATGGTACTTTCTACTGCGTTTACCGAACCATCGACGGGCACCCAGTTTACACCTACAGCCGGGATGGCGGGCATACCTGGGATAGCCCGCAGTATTTGCGCTACGCCAATGGTCGACTGGTCAAGCATCCGAGAGCGGCCAATTTCGCCTGGAAATGCGAAAACGGAAAGTTTCTGTACTGGTTTCACAATCACGGTGGGCACTTCATCCGAGACCATCCGAACCGCCGGAGTATGGCCTACGAAGACCGCAATCCAGCCTGGGTGATAGGTGGTATCGAAGCGGATTCGCCCAAAGGGAAAATCATTCGGTGGACACAACCTGAAATTCTGCTGTATGACGATGACCCGTTGATTCGGATGAGTTACCCCGATCTGGTTGAAGACAAGGGGGCGTATTACATTACCGAAACGCAAAAGGATATCGCCCGCGTCCACAAAATCGACGAAAATCTGCTGACCAAACTTTGGGGTCAATTTGATAACCGGACCAAAGCGACTGACGGACTGGTCGTTAACTGGGCCTATCAGAAAGGCGGCTTCCCGCAAACCGTTGACGCCCCAGCTTTGCCCGAATTTTACAAACGGGATACAAAAAAACTGGAGCAACCGGGCATGAGTGTTCCCAACGGCTTTACCATCGATCTGGCATTTACCCTGAAAAAATTAACCGCCAATCAGATTCTGGCCGATACCCGCGACAGTACAGGCAAAGGCTGGTATGTGCAGACCACAGCTCAGAAAACGATTGAGCTGGTGCTGAACGATGGCCGGACGCAATCGTCCTGGGCCTGCGACGAACGGTTACTAACCCCGAATCAGCCGCATTACGTCAGTATCATCGTTGACGGAGGACCCAAAATCATTGCCTTTGTGGTCGATGGCGTCATGAACGATGGGGGCGATACCCGGCAGTTTGGCTGGGGACGGTTTAGCCCATACCTGAAATCGGTGGCGGGTGCCCGTCAATTGACACTAGGCACTTCCCTCGATGGCCAAATTAGGCAGGTTTCGGTCTACAATCGGGCGTTGACTATTTCAGAAGCAATCGGCAACTACAATGCACAAAAAAAGTAAGCAAACCATTGAGCCCGGTGCTCACCAAAAGTACCCTTTAGATAGGTTGGTATTTAGTAAAGCCCCATCCACTTGTATGCCGGTTTTCTTAATTAAACTAATGAATAATGAATAATGAATAATGAATAATGAATAATGAATAATGAATAATGAATAATGAATAATGAATAATGAACTGATTTTCAGTACCTTGTTGATTGTGCATTATACATTTTACATTGTCCATTAATTCACTTAACCTTCTCTCCAATTTGTTCAAATGCCCTTAACCCCGTCTGTAGACGAGGATAGGCATCGCTTTTCCTGAAAAATCAAACACCACTAACCAATAAAGTTTATGCAGTTAAAACGATCCATTGTCAACGCCAGCATCAACACGGCGAAAACCGTTATTGCTCATTTCGGCATGCATTTGCCACCTTTTGCCCATTGGTCCGTTGAACAGTGGCAGCAAGCCGGGCCCGACTACAACGAAATCCGGGATTGCATGCTGGGTTGGGATGTAACGGACTTTGGCAGTAAAGACTTTTACAACATTGGCCGAACGTTGTTCACCGTTCGTAACGGCCGGACGAATAATTCGGCTTATCCGAAGCAATACGCCGAAAAATGGCTGATCGATCCTGAGAATCAGCGGGCTCCGGCTCATTTTCATCTCTCGAAACGGGAAGATATCATTTGCCGGGCGGGCGGTAATGTACTGGTTCAGCTGACCAAAGCCGATGCCGAGGGCAATCCGTCTAACGAAACATTTATAACCCAGGTCGACGGTTGTTCGCGTCGGTTAGGGCCGGGCGATATTGTCCGCTTACGACCGGGCGAAAGCCTGACGATTCATCCAAGAACGATTCACCAGTTCTGGGGTGAAGAAGGAACGGGCTGGCAGGTCGATGGGATCGGCTATACGCTGAGTGCCGAGATTTCGAGCGTTTGCGATGACCTGAACGACAACGTTTTTCTGGTCGATTACGGCGTTCGATTCCCGGAAATCGACGAAGATGAAGCCCGTATCTGTTATCTCTGTCATGAGTATCCATTAGCTCCTGCCGACCTTATTAACCACTAGTTCGCTTGCCTGACTCCTCATTCCTATGCGTTTCTCCTCAATTCTGTTGACACTGGCTAGCCTGCTACTGCTGGGTACGGGTGTACTCACGCTGGCAGGTAGCCCGTTTCCGGTAGGGCCACTGCTGGTGCTGGCCCTGGTTTTACTGGCCATTGCCTTTCGTGGCTTCTCGGCCCTGAAAGGGTTTTCGTATACGATCTGGATTCTGGCTGCGGTGAGCGTGGCCATGTTCTACCCGGCTTATTTCTTTACCGTCGGGGATTTTCAACTCAAGCGACTGATCGTCCCGTTTGTGCAATTGACCATGTTTGGTATGGGGGCGCACATGAGTTTCAATGATTTCAAAGGGGTGATTAAAATGCCAAAAGGCGTCTTTATCGGCATCGGCTGCCATTTCATTATTATGCCGCTGGTCGGGTTTTCGCTATCTCATCTATTCGACTTCCCTCCCGAAATTGCCGGAGGTGTTATTCTGATTGGTTGCGTGTCCAGTGCGATGGCATCCAATGTAATGTCTTATTTGTCAGGTGCTAATCTGGCCCTGGCGGTTACTATTGGCGCCTGCTCAACCATACTGTCGCCTTTTGTTACTCCGTTTCTGATGAAATGGCTCGGTGGGCAGTATGTCGAAATCGATATTGCCCACATGATGATCGACATCACGAACATGATCATCATCCCAATTGTGGCGGGTTTCATCTTTAACCTGTTCTACTACGGGCAGGAAACACAACGGGCTAAAACCATTCAGCTCGTTGCGTTCGCCGGAATTATTGGCCTGACCAATGGGCTGCTTCAACTCATTGTCAACCAACCGATCGGCAAGTTCCTGATGGCGCTGGGTACGTCCTTTTTCTGGTTTTATGGGCTACCCATGCTGGTTGCTATTCTCCTCAAAAAGCGACCACAGATTAGCCGGGCGATGATCGAAAACTGCCTTTCGTTTGCCGCCATGCTGGGTATTGTGATCAATACGGTGATCATTACTGCTTCCGGGCGCGATAATCTGTTACAGGTAGGGGGGCTGCTGATCATTACCTGTCTCTTACACAATATGATCGGTCTGAGTGTGGGTTATTTGACCGCCCTATTGGCTGGCCTACCCGAAAAAGACCGCCGGACGATTGCGTTTGAGGTAGGCATGCAGAATGGCGGAGTCGCTACAGGGCTGGCGTTGCAAATGGGCAAAGTGGCTACCGTCGGGCTAGCGTCGGCGATTTTTGGCCCGTTGCAAAATGTGACGGGTTCGGCGCTGGCTAACTGGTTTCGGAAACGGCAAGTGGAGGAGGCCAAACAAACCGAACTACCGGTTCAACAAAAACGAGGTCAGGAAAATTACCACAATATCCAGTAGCTTCACCCGGAGAACACGCAGGCATTTACTGATGTGAAATTCAATGGTTTTTTCGGCCAGCCCCAACAGTTCGGCAATTTCCTTATTGGCTAAACCACTCCGACTGAGTTCAAAAACCTGGCGGCTTTTTTCGGGCAGATTTCCCAGTTCCCGATCGTACACTTCCTGCACCTCGTTAAGTTGGATCCAGTCCTGCACCGTATTGGCGGAGTGCGCAACCAGCAACTCCGAATCCAGCTCGTTCAGGGAAAAGGATTGGTGAATTAGCTGTTTCCGCAGATGGGAAATAATTCGGTTTTTAAGGGCCGAAAACAGATAGACCGCAACGGCTTTTTCGATCGAAATATGGTCTTTCTGCACCCAGAGTGATACGAATAAATCCTGCACCAAATCTTCAGCCGCTTCACGATTGCCCGTTTTACGGTAGGCCAGGGCATACAGTTTAGCCGAAAAACGGCGATGCAACTCCGCAAAGGCGAGCGAGTCGGACTCTACCTTCACCAATTGCCACAACACCGTATCGTCAATATCGTCGTACTTGTTACTCATCGACTCGCCAACTCATGCAGTCGCAATACTACTAAACTTTCAAACAGCATTTATTATAAAATTTCTTCAAATCCCACTAGGGTTGTTGCCGTTTCGTGCGTCTTGTATCTATAAGCTGGTATTAATTGGGTATTTGACAGAACTAAATCATGAGCAAACATGCCATTTCGCCCGAATTGCTAAAACGGTATACGGAGGGAAACTGTACGGCGGAGGAGGTCTATCGGGTAGAAGAATGGTATGCATCACTGAATGAGGGAGAGGTTGACCAGTATGCGTTTGATCAGCCCCTGCATTTGAAAAAAGTGCAGGCTTTACTTGGCCAGAAAACCGATGGACAGCTACAACCCGTTGGCAAGATTCGCTCGCTTACAACAGTCTTTATTCGGTATGCGGCTGCCGCTATGGTGGTACTCGTAGCGAGTTTTGGCCTGTTCATGTATTTAAAGAAACCAAAAACGGAAGCCGTGTCCGTTGCGGGCGATGTCGTGATTGTAAATACCCAAACACGCGTAACCAGGCATCAATTGCCGGACGGAAGTTTAGTCTGGTTAAACCCAGATACCGAACTTCGCTATACGGCTGGCGCATTCTCTAAAACATCGCGTGAAGTAAGCCTTGAAGGAGAAGCATTTTTTGACGTAACCAAAGACCCAACCCGCCCTTTTCTGGTGAAGAGCCATGCCTTGCTGGTAAAAGTGCTGGGAACGAGTTTTAATGTCAAATCGACACCTGATCAATCCCGCTTTGAAGTATCAGTTGTAACGGGTAAGGTATCTGTTTCGATTCCGGATCGTAAAGGTCAGGAAAAAGCCGTGCTGTTATTGCCCCGCCAGCAGGCCGTTTTTGAGGCTTCGTCCGGTCAGCTAACCTCAACCGAAATCCCGAAAACGCAGGAGCAGGTGAACACCTGGCAACCCGTATCGCTCACGTTTGACGATGAGCCGCTTAGTGAAGTCATGAAGCGGCTGGAAAAGAAGTACGGCGTAACAATCCAGCTAGCCAATCCTAATCTGGCCAATTGCCGCCTGAAAGCCTCGTTCGATAACAGTCGCCTGTCGGAGATTCTGGAAATAACGACCCAACTGGTGGAGGCTAGTTATCAGATGCAGGGAAATCGCATTGTGATCAATGGCGAAGGCTGTAGTAACGTAGAGTAAAAAATGAGAAACCCTTAAACCTGTACCATTCTATGAGACAAAGAACCCCCCCGATCATTACCCGCTTCTAAAAAAAGGTCGGCCAAAACGAGTGATTGCAGCACTCGCTTTGGCAGCTCGACCTGATTCCGAACGAAGCCCCCTGAAATGCCATCACTTCTGAGGTGATGGAAGGCTTCTTATTGTTCAATTTAATCAATCCAAACTTATGAAGTTTTTTACGAAAAGCAAGTTGGCCTGCTTCATTATGCGGTTATCTGTACTACAACTTTTGCTGATTTCGCTACTCACAGCTGTTGCCTACGCGGGCAAAACCGATGCGCAGGATATTCTGAAAAAGCCTGTTAATCTGCGGTTAGACCATGTGTCGCTGCAAAAAGCGCTGGCCGAAATCGAGGGCCAGACCGGCGTTCGGTTTGCGTATAGCCGGAACATGATTCCGGTAAATGAACCTGTGAGTGTTAGCGTGGCTAATGAATCTCTGGCTACGGTTCTGGATAAATTACTGTCGCCACTACGCATCGACTATCGGTTTGTAAATGGCCAGATCATGCTCAAACGAAACCGTAAACCGGTCTCTAGTATAAGTCCCGACGAAGCCCAGAAAGTAGCTGCTGTTGTTCCTGTATTTTCGTCGGAGCAGGCAGACGACCGGCAACTCACAGGAACCGTCAAGAGCGAAACCGGTGAAGAGCTGCCAGGTGTTACGGTGGTAGTTAAAGGAACGACGCGTGGCACAACAACCGATGCGCGGGGTATGTATCGGATTGGCGTTCCCGATGCGAACGCCATTTTAACGTTCAGCTTCGTCGGTTATAACGCCAAAGATGTTACAGTGGGCAATCGAACCGAAATCAATGTTCAACTGGAAGCGAGTAATAACCAGCTCACCGAAGTAGTGGTAACGGGCTATACTACCCAGCAGAAAAAAGACATTATCGGAGCGGTGTCCGTTGTAAAAGCCAGCGATCTGAATGCGACTCCTTCCGCCAATCTGGTCGCGCAATTGCAGGGTCGGGCAGCGGGTGTTACCGTTAGTAGCACCGGCGATCCCGGTAGTTCGGCATCCATTCGTATTCGAGGATTTGCCTCCTATGGAAACAACAATCCACTTTATGTGATCGACGGTGTTCCAACAACCGATGCCTCACGAATTAATCCGCAGGATGTAGAATCGATCCAGGTGCTGAAAGATGCGTCCTCGGCATCGATCTATGGAGCCAGAGCTGCCAATGGGGTCATTATTATAACGACGAAAGGCGGAAAAATGGGCAAAACAACCCTGACCTACGATACCTATTATGGCGTCCAGTCAACCCCGCTCAACCGAATTCCTAAGCTGTTAAATACCAGTGAATTGCTGACGTATCTGGATAAAACAACCGCAACCACGTTTGTAGACCCAATTTTTGGGCAACATGGCTCGTTTGCCATTCCCGATCGCTACATCGTTAGCAATGGATTCAAAGGGGGTGTATCGGCGAGTGATCCCCGTGCGAATCCAGATTTATATACCATCGCTGATTATACGAATCCGTACCAGATTTTTCAGACGAGTCCGGGTACCAACTGGTTCGATGCCATGTCGCAAAAGGGCATTATTCAGAGCCACCAGTTAACGGCTAGCGGAGGCAATGATAAATCGACCTTTTCGCTGGGTATGAATTATTTTAATCAGCAGGGCACCTTTAAAAACACGGGCTACGATCGGTATTCGCTGCGGCTTAATTCCAGCTTTAGTCCGACCAGTTTCTTAACCGTGGGCGAAAACCTTCAGGTATCGTACGACAACCGGCGGGGTGATGCCACCGTAATTGGTGAAACCAGCGCCTGGGCGTATGCACTCCGAAGTGCCTCGTTTATACCCGTTTATGATATCAAGGGTGGCTACGGGGGCTCACTCGTTGGTGGAACGGCCGGTGTTGGCTATAATCCGGTATCGTATCTGGAGCGCCGGAAAGACTGGACCAACCAGAATCTGAGAGCGTTCGGGAATGTCTTTGCCCAGGTGAACATCCGCAAAGGTCTGGCCTTGCGAACATCCATTGGTATTGATGCACGCAACGGAACGCTTCAGCGGGCCTTTCTGAAAGAATACGAAGCCAGCCAGTCACGGAGAGTGACCCAGTTGACCGAAGCTTCGAATAATTACCTGAGCTGGACCTGGAGTAACACCCTGACGTACCAGAAAAAGTTTGCTCAGTTGCACGATATAAAGGTTTTGCTCGGTACCGAAGCCATTAAAAATACAGGACGAGGTTTGTTTGGGGCCAAAAGCAACTACGATTTTGAGTCCAACAATTTTCTATCGCTCAATACAGGTTTGCCACAGTCGCTGGGTGATGTTAGTGCCAACGACGCGGATATTAACCGGAACACGCTGCTATTCAGCAATTCATTGTTTTCCTACTTCGGTCGGCTCGACTATATTTTCAACGACAAGTATTTGTTCAATGCTACCTTTCGTCGGGATGGTTCATCGCTCTTTGGGCCCGATGTACGCTATGCTAATTTTCCATCTCTCGGCGTCGGCTGGCGCATTTCCGATGAAGCCTTCCTAAAATCGTTCAGCTGGCTCAATGAGTTAAAACTACGCGCTGGCTGGGGTCAGATGGGCAGTATCTCCAACGTGCCTGCCTTCAATCAGTATTCAACGTATAGCGCTGCACCGGGCAGTAATTACTACGATGTCAATGGCGTTAACATCGGCTCAACGCAGGGCTATGGGGCTAGCTCTCAGGGGAATCTGCAAACCAAATGGGAAACCACCGAAACCACCAATATTGGTCTGGATGCCACCATTCTGCAGGGAAAATGGAGTTTCGCGGTCGACGTCTATACAAAAAACACGCGCGACTTACTGGTGCCGAGTCTGCGAAATGGACTGGAATTGCTGGTGACCAAGCCATTGGTTAATCTGGGAACCATGCGCAATACGGGTATCGACCTGCAACTAACGAATCAGGGGCATATCACCTCAGATCTGAGCTATGATGCAACCCTGACATTTACTCACTACAAAAACCAGCTAACCAAACTCAACGACGAAAATACAGCGCAGCTGGTAGCCGCGAGCCGGATAACCAATGCCCTGATTACAACACAGGGGCAAGCTGTCTCGTCCTTTTACGGGTATCAAATCGATGGTTTTTATAATAACCAGGCAGAGGTCGATGCGGGCCCTAAAATCAATGGCGCGTCGGGTGTGGTAGGTTCCTGGAAATACAAAGACGTGAACGGAGATGGTAATATCACCACAGCCGACCGAACCGTACTGGGATCTCCTCATCCCAAGTTCCAAATGGGATTGAACCTCGGTTTTCGCTGGAAAGGGTTTGATCTGAGCAGTTTTGTGTTCTGGAACCAGGGAAATCAACTTTATAATTACACCAAGTACTTTACGTACATGGGCGTGTTAGGTGGCTCTGTTGCTTCTGGGAAGCTATATGATGCCTGGACACCCGAAACTGCCGCTACCGCCAAAACGCCCCAATTGGGGGTAGGGGCCACCAATGGCTATACGGCCTTTGTAACGGGTAATTCGAGTTCATTTTATGTAGAGAACGGGTCGTATCTGCGGGGTAAAACCATCCAACTGGGCTACAGCTTTCCCAAGGCGTTACTAAAGACTATCAAGCTGAGTAACCTCCGAATCTACGCGCAGGCGCAGAATTTCTTCACCATTACCAAATACACCGGAGCCGATCCTGACCTAGGACTCGTATCGGGCGCGTCGGTTGAGCAAACGGCCAGCAGCGACCAGAATCTGGGCGTTGACTACTCCGGCTATCCCAATCCGCGTCAGTTTTTACTGGGCCTAAACGTATCCTTTTAACTCCGACATTCCGCTATGAAACCGATTCTAACTAATACGGCACTCACCTTACTGCTTTCGCTGGCTACGCTTTCGGCCTGCAAGCAACAATTTCTTGACCTGGGGCCTCAGGGCGTTTATAACGAAAGTGATTTACTCAGCAAAAAAGGGATCGATGGGTTTTTAATCGATGCGTATGCGACGCTGGATGGGAATTTATCAGCCAATTTTCTGGGCCTGAGTGGAACCTACAACTGGATTTGGGGCAGCATAACCGGGGGAGATGCGTATAAAGGCGGCACTAACTTCACCGACCAAAGCGAAATTAACCAGGTGATGCAGTATGCAACTCCCACCACGAACTCTCAATTACTGGCCCGCTGGAATGGTATTTTCGATGGTGTTGGCCGGGCCAATATCGTCTTGAAAGAGCTAACGAAAGCAACCGATCCTGCCTTGACGGAGGCTCTGAAAAAACAGATCGAGGGCGAGGCTCGTTTCCTGCGGGCTTTCCATCATTTTGAGGGGAAGAAAATCTTTGGCAACATTCCCTTCGTGGATGAAAAAGCTACCGACTACAAAATCCCGAATACCGATGCAAGTGGTAACTATGTCAACATATGGCCCCAACTGGAAACCGATTTCAAATTTGCTTATGATAATCTGGACGAAGTAAAAACGGGAAAAGGCCGGGTCAATAAATGGACGGCAGGGGCGTATCTGGCCAAGGCGTATCTGTATCAGAATAAATTCACGGAGGCCAAGGCATTATTTGACGTTATTATTGGCCAGGGCAAAACCAGCCAGGGCGTAAAGCTGGACTTAACGACGGGTTTTGGTGAGAATTTTCGCATCGTGACCCAAAACAGTAAAGAGTCGATGCTGGAGGTACAAAGTGCCATTGGGGATGGGGCCAGCGACAATACGAACGGGTTTCGGGAAGCGATCCTTTGTTATCCCAACGGCATTGCGGGTGGTACGAACTCCTGGTTTTATCGGCCATCGCAAAACCTGGTCAACGCGTTTCGAACGGATGAAAATGGCCTGCCCCTGCTCGATACCTATAACGACGTTGATGTTACCTCGAATGAGACAGTGCCGGACGCCAGCCCGTTTACGCCCTATGCGGGGAATCTGGACCCTCGTTTAGACCATACCGTTGGACGCCGGGGTATTCCCTATCTGGACTGGGGTATGATGACGGGTGTGGCTTTCACGGCTCCTCCTGGCGAGTCGATTACCAATGGTGGACCCTTCACGGGGAAGAAACACGTTTTCTCCTCGGTCGAGTATAGTTCGGGGCAGGTGGTTCGGGCTAGTTTTGGCATTGCCAGCGCCTTGAATTATGATCTGATGCGGTTTGCCGATGTGTTATTGATGGCGGCTGAGTGCGAAGTAGAGGTGGGTAGTCTGGATAAAGCGCGTGAATACGTCAATCGCGTTCGTGCCCGGGCTGCGGCTTCACCCATCAAAACGCTGGACGGAACCGCCAATGCCGCCAAATATGTAGTTAGTCCCTATGCTACGGCCTGGGCCAGCAAAGATATTGCCCGAAAAGCCGTTCGGTTTGAACGGAGAATCGAGTTGGGGATGGAGGGTCACCGCTTTTTCGATCTGGTTCGCTGGGGCATTGCCGATCAGGTGATTAACTCCGAATATTTGCCCAGGGAAAGCGTGCGTCGTTCGCTGGCGCTGGGCAGCGGGGTTAAGTTTACCAAAAACAAAAGTGAATACCAGCCCATTCCAGATTATGCCATCACGCAGAGCTTTGTTGCTGGCCAGCCAACACTGAAACAGAATCCCGGCTACTAAGCGAATCTATAAGCTAAGTCGGTGGCATTAATTGAAAAATCCCGTCGGGATGGCCGATTTTATCGCCCTCGAATTTATTCGGGGAATTAGGAATTGATATCGGTCATCCCAACAGGATTTTTCAATTGACATTGTCTGGCGCATGGGACGGGCTGAAGCCGCGTCCCTACCATATAGGCCAAGCCTACGGCTTTTAAGTGGGTTAATCAGTGCTTAAGTTATAGGTATAATGAAACGCAGTATTCTTCCTGTTCTTTTTTTATTGGCCGTTATCTTAACGGCTGCTCAACTGATCTATATACCTGGAGAACCTGAGTCGGCTTCCGACTGGCCGGAGTATTTAGGCGGGCCAGACCGTAATCATTATTCAACGCTAACCCAGCTCAATACAAGTAATGTTAGTCAGCTTAAGGTTGCCTGGGAATATCATTCCCGCGACTCGGGTCAGGTGCAGTGCAACCCAATTATTGTGGATGGTACGCTCTACGGCGTCACGGCATCGAATCAGCTTTTTGCGCTCGATGCCGCTACGGGTCAACAGAAGTGGCGTTACGTGGAACCGGATACCAAAACGTTCAACACCAACCGGGGGGTTACGTATTGGAAAAGTAATAAAGCCGGAGACCCCGAACCCGCGCGACTGTTGTATGCCTATGGCTCCTGGCTATATGCGATCAATGCCCAAACCGGACAACCGATTCTCAGCTTTGGAGAGCATGGCCGGGTGAGTCTGAAAGTCGGATTAGGGGAATCGGCGAAGGCTAAATTTGTGATTTCGAATACACCGGGTACACTTTTCGAGGATTTGCTGTTCATGCCCCTACGCGTTTCGGAGGGAGCGGATGCGGCCCCCGGCTCCATTCAGGCGTTTAATGTTCGGACGGGTAAATTGGCCTGGGTCTTTCACACCATTCCGCACCCAGGCGAATACGGCTATGAAACCTGGCCTAAAGATGTCTATAAAAATACGGACGTAGGAGCCGCTAATAACTGGGCGGGCATGGCGGTTGATCGTAAGCGTGGGATTCTGTACGTACCGACGGGGTCGGCTGGGTTTGATTTTTATGGCGGAAATCGCAAAGGCCAGAACCTGTTCGCCAATTGTTTACTGGCACTGAACGCCCGGACCGGCAAACGAATCTGGCATTACCAACTGGTTCACCATGACATCTGGGACCGCGATTTACCAGCTCCGCCTAACCTGATTACTCTTCACCAGAAGGACAGGTCTGGCTTGATAAAGACGATTGATGCGGTAGCCCAGGTGACCAAGAGTGCGCATGTCTTTATTTTTGACCGTGTAACCGGTAAGCCGCTTTTCCCAATTCGGGAAGTGCCCGTTCCTAAATCGTCTTTGCCTGATGAAATGGCCTGGCCAACGCAACCCGTTCCAACTTTACCCTCGCCTTTTGCCCGACAAACCATTACCGAAACGGAGTTAAGCCCCTATGCTGCCAATCGTGATTCGCTGGTAGCGCAGTATCGACGGGCAAAGAAAGGACCGTTTCAGCCATTAAGCAAAACGCCGACACTGCTACTACCGGGTGCCGACGGTGGACCGGAATGGGGTGGGGCTGCGGTTGACCCTGACGGTATTCTATATGTGAATGCCAACGAAATGGCCTGGCTGTTCAGCCTTAGTGCTACACTGAAAGTGGACGAACTGGCTCAGTTGAGTCCGGGTAATCGACTCTATACAACCTATTGCGTGGCGTGTCATGGGCCGGACCGAAACGGGAATCCGTCAAGTGGTTATCCATCCCTGGTCAACATCAGCCAACGGCGCGACCGGGCGTATGTATCCAAGCTAATTACCAGCGGTAAAGGCATGATGCCTGGCTTCTCGGTTATTACGACCGAGCAAAAAGAGGCATTGCTCGCGTTTTTGTTTAATGATGAGAAAGTAGAAACAGTAGCTACGACCTCCGGCACGACCGCTAAACCTGGTCCCTACGTTCCTTATCGTTTCAATGGCTACACGAAATTTTTAGATAATAAAGGCTACCCGGCCATTAAGCCACCCTGGGGAACCTTAACGGCTATCGACCTCAATACGGGCCAGCAGGTTTGGCAAAAGACGCTGGGTGAATTTGCCGAACTGACGAAACAAGGCATTCCGCCAACTGGGACCGAAAACTACGGTGGTCCGGTCATCACAAAGGGAGGTTTACTATTTATTGCGGCTACCAAAGATGGGATGTTTCGGGCCTACGACAAGAAAACAGGCCACTTGTTATGGCAGACCCAATTGCCAGCGGCTGGTTTTGCAACGCCCAGCACCTATGAAGTGAATGGGAAACAATATATCGTAGTCGCCTGTGGAGGGGCAAAGTTAGGCGTCCCCAAAGGGGATAGTTACGTTGCCTTTGCGTTGCCCTAATGAAGTTTTCATATATGACTTCAAAAGAATAAAAAGCTTTTCCAAGATAGGTTAAGGTTGATTTGTAAAGCCCCGGTGGGATGTCTGCCGGGAGCTTTATACGTTCGCGCAGAAAGCCTCATCCTTGAAAACTGGCCGATCGACGCGAAAAGTGATATTTCGATGAACCACATTATGTTTGGCGAAATCGGGGCCTGGTATTACAAAGTCCTCGGTGGTATCAAACCAGACCCCGTGCATCCAGGCTTTAAAAACGTATTGCTGGAACCCCATTTCGTGACTGGCCTTGATCACTTCGAAGCTACCCACGACAGCCCGTACGGCACGATTCGGTCTTCGTGGAAACGGGTAGGGCAGGGTATCTCGTATTCGGTAACGATTACGCCCAACTCGATCGCTATGCTGAAACTGCCGGGTTCGGCGACCTCTCAAAAATTAGAGGCTGGGACGTACTAATTTGAGGTGAAGTGGTCTGTCGGGTTAATTGTTTTATTTAAAGGATGTTAAGGGTTTTTTGTGCCCTCGTTCTGTGTCCCCACTATAGCCGTCAGGTTAAGAATTTGCTCAGATGCTTATCTACTGGGAACTATCAGCAGGTGGGGGCACGCCGAATCGCTTTTGTGAACCTTTCAGTTCGCCGTGAGAATGGATAAGGAGAAATGTAAGCAAGGCAAAAAATGCGAGTAGTCCACCAAAATTGATCGCCCATTTTTTAGGCGCAAGGGGCTTACTTGTAAAGATGGGGTGGGTTTTGCCGATCAGAAATGCGACCACCACCCAGTTGGCGATGTATAAGTACTGCTCAATTCGATAGCCACTCATAAAAGCACCCGTAATCAATAAGCTGAACATGATGTACAGCCCCCAATGGCCAAGAGAGAGAGCAAAAACATCATGTTGTGAATAAGAGACCGGGCTGGATTTGTTCTGATAAAAATGGAACCAACACCAGATCGTCATGGAGAGCACCATGCCAATTGACACCAATTGAACACCCCAAAGAATGGGACTTTCGGGGGCCACTTCGATTTTGCTGAAAATTCCCTGAAGGCGTTCTAAATCAAATGATTGCTGCCACACAATGTAAGGAATCACCAACATTACTATCAGTAAAGGAAACCAGACCCGGATTTTTGGTTGCGTAGTTTCGCTCGATTCCCATTCGGATGTAAGGGTTCCGTAGGCCATGCTCAGGCCACCGAAAAAGCCTAGTGAATATTCCATAACGTTCCAAAAATTGAATTTGATTTCGGTCAGATGCCCCAGAACCTGGAGGAAATTACCAAAAGCAAAACCAAAGCCACCGCCTAAACCGGCAAACACGGCTACGCGTAAGGCCGAATCGAATCGGTGACGTACCAGATACCAGGTCAGCGCCACTGCCGCTCCGAAGCAAGCGGCCCACATTTCGGAACGGGGCGGGGTCATACGCCAGTCGAATTCTTCAATCATGAAAAAGTAAAACACCACCGCGCCTACAACCATTTCGACGATTACTTCAGACCACTTTACGGGTTTGGTCGCCGAGTCGGTTAGGGCTAACCCAAATAATCCCCCACCCAGAAAGCCATACAATCCGCCGATGACAAATAACATCGTTAGCCCGTAAAAGACATTGATAAACTCGGTGTCTCGACCATACCCTACGACAATGCCATAGCTTGCCAGCCCGCCTAGTCCCCAACCAATAGCACCAGCCAGGGTGGCAGTAAAAACCCTGGCGTACCAATCGGCACGTTTGGCAACGAGTAAAACACTCAGGGAACCAATGGCACCAGCCCAGGCCGCACCGTATTCATGGCCAAATTGCCCGCGAATGGCCCAGGCCGTTCCGAGCGATAAGCCCACCATAAGCATGGCAAAGAAAAGGGACTTGTTTTTCATACAAGAAAACGGTGATTATGAGTTTAGTATCATCTTTTTGATATACCGGATTTGGTTGCGAACAGGCTATTTTGTACTAAAAAATGGCCCGTTTCCCTAACATTAAGCTAGGGAAACGGGCCGAGGATATGATGGCAACAAACAATGCGCTGGGTTCGTAGTCCTAAGTTTGTACTGATAGATTGTAAAAAGTCACTACAAAAAGGATAGAAGCGTAGAAGCAACAAGGCCACAGATTTGACTAAATCTGTGGCCTTGTTGCTTCTACTGGACTACAACTCCCGAATCTGGATGTTCTTGTACCAGACGCGCTCTTTGGGGCTGTGATTTTGCAGGGCGATTTTGCCTTTAGCGTGTGCCGTAGCATAGGGCCAGTTGGCAAATTTACTTTTGGCTACCAGGGCTTTCCAATTGTCGGAGCCGTATTCGTAATCAACCAGTTTTTTGCCGTTCAGGAAGTGCTCAACGTGGTTTTTATTGACCACAATACGGCCTTTGTTCCACTCACCAGGTGCTTTGGCAACGCTAAAGTCCGAGGGCGGGATCATATCGTAGTTAGCGCCGGTCATTTGGGTATCTTTCAATTTGTAAGGCTTGCCGTCTCCGTCCAGGTAACCTTTATCGTCGATTACCTGATACTCAGGGCCCGACATATAGGTCGATTTGATATCGGGGCTGTCGATGATTTTGTAGACCACGCCACTGTTACTGCCTTTGGGAATTTTGAACTCGAACTCCAGCTCAAAGTTTTCGTACTCTTTGTCGGTTACGAGGTCGCCACCGGTGCCGTCGGGCGTGAGGGCACCATCTTCAATGGACCAGCCAACAACGCCATCTTTATGGTAACTGTGCCAGCCTTTTATGGTCTTGCCATCAAACAACGATGTCCATTTTGGGGGTGCTGTGAATGCGAACAGGCAATACACCAGCTCTAGCAAAAGTAGTTTTTTCATGGAGTTTAGAATTTTGAGTTAAAGGTATGTTTTAAACGCAAAGAGCGCAAAGGAGGAGCAAAGGTCGCAGAGAAAATCCTTAGCGAACTTTGCGCTTTCCTTTGCGCTCTTTGCGGTTTAAAGAACTATTAACTCGCCATTTCGCGGGCGGCTTCCGGATCATTATACTTCCGGTCGAGGCCTTCGGTTGATTTCTGATCGGAGCGATCTGGCCCCGACACCATGTCTTGTGCGGCTATACTACTTTCATCGGCCATTTCGCGGGGAAGTTTTTGGGCTTCTTTGGCTTCTTCAGGCCGCTCGCCGGGTTGATTGTCGGCAGTGTCTTTTGCGTTTACATCGTAAGGACGGGCTGAGTCGCCGGTGTCCGGCTTGTCTTCCATTCCTTCCTCGGTTCCAGGAACGGCTTTTGCGGCCTCTGGTAAACCTTCGTACTTCGTTTCGGCTACGTGTCCGTCTGGCTTTGGTCCGTTTGCCGGTACAACGCCAGGGGCCGCTGAGGTGAAGGTGCTGAGGCCCTGCGCATTGATCTCATGTGAACGATCGGGTTCGCTGGGGTCCTGAACTTCCGGTACGTCGGGCTTGGGTGTTCCCGGCATTTCAGGAATTTCTGGCCCTGGTACGGGTGGTGTTGGTGGTGTTTCCGGAATGCCCGGCACCGGTTGAATTGGATTTGGCGAGCCGGGTGTCGACGGAATCATATCGCCAGATGGGTAGTTGCCAAAGCCATTGCTGCTTCCGATGATGTTCCAGCTACCAAACGAATTGGTCGGTGTAGTGGGTTCATCTTCCGACGATAAACCCGTGGCTACGGTCGAACCTGCATCGGGATTTCCGGTAATGTCGCCAACGGCAATTGGATCGTTTGGCAGGTTGTCTTCATCTACGCCAGTACCTACATGTAAAGAGGCATCTGAATTTTCGTAGGTTTTACCGCGTGATGCGTCTCCCTGCAACGTCCGCTCTTCATCGGAGCTATATCGGTTAGCAAGTTGACCGTCTACTACGTCGTCTTCGGTATCGCCAATGGACGTTAGTTTACCGTCCACGAGTTTAACCATATTTGTTTCAGCCTGGTCGGCACCGAACATCGCTTCTGCGTTTTCGTTGGATACCAGATTGGCTTGTTGTGCTCCGTCACTAAGGGCTGAAGAATTTGAATTTTCCATGACTATTGGGAATGTTTTAGGTCTATGGAGAACCACTGAGAACGCAAAAGGTTTTTTGTAGCGTGACCGCGTTACATCAACGCATCAAACAAAATCTCGGCGGGGTGCTGGGCTTTACGGCCCGTTCCGTCTTTGATCTGATGGCGGCAACTGGTGCCTGCTGCTGAGATAATGGCGTTTTCGGCCTTACGAACGGCTGGGAACAACACCAACTCACCAATTTGCATGGACAAATCGTAATGTTCGGTCTCGAAACCAAACGAACCCGCCATACCGCAGCAGCCTGATGGAATTAGCTGGACGTTATAGTTTTTGGGTAACGACAACACCTTCTTGACTGGAATCATTGACGACAAGGCTTTCTGGTGGCAGTGGCCGTGAACCTTCACCAATTCAGTTTTAGTCGTGAACAAACTACGGTTAATTCGGCCAGCGTCGGCTTCACGAGCGAGCCATTCCTCGAACAGGAAGACGTTTTGGGCGATACGTAAGGAATCGGCTTTTAACTCTGCCGGAACAAGGTCGGGGTATTCATCCCGGAAGGTTAGGATAGCTGAGGGTTCCAGACCAATCAGGGGCGTTTCGTCGGTAACGATGTCTTTGAAGATCGTAACATTACGAATCGCCAGTTTCTTAGCTTCATCCACCAACCCTTTTGACAAATACGTCCGGCCACTTTCATCATGATTGGGGAGGGCTACTGTATAACCCAGACGCTCCAGCAACTGAATGGCTTTTTTGCCAACTTCTACGTCATTATAATTTGTGAACTCATCGGCGAACAGCAATACGGAACCGGGTTTTGGCTCCGATGCATCCGGTAGGCCTGATGGCGTGTAATTGTTTCGCTTCTCGCGGCCTATCCGTTCGTTTTCCTCTTTTTTCTGTTCCCACCACCACTTTCGTAAGGTCGTCTTTGCCATTTCGGGCATGGTCCGGTCGGGGTGGAAGCCAACGGCACGGTTCGCGATCCGACGTAGAGCCGATGTTTCATAGAACCCGTTGTAGGCCCAGGGTACGAGGCTGGCCATTTTCATCAGGCTGGTGAAATTGCCGATCAAACGCGCTCGTAGAGGAATTCCGCTTTCCCTGTATTTCTGCTGAGTGAACTCAGCTTTCATGCGCGCCATGTCCACGCTCGATGGGCATTCGGCTTTGCAGGCTTTGCATGACAGACATAAATCCAGCACATCTTTTACGGCCTCGTAGTCATTTTCGGTTGGCGTAGATTGATTGCTGTAAAAATGCCGCAGGATATTGGCGCGTGCCCGTGTCGTATCGTGCTCACGCCGGGTAGCCATGTAGCTGGGGCACATCGTTCCACCCGAGATTTCGGTTTTTCGGCAATCGCCGGAACCCGAGCACTTCTCGGCCAGTTCGAGCATTCCCCCATCTTTCGAGAAGTCGAAAATGGTTTTTGGTTGGGGAATAACCACATCGGCCTCCGACCGCAGCGACTCGTTCATGGGGGGCGTATTCACCACTTTGCCCGGATTGAACGTATTGTGTGGGTCCCACAGGTCTTTTACATCCTTGCACAACTGGAAGTTTTCGGGCCCGAGCATAAAAGCAATGCACTCACCCCGAAGTCGGCCGTCGCCGTGCTCGCCAGAGAGCGAACCACCGTATTTTTTGACAAGTGCCGCCGTATCCAGGAGCAACGCCCGGAAGTTCGCCCGTCCTGTTGACGACTTAAGATTGATCAGCGGCAGAACGTGGATTTCTCCCGCCCCGGCATGGGCTGAGTATTCCAGTTTCAGACCGTGGTTCTCCCAGGCCATTTTGTCCAGTTCATCGATATAATCGGGTAGGTCGTGAACATCTACGGCGGTGTCTTCAATGACGTTAGCTGGTTTCTCATCGCCGGGAATATTGTACATGATACTCAGTCCCGCCTTTCGCAACGCCCACGGTTTTTTGGTGTCTTCGTCGAACAGGATAGGATATGTATAGCCCAGTTCTTTCAGCTTCAACTCATCTACAAACGCCTTCGCCTTTTTTCCAACGCCTTCTACGGTATCGTCAAAAAATTCAACCATCAGAATGGCCTTTGGATCACCTTCTACGAACGCCCGGTTTTTAAGCTGCTCGATGTTGGTTTTGGTCAGTTGCAGGATGTAATCATCCACCAGTTCCGATGCCGAGCAGTTATGTGCCAGCGCCACCAGGTTCGCTTCGAGCGATTGGCGAATGGTTTGAAAATGAGCACAAACCAGCGCAGTTTCTTTCGGTGGCAGCGGGAGCAGATTGAGTTTTGCTTCGGTAATAAAGCAAAGTGTTCCTTCTGAGCCCGCGATGAGGTGGGAGAAGTTGAATTGGGGGGAGGAGGGGGAGTAAAGGGAGGAAGGGGAGGAGAGGAAAGGGGCTGACCGATTAGGGCTCCTTTCCTCCCTCTCGTCCCCTTTCTCCCTTTCCTCCCAAAATTTTATCATCGCATCCAGCGCGTAGCCTGTATTTCGGCGGGTGACGGTTGGTTTGGGGTAGCCTTCGCGGATGTGTTGTTGAACCGTCGGTTTCGAGAGCCAGTCGCGGAATTGAACGTATAGGCGCTGTTCGAGGGGACTTACTATGTTTTCACCGTTACATTTCGCGTCGAACTGGTCCTGCGAGAGCGGCCCGAAGGTGACCTCGGTTCCGTCGCTCAATACCGCCCGGACTTCAAGCAGGTGATCGCGGGTAGTGCCCCAGATGATGGAGTGTAAGCCGCAGGAGTTGTTGCCAATCATGCCGCCAATCATCGCCCGGCTGGCCGTACTGGTTTCGGGGCCGAACAGTAACCCGTGGGGTTTCAGAAAAGCATTCAGGTCGTCGCGGATAACGCCCGGCTGAACGCGCACCCATTTTTCGTCGGCATTGATTTCCTGGATTTTTCCAAAATACTTGGATATATCGACGACGATGCCGCTCCCAACTACCTGCCCGGCCAGCGACGTACCAGCCGCGCGGGGAATTAGCCCAATGTTATGCTGTTGGGCAAATCGGAGTAGCATCTTGATGTCGGCAACCGATTTAGGCAGCGCTACCGCTATTGGCATTTCCTGATATACCGACGCATCGGTTGCATACAGAATTCGTTGGGCCGTGTGTTCGGGCGATTCATCAAAATACAAGTCGCCCTCAAAGGAGGGAAGCAGGGTAGCAAAGGGAATTTTCTGGGTTATTAGGAACATAGCGAAGAGGCATCAAACGGGCTGTAAAGATACAAAAACCGAAACGCGTTTGTGGAAATAAGCCGTTTCAGCCATCAATCCGCTAAAGCACTTACTGCCATGACAACACGCCGAACGTACGCACCCGTCCGCCTTGATTTCGCTCCCTTTATAGGCGTAGCCTTATTGCTGATTGTGTTTTTTGTATTCACCAAAGCAACTCAACGTCCAGTCATTATGGGCGTTACGGTACCCAACGGTTGCCGTAAATATGAGTCACCTACGTACCCTAAAAAGCTGGTCGCGTTAGTTCTTCTGGATAAGGACAGAATTGGTGTTATCCAGCATTGGCATGGGGATGACATGGTAGAATTACAGCAAACGTCTTTTGGGCCGGAAGGTATACGTAATGTATTGGCGACTGTTGGGAAATCGGCCGCAGGCGATATGGCGGCTGTTATCAAGCCTACTTCATCGGCTACCTTCGGGAATGTAGAAGCTATGCTGAGGGAGCTTAAACGGGCTGGTACGCTTCCTTACCTGACATTCTCGGAACTCAGTGCGAATGATCAGCTTATGCTGAATTATTACGAGCGTGTTCTCATGCGTAATCCATCGATACGAGATGCTGTGTTTTTGAAAGTGCCACCGTATTATCGGTAGAGTTCTTTTGGAGGCTTGTGGTTTCCGAGGCTCCGTGGTGTCAGGTCCTCAGACCTGATACGGCAAGGTTTCTCAAAACCGTCCGTAATCAATATATAGAGGTTTTGAGAAACCTCGCTATGTCGGGTTGAAGAACCCGACATCACTGGAAGCTACTTATTCGAAACGGATAGCCTATAGGCCCTCACCAGGCTCATGAGCGTACTAATGAAGAATAGCGCTATAAAAAGAAAGGATGGCCAGAGACTAACCTGCTTCTGATGATAAGCGCTTGCCCAACTAATTTGACCAGCGATGCACAAAAATAATCCGACTACTAAAACCCGGATTGTCGCGACTAATTGATCGAAATTTTGTCGTTGGCTGGCTATATGCTCAGGCGTCCGTGGACCGGGGAAATTCATTAGTTCGGTAGGCGTATAGCGAATTGCCCAGAGGATTCCGACCATACATAGGCAAAGAATAGGTAACAGTAGCAATGTGTCGGGGCTTCCGAAGTGATCGGCCTGACCGTTTCCATTGAAATGGGTTGGTATTGGCCCGGTCAGCCAGATTGAGCCGGTAATAGATATACCAACTAACGTAAAGAGCAGGAGGATTGTCAGGCGGTTGGCGTTACGTTCGAACGAACTCATACGCGTAGAGTAGTGGGTCTTATGATTTGCTTCGCCCCGATTTGCTCCGATCCAGAATCCGTTTGAGCCGTCCGCCAACGAAACTCCCCACAAACGATAGAATCATGGAGCCATAGAGCCCAAAGTTTTCGAGTTCAATATGGAAATTATTCGTGGGGTGCACCAGAAAAAACATGTAGACAATCCAGATTGTACCTGCCTGCACCAACGCCAGAAACCAGCCTTTGCGGGGCTCCAGAAAACCGAGGATCGTTGCTAAAATAGTAGCTGCCAGATAAGGAAGATGGGCAGCAGTGGCGACTCGAATACAATACAGCAGAAAAGCGCTGCCTGGTAGCGTCAGAATAGTATTAATGACTAGTCGTCGGTCAAAAAACGAAGTGGACATAGAAAATGAAAAATGTAGAATGAGTAATGGATAATGTACCATCCCGGCATTATCCATTATTCATTCTACATTTTTCATTGATTACTGGTTCACATAAACGCTTCCGCTGCTGGCCGTCAGGGTTACAGGGATGCCACCACCGTTCAACGTGCCTCGGATACGATCTTTTTCGGTATCGCCATTGAAGTTGTTCAGTGGAATTTTAATGCTGTTGCCGCTCAAATTCAGTGTAATTCCTTTGTCGAGGGGCATCCGTACACGAACGCTACCAGCGCTGGTCGACAGCCGAACAGGGCCGGTCAGTTTCGTGATGCTCACATCAACGCCACCTGCACTGGTGCTGGCGTCGATGCTGCCAGCCACATTGGCAAGTCGTACCGATCCGCCCGATGTACTTGCCTTAATATCGCCCTCCAGGCTTTCTCCATTCACGCTGCCACCGCTGGTTTGTGCATCAATGTCACCCTTCAGGTCGGTAAGACGAATGCTGCCACCCGATGTGTGCAGGCGCATATTACCCGTCGATGATTTACCTTCAATCGACCCACCCGACGTTTGTAGGTCAAGGCGGCCCGAGGTTCCAGCCTGACAGCCATCAAAGTGAATGGAACCACCTGAGGTTTGTCCGTTGATATCGCCATCTACATCACTCATGTGCAGGCTACCACCACTCGTGCGGAACTTCTGCGTACCGCTCAGCGATGCCAGATGAATCGACCCACCCGACGTGCGCAGATCTGCGGTAACCTTACGGGGTGTGTAGAATTTGAAGCTAATGCTCAGGCTATTTTTCCAGTTGTTGAGGTTGTTGTGACGTTTGGCTGTGGCAACGATGGTGCCCCCTTCCTGGGAAATGGAGACGTCGTAGTCTTTCAGGCGATCTTCGATTTCGGCCTTGTCGAGGTTGCCGTTTCCGTTGTTGCCCCGTACATACATTTCCACCTTGGCGTTCATATCGGTGCCACCTTCAATGGTCAGGCTGCCGCCCGATGTTTCGGCGCGTACTGCATTAATATTGCCCGAAAAGGTTTTGGTTTGGTAAGGCTGGTCATCATAACGGGTAGGGGCAGCGGCCAATACTGTCAGCGAGAAGGTGGCTACGCCAAGAAGGGTTAGTAGAAACTGGTTGCGTTTCATAGTGATTGTTGGTTTATGCAGTAAAGATGCTGTTTGATAAACGAAGGTTGCATGATGCTGAATTTCTTCTGCTGTTAAGCAACTGACAAACGGGTAAGTATATAAGAGCAAGCGGCATGCCAGTCAGGTAAGGTGTTTTTAGTCAGTAGTTTAGCTGAAAAATATTTAGCGGAAAATGTCCGTTGGCGGACATTGGATGTTCGGTGATGGACACGGGTAGTTGACCGGGCTGGCGTACCAGTGAGGGGTATTTTTTCAACGGCCTCTGGCCGGAGAATAACACATTATGTTACATACGGGCCAGAGGCCCTTGAACGAATAGCGCTCACTGGTACGCCAGCCCGGTCGGATAGCCAAGCGAGAACGCAGGAACGCAGGCAGAGGGTACGCCCCTCTCCTGTTTTCAGGAGAGGGGTTGGGGGTGAGGTATTTATTTCTTCTTCTTAGTCTTGACTGGCTCCTTCACACCTAAATGAGTCAGTGCGGTTTCCAGCACCGTATCCCGACCCGCCTGCCAGTCGGCGGCTGTGGGTTTAACGAGTACGGCGGGCTGGATGCCTTTGGCGTTCCATTCGGTGCCATCAGGATACATGTCTCGTTTGGTACAAACACGGGCCATCACGCCACCGGGCAATGAGAACGCTAACGGTTGGCCGGTACTGCCACCGGTTGGCTCGCCAATGATTGTGCCCCGTTTCATGGCGTCGAAGACCACGGCAAAATCTTCGGCGGCCGAAAACGTTCGTCCACTGGTTAGTACGACGACCGGCTTGGTGTAGAGTTTCTTGCCGTTGGCAGGCCAGCCCCCATCGCCTGATTCAACGGGTTCGAAGACGACCGTTTCTCCCCGAGCCCGTCGTAATGGACTGTATATTCGCGATGAATAGGAGCCGGTTTGCATCGACTTATCGGTCAGATAGCCTAGTACGTTCCAGCCGTAGCCGCTATCTCCTCCACCGTTCTGCCGAACATCAAGGATTAATGCGTTGGTGGTGGCAATGGAGTCAAAAGCGGCTTTGAAGCCGTTGAGGGCCTGATCATTTTCGAAGTTGTTCAACTGCACATAAGCAACATTACCCGGTAAGATGCGGAAACTGAAGGCGGGTGAAGGCTTTAAATTGGAATAACCCGTTCGGGGTAGTAGTCGATTAAATGTTTTGCCGGATGGCTCCCGGAAGGTAATGGAAACGGGTTTGTCTTTCGGTCCTCTGAGCAACCGATACGTATACGTAGCCACATCGACGTTTTGTGGCGTAGATCCACTTTGGTAGGGCCGTACAAATCGGTCGGCGTATTCGTGGACGGGCAGGCCGTCGATACTGACGATTTCGAGCATGGGCCGAATGCCCGTTTTTTCCAGGCTATCGGACCGAACTTCCTGCACCAGCACTTTTCCATCTACCAATACCGACCAGATTGGCGGCTGCCGGGATGTTGAATCGGCCAGTGTTGCGTCGCTTGCCCAGACGTCGGTATGTCCATCGTGGAGTTGCGCACAGAACGATTGGAGGATTCGCATGTACTCGACCGTAGAGCGGGTAGCCCGAATTTTTGGCAGATAGTCGAGGTAGAGTTTATCCCAGTCTACATCAGGAATATGATCGAAGTAAGCAAAGTTGTATTTCGCTTCCGACCATAACTTCGAGAGTCCGGCCACTTTTTCGTCTTCGCTGATATTGGGTTTGTACGGTGTTTTGAGCGCTTTGGAATTAAATAACCGTTCTGCGGCCTGTGCTTTGGCTAATAGAGGAACCAAAGCCGGGTTTTGCCGGACGGCGGTAAACTCCGGCAACTCATTGATGTAGCCTGCATAGGCTGGGGCAAATTTTCCGGTCAATGGGTAGAGCAGTGTTTGGGCAGCCGCTTCGTTATTTCCCAGCTTCGCCTGAATACGGGCCAGATCGAACGAAATATCACTTTTTCGGTAAAAGAGCGATTGGTCTCCTTTGGCCAGTTCCTGCACATCTGGCCGATGGTAATAGATCAGCGCATCCTGTAAAATGCGCTCCGCTTTTTTCAGGCTGTCAACAGGTGGTTTATCGGTACCCTTCTGTACAGTCCGAGCGCGTGCCCGTTCATTTTGTAGATACTCGTAGGCCTGAGCGCTGGTTAACATAGACTGGGCGTAGGCGATACTATTCAGACCTATCAAGATCGTCAGTAGTCGGAAAATAGGATTCATGAAAGTTGATTTAGGACTCCTAAAGATGCACCAAGTAGGATGAAATGTCAATATAACCTGATGATTTGTAGTCTTTTAATCTCAGGAGAAAACAAGGGCTGTTGGCTAAGTAATTCCTGAAGAGGCACAATCTGTATAATTCTATATTGATATATTCTTTAAATTTTGTAAATTTTAAAGAATATAAAATTAAATTTGACTATAAATATTTATAATAGAATATAATTGGTAATTAATTGATTTATTCAAAATATAGTGTTGGTATTGTTCATTTAATGGAATTATATTTGGATTAAAAATCTACCCGTCCTGTGCGTGTATTTTTTAATACTGGTCAGGTTTTAACTGGCCTGATCATGTATCCGCAGCGAAGTCTCTGCTGCAAGCCTGCTCCGAGTTTTAATAGCGCTTATATAGATACGTACCTGTTGCTACAATAACTGACTAGTTGCTGTATTCACCTGTAATTTTTCCTTTTTATAAACCTAATCGTGAAGTGAGATGCGGAACAGAAGTTTACTACTCATGTTGTTTTTTGCCTTTTATGTCCCCTTACAGCTCTTCGCCCAGGGCCGGGTCATCAAAGGAATTGTTACATCCGGCGATGACAACGGTGGCGTTCCCGGCGTAAACGTCGTTATCAAAGGCACAAATGTGGGGGCATCGACAAATGCTGAAGGTGCCTACTCGATTACCGTTCCCGAGAATCTACTGAAAAACGGGATTCTGGTTTACTCCTTCATCGGCATGAAAACTACTGAGGTGCCTATTGGCAATCAGAGTACCATTACAGTCAAATTGCAACACGACGAAACCTCGCTGGATGAGGTGATTGTGAGTGCATTAGGGTTCAAGGAGAACGCCGATAAGCGGGGAGCAACAGCCTCGAAAATCGAAGCCAAAGACATCGTTCGATCCGGCGAAACGGGCGTGATCAACGGGATGTCGGGTAAAGCCGCTGGGGTTCAGATTACGAAATCGGCCGGTGATCCTGGTGCTGGTTCGTATATCCAGATCCGTGGCCAAAATACCATTACGGGTACTACACAACCGCTGGTTATTGTGGATGGTATCCCGATCAGCAACTCGACACTTGGTGATGGCGCAGCTGGCGTTACGCAGCAATCCCGCCTGAATGACATCAACCCCGAAGACATTGCATCGATGCAAATCCTGAAAGGGGCATCAGCAGCCGCGTTGTGGGGGTCGCGGGCGGCCAACGGCGTCATCGTTATTACAACCAAAAAAGGCGCTAATAGCGATAAGGTCAATATCTCGTATAGCACGACGGTTTCGTTCGATACGCCTAACCTGTTGCACCCGTTACAAACCAACTACGGTCAGGGATCAGACGGTGTGTATAACCCTACCGTTGCCAATTCCTGGGGCGATAAAATTGCCAATCGGGCTGGTGGCGATGATGTTGTTAACCTGACCGGTGCCCGTTTTGAGTCGTATAGTGGAAAAACGTACTACCCAATTCTTACCAAGAACTCGAAGGAAACCTACAATGACGCCCGTAAGGCGGCCGTCTTCCGGACGGGTACGTACATTGATAATAACCTCTCTGTCAGTGGTGGTAACGATAAAGGGAACTTCTATCTGAGCGTTGGTGATCTGCGTCAGAAGGGTATTATCAACGGGCAGAGCGATTACAACCGGACTACCCTCCGGTTCAACTCCGAGCGTCGTTTCAACGATATTATCAAAGCCTCGACCAACGCGACCTACGCCCGGACAACATCGAACCGAATTCAGCGCAGTAATAGTGTGAATGGACTGTACATTGGTTATCTCCGTTCGGCACCTGATTTCGACAGTCGCGATTACATCGGTAACTACTTCTCGTCGCCAACGGCCAGTGCCATTCCTAACCGGCAACGTTCGTATCGGAACTATCTGGGGGCGTTGGCCAACCCAATCTACAATGATCCGCTGTGGGCGATTAATCAGCTGACCAACTTTTCGGAAGTTGACCGTTTCATTTTGAGTTCAGAAATACTGATTACACCCGCAAGCTGGTTCGATATTACGGCCCGTGGAGGTATCGATGCCAACACCGATCACCGCATCACGAACTATCCGGTCAACTCGGCGGTCAATAGTGGTTTAGGGAGCTACGAGGAGGCTATCTATAAAGAATCGGAGATGAATGGTGACCTGATCGGCCGTGTTTTCAAGGATTTTGGTAAGAATATTACCAGCACCCTGATTGTAGGCTTTAACATTAATGATCGGAAATACCTCAATCTGGGTGGTACGATGAACACCTTCATCATTCCCGATGCACCGGCCAACTTTGGTAACTCGCTGACCTCAAACGATGCTCCTTACCGAACTACCACGCACCGCCGGATGGCCCGTATGTATTCTACCCTGAATGTAGGCCTTTATAACCAGTTATTCTTGAACGCATCGGTGGCGGGTGAGTCGGGATCTACGTTCGGTAGCCAAACGAAGTCGACGTTCTATTATCCATCCGCCGATCTGGCCTGGCAGTTTACGCAACTACCTGTTTTCCGCGACAATCCCGTGCTATCGTTTGGTAAACTGCGTGCGTCATATGGTACGGTGGGGGTACAACCAGATGCCTATAGAAACACCACCACCTACGTAAATGCGTCTTTTAGCAGCTGGGCCAACTCGCTTAGTGGCTCAGGCTACGGCAATGGGGCGTATGTTCGTAATGCAACCCAGGGTGATCCATTCCTGCAACCTGAACGGAAAACAGAATACGAAGTGGGTACTGATCTGCGCTTCCTGAACAACCGGTTAACGGCTGGCTTCACCTATTACTCCAATGAGATTACCAACCTGCTGCTGAACGTAGCTGCGGCTGGCTCGACGGGCTACACTTCGAAATACACCAACGCCGGTTCGATGACCAACAAAGGCTGGGAACTGGAACTGCATTACAATATCCTGAACAAGAAAGGATTTAACTGGAATGTATTTGGTAATGTGAGCCGGAACATCAACCGGGTAACCAACCTGGCCGGAACGGATATTATTACGTTGGGTGGTTTTAGCAGCACAGCGAGTACGGTAGCTAAAGTGGGCTACGCGATGTCGTCGCTTTACGGGGGTACGTATCTGCGTACCGAATCTGGTGCGCTGAATCTGAACGCCAATGGGTTCCCGCAAGTGGCTCCGCAGTTTGGTGTTGTTGGCGATCCGAACCCAGACTATCGTGGTGGGTTTGGCACGAATCTATCGTACAAGAAACTCTCACTGAATGTTCTGTTCGAGACCTTCCAGGGCGGGGATTTCTACAATGGCACCAGAGGGACGCTCTATAACTTCGGTACACACGCCGATGTGGGCAACGAAGTAACACTGACGAAGGATCTGAAGAACTACGCGGGTAAAACCATTGCTGCCGGA
The DNA here is from genome assembly GCF_054776855.1 of Spirosoma migulaei. Lineage (NCBI taxonomy): Bacteria > Pseudomonadati > Bacteroidota > Cytophagia > Cytophagales > Cytophagaceae > Spirosoma > Spirosoma migulaei. The sequence continues at coordinate 176,601 of NZ_BAAHBG010000008.1, read as the reverse complement.
AGCACCGTTCGGGGTAATATTCAGGATTTCGGTGCCGGTCCGGTATTGCTCGATCAGTCGTTCTATACCTCAATTGGGGGCGGCTTCAGCACCTTGGTTGAACAGTTTGTAACGGATGCCAGCTGGACCCGTATCCGCGAAATTTCGGTGGGGTACTCGATCAGTTCGCCCAAGTTCCGTCAGAAAACCAAGTTGCAGTCGATCGACGTAACGGTAACGGGCCGTAACCCGGTTCTGTGGACCAAAATGGTTGGTATTGACCCAGAAACGGCTCTTAATGGCGCCAGCAACTCACGCGGTCAGGACTATTTTAACAGCCCTAATACAAAGTCACTGCTGTTCAGCATAAAAATCAATTACTAATTAAATGGAGAATGGACAATGTGAAATGGGTAACGAATAATGAATAATGTAAAATGAATAATGAAAAATGGGTAACGAGTGACACACACTAACAGCCATCCCATTATCTATTGTGCATTATCCATTATCCATTTCACATTGTGCATTCTCCCGTATCCATATTAATCTTATGAAACGTACATATAGATCATTTTTTGCCCTTGTCGCTGGTCTTCAGTTCTTCTCCTGTTCGTCTATTGTCGAGAACCTGAACGTTGATCCCAACAACCCAACTGCTTCAACAGGTAGCCTATTGCTTACCGGTACCGAAATTGCCAACATGGCTACCCAGGAGGGGATGGCCAGCCGCCTGACAACGATATGGTCTGGTTATGCAACCGGCGCTGACCGGCAATGGCTGGATTATTACAATTACAACGTAACAGCTGGCGTGTATGATGCTGACTGGAACCTGGTGTATCAGGCAACGAATGCCAATGCCCTGCTCACGATTGAGAAAGCAACCGCGCTCGGAAACCGTAAAATGGCGGCCATTGCCAAAATTTTACGGGCCAACGCATTAGCTACTGGTACCGAACTCTGGGGCGATATTCCATTTGATCAGGCAGGTGATATTCTTAAATACCCCAGTCCGGCCTTTGAGCCCCAGGCAACGGTATATACGAAGCTCCTCGCCTTACTGGATGATGCGATTGCCGATCTGAAATCGGGTGTAGGTACCGTTACTACAGAAGATATCCACTTTGGTGGCGATGCCACGAAATGGACGCAGGTTGCCTATACACTGAAAGCCCGCTTGCAGACCGACCTAAAGCAGTATGATGCTGCCTATACAACTGCCCAAACGGGGATTAGTGCCTATGCCAATTCGCTTTATGCACCACATGGCAATACGGCCAACGTAAACCAGAACGCTTATTTCTCCTTTCTGGCCAGCTCACGTACCGGCGATATAAACGCTGTGGGAGCGTATAACACAACGCTACTGAATCCGGCGAGCGCTAAATACAGAGGGAACTCGAAAACTATTGAAACTGCCCGGTTTAAGTTTTACTACCTGGAAGTTGGTGTCAATAGCCCCGGTAAAATGGAGCCAAATACGACCGGTACGACGGGTTTCTTCGCGCAAACGGCTAGTTTTCCGCTCGTTACGTATCAGGAAAATATCCTGACACTGGCCGAATCGGCCTTACGTTCGGGTAAGGGCTTTGCAACGGCGCTTGGCCATCTAAACGCGTATCGGGCCTGGTTGAATACGGGTGGCAACATCAATGCGGCTTATCTGACGGCGGGTTCCTACAAATATGAGCCTTATGTAGCGGCCGATTTTGAGGCTGGTGGTATCGAAAATGCCGCGGGGGGCATCAAGGCCGATAACGCCCTGTTACGGGAAATTCTGGAAGAACGCTATGTGTCGTTCTACGGTCAGCACGTTGGCTGGGATGATGAGCGCCGGACACGTGCCGAGGCCTATGGTATCAAGTTGACACCTAACAACGGTACGCAGCTTCCCTGGCGGTTCATTTACCCACAAAATGAATTGAACTCCAACGCCAATGCGCCAAAGCCAGTACCCGCAACATTCGAAGCACCTGCTATTTACAAATAGGATTTTTTTAAACACAGAGGCACGGAGAACACAGAGAGGTAAATTATCTCTCTGTGTTCTCCGTGCCTCTGTGTTTAAAAAAATCTTATCGAATTGTAATCTCTACCCGTCGATTTTTACTTCGTTCACTTTCTGCTGCATTATCGGCAATGGGGCGCGTGCCGCCGTATCCTGTAGCAGCCAGGCGATTTTCGGCAATGCCGTGCCGGATTAAGTAAGCTACAACCACTTTAGCCCGATTTTCTGACAACGCCAGATTCAGCCTTGGATCACCCACATTATCGGTGTGGCCCGCTACATCGATGTGCCAGAGTGGGTTTGCCTTTAGGGCAATTACGAGCTGATCCAGTTCAACCGATGATTCAGGTAACAATGCATAACTACTCTGTGCAAACTGAACCTGTCGAAGTGCAAACGTCTCCCCCGGCTTATGAGCGTTAAGCGGCTTTTGAGTTGAAGCTGATGGAGATACAACCGCTTTCGTAAGCGTATCTGCTGGGGGCTTAGGCCTTGCCACTGGTTTTAGTGCCAGCGGCAAGGGTAAGCGGGGGGTAGGTTTAGGCGTAATCGGTATAGACCGTTTGGGAACAACCCTGGCAACAGGTACTGGTTTGGATTTCGGAGGAATGGGCTTGGTTGGTTCTTTGATCACTGTGACTCGCTCGGGAGCCGCTTTCTGAAAAAAATGCTGGGCGGTTATGGATTCGCCGGGGTTGCTGATACCATTAAAAATCGTTTTCGGTGCATTGGGCAGTACCCATAACAGGTCGATTTCGCCTTCCAGCATATCGTTGAAATAATCGACTCGTAAATCGTAGAACTTTCCGGCTTCCAGAATCACCCGTCCACTGAAACGCTTCGAGTCATTTAATTGCCAGGCATCGATTACTTTTTTGTTGCCCACCCACACCCGAATACCATCATCTACTTTCGCATTGAAGGTGTAAGCGCCCGAAACAGGTGCCAGCAGTTTACCCGTCCAGCGGATGGAGTAATAAGAGCGAGGAATACCTGGCCCCGGATTCCGTTTTAACCAACTGAAACTGATCGCAGGATCGATCCGGGTGAAAACTTTTTTCTCGAAATTCGTTCCGGTATAGTACTCTCCTTTCAGGCCTTGCTGGGCCTGTGCCGATGGACTTAAAAGCCACAGGAATACGCTCCAAACTACCAGTATCGCTTTCAGTAGAGTTTTTATCAATTATCTGGCCCTTAGTAGCGTTCGTTGTTTGACTAAATCTTCTCGCTTAACAAATGTGATGGGTACAAACTCATCAGTCGGGGAGCCAATGTAATAAAGCGTCCAGTCGCGGTCATATTCGGCCAGTAGCTGGCGGATGCATTCTACCCGATCGAAAGTGGGCACCCGGCAGTCGCCCCAGTAAAATAGCTCGACACGATAGTGCAGCGCCTGCTTCTGACCGTTGATAGTCACGTCGATTTCGATGTCCTGTTTACCAGGCAACGAAGAGATGGGAATGGCGATGTATGACATAGTTTAAGGACAAGAATAAGTGATTGACTGTGTACGCGTTTACCGAATACCCTACAAACTGCCCAAATGTTATACCAGTAGTGTAATTGATTAATAATTAATTAGTTGCGCTAGAAAAATGAACGCACCGTGTCCGATTTCGGACACGGTGCGTTCAGAAGCGGACAGGAAAAATTAGGGGTAAATTATAATTATTTTAGGTGGGTCAATTCGGAAGCACAACGGCCCGCTCGTCCAGAGCTTTGGCAATCTGATTCGTCAACGCCGTAATCCGGGAGGCAGTCTTGCGGTCGCATTCGTTCGAGAGGACTACGATTCCCATGTTCAACTCGGGGAAGTTGACGCATAGACTGCTGTAGCCGGGAATATTGCCATCCTGCCAAATAGCCCGATAACCCGCTGACTTTAGCATTTGCCAGTTCAGGCCTGCCGAGTACCGGTCTATGTCGCCCCAGGTTGGCCGGTGGGTGAGTTTAGCCGCTTCGGTAGCCTCCGACACGTTCCACTGAATGTATTTCAGCATATCAGTCACAGTCGATTTTAGGGCACCCGCTCCCTGAAGTTGATCGGGTACCATTGGCATCTGTACACCCGTGCAATTGTAGCCTTTCGCAAAACTTGCCTGATCGGCAGGCGTCAGTTCAATCTTCGTATCGCTCATGGACAGCGGCTGCGTTAGTTTCTGGCGGACAAGCTCCTCGAACGGTAGGCTATATACCCGCTCTAAAATATAGCCCAGTAACTGAGCCCCTGCGTTGGAGTACTTGAACATATAGCCCGGCATGGCGTCCAGTTTCACTTTATGCAAATCTTCGTAGAAATCTGCCCGGGTATAATGTTGCAGGAGTTCGGTGGCAATGGCTGAGGAGGGTATGGCGGTATTGGCAAACGCATCCGGTACATCGGGCAGTAGGAACGGCAAACCCGACCGGTGATTGAGCAGATGAAAGAGCCGGATCGGTTGCCCTTCGTATTCCAGATTGGGATAGTTGCCCGTCAGGTATTTACGGATATCATCAGCTAGTTTTACCCGTTTTTCAACAACAGCCTGAGCGAGTAAAGCACCTGTAAACGTCTTGCTGATGGATGCAATGGCATATTGGGTTTGATCGGTTGGGAGTTGTTGTTTACCTTTTTCGACCGTACCGTAGTTGTACACATACGTTTGTCCATCCTTAAAAATACCCAGCGAAAGACCTACGGCTTCGGGGGCTGTCATGAATTCTTGAGCAGCCTGTTCAACAAGGGTATCGACCGATGTTTTCAGTGGATTATCTGTCAACGCCTTTATCGGAAGCGTGACGAGTGCAGAAGCGCGCTTCGGATAAATAAGCTCCGCTGGAAATAGCAGAAGAGCAGAGATGAGCCAGGCATTCATGGGGGTCGTCTGGTTTAGAGGCTTCTAAGAAGATGCAGGTTGTATCAGTAAGTTGCTGTTCCCGTGGCCGGTGAGGACACAGGCCACGGCGAAGTCTGACTGTTTTTAGAAAGATGCAGTTTTCCGCGTGCGGGTTGCTTGCTTTATTTCGCAACTGCAATTATTTCTGTTTTTAGCAGCTCTGGCTTCGGCACTAACTACTTTTCGGTAGACTCACCGACTTTTTTTAAGAACTCGATGGCGTTGGTATTCTGTGTATTTAAGGCCAGCGACCGCTTATAGTTCTCAATCGCCTGCTTGCGGTTGCCGATGCGCTCATAGGTTTCGGCGAGACTGTCGTAGGTGTTCCAGCCTTTAGGATACAAACTGACATTCAGCTTGAAAATTTCAAGGGCGTCCTGTAGTTTATTCTGCCCAGCCAGCGAATACCCCCAGCCATTCACGTAATTTTCGTTGAGATAAAGTTCGGGATGTTTTTTCCTGACATCCTTTACCACGTTGATAACCTGTGCATAACCCCGCTTTTTCAGTTCTGTATTCAGCATCGTTACAGCGATTGGTTCGCCGTAGAAGGCGTCTATAATCTTCTTAGACAACTCGCCGAGTTGATACTGTGTTGACTGATCGGCGTCATTGGCCAGCAGCACCAGGCCTACGTTCTGATCGGGATACAGATCACAATAGCTGGCAAATCCGAACGTGCCACCCGAGTGTTCTACCTGACGCTTACTGTCGATGGTTTTGTGCAGAAACCAGTTTAGGCCAAACGCCTGATTCTCGACGTTGCCCCAGGTTAGCTGATGCGCCAAGTGTATGGCTTTGTCACGCTCATCTAACTGATAGGCTGCGTATTTCAGCAGATCAGCTGCACTGTAACGAAGGCCACCAGCCGCCTGCATGGCTTTCATAGTAAACGCAGGCATCGGATTGCCTTTGCCATCGTGGCCTTTCGCAAACAGGTCAGGAGAAGCTGAACCAAACGTGTTATGCATCTGGAGCGGTTCTTCGATTTTCGTTCTGATTAACTCTTCGTAAGGCATCTGGTAAATTTTCTCCAGAATGTAGCCTACTAACTGAGCCGCTACGTTGCAATGACGCGGATTCTGACCGGGAGCTGCCTTAAGCTTCACGGCGTGCAGATCATTGAAGAAATCCTGCTTTGTGTAGCGGGTCAACTCACTCACTATCCTAAACGGCACCGAATCGGGACTGACCTGCTTGAATCGATCGGGCTGATCGGGGAAATTATCCGGTAGCTCAGACGTCCAGTTGGTGAGATTTACCAGCCGGATGGGCTTGCCTTCGTAGGCCAGGTTCGGATAATCACCATCGAGGTACTGGCGGATGTCATCGTCCAGGCTGGCGCGTTTTTCGAGTACGGCTCTCGCTAGCAACAGACTCCCAAACGTTTTACTGATCGAGCCAATCTCGTAAATCGTATGCTGCGTGGGCAACTGATTTTTGCCTTTCTCCGTCGTGCCGAAGTTATAGAACGATGTCTTCCCGTTTCGGACAATACCAATCGACAAGCCTACGTGTGTTTTCTCCTGAACAAAGGCCGTCCCAAGTTGCTGGATGGTAGTTTCTGGGGAGGCTTTTGCCGTGGGGGACTGCACCTGCCCCAACACTAGATCGGTTGTGAATGCGAAAAGACAGAGAGCAAGAATGAGATGCTGAGTACGCATGAATGTCGATTGGTATCATTGTCGAACCTGTTTTATACGGTTCTTTTATAGAAAATGATAAGCTATTTTTTGTCATTCCGACGTAGGAGGAATCTCAAGCTTGACTGATACGCGACGTTGAGATTCCTCCTGCGTCGGAATGACAAAACGCTCATTTGCAAAAAGCTTGAAGAGTAACGTCACTAGTGATAAGCGGAGTTTATTTCGCTTTGCGGATGTAAATATTCCCGTTCATGTTCTTCATCATGACTTCCGGGCCACCGCCGTTGATTTTGCCGTATACCCAATCTTCAATCTTCACCTGATACATACCCGACTGGCTGGTGCGGTTCACTTTCGGTTGGTTTTTGTCGACGTCGATGTCAAAGTCGCTGTAAATATCGCCCCGGTCGGATTTGAGTTTGCTGTTCGCTTTCACCGAAGAAGGAAAGGTTACATCGACATTACCGTTCAGGGTAGAAAACGCCATCGGTGTATCCGAATCAATGGATTTAAAGCTGGCAATGACGTTGCCGTTAACGGTAGTGGCTACCGCTGAACCCGCAACATTGGTCAGGTGGATGTAGCCATTTACGTTGTTGACTTCCAGGTTACCACTCACATTCTCGACCTCAATCGTTCCATTGTTAATGGTGCTGACCTTGAGCGAAAAACGTTGCGGTACTTTAATGGTCAGGTCGATGGTTTGTCTTGTGGTATTGGCGTTCACGTTTACGGTATTGTTTTTCTCTTCGGCGATAACGTCGAGGGGTAATCCCGTTGCAATCCGTTTCATGCCATTGGCTGTTCGGTCTGGGCGATCATCATCGTCGTCGCGTCGTCCGCGCTTTGGGCTGGCCACAATGTCGATCACTACATCTTTGCCACTATAGCCAACTACGTGAATAGAGCCATTGATTAAGCCTACCCGCAAATTGCCAGGTTTGGACGCGTCGCTCAAGGGAACAACTAATTGTTCTTTCACTTCATTCTGAGCAGCTACCGGGCGAGCGAGGCTGAGAAAGCAAATGAATAATGAATAATGGATAATGGATAATGACTTGTTATTCGTTTTCATTAGGATTGTTTTTTAATGTAAATGCTTCCGTTAAATGTTTCAAACTTGAAGGTCTTTCCGCCACTGCCGATGCGAATGGCGGTGTTTTTGTTGAGTTTATAGACGGTACCCCCATCGGTTTGCTGAGTAGTTTTGATAGCCTGCACGGGCAGAACTTCGGTGTTTGGGAAATCGGTGTAGAACTTGCCCTGAAAGGTCTTGAACTGTAGATCGGCCGATAGATTGCCAGGATAACTCACGTTAATGTTGCCGTTGAGGGTATAATAAGACGAGTTTTCGGGCGGGTTAGCTACGTAATCGACATCGAGATTTCCGTTGATGGTGTGGGCGTCTGTCGTACCTTTTACGTTGGTGAGCGTAATGGCCCCATTCACATTACGCGCTTTGAGCGTTCCTTCCACATCCTTGACGGTCACGTTGCCCCGGTTAACGGTCGACACAACGAGATTCATCCGATTCGGGACTTTTACCGTGAAGTTGAGCGTGAAATCATAGTCAACATCCCGGTCATTGTTCCAGTTGTTCCGGTTTCTATTACGCCGTGGACGTGAATCGAAGGGTTCGGCGATGTAGGCCACAATACTGTCGCCCTGTTGATCGAACTGAAGCTGGAATTCTTTTTTGCCGATCTCCAGGTCGCCATTGTTTTTAGCCGTAATGGATTTATCCACCTCGATCACGACCTTATCGCCCGAGTAGCCTTCGACTTTGATAAAGCCGTTTATGTTGTAAATGGCTAGCGCACCAGTTGATGCCTTCGATACGGTGAATTCTTTGCTGACATGCTCTTTAAATTCCTGAGCAGTCGCTGGCGATTGGGCACAAGAAAGCACCAGCCCCGCCAGTACGGGGATCATAAACAGTTTCATAGTAGTTGTTTGGATTTAAGGTATTTATTTTTGTCATCCCGACGCAGGAGGGATCTTAAAGCGTACTATTTCGAAGATCCCTCCTGCGTCGGGATGACAAAAAATCTCACGACAAGTCCCGGATACTCTGCTCGATTTTGCCTTTTACTAAGTGGTTCAGATTATCGTCGTGGAGTAGTTGCCGAAGCGGTTTAATGGATCGTTTCTCCTGTAGTTTTACCATTATATCCGCCAGTGCGGACTGGACCATTGGCGAATCCTGCTGACTAATTGACTGGACAAGCCCTTCCCGAACCTTTGCATTATCTGCCAGTTTAGCCAGGGCTTCCAGCGTAACCAGGCGCACATTCACATTGTCGTCGTTATTGAGCGTAGTCAATAAAGCCTCCACTACCTTCTCATCCACCTGGTTGATTTCTTCGGTATAACTCACCGCCCGGAGTCGTTCAGAAGCAGACGGATTTTCCAGCAAGGAGAGCATCATCATCTGGCGCATTTCCTGTACCTGGGTCGATAGCGTATCAATCTGTTGTTTGTAGGCTACCGCTGGCGAATTGGCATGGTTTAACCAGTACCCAACCGCTAGTCCAACCGTTAACAGGGCCACACTATAGGCTAAACGAAGTGCATATTGTGGTGTCCAAAGCTGCCGAAGTTTTGCCAGTAGATTATCAAATACGCTTTCGGACTCAGCGGCAACGGTATCTTTATACGTATCGAGCATTGCCTGAAACCGTACTCGTGCCATTGGGCTGGGTTCTGGCGTTGGCAGATTTCCCATCAATTGCCAAAGCTGCCGGGTCGACTCTGCTTCTGCCTGACAAGCGGGGCACTGCGCCAGATGGGCTTCCAGGCTTACCCGTTCAGCATCCGGCAATTGGTTGCTTAGCCAGTCGGTTAGCTGGTTGTTGATCTGTTCACAGTTTATAGGCAGTTTTTCCATTCTCAATTGTCAGATAAATTTTCTTTAACTCGTTCATTGCCCGGTGTACCCGCACTTTTATCGCTCCCTCTGTCGTATTCAGCACCCGTGCAATTTCCTCGTATTTCAATTCCTGGAACCGACTCAATACCAGTACTTCCCGATTCTCGGCACTTAACTTCGCCATGGCCCGATGCAGCATGTCCAGTTCCTGTTCTTTCTGCATCGATTCATCGGCAGCTGGGCCACCCCCAACTTTGTCGGCCACATCGGCCAAGTCATAGTTATGTGCCGAGCGTTTGTTTTGCTTGCTATGATCCACCAGTACATTTCTGGCCAGGTGGTACATCCAACTCTTAAACTCACCATCGCCCGTAAAGGTGTGGCGGTACTTGAGCATCCGATAGAACACCGTTTGTACCATATCTTCGCTGGCTTCGCGCTGGTTTGTCATATGGAAAAGGAAGCCGAGTAAGGGACGATTGTACCGCTCGAAGAGCAGGCCCATCGTGTCCATATTGCCTGCCTTTACCTGCAGCATCAGTGCATTGTCTGTCAGAGAGCTCAACCGAATTGGTACCGGGTTTAATGGATTTTGGACTGGAAACCGTGCGAAGTTGGGAAGGTTACAGAAAAAGACGAAAATTTTTTTGATGGCGCAAGGCTGGGCCATCGAAGTCATAAAAATCAATTCGCTACTTCAACCACTGCCCGAATCATCTGTGTATCAGTTAAATGATGTAGCATGAAATGGGCCAGATCGGCGCGACTAATCTGGAAACATTTATCTAAAAACGCATTGATGGCATAGCGATAATTTTCCGTTAGCGGCTTATTCGTTAGCCGAGGTGGTCGTATTGATGTCCAATCGACAGAACTTCGTTTTAATTCTTGTTCCATCAACCTCGTGTCGGCGTAAACGTGTTTGAATATCCGCGCTAAAACGTATTTCGTGAGTATGCGCAATACCCAGGGCAGTTTGGGGCTGACCTCAATTGCTGATGAAGAAATGCACAGCAGTCGACTCACATCTGTTCCCTGCATGGCCCTCAGGATGTTTGCTACACTGACAGAATATACGGTTGTGGGTTTTAACTTTTTAACCCCCAAACAAGAAACCACTGCATCGTGGCCTTGCACTTGTGTTGAAAATGTCTCAAGCACCATCGCATCGCCTTTGACTACCCGCAGGTTTGGGTGTTGCTGGGCGAGCGCGGCTGGATTGCGCACAATGGCCGTAACCCGATGGCCTGCTTCTAGCGCTAGTTTAACAAATTGGCTTCCCGTTCCACCCGTAGCGCCGAAAACCAGGATAGATAATTGCTTATGCGTTGGCGTATTCATCTTATTACTTCGGTTTCGTAATTGTTTGTGTAAATGTATAACGTTTACGAAATTAAAATATATCCGAAGCATTATTTTTATTTTTGCTACGAAAACGAACTAACTGTGAATAAAACCGTAGCCTTAGTCAATTTGTGGGGAGAATTTGAAGAGAAGCATCCGGAGGCCAGTATCGAGGATTTTTTTCGTTATCAGCTTGTCCATCAGCGCGAACGTGTTGCAGCAACCGATACGCCAATGGCGGGCGGCACGGCACCCATGCACCCAAATGGTCAGCTATTACGCCTGATTGGGCGAGTCAATAAATTGAACATGGTGTATGCCTATGCCGCTTTAGACGGTACGGGCGTCAATCAACTGGAAGAATTTGGGCTGCTGATGCACATTAGTCAGGCGAAAAACCCCCGAAAAACAGAAATTATTTACAGCAATCTGATGGAACTGTCGAGCGGAACCGACATGCTGAATCGCCTGAAAAACCGAGGGTTTATCCGGGAGTATGACGATACCGAAGACCGGCGTTCCAAACGAGTTGAATTAACCGAGGAGGGACTTGCCGTGATTGCAATTTGTCGGCAGCGAATCGGGAAACTCGCCGGTATGATGCTTCATAACATGGCCGACGATGATATACAGCTATGTATTAAGCTGCTGAAAGGTGTAGAGCAGGAGTTTTCTGTACGATTGCCCAACGATAAAGGAAAAGCGTTTGAGGAGGTTTTTAAAGAGGTGATGGGGGGATAAGCGGGGAGCAAGGCGCATGGAGCGGGGATACAACCCCAGCCTCACATCCCTGCTCCGCGCTCCCTGCCCCCTGCTTTATTCACTTCGCAAACTCTTCACTGGATTCATCAGCGCGGCTTTTACGCTTTGCAGGCTCACCGTTAGCAGCGCAATGCCTACGGCCAGCAAACCCGCCAGGGCAAATACCCACCACTCAATGTCGATTTTGTAGGCGAATGCCTGAAGCCAGTTGTTCATGGCATACCAGGCAATAGGCGAGGCAATGACAATGGCAAGCAGAACCAGTTTCAAAAAATCTTTGGAGAGTAGGGTAACAATACTGCTAACCGATGCCCCCAGCACTTTCCGTACGCCAATTTCTTTCGTACGCTGTTCGGTTGTAAACGCGGCCAATCCGAATAAGCCCAGACAGGCAATGAAAATGGCCAGCGCTGAGGCTAAGGTAAACACCTGGCCATATTGCTGTTCGCTCTGGTATTGCTTGTTGTAGTTTTCGTCGGCAAAATAAAACTCGAACGGATTTGCTGGATAGCTTGCCTTGTAGATACGCTCCAATTCGGCTAGTTTATCCTGAATGCGGCCACCCTGATTGGCATCTGTAGTTAATTGAACCGTCAAGTCGCTCACCGACCGGCGGGGCATGAAAATGACCGGTTCAATAGCCTGCTGCAAGCCCTGATGGTGATAGTCTTTCACGACGCCAACAATCTCGTAAGGCTGCCCCCAGTTGATCAATTGCCCAACAGCTTTTTCGGCCGGAGAAAATCCCAGTTGCCGGGCACCTGTTTCATTCACGAGCAGTTTGGCACTTTTCTCATACCCCAATTCAGCTTCCTGGATCGTGAAATTTCGACCGGCAACTAATCCAATTTCATAGGTTTTCAGAAAACGATCGTCGATGATTCCCATTGAGTAGTTTCTCTTTTCATCACCAGGTCGCGGGTTTTGTTTGGTAATTCCATTGGCCGTGAAGTTGTAGAAATTACCCGGTACAATGCCTGTCTGACAAAAGCTCTTGACATAAGGCAACTGGCTTAAGTCGTGCTCAAGTGCAGCTGTTCCTGGCTTGAATGAACCATTTAGATTGATGGCGGGCCCCTTAATGACTACACGCTGCGCCAGTTGAACCCCCAGGTCTTTATTCTGCATGTACTGCAACTGCTGGTAAAGGATCAGGGTAGCAATAACTAAAGCGATTGATGCACTAAACTGCGATACCACCAGTGCTTTGCGTAAAAAGCCACCCTTTCCAGCCTGGTAAGCACCTTTCAAGGTCTGGATTGGCTGAAACGAGGTGAGAGTGAACGCTACATAACCGCCCGATGCTACTGCACCAACCAGCAATAAAATCAGGCCAATAAGCCAGAATCCGTTTGCATTAAGTATGGTTAACGACAGCTCTTTCTGAACAAACTGGTTAAAAGCACCTTGCAACGACATAACCAGCATCAGAGCAACTATGAAGCCCAGACTATTGAGCAGGAGTGACTCGCCCAGAAACTGACCAATTAATTGGCCTGGTCCTGCGCCAACTACTTTCCGAACGCCTACTTCTTTCGCACGTTTTAACGCGCCTGCCGTTGAGAGGTTTATATAATTGAACCAGGCAATCAATAGAATTAAACCCGCAATACCACTCAGAAGATACACAAACCCTAAACTGCCGCTTGTTCGATAGATGTCACTCAGGGATGCCGCCAGATGCATGTTCGTGGCGGGTTGCAACAAAAACAGACTTTCATCTTCGGGTGTTCTTTTCTTTTTATAGGCATTGAGCTTGGCTTCCAGCGCTTTGTAATCGGCCGATGCACTGGATTGCTGTGGGTCGGAAAGTTGCAGGAACGTAGTTAAATAGGTGCCGTCAAAGCCATCTAATCGCGCCCAGCTATTACCACCGAGGTTGGCTGGATTTGCCAGCGTCTGTAGTGAAAATACCGCGTCGAAAGATAGATCTGAATTGGTCGGCATGTCGGCATAAACGGCCGTAACGGTGTATAGCGTTTTGCCAAACTGATTATTAAGCGTCAGCGTTTGACCCAGTGGTTTGGCACTACCAAAATATTTTCGGGCCTGCGATTGCGATATGGCCACGGTGTTCGGCTGCGTTAGCGCTGTTGCGGCTATTCCCTGCACGAGCGGGAAGGTGAAAAGTGTAAAGAAACTAGCATCGGCGTAGGCCAGTTTACTTTCTCTAAATGACTGGATCGATCCGTTACCCTTTTCATTGGCGAGGCTCACAAGGCCGTTGGCTGAATGCTCACCCACGCGGCAAAAATCCCGCACTTCCGGAAATTCCTGTTTCGCGAGTGGGGCTACGGCCGGGGCCATATCTACCCAGATATCCCCTTCACGGGTTTGCGTTAGGAGCCGATAAAGCGATGGTAAGTTCTTATGAAATGTGTTGACGCTTCGTTCATAGGCAACGTACTCTAAAATCAGTACGAAAGCGGCAATGCCAAGGGCCAAACCGGCAATATTGATGAGCGAAAACACCCGGTTCTTTCGCAGGTTGCGAAAAGCGATTTTAATGTAGTTAAGAAGCATAGTTTAGGGGTTGAAGCGTGACACAACTCTTGAGATAGTTGGTGTTTAACCAAAGAGTTTTAATTCAGGGAATTTTAGGCGAATTCGTTGCTGCTTTTGGTCTGGCGATACCTACTCGTTTATAGGCTTGGTATACTCAACAGCCATGCCACAAAGAGAAAAGGCCGTCTCCTGCTCAGAAACGACCTTTTAACGAAAAGCTTTGTCCGATACTGGACAGGTGCCTGTCCGAAAATAAGTTGAATGCTCTGCCCGTGCGGTTCATACCCGCACTAGCCTATACGTAGGTTACTGATTGCCTGTCTTGATACCAAAACTGCGTTCGGTTTCTTTGATGATGGCCTGCTTTTCGCGCTCCGATTTGCCGAGCACATTGGCCGTGCGTTCAATGATCAGTTCTTCGCCGTCTTTCTCGAAGGTGTACTGCATCCAAAGCCGCCCATTTTCCTTGTCTTCTTTAACTAAGACCGATGATGGCGCTACATCGCTGGGAGAGAGGGATGAATTGGAATTGGCTTCCATCCGCTCACGCGCCGATTCATCAGCACGAGAATAAGACGTCATCTGCACTTCGGTTTGTCTTTTTCTCGCCCGGGCTTCGTGTTTCCGATTAATGATCAGCTCACCCGATTGATTATCGACAAACCGATCCAGCGAATCAATAATGTGATTTTCCAGCGCTTTCACGTCGTCTTTATCCATGTCTTCGATATCGAACGAGCGGTTGTAATGGACGGAGCGTCCTTGCTGCTCAATGTCAACGCGAATACGAAGCTCCCGACCATCGGTCGTGACGTTTTTGCTGGACGACCGTTGGGCTACTGCCCCGAAACCAATCGAGAGTAGCAACAGGGTAAAGAGCGTTTTCATAGAACTGGCAGAAATTGCGTAGAATTTGAGGTAAGTAGAATTACTCCCTCTATCATCGTGCCAACTGCGTATCTGATTGTCTATCAATATGTTCTCTATATATGAAGAAATCGGTTGTCCGATAGCGGACACTTTTTCGTACGGCTGCGGACAAGGGGAGAGGGAGGAAAGGGAGGAAGGGGGGAAAGGAATAAAAAAACAATGCCTTCCTTATTTTACCTCTCCTCCCCCTCCCCCTCCTCCTTTTTCCCCCTTCCTCCCTTTCTTCCCTCTCTTCCCCTTTATTCCGAACGAAGTGATTTAACCGGATTCATCAACGCGGCTTTAATGCTTTGGAAACTAACCGTTATGAGCGCGATACCGACCGCCAGCACTCCGGCTAAAGCGAATACCCACCACGATAGGTCAGTTTTATACGCAAAACCCTGTAGCCATTGATTCATGACATACCAGGCAATGGGCGAAGAAATGACAATGGCAAGCAGTACAAGCCTGACAAAATCTTTGGAGAGTAAGGTCACAATACTGGCTACCGATGCACCCAGCACTTTCCGAACCCCAATTTCCTTGGTGCGCTGCTCGGCCGTGAAAGCCGCCAGACCAAACAGACCCAGACAGGCAATAAAAATGGCCATGCAGGCAAAAAGGGTAGCCAATGTGCCAACCACTGTTTCGCTTTTGTAGAGGTTCTGGTACTCGGCGTCCAGAAATGAATATGAAAAGGGAGTTTTGGGATTTAATTTCTGGCACAGTGCTTGGATACTAGCCAAAGCCTGTTTTGTCTGGCCCGGTTGGGTTCGTATCAGAATGTTGTTTGGCCACCAATGCTCACCCAGACGAATAATGAGTGGTCGGATGGGTACGTGTAATGAGTTGAAATGGAAATCTTCGATCAGTCCGACAATCTTTCCGGGCGTTTTGCCGAATGTAAGCGGTTGCCCGATGGGGTCTTTATACCCGATCCGTTTAGCGGCTGCCTGATTGATGAGGTAATTGCTTGAATCGGTGCCAAAGCTTGGCGAAAAATCACGGCCGCGAATTAGTTTTAGTTTAAACGTTTTGGTGTAATCGTATCCCACGGCCGTGTTATTGAACTGAATAGCGAGGGAGGGATCTTTGCCCACCCAGTGCACACCATCGGTTGTATTTCCATTCTGTAACGGGTTCGTCATCATGTGGGTAACGGACTGAATACCCGCTATTCGCAACAATTCCTGTTTAAACGTTGAATAGTTGCTGGCTAATTCACCTTCGCCGGGAATATTGATTATGTTCTCCCGATCATAGCCCAGATTCTTCGTTTGTATGAACTGGAGCTGACGATACACAACCACTGTTCCCACAATCATCAGCATTGATAACACAAACTGAAAGACCACCAGACCACGCCGAAACAATAAAGCTCCTGCCCCAAAACGCATGGTTCCCTTGAGTACGCGTACCGGATTGAGCGACGACAGAAACAAGGCTGGATAACTACCCGCCAGGCTACTCGTCACGAGTAATAAACCGGCCAATAATGCCCAGAAAGAAGCCTGATGAATCGGAATAGCTAACTGCTTATCGGTTAATTGATTGAATACGGGCAGCACTAGATTGACCAGCATAACGGCCAGACCAAGCGCCAGAATCGTGAGGAGTAAAGCCTCGCCCATAAATTGCCCAATTAGGGATGCCCGCTCCGCGCCAACTACTTTCCGAACGCCTACTTCCCGTGCTCGTTTCGTAGAGCGGGCGGTGGCTAAATTCATGAAATTGATCCCAGCAATGAGCAGCAGAAACACCGCGACAATGACGAACAGCTGTACATACTCAATACGGCCACCATCGCGCTGACCGTTTTTAAAATTTGAATACAGATACGCGTCTGTTTCGGGTTGTAGAAATAATTGAATGTTGAACGTGGCACTAATGTCCTTGTTCCTACCCTTCAGGAATGTTTTAAGTTTATCATTAACCTGACTGAGATTGGCATCAGGCCGGAGTTCGAGACGCGTATCGGGGCCACCGTTCTCCCAGCCATTAAGCCAGGGATTAACTTTCAAATAGCGTTCCCAGTTAAGCAAAAAATCATACTTATCGAGCGAATTGGCCGGGAGATTCTCAAACACTGCCGTTACTTGAAAGTCGGTATTGTTGTCAAATCGAACAGATTTCCCCAGCGCAGCTTGCGGATTGCCGAAATAGACTTCGGCTAGTTTTCTGGAGATGGCCAGATTGTTGGGTGCGTTGAGAGCCGTTTGGGCTGTTCCGGCCAGCAAGGGAATCCGGTATAACTTAAACCAGTCGGCCCCGGCATAGTGTCCGGTTTGTCGGCCTACTTTATGCCCGACCGTTAGTATATGCCCTTCTTTCGACGATAATCCTGCTGCATGAATAATCTCAGGAAACTGCCGCTTGAGTTCATCGGCCAAGAGTCCAGGAGTATCCTCATCCGTGACAATCCGACCATCGGCAATCTCATTTTCCATCACACGATAGAGATTGATTGCGTTTGGGTATTGCGTTCCTACACTCAGCTCATCCTGTATCCAGAGGAAAATAAGCAGACTGGAAGCCATGCCCAGCGCCAGCCCCACAATGTTAATGGTGGAGAACGTTCTGTTCCGAATCAGATTCCGAAAGGCTATTTTGAGATAGGAATGAAGCATGGAAGGGAGGAGAGGGAGGAAAGGGAAGAGAGGGAGGAAAGGGAAGAAAGGAGGAAAGGAATAAAAAAACAATGCCTTCCTTATTTTACCTTTCCTCCTCTCGTCCCCTTCCTCCTCTATTTTATTCCGAACGAAGTGATTTAACCGGATTCATCAAGGCGGCTTTAATGCTTTGGAAACTCACAGTTATGAGTGCGATGGCTACGGCTAGTATACCCGTCAGGACAAACATCCACCAGGCGATGTCGATTTTGTACGGGAAGTCGGACAGCCACTTGCTCATCACATAGCCGGCTATGGGCGACGCGATGACCAGCGCTACCAGGACCAGCTTAACAAAATCGACCGAGAACAGACCGAAAATATGGGCTGTTGATGCGCCCAATACTTTCCGAATACCTACCTCTTTGGTTCTTGATTCGGCCATGAACGCCACGACGCCGTAAAGACCTAAACAGCCAATAAATATGGCAATACCTGCCAGCAACCGGAATAGCGAATACATGCGTTCTTCACTTTTGTAGAAGTTTGCCAGTCGCTGATCCAGAAACTCGTAGGTTAAGACAAAATCGGGGAAGGTGGCATTCCAGTTGGTTTCCACATCGTTGATCAATCGGTTGATGGCTTCGGTACCGCCCTGCTGCTTTGATAGTTTAATGCCTAGTGTATGATACGCGTCGCGCCGGGTTGTCAGAATGCAGGGGTTAGTTTCCTGATGCAGCGAGAATGTATTGAAATCCCTGACAACCCCTACAACCTGCTTTTTAGGATGCGTGGGGCCACCTACGATCATGTACTTGCCAAGAATCTGCTGCGGGTTCCGAAGTCCTAATTTCTTCACCAGCGATTCATTCACAACCAGTTCCCGCGCCGTATCGGCGGGCTGATACATCCGCCCGGCAATCAGTTTCAGTCCATACGTGTTGAAATAGGCCGTGTCGGCAAACCGCATGACCACGCCAAAATCAGCGTCTTTCTCGGCATTCTCGTAGCGAAAACCCGTCCACCAGTTTCCATCCGACGATGGGATTGAAATGCCATAACTCAGCGATTTTACGTTAGGCAGGGCCGCCAATTTGGCCTGGAGTACTTCCAGTTGGCCCGGTTTATTCTCTGGTATGTTTACCGTCAGTACAGCGTCTTTATTATACCCCAGATCCGCCGTTCGGACGTACTTCATCTGGCTGTAGGCGATGATTGTACCGATGAGCATCTGCGAAATGGCAAACTGAAACACAATCAGGCCCCGGCGAAGGGTTAACTGACGGCTACCTGTCATCTTTATTTTTCCGCGAAGGGCCACTACCGGCTGATAACCCGACAACACCAGGGCAGGATAAAACCCAGCTAATACCGTTTTCAGTATGGCTAGTAAAACCACAAAGCCAATCACCGCTGGGTCGAATAAAACCAGCGAGGCCGCTTTAATGTCGAGCAATTCGGCTACGTAGGACATCGATGTATTCGCCACCAGAAAAGCCAGTCCGACGGCTATGCCTGTGAGTAGGCCGGTTTCGCCCAGAAACTGTCGAACTAACTGGGCCCTTGAGCTGCCCAGAACCTTCCGCACGCCCACTTCTCGGGCCCGTTTTATGGCCTGAGCTGTAGCCAGATTGATGAAGTTCACGCAGGCTGTAACCAGAATAAACAAGCCGATCAGCGCCATGGCCCAAATCATTTGTTTGCTAACCGTCCGGCCCGCTGAGTTTTCTGTTTGGGGGTCGAAGTGGATACTGGTCAGCGGCTGTAATTCGTAGTGCAGAAGTTTAGCCTGCTCTGGTTCCATGTATTTTTTTACAAACGGTGCCAGTCGCTGCTCTAGTTGGGCCGAGGCTACGTTCTCGGGCAAGGCCATATAGATCTGAGCACCGCTGTAGGTAGAACCCCATTCATCCCAGCCGCCGTTGGCCCCGTATTGCTTCAGGGATGGAAAGGATAGCATGACCCCAAACGGCAGGCTACTTGTTGCGGGTGGGTCCTGCACAACGCCCGTCACAACGAAATCCATTTTATTCTCTACCCGAATCGATTTGCCTACCGGATCTTCGTCGCCAAAGTATTTATGCGCCATGCGCTCCGACAAGACAACCGTTTGTGGGTTCGTCACAGCCGTTTTCGGATTGCCTGATTTCCATTGATAATCGAACAGACGGAAGTATTCGGGCTCTACGAAAGCAACTTCGCCACCTTCTTCCTGAAACTTGCTGGCCTTTTTCGTATTCACTTTCACCATCGCCCCATACAGCCCGTAAACCATGCTTAGCTGGTGTTTCAATTCCGGAAAGTCGTTCCGAAGGGCCGCTAAAGCAGGCAGTGGAACACCTACACTACGATTATCTCCTTCCGGGCTTTTAAAGCGCGAAACGAGTCGATATGTACGATCGGCGTTGGCATTGTGCCTGTCGTAGCTCAATTCATAGCGAATGGCCAGAAACAGTATTAAACAACAAGCCAGACCCAGAGTAAGCCCGGCAATGTTGATGGTCGTATAATTCCAGTTGCGCTTCAGCGCACGGAGGGCGGTGGTGAAATAGCTTTGTAGCATAGGGCAGGGGGCGTGGAGCAGGGTGCTCGGGGCAGGGTGTTAGCCGCGCCCCGAGCACCCTGCTCCACGCAGTTATTATTCAGTCCGGCGGATGGTTACTTCGCCAATTACCAGGCCTTTGCGCAGGTTACCATCACCCGCGTACTTGATGTTGGATTCACCGAATGCCATGACGCCGATCCGATTGGATGCGTACACCTTTAACTGACTATCGCCATAGGAATGAACTGAAACCAGTTCACCGGTCAGTTTCTCGGTGTCAAGTGTATTGTCTCCGTAGATACGATAGTGTTGTCTGGCCACCTTGCCCGACCGGATCGTCACTTTATTTTCGCCGTATAGACTGACTTTGAGTTTATTGGCGGTCAGCCCCGCCAGATTAACCGTGGCTTGCCCGTACACCTTCAGTTTGAACGAATCACTTGTTAGCTCGCTCTGGCAGGTCGCTTCTTCTTCGCCCCGGATTTGGAGGTTTCTCAGGGTTTTGTAGGTTACGTAAGCCGTTACTTTTACGCTCTTATCGTAAATGGGTCTTGTAAATTCCATATCCCCATCTTTCCATTTCCGGTTCTTTACCGTGATCCGGGCATCGTCGAGGTAGATGCTCAGGGTTTTGTTTTCAACAACATAGTTGACTTTTTCTGGCTCGATATTCTGGTACTGCAACTGAATGTTTTCCTGGTCACCTGCTACCAACACAATACTGACGTGTGGGCTGG
>NZ_BAAHBG010000008.1:131780-155730 GCF_054776855.1 Spirosoma migulaei | reverse complement strand
AAGACAATCAATGACTTTATCGAACGACGGCAATACTTTTGCCGGTGTCTGAGCGCGCACCAACAGGGCGGTCAGTACGAAGAAAAGGGTTGTTGCTATTTTGGGTAAATGATTCATAGTTAGTGTGTTGTGTGTTTAGATTCTTAGGCTATGATATTAAGCTGATAGTTGCCAATGGCTTAGTAATAAATCTGTTTAGAGCTACTTTATTCTAGTCCGTTTTACCCCTAAATCCCCTGAAGGGGACTTTGCTCATTTGCGGATAAAGTCCCCTTCAGGGGATTTAGGGGTAAAACGGACTGGCAAACTATAATGCCTCATTCACTTCGTAAACTCTTCACTGGATTCGTCAATGCGGCCTTTACACTTTGGAAACTCACCGTCAGGAGCGCGATAACGATGGCGATCAACCCTGACACGGCAAAAATCCACCACGTAATATCAGCCTTGTAAGCGAAGCCCTGTAACCACTGATTCATGGCATACCAGGCCAGGGGCGATGCAATGACGATGGAAATAAGGACCAGTTTTAAAAAGTCTTTGGAGAGCATGGTCACGATACTCATGACCGAAGCGCCCAGTACTTTCCGAACCCCAATTTCCTTGGTGCGCTGTTCGGCGGCAAAAGCGGCCAGACCGAACAAACCCAGGCAGGCAATCAGGACGGCCAGGAGTGTAAATGTCAGTAAGACTTCGCCCTGTTTTTGCTCCGCTTTGTACTGCTGTGAGAAGTTCTCGTCGAGGAAGTGAAAATCCAGGGTAGCAGTCGGATCAAACGTGCGGTATACCGATTGGATGTAGGCCAGAGCTTCGGTTACTTTCCCGGCCTGAACCCGAACATACATGTTGTCTTTATCCATCGGAGCGGGCATCTGTAACACCAGCGGCTCAATTTTGTGCTGAAGTGAGTACGTATGAAAATCCTTCACCACACCCACCACACGGGCTTCGGCAGTGTGTTTTTCCTGATCGATGTAGTATTTCACCCGTTTGCCGACAGCGTCTGTCCAGCCGAATTGTTTGGCAAGGGTTTCGTTGACAAGTACAGCACCCATCTGATCGCTTTTAAACGAATCCGAGAAGTTGCGGCCACTGAGTAATTTGATTTGTAGTGTCTTAAGGTAGTCTGAGTCGATCTGGAATTTCTGGACAACCTGTGTACTGGACGAAAAGGCACCATTCTGCTCGAAGAACATCCCATTGCCACCGATATTATTGTTGCCAATTGGGTTACTGGCTGCGGCTGCGCCTTCAACCAATGGACTTCGTTGCAGGGCTTCCTTTAGGGCATCTATTCGCTGACGGACGTCTTCACTGTTGACATGGAAGGTGAGCACCTGCTCTTTATTAAACCCTAAATCAGAATGCATCACAAACTGCATTTGCCGGTACACAATGCCCGAACAGGCAATGAGCGCGACCGTGGCCACAAACTGAAACACCACCAGCGACTGCTTGAAGAAAATACTTCCCGACTGATTGCCGAGTTGCCCCCTAAGAGCCGCTACAGGCCGGAAACCGGATAGGCGCAGGGCTGGATAGAGACCGCTGACGGCACCAAGGCATACAGACAGTACACTAACTATCAGCAAGGTGATAAGCGGGTTGCCCAATGACAGTGTCTTGTCGGCCATCTGATTGAAGTACGGTAAGGCCATGACAACCAGACTCGCGCTCACCAAACCCGCCAACAGCGTCATCAGGATCGACTCCGTCAGAAACTGCCCGATGAGCTGCCATTTATACGAGCCAATCGCCTTGCGGACCCCAACTTCGCGGGTTCGTTTGAGGGACCGGGCCGTGTATAAATTCACGTAGTTGATACAGGCGATCAGCAGAATCAGGGCGGCTACGGCGGCAAAAATGGATACCGTACGGGCGTTTCCGTTGGCGCCGATTTCATAGTCTAACTGAGAGTGAAGATGTATAGAGGTGAGGGGCTGGAGTTCCATTCGATAAACAACATTATTGCCCATTTCTTTTTTCAGGTACTTCTGATAAAATCCGGGGAGCTTGGCTTCCAACGTTTTGTAGTTGCTGCCTTCAGTCAGAAGGAGATACGTATAGAGTTCGAAACTCTGCCAGCCGTTGGTGTAATTAGCTGGAAGCGAGCGTAAAGCGCCAAACTGAAAATGCGAATTGGTCGGCACATCCTCGATAACGCCCGTAACGGTATTCGGGAAATGGTTGCTGAACTCAATGACCTTGCCAACCGCTTTGCTGGCATCGCCGAACAGATTCTCGGCCACGCTTTTGGTCAGCACAATACTCTGCGGTTTGGTCAGTGATGAAGCCGGATCGCCATACAGAAACGGGAACGTAAACACATCAAATACCGAGGGATCGGTGAAGAAGATGTTGTTAACGTCCATCTTTTTATCGTTGAACGTAATCTGTCCGCCCCCTTCCGTATTTATCCGAACGGCTTTTTCAACCTCTGGATAATCGTTTTTGAGGGCTGGGCCAAACGGCGCTGAGGTAGGGGCGAGTTTCAAATTTCCACCCGGCCATTGTGCATAATGCACTACCCGGACAATACGATCGGCCTTGGCATGAAAACGGTCATAGCTCAGTTCATTGGCCACATACAAAACCATTAACCAGACAGCCGCCATGCCAATGCCCAAACCAACGACATTAAGCCCGCTAAACAACTTGTTTTTCCAGAATGTCCGAACCGTAATCTTTACGTAATTGCCTAGCATATCCGTATCCCGTTGACGTTAAAAAGAGAAAACGTACTGCCTGGTACGTCTTACTAATCCAGACAAGCCCAAATGCTATGCCAAATGGGTAATGAGCTGATTGTCAGTTGTTTGTGTTGAGGCTTGCAGCTGGAGTGTCCGCAAACGGACGTAAATCGTACAGTTGTGGACATTACTCACTCCGTAAACTTTTTACCGGGTCCAGCAACGCAGCCTTCACACTCTGGAAACTTACCGTGAGCAACGCAATGCCAATTGCCAGTACACCGGCCAGCGCGAACATCCACCACGCCAGATCAATTTTGTAGGCAAAGCCTTCCAGCCACTGAGTCATGGCATACCAGGCCAGGGGTGTAGCAATGACAATGGCAATCAGCACTAGTTTCAGGAAGTCCTGCGAGAGAAGGCCAATGATATTGCCTACCGATGCCCCCAGCACTTTCCGAACGCCAATTTCTTTGGTGCGCTGCTCAGCGGTGAAGGTGGCTAATCCGAAGAGCCCCAGGCAGGAAATGAAAATGGCGAGAGAGGCAAAGTAGTTGGCCAGACTACCCACTATCGACTCGCTTTTGTAAAGCTTCTGGTACTCGTCGTCGGCAAATTGATAGGAAAACGGAAACTTCGGATTCTGCTGTTTCCACAGTGCTTCGATACTCGCTACCGCCTGTTTTGTCTGGCCGGGTTGGGTACGAATCAGGTAGCGTTGCGAACTGGGTTCGGTACTTAGCCGAAGAATCAGTGGGGAAATGGCCGTGTGCATGGATTGGAAATGAAAGTTTTCCATGACACCAATTATTTTTCCGGGTTTGCCCCACATCGTTATTGGCTGCCCAACAGGATTTTTATAACCCGTTCGGGCAGCAGTGGCTTCATTGATGATGTAATTGGTTGTATCCATACTAAACTCCGGCGAGAAATCACGGCCAGCTACTAGCCTGGCTTTGAGCGTTTTCATTAAATCATAGCCAACGGCTGTCTGGGTAATTTCGATATTGACATTTGGGTCTTTACCCGTCCAGCTAACGCCCCCGGTACTGCTTCCAATATTGGTGGGAACTTCGGTCATGGACGATACCGACTGAATACCTGGCATGCGTAGTAACTCATCTTTAAAGGTCTTGTATTTTAAGGGTGTGGCGAGTTCGCCCTCTACGGGCACATAGAGTAAATTCTCCCGATCATAGCCCAAATTTTCGGTCTGGATGTAGTTCACTTGCCGATACACGACGATGGTGCCTACAATGAGTAGCATGGAAAGTACAAACTGAAACACCACTAACCCCTGCCGAAATAAGCGTGCGCCCGAACCAAATGTAAGACTACCCTTCAGCACCTTCACCGGCTGAAGTGACGATAGAAATAAGGCGGGATAACTCCCTGCAATGAGGCCGGTAACCAACGTTATACCAATCAACAATAACCAGAGTGAAGCATCTGTAACCTGTAGGCTAATGTCTTTGCCTGTCAAGGAATTAAAGGCGGGCAACAAGACTACCACCAGCGTTGTGGCCACCAGTAAAGCCAATACGGCAAATAGCAATGCTTCGCCAATAAATTGGGCAGCCAGTAAACTACGCAATGCGCCAATCACCTTCCGAACCCCCACTTCCCGCGCCCGTTTAACCGAGCGGGCCGTTGCCAGATTCATGAAATTAATGCAGGCAATCAGAAGCAGGAATACCGCAACCACGCCAAACAAGCGTACATACTCGATCCGGCCACCATCCTGAATCCCGTTTTTGAAATTTGAGTACAAATAGCCATCGGGATAAGGTTGTAAGAAAAGCTCGGCATCGAAGCTTTTGCCAATATCTTTATTGTACTTCCGCAAAAACGGCCTGAGTTTGGCATCCAGATTGGCTACGTTTCCATCTGAGCGCAGCATAATACACGTATGCGGACCGTTGTTCCCCCACTCCTTCATCCAGGGATTCCGGCTGAGGCAATCCTGCCAGTTTATCAGGAATTCGTAGTGATCTGATGAATGCGCGGGTAAGTTTTCAAACACGGCCGTTATCTGATAATCACGCTTATTGTCGATACGGATGCTCTTACCAAGGGCCGCTACCGGGTTGCCGAAATAAAATTCAGCTACTTTTCGGGAAATGGCCATGCTGGTTGGCGCATTGAGTGCAGTTTCGGGTGTACCGGCCAGTAGCGGAATACTAAACATCTTAAACCAGTCGGCTCCAGCCCAGTGTCCTGTTTCTTTGTTGATCTTATCACCAACGGCGAAGGTCATTTGCGCTTCCCAGCCCGTATAGCCAGCTGCGTACAAAATCTCCGGAAACTGTTTTTTCAATTCGTCGGGTAAAACGCCCGGTGTAAAACGACCTGCTTCTACTTTCCCATCGTATTTCTGACGCTGCATGACGTTATACAACTGTGGGCCATTGGCATGGTAGTTATCCACAGTGAGCTCATCCTTTATCCACAAAAAGATGAGTAAACTACAGGCCATGCCGAGCGCCAGCCCCAGAATGTTGATAGCCGAAAAAGCTTTGTTGCGAATAATGTTTCGCCAGGCGATTTTGAGGTAGTTCGTTAGCATAAGAAAGGGAGAGGAGGACAGAGACGAAGGAGTAAAAGGAGGACAGGGACAAAAGGGTGTTTCCATCCTCACTCTCCTCCTTTTACTCCGAACGAAGTGATTTCACTGGATTCGTTAGGGCGGCTTTTACACTTTGGTAAATTACGGTTAACCAGCAGATTAGCAAAGTAAGGAGGCAGGCTGCTATAAAAACCCATATGCCAATGTCTGTTTTATACGGAAAGTTTTGCAACCATTTATACATGGAATACCAGGCCACGGGAACCGCGATTGGGAAAGAAAACAACACCAGTTTCGTGAAATCTCTGGATAGCAGCACCACCACGCTCGATACCGAAGCCCCAAGTACCTTCCGCACGCCAATTTCTTTGACTCGCTGCTCGGTAGTGAAGGTTGCCAGGCCAAATAGTCCCAGACAGGCAATCAGGATCGTTAGCGCTGAGAAGGTCGTGAAAATGCGGCCACGAAGTTCATCCGCCTGGTAAGCCGACTCAAAATCCTGATCTAAGAAACGGTATTCAAACAGACGGTCCGGATACAGTTCACGCCATTGCTGCCCAATGAACGCCACTGTTTTTTCAACATTCTGCGCCTGAATTTTGATATGAATGACTGGATTCGCCCGCCGACATAGCAAAATCATTGGCTCAATTGGATTGTACAGGGACTGCTGGTGAAAATCCCTTACAACACCAATAACTTGCGCTGTGGGTGGGGGTGGTCCCTGCTGACCAGGCTGAGGCTGGCTGCCCAGTATGACTTTTTTGCCCAGCGGCTCTTTCCAGCCCATGCGCTCCACCACGGCCTGATTGATGATGACTGAGTTGAGCGTATCTGCCGGAATTTTTTCAGAGAAATCACGGCCACGTACGATTTTCATTCCCATCGTTCTCAGGTAATCGTAGTCGATTCCCATAGGCTTGAATCCCATTTCTTTTAGTCCGGTGTTTGATTCTACCGTGAAAATAACCCGACCCCCAATGTTACTGGTAGGTGCTGAGGCTGAAGCTACTTGTCGGATATTCGGATTGGCGAGTAGACTATTTTTCAGCGTATTGAATTGCTCTCTGGGCTGGCGGCCCTGGTAATCAATTGTCAAGACCTGCTCCTGATCGTAGCCTAAGTCATGATTGCGCATGAAATTGAGTTGTTTATAAACAATCCAGGTGCAAATGAGCATGATCAGCGAAATGGCAAATTGGACTACCACCAGCGTTTTTCGGAAAAAACTCCCGCCTTTGGCGTTAAATGATCCTTTAAGTACGGCTGCTGGCTCAAACGAAGACAGGTAAAAGGCCGGATAACTGCCGCTTATGAAACCCGTGAATACAACAATGGTGAGGCCAATCAATAGAAACTCTGGTCGTAGCAATTCGCGGAACTGAATTTCCTTCCCCGAAACAGAATTGAAAAAAGGCAGTAGTACAACTACCAGAATCAAACTGGCTGCCAGTGCCAGAACTGTCATGAGTACTGACTCGGTCAGGAACTGCGCCATTAGCCGGCCCCGAACCGAACCCATTACTTTCCGAAGCCCAACTTCCTTAGCCCGCCTGGCTGAGCGGGCCGTTGCCAAGTTCATGTAGTTGATACTGGCCAGCAGTAGCATAAAAAACGCGACCGCGCTAAAGGTGTATACGTAGCCAATGTTGCCGTTAGATTCGCCTTCTAGATTGGAGTACAGGTGAATGTTAGCCAGTGGTTGCAACTCATAGGTGACCTTGATACCCATCCGCTTGAAAATCGGGCCTACGTATTTGTCGTATACCTGTGGAAACTTACTTTCCAGAATTTTGGTGTCAAAGTGTTCGGGCAATACCAGATAACTATAGATGTAAAAAGCACCCCAGTTTGTATCCTGACTTCGTTCGTTCTGGCCTGCCGAAATCAGGGCGTTGAAGGTAAAGTGTGAGTTCTTCGGAACATCTTCCAGAACACCCGTTACTTTATAAAACGTTGTATCATTCGTTTGCAGCGACTGCCCCAGCGCAGTTCGAGAACCGAAGAATTTCTGCGCTGCCTTGTGGGTCAATACTACGCTGCCAGGTTGCGCCAGCGCCGTTTTGGGATCACCTTCGATAAATTTGTAACTGAATACATCGAATACGGTAGAATCGGCGGCATAGATATCATCTTCATAAAATCGTTTCTCTCCCTGCCGAAACATCATCCGACCATACGGAAAGAACCGCACGTAATTTTTGACGAAGGGGTAATCCTGCTTCAGCGTTTTAACTAAAGGCGGTTGTGTGCTGCTCCAGCGGTTTACTTTGTCGGGCTCAGTAATATGCGAAACGATCCGGTAAATCTGGGACGCATTGGTGTGGTAGCGGTCGAAACTCAGTTCATCCGTCACGTACAGTAGTAACAACAGGCCACAGGTAACCCCAATGGTCAGTCCCAGAATGTTAATCAGGCTGTAAAATTTATCTTTCCGAAGATTCCGCCAGGCGATTTTGAGATAGTTAAGAAGCATAAGACAAGGAGTTTAGGGCATGGGGGATGGAAGGTAGAACACGGTTTGACCTTGCTCCACGCTTCCTGCGTCTCTACTTCCCAGCTTTGGGCACGCCTATCGATTTTTCGATGTCTTCGATCAGTCGTTGCCGTTCCTGCTGTGATTTATTCTGCACATCGATGGTGCGTTCGTAAGTAACATCATCGCCATCTTTCTGAAACTTGTAACGCAGGTATAATTGCCCGGCATCCGAATTATACTTGACCTCCTTGGTGTAGGGATGTTTCCCACCCACAGCCATCGTCTGATTGTCTCCGTTGGTAACCGATACCGTTTCCTGATCGCTGCTGATGATCGCGGTTGACTCAGGACTTCTTAGGGCTCTGGGCGCTATAGGCGCTCTGGGTGGCATTGGAGCGTGTGGAGCCAGGGATGCACGGGGTGCTCTAGGCGGCCTGGGTGGCGCAGGCATACTAACATTCAGCGAATCCAGAATATGTTCACGTAGTGCATCGCGCTCATCTTTGTTTAGGTTAGATACGTCGAATGTGCGATCATAATCAATCGGCTTATCATCAACCGTACCTTTAACCCGAATCGATAGTGTTTTGCCATCGTCGTTGATATTGCGACTGATAGAGGTGCCGTGCTGGGCCATAGCCACCGAAGCAGATAGAGCCAGAAAGGCCGTTACGAGCGTTTTCATGTTGGTTGACTGTTAATGGTTTACATTGATTTGCAGGACGAATGCGCCCAATACCATACAGACACCAAATTTTTACGTATGTTGCTTTGGGGGAGGGAAAAGAAGAAGGGGAGTAAAGGGAGAAAGGAAGGAAAGGAAATAAAAACAATACTTTCCTTATTTTCCCTCTCGTCCCTCTCCTCCTTCCTCCCTCTCCTCCGCAACGGCGGCCCGGCCTTTACTCCGTTTTTAAACTTTTCACCGGATTCATCAGAGCCGCTTTTATACTCTGGAAACTGATGGTCAGGAGGGCAATCACCACGGCCAGCAGACCCGCCACGGCGAACAGCCACCACTCGATGTCAATTTTATAGGCGAAGTCCTGTAACCATTTATCCACGCCCCACCAGGCTACAGGTGTAGCCATCAGGACCGCAATGAGTATGAGCACCAGAAAATCTTTGGATAGCAGCGTAACAATACTGGCCACGGATGCGCCCAGTACTTTCCGAACCCCAATTTCCTTTGTTCGGCGTTGCGCTGTGAAGGTAACTAGCCCGAATAAGCCCAGACAACTGATGAACACCGCAATGCCCGTGGCCAGGGTAACGAGCTTGCCCAGGTTACGCTCCTTCCCGTAAAGATCAGCTACTGATTCATCGAAAAATTTGGCCTCGAAGGGTTCGTCCGGGTAAGTGGTTCCCCAAAGCGTTTTGATCTGCGCCAGCGTTTTGTCGAAGGAGTCAGCTCCGCTCCGCCGGAATTTTACATTGAAGACATGTAAGTTGTCTTTCTGGCTCATTAGTGCCGTGGGCTGAATGGTATTATGTAACGATCGGTGATTGAAGTCATGAACTACACCAACGATGGGTAGTGTGGCTAATACATGCCCAACGGCATCGGCTGGATGCTGGAAGCCGATTCGTTTCGCCAGGGTTTCGTTGATAATATATTCCCGTGCGGTGTCACTCGGAAGCAGGTTACGCCCTGCTACTAATTTCATACCGTATAAAGCCAGGTAGGCCGTATCGGCATCTTTGCGGTACACGTTAATTTTCAACTTTCCCTTTTTGCCCGAGTAGTCCAGAGTAGAGGTAGACCAGCCACCCGCGATAGGCGTCTGATTGGCCATACTCACGCGTTCGACACCCGATAGCTTACGAATTTGATCGGCCAGCGTAAACCGGGCATTCTGACGGTCGCCGTTGAAAAAGCTGCTGGTTGGTGTATGGAAGGTCACGATGGCTTCGCGTTGAAAACCCAGGTCGGCGTTGATCAGGAACCGCAATTGCTGACCCACCAGCAACGCGCCAACAATAAACACCTGCGCTACAGCAAATTGTCCTACAATAAGAACTCTCCGAAGTCCCGCACTACCTGCCGTCTGGGTTGTCTGGTTGCGCAGAGCGAGCACAGGTGAAAGTTTCGAAATAAGAATGCCGGGGTAAATACCGGCTAACAGGGCTGTTACCAGTGCAACCGTAAGCAGGAAAACGTATAAGTGTGGTTTCGAAAAATCGAGGGCAATACCCTTGGGTACAATATCGCCGAGGTAGGCTAAAGCTCCCTGTGCCAGTCCTATCGCAATACCCGTTGCCAGCAGCGTAAGCACAAAGGTTTCACCCAAAAACTGGAAGATTAACTGCTTGTGCGCACTTCCCAGGGATTTTCGTACCCCAATTTCCTTAGCCCGCTGCGTTGACTGTGCCGTAGCCATATTGATGAAATTGATGCAGGCCAGCAGTAGCAAAAATCCGCCGACCAATCCGAGTACCAGCAGGGTAGGACGGTGGGCTACGTGGATTCCACCAGCATAGTCGGCGTTGAAATGCACATCGGCCAGCGGCTGAAGTTGCAACCAGCGATTCCCTTTCTCTTCGGTAGCGGGCAGATGACTCTCCACCATTTTCGTAATCTGCTCGCCAAAGCGTTTCGGATTAGTACCCGGCGCTACTATGAGCAGACACTGCGACGATGAATTGGTATTGTTCCACTCCGTGAACCCCAAATTCTCCCGGCGCTTTTTATTGGTGGTGACGGTCGCAAGAGAAATGAAGGCCTGGAAATCAAAATTACTGGGCGCGTCGAGGTCTTTTATCAAGCCCGAAACGGTTAATGAGAGGGTATCCTGGTACTGCTTCCCAATAAGTCGGCGACCCACGACGGCAGGGCTGGCATCACCAAAATACAGGCGGGCCTGCCGCTCCGTCAGTACAAGCTGACCCGGTTTTGACAGCGACGAAGTAGGCGAACCCGCCAGCCATTGCCGGGGTATGATCGCAAAAAAAGCCCCATCGGTAGTGGCTATCCAATCGGACTCGTTCTTTGGGGCATGAAAACGGGCGGGGTCTGCACCTGAGCGAGGAATTTCAACAACCTGAAAACTGCTCGTATGAAAGGCAGCAACGGTTTTTGCGCCTGCCAGTTCAGTACGAACCGCTCCTGGGATTGGGGACGATAAGCCAGGATTGTGGTAAAATTCATCGCCAAACTTGAACTTCGATACCAGCCGGTAGATCTGCCCGGCATTCGGGTTGTTCTGATCGAAATTAAGCTCAAACTGAACGATCAGATAAATGACCAGACAGGCCGCTACACCTACCGATAAGCCCGCTACGTTGAGCGCCGTGGTCAGACGGTTTCGACCAAGGTTGCGAATCGCGATTTTGAGATAGCTTTTGAACATAGGAGGGAAAGGGAGTAAAGGGAGAAAGGAGGAAAGGGAGGAGGGGGAGAAAGGAGGAGGGGGGGTAAAGGGAGGTAGTGTTGCCCTTTTCTACCTTTCCTCCTTCCTCCCTTTCCTCCTTTCTCCGCGACGGCGGCCCGGCCTTTATTCCGATCTTAAACTTTTCACCGGATTCATCAAGGCGGCTTTCACACTCTGGAAACTTACGGTCAATAACGCAATGCCAAGCGCTAACAGGCCCGATAGGGCGAACATCCACCAGGCAATGTCAATTTTATAGGTGAAACCCTGTAGCCATTGATTCATGGCGTACCACGCGATGGGCGAGGCAATGACAATGGCAACCAGCGTGAGTCGAACAAACTCCTGTCCAAACAGCCAGAGAATGGACGGTACACTGGCCCCCAGTACTTTCCGGACGCCAATTTCTTTGGTTTTCTGCGCCACCATGAACGAGACTAAGCCAAATAAACCCAGGCAGCCAATAAAAATAGCGATCAGGGCGAAGACGCTGAGTAACGTTAGCATTAGCTCATCCAGCGCATAGAAATTAGCGATCCGTTGATCCAGAAACTGGTATGAATAAATGAAATCCGGAAAGGTTTCCGTCCAGATTTTCTCCATCGCAGGTAATGACGTTCTGAGGGTACTCGTATTCATCCGAATGGCGCAAGCCTGATAGGCTCCCAAATTGGCCCGGATGCAAATGGGCGGAATCGACTGCCGGAACGAGCCGTTATGAAAATCCTTCATCACCCCAACAATCGGTCCTTTCCGTTTGCCTTTGCTGGTGTACATGATCGTGCCGATGGCTTCCTGTGGAGATTTCAGATTTAGCGATTTTAGGGCCACTTCATTCAGCACATACTCATTGGTCGTATCGGAGTGGGTAATGTTGCGACCGGCCAGCAGGGTGAGCCCGAACGTGGGTATGTACACTTCGTCGGCGTCTTTGGTCACGATCAGAAACTTCTCGTCCTCCGCCCGCCCGGCGAGCCGGATCGTTGTGGCGTTAATGCCCAAATCGGCGGGGGCCTGGTAGCAGAACGACACCTGTTCTACGCCAGCGAGTTGCAGGAGCTGGGATTTGAGCGTGCTCATTTTCGCGTTATCCTGAACCGGTAACGGCAGCATGACGACACCCTCTTTAGTGAATCCCATGTCGGCCTGACGAGCATACCGCATCTGATTGGTAATGACAATGGTACCAATAATCAGCAACTGCGATAGGGCTAATTGCCCCACCACCAGCACCCGGCGCAATGGAAAGCCACCAATGTGGCGTTGTGCCAGTCGGCCGCTCAGAGCCAGAACGGGTCTGAAACCCGCCAGCACCAGGCCGGGGTAAGCGCCAGACAGGAACGTAACCAGTACCGTTGACAGGAGCAGGAACAGCGGAAGCCGGAAGTCGCTGAACAGATTGAGCGATAAGTTGATTTGCAATAGCTGGCTCAGCAAAGGCAGCGCCAAACCCGCCACGCCAAGCGCCAGCAGCGTAGCCAGTACGCTGATAAGGCCTGTTTCGGCCATAAATTGCCAGAAGAGCTGCGCTGGCCGACTGCCCAATACCTTCCGGACACCAATCTCTTTGGCTCGTTTCAATGCCTGCGCCGTGGCCAGATTAATGAAGTTCACACAGGCGACCACAATCAGCAGAAAGCCAATTAGTGACAGTACCCAAAGATTTGTTTTGTCGATGCGCCCGCTGTAATCGGTGTTGAGGTGCATATCAGCAATGGGCTGGAGCTTCAGGACGTTGTGCTTATTGCTCGCGTCGGTCACATATTTTTTCATGACGCTGGCCAGCGCAGCCTCTGCCGTGGCTACAGACGTAGATGGTTTTAGCAAGGTAAAGACCTGAAGGCTAGCCGAGTAATTACCCCAATTTTCTTCATTGAAATAGTCGTCGAATTGCTTAGCGTTGGCAAACGAGAGGTAGATCTCCTCCCGACGGTCGGTGTTGGCGGGAAGATCGCGCAGGACGCCCGTCACGGTAAAATCCATCCGGTTATCGAACCGAAACGTTTTGCCCATCGGGTTCGCCGACCCGAAAAACTTCTGGGCCATCCGTTCTGTAAGAATCGCTGTGTTCGGAGCCGTAAGGGCCGTTCGGGCATCGCCCTGAAGCAAGGGAAAGTCGAGAATAGAAAACAGATCGCTTTCCGCAAACGCAACGTCCGGATGGTATTTGTCGATCTTCCCGGCTGTGGTTACCCCGATCACAGCCTCGCCAATCGATAGCACCCGGGCTGTTTTTTCGGCAAACGTCTGTTCGTCACGAATGACCCGGCCCAGGGGCGAATACACCCCTGATGAGTGGCTGATTCCCTCGTGGTTCGTTTCCATCACGACACGGTAAATGCGGTCGGCATTGGTGTGGAACCGATCAACGCCATAGTGGTAAGCCACCAGCGTAAAGATCAGGATTCCACAGGTCAGGCTTAGCGCCAGCCCCAGCACGTTGATGGATGCGTAAACCTTGTTACGAACCAGATTCCGCCAGGCAATTTTGATGTAGTTTGTTAGCATAGGTTGTAAAGGGAGGAGAGGGAGGAGAGGAGGAATGGGATGAGAGGGAAAAGGATAAACGCATTATCTTCCATCTCGTCCCTTTATTCCCCCTCTTCCCTTTACTCCGATCTTAATGATTTCACTGGATTCATCATGGCAGCTTTAATACTCTGGAAGCTCACTGTGAGCAGCGCAACGCTAACTGCAAGGATACCCGCCAGGGCGAACATCCACCACTCGATGTCGATTTTAAACGCGAATTTCTGGAGCCATTGATTCATGACGTACCAGGCCAGGGGCGAACTCAGCACCAGCGCAACCAGTACGAGTTTGACGAAATCGAAGGAAAATAAGCCAAAGATGTTGGCCGTTGTTGCCCCCAATGCTTTCCGGATGCCCACCTCTTTAGTCCGGGTTTCGGCCATGAATGCCACGACTCCGTAAAGCCCCAGACAGCCAATGAAGATGGCAATAAGGGCCAGTAATCGAAACAGCGAGTACATCCGCTCTTCGCTTTTGTAGAAATTGGCGAGGGTCTCGTCCAGAAACGTGTACTTGAATACGAAATCCGGGAAGGTGGCATTCCAGGCGGTTTCTACCTCTTTCAGCAGACGGCTAATCGCTTCGGGACTCGTTTGCCCCTGCGCGATTTTGATACCTAAACTCCGGTATTGATCGCGGTAGGAAGTTAGTACGCTCGGCTCAATTTGTTGGTGCAACGAAAACGCATTGAAATCTTTCACCACGCCAACAATTGGTTTTTTTACGTCTTCACCATTCACTGTCATGAATTTGCCGATGACCTGCTCGGGCTTTTGAAATCCTAACCGTTTCATGAAGGCCTCATTGATGACAAACTCGCGCATCGAATCGCCGGGTTGGTACATCCGGCCGGCAATGATCTTCAGGCCGTAGGTGTGCACATAGGCAGTATCGGCGGGGCGCATCAATACGCCATAATCGGGTTCTTTCTGGTCGTTATCAAAGCGGAAACCCGTTGTCCAGTTGCTGGTCGAGGAAGGCGTTGTCATGCCGAAACTCATGGACTGAATACCGGGAAGACCAGTCAATTTGGCTCGCAGACTTTCCAACTGACCCGGTTTTTTCTCGGGTATGTACACGTTGAGTACGGCATCCCGGCTATAGCCTAAATCGGCCGACCGGAAGTACTTCATCTGGCTGTAAGCAATGATGGTCCCGATGATGAGCAACTGCGAAATGGCAAACTGCCCCACAATCAGGCCCCGACGGAGTGTAAGTTGATTGATGCCTCCCTGCCCCGATGACCGAATTTTGCCTTTCAACGCCAGAATAGGTTGGTAACCGGATAGAACCAGCGCCGGGTAAAAACCTGCCAGCGCAGTTGTGAGTACCCCTAGCGTAATTAAAAAGGCGATCACCGTTGGGGCGAATAACGTAGCCGCACCCGGCTTAATATTGAGCAATTCGCCCACGTAAGGCAGTGCTGCCTGCGCAAGAACAAAAGAGAGAATCACAGCTATTCCGGTCAGTACGCCCGTTTCGCCTAGAAACTGCCGCACGAGTTGAGCGCGTGAACTGCCCAACACTTTTCGAACGCCCACTTCTTTAGCCCGACGAATGGCCTGCGCCGTAGCCAGATTGATGAAATTGACACAGGCAGTCACCAGAATAAAAAGGCCAATCAGACCCATCGCCCAGATCATTTCCATGCTAACGGTCCGCTTGGCGTAATTGTCGGTGCGTGTATCCGTATGGATGCTGGTCAGGGGTTGTAGTGTATAAACCAGATCGTGGGCATCTTCGGGCTTTTGGTATTTGTTCACGAACGCTACTAACTGCTTGTCCATCTGCGCCGACTCAACTAGCTGATCGTCTGCTGTGCCGGGGAGTTTTAAGTAAATCTGTGCGCCCCCGTAGGTCGACTGCCAGTCGTCCCAGTTGGTACTAGCCCCAAACTGCTTGAGCGAGGCAAACGACAGCAACACCTCAAACGGCATACTCGTCGTGGCGGGTAGATTCTGCACAACGCCCGAAACAACAAAATCCATCTTGTTCTCAACACGCAGGGTTTTCCCCATTGGGTTGCTCGTGCCAAAATACTTTTGGGCCATTTGCTCACTGAGCACAACCGTATTCGGATTGTTGAGCGAGGTTTGAGGGCTTCCGTTTTTCCAGCCGAAATCGAACAGCCGGAAATACTCGGGCTCAACAAACGCGACCACACCATCGCCTTCCTGAAACTTCTTGGCGGGCACCCCCGATTTCTCGCCCACGGTTACCACCACATTGGTAATGCGGTTAACCATCGTAACATCGTGTTTCAGGTTCAGGAAATCGTTCCGAAGGGCGGCTAGTGCAGGCAGTGGAATACCTACATTCCCACGATCCGTGTTGTTCTTTTTGTTGAATGAAACAAGTCGATACGTTTGAGCAGCATGTGCATTGTGCTTATCGAAGCTCAGTTCGTAGCGAATGGCCAGAAAGAGGAGCAGGCAGCAGGCCAGGCTAAGCGTTAATCCCAGCACATTAATGACCGAATAACTCCAGTTGCGCTTCAGCGCGCGAAGGGCGGTAGTTAGATAACTTTTAAGCATATAGATGGAGGAGGGGGAGGAGGGAGGAAAGGGAGGAAGGAGGAAAGGGAGGAGGGGTAGGCTTTTATTGTTTTTCCCTTCGTCTCCTTCGTCCTTCTTCTCCTTCCTCCTTTTTACTCCGTTTTTAAACTTTTCACCGGATTCATCAGCGCGGTGGCAATCGTTTTGCTACCAATGGAAACAAGTACCAGGCACATGACCAGTAGGGCAGGCACCGCAAACAGCCACCAGCTTAGTTCAATTCGGGCTGCGTAATTGGCCAGCCAGTTTTTGACTAAAAAGTAGGTGATGGGAATGCCGATGACGATAGAAATCAGGACCGTTCTAATAAAGTCTTTCGACAGCAAAATCATCAGGTTGGTAGTACTGGCGCCAATCACCTTGCGAATCCCGATCTCCTTCGTGCGTTTGGCAACGGTAAACGTCGCTAAGCCGAACAGACCTAAACAGGAGATCAGGATGGCAAAACCGGTTAGCGCGCCAAACACCTGCTGAAAGCGCTCATCAGCCTTGTATTGCTTGTCGTACTCGCTGTCCATGAAGAAATAGCTAAATGGTGAATAGGGAAAATTGGCCTGGTACACCTTCTTCAGCATGGCGAGTTGCTCGCTGGCATTGCCGCCCGCAAACTTCACGCTGGCAAACGCATCGAATTTAGGTGAATACATATGGATGATCGGAATGTAGGCCGCCTTTGGCGATTCGTAGTGGTAATTGCTGATAACGCCCCGAATCGTTGCGGTATGCCCCCAGAAGTCTACCCGCTTGCCAATAGCCTCAGCGGGCGTAGGGATGCCCCAGAGCCGGATGGTTTCTTCGTTGACAATGAGTTGCCGGTTCGTGGTGTCCGAAAAACCGGGCCGGGTGGTTAGATCGAAGTTTTTGCCTGCCAGCAGCTTGATCCCCATCAGGCCGATAAACGACGTGTCGATCCGGGTCAGGTAAAAATTATACGAGGTTTTCTTCACAGCATCCGACAGATTGAGGCCCGTCGTTGACCCCATTTGGGTAGACCCTAGCCCTGGTACAGTGCTCGAAAGCGATACCGCCTTTACCTGCGACTGGTTGAGCAGCATTTGCCGAAACGCCCCGTAGTCCTGCTGAACATCGTTTCCCACGGGCGCTTTCACGACCAGCGTATGAGCCATGTTTACCCCTAAGTTTTGTTCCCGCAGAAAGTTGACCTGCCAATACACTGCGAACGTCTGCACCAGCAGAATCAGGGTAATCGTAAACTGAAAAACCACCAATGACTTACGCAGCAAGGTGCCTTTAGTGGAGCGCGAGAAATTGCCTTTGAGTACCGTAACCGGATCGAACGCAGACAGGACGAAGGCCGGGTAAAAGCCCGATAATAAAATACTCAGCAACAGAAACGCGCCCAGGCTTTCCCAGAAAAATACGTCCCTGAATACAGTAAAGCCTTCGGGTAGTCCCGACACTTCAATAAATACCGGCAATAGGGTAGATACCAATCCTACGGCCAATACACCGGCAACTAGATTGATCAGAATGGTTTCCGTAAAAATCTGCGCTTTTATCTGCCCCTGGGTGGAACCAACCACCTTTCTCATGCCAATTTCCCGCGCCCGATCAAGGGCCTTGGAGGTGGTCAGATTCACGTAGTTGACAAAGGCACTCAGCAGCACCAGAAACGCGACACCCAGCAGAAAGTACACCGACCGGGCTTCGCCATTTGGCTCAGTTTCAAAGGTTTTGTGGGAATACAGGTGGATGTCGCCAATTTTCTGGCCGATTACCCGATCATTTGTTATCTTCTTTTCGCGGATCAACCGGTCGCTGAAGGCCGCCAGCGATTTAGTGAAACCTTCATACTGGGCATTTTCGGCCAATTGTAGATAGGTGTACGTATTATTGTTGTTCCAGTTGTTTTCCCATTCGCCAAAGTCCGACAGCATGGTTGGGTAGGAGACCAGCATATCGAATTTCAGGTGCGTATTGGCCGGGCTATCGGGTACTACCCCGACTACTTCCAGCAGAACGCTGCTTGATGACTTCGGGATTTTCAGGGTTTTACCGACAACATCGAGCGTCTTGAAGTAGGTCAACGCCATTTTTTCGGTTAGCACAGCCTGGCGGGGTCTGGTAAAAAGACCATTTCGACTTCCCCGAACCAGCGGGTAATTGAACAGCGAGAAAAAGGAAGAATCGACCGCGTAAACTTTATCGACTACATAATACCGATCGCTAATCTGAACCGTCGTAGTTGGTTTCTGAAGGGCATAGACGCGGGTATAGTTGACCACCTCGTTCATTTCCTGTTTG
Source organism: Spirosoma migulaei (assembly GCF_054776855.1). Classification (NCBI taxonomy): domain Bacteria; kingdom Pseudomonadati; phylum Bacteroidota; class Cytophagia; order Cytophagales; family Cytophagaceae; genus Spirosoma; species Spirosoma migulaei. The sequence goes on along the minus strand of NZ_BAAHBG010000008.1, from coordinate 137,272 downwards.
GCTTTGGCACCAATTGGCGGAAAGGTTTCGGCATCCTGCGCATCTACCGTGCCACCGTTCATATAGTCTATGCTGAGCCGCACGAGCTGATTCACCCGCGGATTTGACTGTTCGTAACTCAGCTCGAAGCGCACATACTGGATAATGAGCAGTGCCACCGCCAAACCAGAGGCCAGGCCTACCACATTAATGAGGCTGAAAGTAGCATCCTTCCTGACGATTCGCAGGGCAATTTTGATGTAGTTTGATAGCATGGGAAGGAAGGAGGAAGGGGAGGAAGGAGGAAGGGGATGAGGGGGGCTGTCGTTTTTCCTTTCCTACCACTCCTCCCTTTTCTCCTTCCTCCGCAACGGCGGCCCGGCCTTTACTCCGTTTTTAAACTTTTCACTGGATTCATTAACGCAGCTTTGATACTCTGGAAACTCACGGTTAATAGGGCAATGCCTACCGATAGGACAGCTGCCAGCGCGAATACCCACCACGAAATGTCAATTTTGTAGGCGAAATCCTCCAGCCAGCGGCTCATGGTATACCAGGCTACGGGTACGGCAATCACGATGGCAATGGCTACCAGTTTCAAAAAGTCTTTCGAGAGTAAAGCCACAATGCTACCGACCGATGCGCCAAGGACTTTCCGAACACCAATTTCTTTGGTACGCTGCTCAGCCGTGAACGTAGCCAGCCCGAACAAGCCCAGGCAGGCAACGAAAATGGTCAGGCCGGCAAAAATGCCGAGGATGCTGCCAATTTTCTGTTCTGCCCGATATGTAGCCATAAAGCGCTCATCCAGAAATGAGTACGAAAAAGGGGCGTCGGGCATAAGCTGACTCCACTGCTGTTTCATACTGGCGAGTAACCCCGCAATATCTTTGGTTTTTACTTTCACAATCACGGTTCCCGAATTAGGACTCAACACCATGATCAGGGGCGCAATGCGCTCATGCATCGATTTGAAGTGAAAATCTTTCACGATGCCGATGACGCGGTAGGTGGTTTTTTGTCCTTCGTTGTTGGCATTGGTAATGGTGTGCCCCAACGCTTTATCGCCCCAGCCAAACGTCTTGGCGGCTGTTTCGTTCAGAATCACGCCCGACGAATCGGTACCATAGTGCTGAGAGAAATTTCGGCCCGCTGCCAGTTGCATACCCAGCGTCGGAATGTAATTGTAATCGACATCGTAGCGGAGGGTCTTTACCAGTTGGGTGGAATTGGTTTCGGGATAAACCGTGAAGTTGTTGTTATTGCTCGGGCCAGCGGGCAAATAGCCCGACGTACTCACATTTACGACGCGCGGGTCCTGCATGATCTGGCTACGGAATACATCTTCCTTTTTGCCCAGCAGCCAGGTTTCGGGTAATACCAGCACCTGGTCTTTGTTGTAGCCTAACTTTTTGTTCTGAATGTAGCTGAGTTGGCGATACACTACCGTAGCGCCCACCATGAGCGAGATCGAAATGAAGAATTGGAAAACAACCAACCCGCTGCGTAGTCCGATGCTGTTTCGGCTCGACGTGAATTTCCGGAATGCCGTACCACCTTTTAGTACCGCAATTGGCTTGAAGGATGACAGGAAAAAAGCCGGGTAGCTTCCGGCCAATACACCGACCAGTAAACCTAGCAGGAGCAGCGCTGGTAATAGCCAGGCATTTTCCGTAAAGTTTAAGGTCAATTCTTTGCCCGCTAGCTGGTTGAAAAATGGCAACGCCATGTACACCAGTCCAATGGCCAGGAGCAAGGCAATCGCCGTTAGTAGGAGCGATTCGATCAGGAATTGATTGGCCAGTGCCATTTTAACGGAGCCTAGCACCTTCCGAATGCCCACTTCTTTGGCCCGTTTCGAGGCTCCGGCTGTGGATAAGTTCATGAAATTGATGCAGGCAATGAGCAGCATAAACAGGGCGACGGCACCAAAAATATAGACGTAACGAATATCACTTCCCGCTTCCAGATTCATGGTCATATCCGAATGCAGATGAATATCGGTCAGCGGTTCCAGAAACAGGCCAATGTCGTTGCCTTTCTGACGGAATTGAGCCAGGGTCATGCCCATTGCCTGTTGCAACTGGGGAGCCATGTATTTTTCCACCACCTGCGGCATTTTGGCTTCTAATTGCCGGTAATCGTACCCTTTAGGCAAGACCAGATAGGTATGAAATTCGGATGTCATCCAGGAATTCGATTGAGCATCCGGGTGACTGGCCATTGAGATAAACAGGTCGAAATGGAAGTGCGAGTTCGTAGGCACTTTGTCTATAACGCCGGTAATTTGATAGGGCGTATTCCAGCCTTTAATGGTTATGACCTGGCCAACCGGATTGCCATTCCCGAAATATTTCTGGGCCATTGACTGCGTAATAATTGCGGTATTGGGCCGAATCAAAGCCGTTTTGGCATCACCCTGAAGAAGCGGGAGTGTAAATACCTGGAAAAAATTAGAATCTACATACGCGATAGCGTTATCCTTGAAAGTTTTATCGCCAGCCGTAATCAAGGGAGCGCCACCCACCCGCAATCGAGTAGATTCCAGCACTTCTGGGTAATCGGCTTTGAGGGTTTTCGCAACGGGCGGCATCACGTGCGCTTCGTTCATTTTTCCGCCCTGTATCGAGCCCCGAAAAATAACGCGCACAATCCGGTCGGCCTTTTCGTTGAAGCGGTCGTAGCTGAGTTCATCGAGCACGAACAGGCTAATGAGCATACAAGTGGCTAACCCAAGCGCCAGTCCAATGATGTTGATGGCAGAAAACGCGCGGTTTCGGACCAGATTCCGCCAGGCGATTTTGATATAGTTTTGCAGCATGGGTACTCGATGTTAGACAACTAAGCTAAGAAGCTATAGACACATACCCAAATGACGTACCATGATTGTAATCTATTGACTTTGAGTATATTGTAATCCGATGAATACTAAATTGTGTCCGCAAACGGACGGTTTTCGTTCAGTTGCGGACACTGTCAGAACCGGGATTTATGTGATTTTATTGACCGACTATGATTTTTATTATTCCCTCGGCAAAGCCGAAAACAAAATCATAGTCGGTCAATAAAATCACATAAATCCCGGTTCTGACTACTCCGATCGAAGGCTTTCTACCGGGTTTTCCAGGGCGGCCCGATAGGTTCGTATGCCGATAGTCAGACTGCCTAGCAGCAGTAAACTGCCGAAGCAAAGTGCGAACGTTTCAAAACCAATACTAACGTGATAGGCGAAGTTGCTCAGGAAGGCATAGCCTGCCAGATAGCCAAGTGGCATAGCAATCGCTGCCGCAATGAGCAGCAATCGCACAAAATCCCGTGAGAGTAGCCAGACAACCTGACTGACCTGGGCACCCAGCACTTTTCGGACTCCCACTTCCTTCACGCGGGTTTGCGTAGTATAGGTAACCATACCCAGCAGACCCAGGCAGGCAATCGAAAACGATAACACCAGCAGCAGCGTCGTGAAATCCATGTCTTCGGGATGTGAATGGCGTTGTTCCAGAAAGTCTGTATACCACTGCCCGGCGAATGGCTCATAGGGACTCAATCGTTTCCAGATCTGTTTAGAATCGGCTAAGACGGCCTCTTCGGCTCCAGCCGTCACGCTAACGGTCAGATAGCGAAATTGGTCGGGTTGGTTGCGCAGAATCAGCGGTTTGATTGCCCAGGCGAACGACGTAAACCGGAAGTCTTTCAGTACCCCGGCAATTTGGATCTCGGTGCTATCGTTGAGCCATAGCGATTTACCAACCGCTTCCCGGAAATTGCCAAGTCGGAAGGCCTTAACGGCTTCTTCATTGACGAGCGCAAGTTGTGTGGTTGAGCTTCGGGTTACGGGGCTGTGCGCTGCTGCGCTTACTGATGCCAGAGAGTCTGCCGATGCCGCTGGCAAATTCTGGCCTGCCAGCAAGGTTAGATTCATGGTCGAGACAAATTGCGGATCAACGGACCACAGAAAGGCCATGGAGGAATCAGCGCCGTTACGTTCCCGCTTCAGCGTACGGCTCTCACCAAACGAACCGAATAATTCTGATGTTGCCGACACCTGCTCAACGCCTGCCAATTGGTTCAACTCATTGGCTAGCCGCTGCGCCGGAACCGTATTAAGTGGGAGTGTCAGCACCCGATCACGTCGAAAACCATAATCAGCCGTGGCCATGTAGTTCATCTGCCGACTCATGGACAGCAGCCCGATCATGGCAATCAGGGAGATGGAGAACTGAGCGACGATCAGCGATTTGCGGAGTGAAATGCCCCGGATAACCCGAAGTCCTGTCTGGCTGCGCAACACCTGTGAAGGCTGAAAACCAGACAACACGCGGGCGGGTACAACGCCCGCCAGCAAACCGGCTACCACGCTGAACAACACAAAAATGGCTGTTAGCTGCCAGTTCCATTGAACACCCCCAATGAGCCACTGCTGCACGAAAGCCATAGGCTTGATGAATTCGAGCATAACATAGGCTAGTCCCAGCGCCAGTAGCGATAAAATAATTGACTCGGCCATGAATTGCCCAACCAGTTGCCAGCGAATGGCCCCAGCTACCTTCCGAATACCCACCTCACGGGCGCGACTCAGCGACCGGGCCAGCGTCAGGTTGATGTAATTAAATGCAGCCAGCAATAGCGTTAGTAACCCAACCCCCGCTTCCACTAAAAGTCCTCCAACTTGTGGTTCATGGGTAGCATGCATGAGTTCCTGGCGAGCGGGCGACAGTTTCGTGAATGGCTGAACTCGTAGACTGTACCCTTTTTCGGTTTTAAAACGTAGCTTATTCGTTGCCCGCCCAACTATACCTGGCAGGACTTTTTCGAGTGCATCGGCAGCCGTGCCGGGTTTCAGCAGAACATAGGTGTGGCAGGTCTGATAGTTGCGCCAGTCGGCAAACGAAGCGCGTTGTTGCGGATTCCAGGGCGTCTGCAACGAAAACAGCATATCAAAATCCAGATGTGATTTAACTGGCATATCGGCCAGTACACCCGTAACTGTGAACTGGCCAAGCTCCGTATTTTGCAGAACCTGCCCGACCGGATTCGCGGTACCAAAAAACTTTTCGGCGGTTTTGCGCGTGACCACAACCGTATTGGGCTCCGTTGCGGGTCTGCCTTTCGCCAGTTTGTAGCCGAAAATGCGAAAGAAACCTGGGTCAACGGCATAGGATACCGCCGTAAATCGCTTGTGGTTGCTCGAAAACTCCCCGTATGTTTTAGCGGCACGGGTGGCTTCTTCCACAAACGGATAATCACGTTTCAACACCTCCGCCAGCGGCATAGGCGATGTGGCGAAAGGCGTAACGTCGTTATCCTGCCCCACTACATCGGTCAGAATTCGGTACGTCCGGTCCCGGTTGGGATGGAAATTATCGTAATCAAACGACCCTTTGATGTGTGCGATGGCCAGAAAACACACCACTAGCCCTGAGGCAAGGCCAAAGATGTTGATAAACGAAAACAGCTTATGTTTCCAGAGATTCCGCCAGGCGATTTTGATGTAGTTTTTTAGCATAGGATAG
>NZ_BAAHBG010000008.1:125984-131723 GCF_054776855.1 Spirosoma migulaei | reverse complement strand
GTGCTCCCTGCCCCGCGCAATTTATTCACTTCGTAAACTCTTTACCGGATTCGTCAGGGCGGCTTTCACGCTTTGGAAGCTCACAGTTAGTAAGGCAATGAGTACGGTGAGTCCACCAGCCAGTAGAAACACCCACCAGTGAATGTCGGTGCGGTAGGCGAAATCGTTGAGCCAGGTGTGCATGGCGTACCAGGCCACGGGCGAAGCAATAAGCAGCGCCACAACCACGAGCTTCATAAAGTCTTTTGAGAACATGGCCACCAGGCTCACTTCCGACGCGCCCAGTACTTTGCGAATGCCGATTTCCTTGGTGCGCTGTTCGGCCATGAACATCGACAAACCAAACAAGCCCAGACACGAAATCAGAATGGCCACACCCGCAAATACGCTAAACAGCGTTTGCTGTGTCTGCTCACGAGCGTAAAGACGGTCGAATCGGGCATCCAGAAACTGGTAGTCGAACGGGCGTTCCGGGAAGAACTGCTTCCAGACGGTTTCAACACGCTGTAAAGCGGCTGGGACAGAGCCTTTCAGGGGAACCGACAGCCAATTGAGCTGGCCGGGTCTCAGAATCATGGCCAGAGCGGCCATTTGCTGATGTAATGACTCAAAGTGAACGTCTTTCGTTACACCAATGATCTGTCCCTTAGCGGGGCCATACTGAAATGGTTTACCAATGGCTTGTTCGGGCGTCCAGCCTAATTGCCGAACAGCCGTTTCGTTCAACACAACCATCGACGTATCGGTAGAATGGGAACGGGAGAAGTTTCGTCCGGCAGCCATGCCAATCTGATACGCTGGAATGAAATCGTAATCGACACTCAGCCCACGCAGGTTAATTTTTACCGGCGCCATCGTGTCGCCTTTCATGGCCATAGCCCCATACGAATCGAGTAACCGACCCGATGGAATTCGGGATGAGCGGCCCATATCCCGCACAACGCCCGTCTGGATAAGTTGCTGTTTGAGGGTTTCATAATTCGTTGTCGAATCGCCCACATCTGGTAGTAGCAGGACCTGATCTTTGGCATAACCCAGCCGATAGTCCTGAATGTACTTCATCTGGTTGTAAACAACCGCTGTGCTGATAATCAGGACAATGGCAATCGCGAACTGGGTTATAACCAGCACCTGACGCAGTTTGCCCGTACGCATGGTGGAGGCAATCTGTCCTTTCAATACACCCAGTGGCCGGAAGGATGTGAGGAAGAACGCCGGATAGCTGCCCGCTACCAGGCCTGTCAACAGCGTAATACCAAGTACAATGCCCAGAAACCCTGGGTCGAGCAATTGCTTAAACACCAGTTGCTTATGCGTGAAGTCGTTGAGGGCTGGTAGAAAGAGAACGACCAGCAGACTCGCAATGCCCAGGGCGATCGTTACCAGCACAACGGATTCGCTCAAAAACTGACCAATGAGCTGGGCGCGCAAAGCCCCTACAACCTTGCGCATCCCAACCTCTTTGGCCCGCCCTGCCGAACGGGCTGTTGCCAGATTCATGTAGTTGATGCAGGCGATCAACAGAATGAATAGTCCAATGGCCGAAAACAAATAGATATAACTGATATCGCCGGTTGGCTCCACCTCCGAATCCGTATGCGAACGCAGGTGGATATCGGTGAGTTTTTGCAGATTCAGTACTGACCAGAGTGACGCTTTACGCCCTTCTTCAGGCGGAACATGTTTGTCCTGAAACGCCGGGAAAGCCGCTTCGATGCGTTTGGGATCAGCTCCCGGCCTTAGTAATAGGTACGTATTGAAGGAGTTGTTGCTGTAGTTCGTCCTCAACCCTTCAGCCCCGTAAACCCGGTTATCGTTAAAGGTGGAGAGCGAAATTAAAATGGTGGGATGAAAATGCGACTGAGCGGGTAAGGGTTCATAAACACCCGTAACGGTCATGTCGAACTGGTTATTCAATCGAACGGTTTTCCCTATTGGATTCTCATTACCGAAGTACTTCTCCGCCATTGGGCGGGAGAACATGATCGAAAACGGATTGACCAGGGCAAGGTCGGGGTTTCCGCTAACAAGAGTAAAATCGAATACCTTGAACAGATTCGATTCGGCAAAGTACATGTCCTCTTCGTTGAACGAGTGTTCGCCGTAGCGGACCAGCCCATCGTTACTGATTGTGCGCACGACTTGCTCTGCCTCCGGAAAATCCTGTTTAATCAGCGGGCCAAATGGCGGTGCAGCCTGCGCCAGTTTCAGCGAGGCAGTTCCATCCGACGAGAGGAAGGTCCGGGTAACGCGGTAGATACGGTCTGCCTTGGTGTTGTAACGGTCGTAGCTCAGCTCATCCTTCACGTAAAGCGCAATCAGCAGAAAACACGCCAGCCCTACAGCAACGCCGGTAATGTTGATAAACCCGAATGTCTTGTGTTTCCGCAAATTGCGAAAAGCGATCAGCAGATAATTGCGTAGCATGAGGAATACAGTAATTGGCGCCATACAACGTTGTCCAAATGCTGTACCAAAAAATTAACTACTTGATTATCAGTGGTTATTTTTGTTTTTATAGAAAGCGTTGTCCGTAAACGGACGCCAGACGGACAGTTGCGGACAGTGTCTGACCGCGCGGGCGGCCCCGCCGGGATTTATGTGATTTTATTGATCGACTATGATTTTGTATGATTCCACTCGCATAACCTCTACTGGATAGCTCTAAGCAAGAAGAAGTTTCATAAGCAGAGGAGGTAAAAAAATTAAGCGTAGTTTTGGGTATGGATGGGCAACATACATTACAGTCAATTTTCGTAAGCGGCTTTCGGTCAATCCAGAGTGTCGACCTGCCAATTCGAAACCTAAATATTTTGATTGGGCAAAATGGAGCGGGCAAGTCGAATTTTATCGAGTTGTTCCGCTTTCTCCATGAGATAATTAACCAGCGTTTACAGGTTTATACCGCCGTGAAAGGTGGAGCGGATAAGTTGTTACATTATGGAAGCCGGGAAACTAAAGAAATTAAGATTCATTTGCTGCTTAGCGATGCTCATTACCAAATGAATCTAATTGTTGCTGAAAGTGATCGGTTGATTATTGAGAATGAAGACGCCTTTTCCGCTGTCTATACTAGTGCTGGTGATTTATCAGGTGAGTCACTCTCGGACGGGAGTAAAGAATCAGGATTACTTAAAAACAATTATTGGATTAGCCGCCTGATTCGGGAGGTGTTGTTCGACTGGCGGGTATATCATTTTCACGATACGAGTGCTGAAGCTCCGGTTAAAAAGTTTAGTGATATAAACGATACTGCCTTTCTGCGGGCTGATGCAGGCAATCTGGCTGCTTTTCTGTGGTATATGCAGCAAAAGTCGCTGAAGCATTACGAACGAATTGTCAGCACAATAAAACTGGTATTGCCTTTTTTTAGTGATTTTGTATTTCGACCGAATCCATACAACGAGCAGAAAATTCTATTGGAATGGCAGGACAATCGGTCGGATATGCGCTTTAACGCGAGTGATCTTTCGGATGGTTCATTACGGTTCATCTGTCTGGCAACCTTACTTCTCCAACCTAAACTCCCCAGCCTGATTCTTTTAGATGAACCCGAACTGGGTTTGCATCCTACTGCGCTAGCTCTATTGGCGGGTTTGCTGAAAAAAGCTTCATCGCGCACACAGGTTATCGTTTCAACACAAAGTGTTAATCTGGTTAATGCATTTACACCCGATGATATTATTGTCGTTGATCGTGAAGATGGGCATTCTACTTTTCGGCGACTACAGACTGAAGCACTAGCTACCTGGCTCACCGAGTACAGTTTAGGCGATTTGTGGGAGAAAAATGTAATTGGTGGTACGCCATGATTCGACTCAACATAACGGCTGAGGGGCACGCCGAAGAACAGTTTGTTAATCAAATTCTACGTCCACATTTACTCCCGTTAGGAATTTATGCCGATGTGCGTCGGCTTCGTACCAGCAAAGGCCATCGGGGAGGCTATACCAGCTTTGGAAAAGCTGAGTTCGATATAAGACAGTGGCTCAGTGAAGACCCCACTGCCTGGCATACTACATTGATTGACCTTTATGGCTTAGATAGCCACTTTCCAGCCTTTCAGGAAACTCGACTGTTTCGCCCATACGACCGCGTTTCACGACTCGAACAGGCGTTTGGCGAGCGTATTGCCCACCATCGATTCATTCCTTATTTGCAACTGCACGAGTTTGAAGCGTTACTTTTTGCCGATCCAGTACATACCGAAGACTGGCTACAACTCGACCATCCTGAATTGCCTGCAGGTAGTTTAACTACCATCAGACAAGCGTACCAAACACCAGAAGAGATTAACGACAGCCCACTTACAGCTCCGTCGAAGCGTATTTTGTCACTTTGTGCAGGATATAACAAGATCGCCGATGGAATCCTGATCTTGAAAGATGTAACACTAGCTGTTTTACGACGTGAGTGTCCACACTTTAATGAATGGGTAACGAGGCTGGAGCGCTTGACATGACCCCTAGGCTGTTTAAACGAACTCCTGCTACTCACTCCTCAACGATTTCACCGGATTCATCAGGGCTGCTTTCACACTTTGGAAACTCACGGTTAACAGGGCAATACCTGTTGCCAGCAAACCGGCCAGTAGGAACACCCACCAGGCAATGTCGATCTTGTAGGCGAACCCCTGTAGCCAGGTGCTCATGGCCCACCAGGCGAGGGGCGAAGCCAGAACAATGGCGACTACAACCAGTTTCAGGAAATCTTTGGAGAGTAGGCTAACGATACTGGCGACCGATGCGCCTAGCACTTTGCGGATACCGATTTCTTTGGTGCGTTGCCCAACCGTGAATGCTACGAGCCCATACAGCCCAAGTCCGCAGATGACCATCGCCATCAGCGCGAATACATTGACGAGTTGCGAAATGGTCGTTTCTGTCTCGTAAAACTTCGCGAGTTGATCGTTCAGGAATTCGTACTCAAATACATCGGTTGGGTACAGTCGTTGCCAGACGCTCCGAATATGGGCTAGCGTCTGCGTTGACGATGCGCCTGAAATTCGGATGCCTGCCTGCCGATACATGTTGGGAAACGACGCAATAAAACAAGGCCCAATCACTTCATGCAACGACCGTTGGTGGAAATCTTTAACGACACCGACAATGGGCAGCGGCACCGACGATAAATAATATTGCATCCGTTTGCCAAGAATGTCCTGCGGATTACGAAAGCCGAGCTTATGGAGCAGTGTTTCGTTGATGACATACTCCCGAATCGAATCTCCTTCAACGATGTTACGACCCGCTACCAGTTGTAAATTGTAGGTTTTTAGATAATCAGCGTCGGCGAGTCGCTCCCGGGCGGGGAAGTTGGTCCAGTCATTTTTGGGGCCGAATTTGAACGAGCCGCCGTTCATGACTTTGGCCGAGGGTGGTCTATATTGTAAGGTCACCGCCTTGATGTCTGGGTACTGGCTCAATTCGCTTTTGAAAGCCTGCCATGATTTCTTTTCGGAAAAAGGAAGGTTGACAATCAATACATTATCCTGCTGAAAACCCAGATCGGTTTGCCGGATAAACTGCATCTGTCGCATCACCACCAGCGCCCCAACCAGTAACGCCTGACAGACGACGAACTGTAGAACCACCAACCCCTGCCGCAGCGAGTATCCGCCGACCGATGTTGCCGTTAGTTTGCCCCGCAGACTCGCCCAGGGACTGAATCCCGACAAGACAAAAGCCCGGTTGGTTTCTATTGTTTGCAACGGCTGATTGATGACATTGATAACCCGAC
>NZ_BAAHBG010000008.1:33583-125863 GCF_054776855.1 Spirosoma migulaei | reverse complement strand
GAATCCCGACAAGACAAAAGCCGGATAGCCACCCGCCAGAACGATAACCGTGACCATCAAAAGCCCGATGAACAGCAGCATCGATACATCGGTCGTGAAGGCAAGCGGGATATGAACCCAGTTGCTGAATAGCGGCAGACTCAGAAACGCCACCAATCCGGCCAGCGCCGTCGCCATCACCACAATCATACTGGTTTCGAGCAGAAACTGCCATGCCAGTTGCGCGCGTGAACTGCCCAGCGTTTTACGAACCCCCACCTCTTTACTACGCCGAAACGCCTGCGCCGTTGCCAGATTGACAAAATTGATGCAGGCCGTCAGAATCAAAAACAGGCCAATCAATCCCAACGACCAGATCAAGGATAGTCGAATAACGCCACCCACCCGGTCCACATCGAAATGCACGTCGGCCAGCGGTTGGATATGGAAATGGAAAACGTGGGCGACGTCGCCAAAGTGTTTTTTTGCCAGTGCCGGGAACGTGCTTTCCAGTTGCTGGGCGGTGGCAGGCGCGTTGTCTTTCAGGGTGCAGTACAGCCGATAATTGCTGTTCAACTGCCCCCATTCATTCACATTAAACTCGGGGTCGAGTTGCCGGATGGTGGGCATGGAAATGAACAGACCAATGTTGGTATCGGTGGGTTTGGTCGGATCGGCGATAAGGCCCGTTACGGTCGCGTTGACTTTGTGATCCAACTCGATGACTTGGCCTATAGGATTGTTATTGCCAAAATAGCGTTTGGCCCATGACTCGGTCAGCACAACCGTGTTGGGCGCACTGAGGGCCGTTTTTGGATCACCACCCAGCCACTGGTAGTCGAAAATCTGAAACAATTCTCCTTCAGCAAGGACCGTGCCGTCGTGTTCCAGAAAGCGCGTGGGAGCTGCCTGGCCGGGTTGGGTTACGCTAACCGTCAGTGACCGATTTACACAAAGGAAAGCGGCCTGTTCTACCTGCGGATAGTCGGTTCGCAGGGTTTTTGCCATGGGCAGTGGCGCTTCGGGATACTGTTCAACAGACCCATCATCGAGATGAAGATCCACCACAATCCGGTACATGCGATCGAATTTAGTGTGGTAGCGATCGGTACTAAGATGGTGCCGGATAAACAAAAACAAGAGTAGCCCACCCGCCATGCCGATGGTGAGACCCACTACGTTTAGCGCCGTATAACCACGTTGGGAACGCAGGTTGCGGAGGGCGATTTTGAGGTATGAGCGGAACATAACTTTTTTTGCTAAATTTGTTTACATACAGCAAGCACTATGTATAATCCAGGCACTATTGAATTTGCTCTTGTTAATGATGACATGAGCGTATATGGCCCCAAAGCGCATCAACGGGTCATTTCTAAACTAAACTCAGGGCTAGGGCCGCTCTTTTATCGCGAGCAGGTCATCCAGCTTGAGCCATTGCCTGAAACAATGCTCGATGAAGGCCAGGCCTCGCCTGTTCCCGACTTAATTTTGTATGACAATGAAGCGCGAACAACACCCATCATCATAGAGGTTTGCCATTCTGACGGTCTTCGTAAAGACCTCAAAAAAGTAATTGCCTTGCTTGACGCCGACGATTATGGCATCAAAGAAGGATTTGTGTATGATTATGTCGCTGACCAATGGTATCGATACATCAAAGGGGATGGTGGCCTGACTCAGTCAACTTCCTTTTCGGAAATCCTGCAATTAGATCTGAATCAATTCCTGTAGTACCGTACTGAAACGGTCAAAGCTACTCACTTCGCAAACTCTTCACCGGGTTCACCAGGGCCGCCCGGATGGCCTGGGCACTGACCACCGCTCCCGTCAACAGCGCTAGAATACACGCCACCAGCACAAAAGGCGACCAGGACAAATCAGTTCGGTAGGCGAAATGAGCTAACCAATCGCTCAATAAATAATAGGCAAGCGGCCAGGCGATGACGTTGGCAATCAGCAGAATCAGCACAAATTCTTTCATGAATAAATTGACAATGCTGATGGTTGAAGAGCCCAGTACTTTGCGAATACCGATTTCTTTGGTGCGCCGGGTCACGTTCAACGATACCAGACCCAATACCCCTAACAGCACAATAATCAGCGCCAGCGTAGTGGCCAGTCGGGATGCTTTTTGGAGTTGTTTTTCGGTCTGGTAAAGCTTCTGGAGCGTATCATCCATGAACGAATACTCAAATGGAGCATCCGGAAACAGCCGCGTCCATTCCTGGTTAATTGCGGCTACAGTTTTCTGTAAATGCTCCCCGCTACCCGCCGAAAGCTTGAAGGAGAAATAGCGATAAATGGGGTTTGCCCGGACATGAAAAAAGATGAGTGGATTGATCGTCTGGTGTAGCGATCCAAAGTGAAAATCTTTCAGCACCCCATCTACCCGACACGTAAAACTCCCGCCCTGCAACCGAACCAGTTGACCAATGGCCTTAGCGGGATTGCTCCAGCCCAGAGCCTTGGCCGCCGATTCGTTGATCACAACGCGTGTGGAATCATACCCTCCGCCGTTCGCGTGGAAAAACTGGCCTTCCTGTAATTTGAGCCCGTATGTTTGTGCAAAGTGTTCGTCGGTGGTTAGTACATCAACGGTTGTTGCCTGCGTACTGTCGCGGCCCTGCCGGAACAATTGGCCACTGCCACTGCTTCGTCCATCGGGCACAACGAACGAAAAACTTACGTCGCTTACACCGGGAATACGTGCCAACTGACTCCGAATACCTTCCATCCGTTGCACCCCATCTTTCGACCAGTCGCGCGGGACAGAGGCTACTGTTATGATCTGGTCTTTCTGATACCCCAGGTCTTTGCTGAAAAAATAAGCTACCTGCCGACTGATCACTATGGCACCCACAAACACCAAAATGGCGACCGTAAACTGGAACACGATTAACGCCCGACGAAGCCCGATTCCTTTCTGTACTGATGCCGTTAGTTTACCTTTTAATGACTCAACGGATGGCATACTCGACAACACAAAGGCAGGATAACCGCCCGCCAGTAGGGCAACCACCAATACGCCAACCGCTAAGCCCGCAAAGGCAACCGGCGACCAGCTAATCAGCGATGGGATTGGCCGCTCCAGCAAGTCGGCAAAGGTTGATCGGAACACTTCGTGGCATCCCAGAGCCAGTAACGTAGCAACAGTTGTTAACAAAAGCGCTTCGGCCAGGAATTGGCCAATCAGTTGTTTCTTCAGCCCACCCAGTGCTTTCCGAACGCCAATTTCCCGTAGCCGTGTTGCCGATATACCGATGGTGATATTCACAAAATTGACTACCGCCATTAACAGAATAAAAACCGCAATAATGGTTAGCGTAAGGACCATCTTTTCGACCAGACCCTTATTGCCTTTCAGGTAAAGTGTTTCCAGTGGACTAAGGGATACCTCCAGATTTTCCTTGAAACCCGGTGGGGCATAGGTCGCCAGAACCTTGGCAATCGGTTGGGTCAGTTGGTCGGCGGTGACACCGGGTTGTAGTTCCAGGAAGTTCGGGATGTACTGGTTCTGCCAGGAGTTTATTCCGGCTTCCGGGGCAAAATAACTGACGTTGCGCATCGGAATAAAGACCTCGTCTTTTATGCCAACCAGATCTGTAACGCTATTCTTCGGCTGGTTCTGTAACACCCCCGTTACGGTAAATACTTGTTTGCCACCGGCGGGTGTCTGTACGGTTAGCTGTTGCCGGAGCACATCGATTTTGCCGAAAAACTTCTGGGCAACAGTCGCTGTAATCACGATGGAGTTTGGGTCTCGGAGGGCGGTTTTGGGATCGCCATAGGCCATGGGAAAACCAAACATCGGTAATAGCGTCGAGTCACCCACTTCAATGCTTTGCCGGAAATGCTTCTCGCCGTTCGAAATGATGGCTGTTATACCGTAGAACCGGTAATAGTTGGCAACCAGACCAGGATATAATCGCTTGAGCGTGGGTCCAATGGGCGACAGTGTCGTAATGTCCATACCCATCGTTGCTTCTTTCCAGTGGCTCCGCACCAGATACTGCTGACTGGCATTGCGAAGGGTTTTATTTACCGCTAGTTCGCCCTGAATGTAATTGCCAATCAATAGCAAAAAAGTAATGCCTACTGTCAGGCCAAGTAGTGTTACCAACGCATAGAAACGCCGTCGAAGGAGATTACGAACTGCGATTTTGATATAATTACGGAACATAAAGCGAACGATTTACGGGGTCGATACCTTCACGGCTAGCGAGAGCGTTTGTCGCCGTGAAGGTATTGACTAACACGGTTTGTTCAGCTTTTTCGTTGATTAGTAGGCTGTTAAAAAATGTTAAGCACGTTTTTTGCTGGCGTGGGTAACTGGTCCAACGGGTATTCTCAGCCATTGCCAGGGGAGCGGAGCGGGCAGAGGTCAGTATGGATAGCTGACACCAGTTTTTACTATAAAACGGCTAAACATGAAGATATATAATTAGTCGATCATCATACTTAGCTATATTTGTTTGCTTCACTTCGTGTTATGTAACAACAGATTGTGAGTTGCCAACTCATTCATTTTCATTATGAAATCCGTTTCTACCCCTACCCGCCTGTTACATAATACGGATGAGTTTTCACCAGCCAATGGCGTAGTGCTGTACCATGCGCAACGTGATCCCGATGGCCAGCTCATCGACTTCCGGCTGGTTATGCTGAATGATCCGGCATCGACCATGTGGGGGCGTCCTCAACTTGAACTGGTTGGCCGATCGCTCAGTCAGCTAGTTGCCGACAACGACGCTCAGTATCTAATCCGGCAATTCAGCCTTGTTGTCGAGTTCGGGCGATCGGTTCGGTTCCGGATGGATGATTCGTGGAAACAGGCAGGTACGACTCGGCAGTATGACCTGCTGGTGGTTAAACTGGACGATGGTGTTTTAGTAACCTACGACGACCTTATGGCCAGTAAACAGGCTGACTTGCAGGCTCAGCGGGATAAACTCTACCAGAACTCGATCTATCAGCAGGTGATCGACAACACCCAGGCGGGGCTATTGCTGGCCCGGCCCATCCGGGATGAGCACAATCAAATCATCGACTTTCAGTACGTGCTGACGAACGAATACAATGCCCGCATCACGGGGAGGTCGGTGGCGGAGATGACAGGTGCGCTGGTTGGTGATTTATTCGCAGGCTGGCAGGGGTCGGACTTGTTCCGACGCTATGTAGACGCCGTTGAGACGAAACAACTCAGCCGGATTACGTTCTTCTACGAGAGTTACGGTATAAAAGGCTGGTTTGATGGCTCGTTTAGCTGTGTGGACGACTGCCTACTGTATACGTACATTGATGTAACCGCTTACAAAGAAGCTGAACTGGTGCAACAGCAAAATGCTGATTTACTGGAGCAGGTGATGAACATGACGCCCGCAGCCCTGGTGATGAACAAAAGTATCCGGAACGAAGCTGGCGAGATTATTGACCTGCGCATGATGAAACTGAATCAGATGGCGGCTGATATACTTCAAAATCCAATTGAAAAGATTCAGTACCGGCGTATTTCTAAGTACATGCCTGGTTCGCTGGAAACGCCCTTATTTGAGCAGTGTAAGCAGGTTATTGAAACAGGAATTCCCCGACGTGTGGAAGTTCCCTGGGCTGATCGCTGGTATGATTTCTCGGTAGCCCGCTTCGGCGATGGCATTGTATTAGCGGCTCAGGATAGTACACCCATGCATCAATACCAGCATCAGCTCGAACGGGCTAATATCGAACTGAAACGATCCAATGAAAACCTCCAGTCATTTGCGTTCGTTGCGTCGCATGATTTGCAGGAGCCACTTCGTAAAATAATTTCCTTCTCCGATATTCTGGCCACTCAGTATGCCAGCCAATTTGATACAGCCACAGCCGACATTGTTTCCCGAATTAACGCGTCGGCCATTCGGATGCGGCTGCTTATTCAGGACTTATTAGCCTACTCGCAGGTAGAAACCCATCAGGATTCATTTGTGCCTGTTACTATAGCCAGTTTGATTCAGGAGTTGCAGGAGCATGAACTCTGGGAAACAATACACCAGCGTAAGGCCCAGATACAACTCGGTAAACTGCCCGTTATTATGGCCGACCTGTTGCAGATGCGTCAGCTATTCCAGAATATTCTTTCCAATGCCATCAAATTTTGCCCGATCGACACGACACCCGTTATTACCGTAAGCAGCCGGTTGATTGAGCGATCCAATGTGCCATCTGGATTGCTGCTTCCTGCTAAATCGGAAAAAACTAAGCCAGCAAATTCCTGGTTCTCCGAAATTTCTATAACTGATAATGGCATCGGGTTCGATGAGAAATACCTTGATCGTATTTTTCAGGTCTTCCAGCGATTGAATGGTCGAAGTCAGTATGCAGGGTCAGGCATTGGACTTGCTATTAGTCAGAAGATTGTTGAACGCCACGGAGGAGCTATCACTGCCAATAGTCAGCCTGGCAGAGGGAGTACATTTCAGGTTTACCTGCCTGTGCAGAAAGAGGTATAGCACCATAAGCTATTGTGCTCTGTTGCGTGATTGCCGAAACGGCTTACGTATGAGGATAATTAATATGGTCATCAAAATGGACCGGTTCGCTGACAGCTTCCACTCCTTAATTCAGTTTATGATTCTAAAAAGGTTTTATGAGAAAGACCTGATCATAAATAGATACCCCTGGATGAGCGTAAAATCTTGACAACTTAATTTCTGTTTTTTACTATAGCATTATTAACTGGCTTCCCACGTAATAACCTCGTCCTGCTCATACCAAGCGTTGATCAATGACTGGTAGCGTTTCTCGACCTCCTTTCGCTTGATTTTCAGGGTAGGGGTCATCAGGTTGTTATCCACCGTCCAGGCATCCTTAACGAGAATGATCTTCTTCAGGCGCTCATAGGCTGGTAGCTGGCTATTTAAGTCTGTTAGTGTATCGGTCAAGCTTTTGACTACATCGGTCGAGGGCGTCTTCTGGCCAATGTCCGAAAGCACCAGCAGGGCAATAGGCTGAGGCAACTGGGCCCCCATTACGCAGATTTGATCGACGAGTTGATTCTCACTAAAGCCAAATTCCAGTTTTGTGGGATTAATGAATTCACCTTTAGGGCTCTTGTACAGGTCGTTGAGTCGGCCCGTAATCCGGAGATAGCCGTCGGCGTCGAGTTCCCCAACGTCGCCTGTATGGAGCCAGTTATCGGTCGTCAGTGTTTTGGCGGTTAGCTCGGGATCGCGGTAGTATCCCCGCATATTCCAGGCACCCTGGGTGAGGATTTCGCCGGTAGCCGGATCAATCCGAACGTTCATTCCGTCGTTGACCCGCCCTACGGTTCCATCCTTGATCCGGTCGGCCGGCATCATGGAAACGGCTCCCAGATTTTCCGTCATGCCGTAGTTTTCCTGAATACAGATCCCCAATTGCCGAAACCACCGAATCAGTGGAATCGGAGTAGGAGCGGCCCCGGTCAGAATCATGACGGTATCGTTAAGCCCCAATCGTTGCCGAATTTTTCGCTTAACCAGGCTGGATACAACGGGTATGCGGAGTAACGTGCTTAATCTGGATTGGGGCATACTGGACAGAACACCCTGCTGAAATTTTGTCCAGATGCGGGGCACGGCCAGAAAATGGGTTGGACGAGCTGCCGCCAGATTTTTGCCAAAGGTGGCGAGCGATTCAACAAAGTAAATAGTACCCCCCGTGATCAGGCCAATGGCTTCGACAATGTTCCGTTCAGCCACATGGCAAAGGGGGAGGTACGAAAAAAAACGGGCATTTGGTAAATCCTGAAATGTTTTGGCTCGGGCTGATTCGGCAATGTGGGCCGCAGCCCGGTAGTCGAGCATAACACCTTTGGGCGTGCCCGTTGTGCCAGAGGTATAAATGATTGTGAACAGATCATCCAGCGTTGGTTTCGGACTGTCGATCATGGGCGGATAGGTGTCCAGAATCTCATCCCAGGAACGCAGGGCAAAATCGGGCTGGTTGTCGGGAAAAGCGATGCCGAGTACATGGGCTGGCACACCCGCCCGCAGGCTATCCCAGTTATCTACTTTTCCCACAAATAGCACCGTGCATTGGCTGTGTTCCAGTACCGACTGGAGTTGGTCGGCTGTTAAGGTGGGATAAAACGGAACGGAAATATGGCCGCTGATGAGAATCGCAATGTCGGCAATGAGCCAGTGTGGACAGTTTTTAGAGACCAGACCAATGGGACTTTGTGGGGGCAGATCGAGCGAACGCAGATAGCTGGCCATCGAGCGAGCCTGCCTGCCCACCTCCGCCCAGGTGTAGTCGATATAACTATCGCCAACGGGTTGCCGCAGATACACCTGATCGGCTTTCTCGCGTTCCCATTTGTAGAAGTAATCAATGAAAGGCCTGCTGCCGGGTTGCGTTGTGTTGCTGGTAGACATGAACGTGATGGAAAAGGTGGGTACGTACTCACTGCCGATGAAGCCATCTATCGATCTGGCGAATTTGTTTAAATGGCGGCTCGGGGCGCTTTTGATCCGCTTTAGCATACACAAGTCCGAAATACTGGCAGAGGCTGGCCGCACACATTTTGCCCGACTCATTTGCCTGTTCCATGGTTGGTGTGCGATAGGATGTGTAAATAAACTCGCCCGCCAGAAAAAGATTAGGCAGGTGGGTTTCTACCGAGATAGGCGACTCGTTGGTGGCTTCCGGAATGAACAGCGTGGATTCGGTGAGCCAGCGATAGCCTAGCGCGTTGGGCGGAAAACTGTCCCAGCCCATAAACTCCGCTTTACGCTGTTGATAGTCTGTTTCGGGAATATAGGCCACCGTCTTGTCGAGCCGGGCTTCCACGATAAGGTCAGGATATGCAAACCCAATCTGGTGGAGCAGCTCGGCCTGTACTTCCTCGTCGGTACACTGATGCAGGGGTTTAGGAGTTAGTAGTCCCGGTGTGTTGACATTGGATAACGTGACCGACAGAATGGCCCGAACATCAGGCCGGAAGTCTACATTCGTCCAGAGGGGTTCGGCTTCAACCAGGTACACCAGCTTCCAGGGCGAATCCAGCACGAGCGTAAACGTCTGATTGATCCGTAAATCGGTCGGAATAGCCCGCAAATAGAACTGATAACTAAAACTCCACTCCCGATGGCTTTTCTGAGAAAGTTGCAGGTCAGGCACTAACCGACGGAGGTGCTGATAAGGAATCGCCAACACAAAAGCATCGGCTTTGTTGACCTCTGTTTTGTTGATCATAACCTGCGAAACCTGCCCCGCTTCAACGACAACATCATCGAGCGAGCTATTCAGGTGAAACTGTACCCCCAGCATCGTTAAATGCCGTACCCAGGGGTCGATAAACCGGTCATTCGTTGGCCCATTCATCACGTTCATGGTCGATAAAAGTCCGGCTACCTTGTTGGGAAACATGATTTTGTTCATCAGTGATAAAATCACTTCAGCAGCGGCATAGGGCTTTGCGGCTACAATAATGTCGAGGAAAGCCGTCAGGAATTGTTGAAAAGGTTGTGAATATGTGGATAAACCTACATAGTCCGCAAAGCTTTTTCCGGCATAAACGGTGGCCCGGCGTTCCTCACTCTTGAGGGCATAATCCATGGATAAGCGGATGAACTGAATGGCTTCGCTCGTGTTGAGTTGCCAGCTCCGCAGAATACGTAAAAGCACCAGCAGCTTACGGAATTTTGGGGTAGCATAGGTGGTGAGCAGGAGTCGATTCCGGGAAGGATCTTGCCGGGAGGTCATGAGCACACCCGGCAAGGCCGTCAGATTATCGAAAACAGTTTTTCCATCGCCAGCAGGAATCGCCTTCAATGTCTGAAATAAATGGTGATAGCCAGCGCCATAGGTCCGAATGGAATGCTCGATGTACAAACCATCCTCATTTTTCAGTCCAAACGCCTTTCCACCACAGTGACTCTTTTTCTCGTACACATGCACCTCGAACCCCTGCTGGATGCACTCATGGGCAACCGTCAGACCAGAAATACCTCCCCCAACAATCAGCACCTTTTTCCTGGCCATGACTTTGCTTAAATGGATAATGAAAAATGAGTAATGGATAATGGATGATTAATAATGGGTTCAGTGATGTCAGTTTCTCCGTTCTCGCTTGGCTTTCCGACCGGGCTGGCGTACCAGTGAGGACTATTCTTTCAAGGGCCTCTGGCCCGTTTTTGATATAATTCACCGGCCAGAGGCCGTAAAAAAAATACCCCTCACTCGGCAAAGCCAAGCGAGAACGGGGAACGGGGGCACATTTTTCCTGGCCATGGTTTTGTTTAAATGGATAATGGATTCAGTGATGTCAGTTTCTTAAAACTGACAAGCGAGGTTTCTCAAAACCGAGTGTAGTAGCCAGCCAGACACAATAGGTTTTGAGAAACCTATTGTGTCAGTTTTAAGAAACTGACACCACAAGCAACTGGCTGTTTCTCCCGTTTTTGATGGGTAAAGCCAAGCGAGAACTGGGGTGAGATGAATTACGCCTGAACTGGCCGCGTTGCCCTCACCCCCGGCCCCTCTCCCAAACCAGGAGAGAGGGGCTGGGAGCCGATACCCAACCGCTTGCCCAGCCACCGCCAACTCAGTTTCCAGACCGCTTTCAGTAGTTGACTACGTGACGACCGACCGAGTACGAGCAGGTAGTTATCTGTCAGGTACTGCCGACCATCTTCCTGAACGATCAACTTTAGGTCAAACGCCAATTGGTTGAACGACTCTTGCGATGCCCGATAAAACATCGGCCATTGGTTGGTGATTTCGGTTGGCGTACGTTCTTCATCCGGTGTCAGCACCACTAGCCGATCATCGATCGTATACCGGATACCCCGCTCTTTTTGCGCAAACTCTCTGGCAAACCGAATCAGGGTTTGGGTAAGCTCGTTACTGGTTGGCAGGTAGAGTTTATGCTGTAACCCCATAATCTGCATTAGCTTAGGGTTGGGCGTTCGGAGCATGAACGCATACGAGCGAAGGGGCCAAAAGGGGCCGAAGGCGTGTCGCATGTAGCTAACCGATAGTTGATGGGCAATGCCGCGCCCAACCGCTGTGGTATCCTGAAAGGCCAGTCCCCCGTATAAGACGGGCATTGCCCGGCGTCGAAATGGGGTCTTGCACCGGTACAACGAATACGATTGCAAGCCTACCAACCGCCCGTTTTGATGAGCCAGTACCATCGTGGGGTTGTGCGTCAGATGTGCCGATTCCAGATAGCCGGGCTCAACGGAAAATCCGGTTCGGGCCACCAGCGCATAGCAATCGGCGATCTCATCGGCTGTAAGATCAGTAGCGGGTTTGAGCGTGATAACCATGGAGGAAGACATGTTTTTTAGCGTTAATGGCTGGAGGAGCCGTTGACTGAGTTGGCGCGGGTGGTCGATGTGGCGTCCAGGCAAACCGCTACGCAACAACCTCGGTAGTCGGTTTGGTAGAAGGGGAAGGGGCCGTGTGGCGCGCTGAGTTTCCAGTGTTGATTTTCCAGGTGAAACGAAATCTCGTCCAGTTTCCAGCGCATATCCGTGGCTTTCAAAAACGCTTCTTTGGCCGTGAAGAGCCGGAAAAAGGCAGCCGAACGCTGGGCCTGAGGAAGTAGGTCTAATTGCCGAAACTCATCGGTCGACAGAAAAGGCTGGACCTGATTAAGATTGATGGGCCGGGGAGCCTCAATATCGACGCCAATCGGGAACCGGGATAAGCCAACCAGATAATGCCCGTCTGAATGAGACAGGTTGAAATAAGGGAATCGCGTCTCGGCCAGCGCGGGTAAGTACGGTTTTCCGGTATCGGTTACGAAGAGCGAAATGGCGGTGGGGGCGAGTCCTAAACAGTCCGCCAGCATCTGTTTCAGGAACGTTCGGCCCGTCAGAAACTCCAGTTGTTTCTGCGGACGGAGTAGCCGCTGGTAGCGGGCCAGTTCAGTTGCATCGAGCAGACTTAAATCGGGTATGATTTCATACTGCTCTTTCATGACGATCTGATAATCCATCTGAGTTTTAGGAGTCTTCGGCGCTTAGGAAATGAATGAGGGCGTTGCTGAAGTTGGCTGAACGTGTACAGTTCGATAGCTGGCATCCAATTGAACACCCAGCATGCTCAGGTACTGAATTCGGTTCAGGTAGGCGGCCCCGTGCAGGAGTTGATGGGCAACATCGGCCACGCGCCGGTTTTCCCAGGCTTCCAGTCGGGTGCCTTTCACCCACTGATTGAATGAACCCATAGCCGGTCCGCACCAGATCTGGTAATCCAGCTCGCGCCCGGCCACGCCCCGGTTAGCCCATACCGACGACAGGCCCAGATACCAGCGGAAGACCAGTGCCATTTTGCGTTTGGGGTTATCGTTGGCCAGCGTGATCTGTTCGGGGTCCCGCTCCATGAAGAAGGTGAGGCATTGCGCCCAGACCGAGTCGAACGATTCGCCTAGTATATTCTTTTCCAGCGTAGCCCGCTCTTTTTCCGGAATGGCTTCCCAGCCTGGATAGGCGCTGTACAACTCGTAGAGCTTCTGCGCCCGAAGGCCAAACAGTGTTCCCGTTTTAGCCACCTGAAGCTTCACCCCCATCTCGAACATATCGGCTGCGGGGGCCATTATCACATCGGTCATACTGACGCGCGCCAGTACCGCCCGGACATGATCGGATGTTCCGGCCTCACGGCAACTCTGATTGATCGAGCCTGTTACCACGTAGGCCGCGCCCATCGCGAAGGCACCCGCAATGGATTCCGACGTACTCAAACCGCCAGCCGCGCCAATCCGCACGGGGTACGCATCGTTTTGTTCGGCCTGAATCTGATCGCGTAAACTCAGAACGGCGGGTAACAGACAAACCAGGGAGCGTTTATCCGTATGCCCACCCGAATCGGCTTCAACGGTGATATCGTCGGCCATGGGTATCATCGATGCCAGCTGAGCCTGCTCTGGACTGATGCTGCCCGCAGCGACCAATTTTTGTAGGATAGTGGTTGGGGCTGGCTTCAGAAAAAGAGTAGCCACTTCGAGCCGCGAGACCTTGGCAATGACGCGATTAGCCGCATGAATGGTGCCGTCGGAACGGCGCTTGAGTCCGGAGGCCCGGTAGCGCACGACATGCTCGGTCAGGCTTAAAAAAGCGGAGGCTTCAATAACGGTAACGCCTTTGTCAAGATAGAGATCGACAGCTTTCCGTTCGAGGGCTTCTTCGCTGGGGCTATGGATCAGGTTGAACGCATAGGGTCCGTTGGGAAGCGCCTGCTGGATGGTGTCGATGGCCTGCTCGATACGGGCCGGAACCAGCCCCCCGGCACCGAACGACGCCAGCATACCGGCTTTGCCCAACGCAATAACTAGCTCCTCCGAGGCAATGCCATTGGCCATCGCGCCCGCCATATAGGCATAGCGGGTGCTATACGCCTGCTGGAACGAAGGGTCGCCGAGTTGGTCAGACTGGTAGGCCGGGAGTGTGGCCAGTAATTCCATCGAACAAAGCTGGGCTGGAACGCTGGTGCCAAAGCTCATCGTCACGCCAATCCGCCCCTGGGCATCACGCACCCAGTAGCTGGTTTCTCCAGGGGTTTCGAGGAGTTGGCGAATACCCGGTTGATCAAAGCGAACCGTGCGCGGATCACCGAACCATTTGGCGGTTACGGGTGTCTGACGGTAACTGATGCCGTTTGATTTAGGTGAAGCTATGGGATGGAAAGTGGTGGTCATGGGAGAAGAGAGGTTATGGCTGGCGCGAGCATTCGCTCGTGCCTTTTAATAAAGTCAGTATTCACTGACGCGAGCGAATGCTCGCTACATAAAAGGCACGAGCGAATGCTCGCGCCAGCTAGTATCCTAACTAACAAGCAGAGCCAGATCTGTTACGGCATAAATACGGAGCGGGCCTTTCCATAGGCTGGCGTCGGCAGTTAGTCGCAGCGACCGGTCGGTTCGCTCAATCGTTTTGATATGGATTTCCAGATTCATGTCGGGATCGCTACTCAAAATTTGTCCTCTATATTTCCAGACGGTTTTGTGTGGTGCGGCCTGCCGAAACGAAACGCCCGACAACCCATCGGCCAGCCCCTGCTGAAGCACAAATACCTGCATGGCCTGTAACATGGATTCAATGCCTAAAGAACCGGGCATCACCGGATCGGTGTAGAAATGGCAGGTGAAAAACCAGTTATGGGGCTGAATCGACTTCTGCGCAAATACATAGCCATTCCCGTAATTACCGCCTTCCTTCACCACCATCACCGTATCGAGCAGATTGAGCTGATCGCTGGCCAGATGCAAGTGGGGTGACGCGGGAGTAACTGACCGAAACAACTTCATCCGGCCAAACAGCGAATCAAGCTTAAATGACAGACTCTTCAACTGGTCGGCAGGTTGGGTGGCGTACCAGGGCGCTAGGTGTTCACCCCGATCCAGTCCAACCTGATTCGACAGTTCATCTTTGGTGAAACAACCGAACGACGCATTGCCCCGGTAGAATGGCGATCCATCAACGGATAACTCAAAGGTGTATCGTTGCAGGATGGTGCCGTTCAGGGATGTATGACTCACCAGACAAACCCGGTTGGTGAGCGTTTTGCCCCGCAGATCGACAGGGCGTAGTAAATCGCCATCCCCGTCGAGGTTGCGCAGGAAAAGATCTTTGTCGGGCACAATCAGCGTGCTGCCCAGATAAGCACCCAGGAAGCCGCAGGGTTGCAGAGCAATCTCCATCAGAATCGAATAGGGCATCTCAGGAGCCGCGTTCTGTTGGTAGAACCACGCATCGGCGGGTACGTCATACTCGCTCACCATCACGGGCTTGTTGGCAAACACATGCCGCTGACCCGTCGACGATACGATTCGGGAAATCAGTTGCAGATCCGTGTTGGGCTGCCGCGACAACGCCCGACCGTCGAACCCCCTATACTCCTCGCCAAAACACTTGGCAACGGGCCCCAGCGCCAGTTGGGTGATATGGAACTCGTTCAGGAGAACAGGGTAATCGACGGGTTTTACGTAAATGCCTTCCTGGCGCGGTAGGGTGTTTTTCAGGTACGAGGGCTGGTCTTTTTCCTGTAGCCGCAGCCCCAGATTCTCGAAAAACACGGCCACCTGTCCTTCGTACAGAATCGTTAGGTCGGCAATGACGTAAGGCTCCGGTACCAGACCAATTTCCTTAACCTCCAGTTGGTAGATGAGTTTCCCGGCTTTGGCAGGTACTTCTTTACGACACCGGACTTTCTGGGGCAAATCGAGGATGGGCTGAAAACGGGCATCTTTGGTCAACCGTTGCATCCCCAGCAGCAGCAGGTAAAAGCGCAGAAGCTGACCACCGCCCTCGGCCTGAAGCGAACCGGCCAGCACTTCATCGTCGCGAAAATGGCAGGGGAAATACCAATCGTCGGGCTGTAGGTCTTTCTCGGCTTCAATGAACCCCAGTCCTGCGCTGCCCCCTTGCCGATCAACATGCGTAATCCGATCCAGCATCCGGATTTCGTTCGGTGGCAACCGGAGCGACGGATTACGCCCGTTCGGGAAATAGCTGTCGCCAAAACAACTGACCAGATCCCCGCGCACCAGGGCCAGTAGATCGTCGGTTGAAAAAGACGATTTGGCGCAGTCGAGCAGGGGCGTAAAATGCTGCCGGGGCCGATTGGCGCGCTGGCTGAGTTCCTGCGGACTAAAGACAACCCCTTGCCCCAGCGCCAGGTCTTCGTTGCTGAAAAAACCGGCACAACCGCCGTCCATTTTCAGCACCAGCCGATCTTCGACGTAGCAGCGGTAGTGGAAAAAGAAGAGCAGGTTATTCCCGTTCCGCACAAAACGGTCAATCGAAATATCGTAGCGTAGGGTCTGTCCTTCAAACGGAAGATCATCGGTGAAGGTGAGGGTGCAATCCAGGAGCCGGTAAACGTACTCGCCTTTGTTCTGAAAATCAATGCCGAGGTAGCTGATCAATAACAAATCGCATTGGCCCGATTCGACCGCGACCGCCCAGGGTATTTGCCCATCGGTGGCAAAGGCCGACTGGTACGGAATGTCATACTCGGTGGTCAGGCGGGATGGCTTATAGTCGTGCAGGGTGGCATCCAGTTTTGTTACCCGGCTCACCAGCAGATAGGGCGGCATGGGCAGCATCACCCGTCGCCGATAGGTGTCGATCGGCGCGTATTCGGGCCCAAACACATCCTGGATTCTGCCACTGGCGAACGTCAGTAGATCGGCCTCGTTCCAGATACTAGCCTTGTCATTCAGTCGGTTTGGATCGGTATAATCCTGTAGAACGAGCCCGTTCTCTGCCAACGGGCGTGGTTTCGCCCTCACTTCATCGGCTATCGGTTCGGCTAGTAGTTGTACCAACGTACTCGTCAGGCTATCCGCAACCTGGGTGTATGTGGTTGGTAAAATGGGATCAGTAGTAACCAGCATGGGCTTGGTTCGTGTCATGTGTTGGGCGAAGAAGGCTCGTTTCTCGGGCGTTAGCAGCAACGATCCGAAACGAGGCCCACCCGTATGTAAGGTTTTTAGCAAGGCTTTGCACGCGGGTTTTTCGGTCAATTCTTGTTCGAAAAAAGGCGTCAGGTTGACCGGTACGCCATGCGCCAGCAGTCGGGCTACCAGCCCGGTCAGATTCCTCAGCACACTCGATCCCTTGCGATCTATCGGTAGAACAGCATGGTTCTGATCGACAAGAATGGTCGAAATCCAGCGGGAGCAGGTCGCATTAGCGCCTACCTCAATGAACAGTTGGTGGCCGTCTGCCGCCAGTTTCTGAACAATACGGGGCCAGTCTACCGGTTGGCAACACACCGCCAGCGCATTGTTGGCCAGCGCATCGCTCTCGATGGGGAGCGGTTGAGCCGTTACGCTGGAATAGAACGTTTTAGCCGATGCCTGTTGAATAGGCAGGTGGTGCATCTCGATCAGGTCGTTGGCTACCCGGTGGCAAAAATCGTGATGCACCACATTGTTGATGGTTAAAGGCACCCCGGCCAGCTGGTGCGTAGCCAGCACGCGATCCAGATCGACCGAGTCGCCAGACAGAATGATTTCGGTATCGGTATTGATGAAGGTCAGAAACACCCGGCTTTCAACGGGAGCCACCGCCTGCCGGAACCAGTCGGCCAGCGATGGATACCCCGCTATCCCCGCTGGTAGATGAATCAGCCGGGAACGCCAGCGCGCTCGGGCTTCGGCTTCCGGTAGTTGCCAGAGTTCGGCGAGGAGTGTCATTCGTCCGCCCACTTTTTCCCGGAACAGCGGTGCCTGCACAAAGTTCGTATCGACGGCGGCTGTGCTCCAGATGTCCTGGCTATACCACATGGCACTAGTTTCGCCCATGCTATACCCCAGCACGGAGTCGGCCTGAACCGCCAGATACTCCTCAAGTACCTTCGTAAACAGACCGGAGAACGTACAGCCCGCCAGCATCATCGCCGATGCATTGGCTTGAAGCTGTCGTTCCTTTTCCTGTTTCTGTGCCTGATTTAAAGCAAACAGACTTCGCGGGTATAAGTCGGCGCTGAGGGCATCGGCGGGGTCGTAGCCTTGCTGGTTCAGCCGGTCGTATAAGTCGGGGAATGCCTGAAAAATGGTGGTTCCCATACCCACATAGGCGCTGCCCGAACCGGGGTAGACCAGTGCCAGTTTACCCGTATTCCCCAACGGAGCTGGGGTATAATAACTGCCCGACGGTGTTTGAAGCGGTTCCGCTGTCGACGGTTGCTGGCTGAGTGTAGCCTGAAAAAAACGGACCTCCCGCCGTAAGTCTTCATCGGACGAAGCCACCAGTACCAGCTTTTGGCCGGGCGTAGACGTTGCCCTGACCGCAGCGCAGAGCTGATCGGAAAGTTGCCGGAACGATTTCGTGAGCAGGCGGTTTTCGATGTCGGTTAAGCGCGTGAGCAATTCGTCGGTACTAGCGCCTTGTAGGGGAAAGAGTCGTTCGCCAGCCCGCAGTAAATACGACGAAGGTTGGTTGGCTTGTGGGTGATCCACTTCCGATAGAAGCAGGTGCGCACTGGTGCCGTCGCTGGCCAGCCCACTGATGGCGGCCCGAAGCATAGGTTTGCCTTTTTGGGGAATCCAGGGCCGCGACACATCGGGCACGTAAAATGGGCAGGTGGCAAAGGGTGCTGCCCAGGCTGGGCCTTCCCAATGCGGCACGCCCGGTAAAAAACGATGGTATAAAGACAGTGCCGTTTTAATGATCGATGCGATTCCCGATGCCGCAAAGGTGTGGCCGATATGGGCTTTGCTACTCCCCAGGGCGCAGGTTAATGCCGACTTATTTCCGCCGTAAGCCTGCGTAAGCCCCTTTATCTCCGCGCCATCTTCTTCGGTAATGCCACTGCCCGACACTTCCAGATACCCAATGTCGGATGGACTCAGTTGCTGCCGACTCAGTACCTGCCGGGCGGCTTCGTCGACGGCTTTGGCACTGGCGGTTCCCCGCAGGCTGGCGCAGTCCGACTGCACAATGGCCAGATCATCGATCCGGGCATATACCCGATCCGTCGTGGCATCATCGGCACGTTTCAGAACAATGGCTCCGGCACCTTCGCCGATTGTCCAGCCGATTGTACTATGGTTCCAGCTCATGGACACCGCTCCGGTATGAACCGGGTGAGCCGCCTGTCGTGCCAGCACGCTTTCGAAGCCACCCCCCAGATCGACCGCACCAAGCACAACGGCATCTACCTCGCGACTGGCCAGTAGGTTATGGGCAATGTTCAGGGCCTTATACACGCTGTTCTCGTTGGACGAAACCGTGAACGCCGGGCCCGTAAAATCCATTAGCGACGCAATGCGGCTGGCGGTAATGTTGCCAATGAAGCCCGTATGCTCGCTCAGTGAATGCCCTTCGTAGTCTGAAAAAATCGCGTTTTTGATGCCATCGGCCAGGGTATCCAGGGCTGATTCCGTGACGGTCAGACCCGCATCCTGGACCGCCTGTCGAACTTGCCAGCCCATATGCCAGCGTCCTGCCCGGTGGTGAATTTCCAGCTCGGTTTCCATCGCGATAATAACGGCGATATTGGCCGCCTTTCCTTCCAGCTTGTCCAGGCCCGCATCCCGAATGGCCCGGTCGGCTACGTTCAGCATCAGAATCTGCTGATGGGTAGTGCGTTCGGCTTCGTTGGGCTGGATCTTAAAGCGCAGCAGGTCAATATTGAATGCGTTGATCCAGGCACCCCGCAACTCGCTGATGGGCGGCAATCCGGCTTCGTGCCGTGTTTTTTGAAGGGCGTCCATGCCTTTCCAGCGCTCGGTGGGTAAGGGCCGAAAATGCTGCCGACCCAGGAGCAATGACAGGTAAAAGTCGTCCAGATTCTCGCAGTCGCCCATGTGCAGATCCATCCCGACGATGGCCAGAGGCACGGGTGGAAACGGGCTTGACATCTCTTCGGGTTGCGCATTCGCTACCGGAGCCGACAGCACCATATGGGCATTGGTACCCCCGAAACCAAAGGCATTGATGCCCGCGCGGGGAACATCGCCGTTGCGGGGCCAGCGTCTGTTTTCACGTACCAGTTGACTGGCACCAATCTGCCCATCGGCCGATGAGAGCGGGTTTTCGATACCGATGGTGGCTGGAATCACCTCCCGTTGCATCGCCAGAATTACCTTGAACATACTGGCCATACCAGCCGCTGTCAGCACATGCCCCAGATTGGACTTGACCGACCCAATGAGCGGGGCCGATGAGCCGAAAAAATCGCTGATGCTATTCAACTCGATTTTATCGCCCAGCCGGGTTCCGGTGGCGTGGCATTCCAGATAATCGATCGCTTCCGGGCCGAAGGCGGTTTGGCTGTAGGCTCGTTCCAGCGCCAGCCGCTGCCCTTTGGGGTTGGGGGTCAATAAAAACTCCCCTTTTCCATCGTTGGATAAGCTAATGCCGTCGATAACCGCATGGATCGTATCGCCATCCCGTTGCGCATCCGACAGTCGTTTCAACACCACCATGCCGGCACCCTCGGCGGAGGTCAGCCCATTCGAGTGCTGATCCAATGGAGCCGACAATTCAGACGCTTGGGCATAAGCGTGGAAATACGAAAACCCAACATGAATAAGTAGTGGATCGGCCCCACTAACGGCCCCGGCCAGCATTAGATCGGCTTTTCCCGCCCGTAGCTCGTCGCAGGCCAGTTTTACAGCGTACAAGCTGGAAGCACAGGCAGCATCAAGCGAGTAGTGCGGTCCCTGAAGCCCCACGGCCTGAGCGATCAATGCCGAAGGTGTGCTAATGAGTAAGGCGTTTTGTAAATCAGTTGAGTGAGGTGCGTACGGCCTTGGTACCGGTATGGATTCGCCCGTCAGGGTTTCCAGCGTCTGTTGGGCTACATCGGCATAAACAGCGGATAAAATTTGCCGCGACTGGCGGGTGGGGAAGGATAAATTACCCATGATAACCCCGCAGCGGTTCAGGCTTTCGTGCTGCCAGTAGCCGCTGTTTCGTAGCGCTTCGCGGGCAACGTACAGGCACCAGTGCACCTGTTGATCCTGATCGAGCAATGTCTGTGCATCCAGTGCGTACCCCTGTGCATCGAACTGAAAATCCCGGATGAAGCCTCCCCGCAACGAATAACAGCTATCCAGTTTGCCTTTTGCCTCGTTAAAAAATAGCTGCGGGTCAGCCCCGAAATCGGCGGTAGTGGCCTCGCTGATCAGGGATTTGTTCGCCAGTAAATTAGCCCAGAACTCGTCTGGCGAGGTGGCACCGGGAAACAGTGCGCCCAGGCCAACGATCGCTATTTTTTCGGCTGTCTGATCTGGTTTCATAGAATTAGCTGGCTACTTCCTCTGGCAGTGTCCATTGCAGGGTGCGACTGATGGTGACGCTGGCTCGTTGCGTTTTCAGGAAAACCACACCCGTAACGGCATCGAACGCGGTGAGATCGGCCGACATGCTGAACTCCGTGGACTGGACCACCCGAAGCGAGACGTAGAACGGTCGGCCAAAGGGAAGTTCCTGCGTCATTTCTACCCAGCCAGTTGTGAGCGGGAGACAAGCGCAGTCGTGAAACCGTCGTACCCAGATCAACAACCCCTGATACATACTATCGGTCAGGAAACCGTTGATGGATGAGGATGGGAACTGACCCTGCCGCTCCCAGGACAGACCGGGGTGTTCGCACAGCAATAAAGCGCCGGTTTCATCCAGAGAAAGCACTTGCTTAACGCCCTGAAAATCGGGGCCGTGAAAGAGCGTGCCATCCCGATACAGCACCGATCCATCGGCAATGACGGGCACCATGTTTCGGATATCCGGCAGAGGTTCAATTGGTGGCTTTGGTCGTTGACTCACCAGTACGATCTCGCTCTTGTAGTGGGGCATGGGCAATTTGCCACCCCGTTGACTCCTGACAGAAATCAGCACATGAACCCGCTCCGCGCTCTTTTCGAGTTCCTGCACAACAATCTGGAAATCGGTGGGTTGATTGCCGTCAAAGACGATGCCCTTAAACAATTTTACATTGTCTTCCCGATACAATTTGAAACCGGGATACAGCATATCTGCCGTTTGTGCCATCCAGACATTGGCGATGTTGATCGGCAATACGGCGTGTCCCTGAATATGGTGGTGCGCCAGAAATGGATTGGCGTCCAGCGTCAGAGTCCGGTTAATCGTATACGTTCGTAGGGGGGCATCGGTCACGGCTTTGGCAACAGGTAACGTTCCGCCCAATAGGACCTGCACCTGATCCTGCGCCTGAATGCTCAACTGATCGACCAGAGCAAGCGGCCCCTCCTGAGAAGGTACAAACTCAACCTGATGCGCCAGGAGCATTTTTTTGAGTTCAGGGCTCACCATGCCCGAGTCCCAGGCACCCCAGTTGATGGATACCACCTGTGCTTTCGGGTAGTTTTTGCGAAACAGATACGCAAAACGATTGAGCACCTCGTTGGCCATGGCGTAGTCGGTTTGGCCAACATTGCCATAGAAACCGGCTACCGATGAGAACAAGACCACGTGCTGAAGATCGGCCAGCGACAGGGCCTGCATGACCGACGCCAGTCCCAGCACTTTAACATCAAAGACGGCATCGAAATCGGCTTCGGTTTTATGCTCGATGAGTTTATCGGCCAGCCGACCCGCGCCGTGAATCAGGCCGGTAACGGGTCCCGTTTGGGGCTGTAACTCGTCAAGAACCGCTTTAATGGCTTCGGGATCTGTGACATCCACGGATCGGTAAAACGCGGTGACTCCCTTTGTTTTCAGGTAATCCAGATTTGTACGAATGTCCCGTTGGGCCAGTACGTCGTTCACCAGGCGCTCCACAAGGCGGGGCAGTGGTTTTTCGCCCAATGCGTTCAGGAATTCCATGGCCTGACGTTTTAGGTCGGTGGATTCGCTTCGGTTTTTTGCCCAGTCGGGCTCGTCTTGCTGGAGGGCGGTGCGGCCTAGCAAAATAAAGGTGCAGCGAAAGGTAATGGCCAGTTGATTGACGCAACTGGCCGTGATGCCCCGGCCACCTCCGGTTACCAGAAATACGCTACGCTCATTGATTCGGGCGTTTAGCGATGGCTCTTTTAGTGGGTCCACGGGTTCGGCTACCAGCGTGAATCGCTTGCCTACTGCGTTATAAGCGGTTTGCGTTAGGCAGATGTTTGAATCATATAACTCCTGCCGGATTTTTTCGGCGGCTTCGGTTGCCGTTAGCTCCGGCGATAGATCGACCGACCGACAAAAGACGCCCGGCCATTCTAAATTCAGTGATTTGGTTAGGCCCGTTACCCCACCGCCTAAAATTGCATCCTGCCCGGAATTGGCCGTGCCCAGCGCACCATCCTGCTGCGTAACCGTCAGGAAAGCTGGCCGTGTTTGCCAGGTGTCAGCGTTCAGCGACGGCTTTAGGTATTTGGCAAACAGGAACGCTGTTTTCAGATCGTCTTTTTCCGATGCCTGCGCAAACGTCTGCACATCCACTCGGGCAAGACGAGGATATACATAAATAAACTGACTGACCGGGGCTGTAAGTTGGCCCAAGGCCTGTTGCATCGTTTCCGCCTGTCTGTCCGGAAGTTGCTGCTCTACAACACCCGCCGGGAATGACTGGCGCAACGGACTACTTCCGGTTGGAAATGTCAGGACAACCACCTGATGGCCATTCCCAACTAATTCGGCGCAGAGCGCGGGCGTTACAGCCGATCCGTCATTGATAACCAGCGTAATGCCTTCCTGCGGCATCGTCAGGGCATCTGGCGCGGGAAGGTACCGCAACGTGGCTACCGAGCGGGGCACATTGGGGTAGTTTCCCGGCGCGTAGCTAGTCAGGCTGACAGGATCGGCGACTACTTTTTTTCGACAGCGACCTCCCGACCTGTTGCCATTTTCGCGACCAGATAATCGACAATCTCTTGCAGCGTGCGCAGCTCAGCCAGTTCCTGCTGCTTCACCCCCTGTACGGATGGATGGGCTTCGGTCATGGTGCCGAAAATTTCTACCCGCTTGATCGAGTCGATACCCAGATCGGCTTCCATATCCATACTTAATTCAAGCATTTCGGCGGGATAACCGGTTTTTTCGGCTACGACGGTTAGCAAACTTGTTTCAATCAGTTTAGGATCAACGGCAGGTTTTGCCGGGATGGGAATTCCCGGTGCCGACGGAACCGGTAGGGTAGATTGGGGTTGATCTGACTGTCCGTTTTGATGGACCGGATTGGTTGATGGATTGGATAGTAGAGCGGAAAGTCCTTTACTGGATTCGATGGTTTGTCCGGTTGTCATCTTGGCAACCAGGTAATCGACAATTTGCTGGAGCGTGCGCAGCTCGGCCAGTTCCTGCTGCTTCACCCCCTGCACAGATGGGTGCGCTTCGGTCATGGTGCCGAAAATTTCCACCCGTTTAATGGAGTCGATACCCAGATCGGCTTCCATATCCATACTTAATTCAAGCATTTCGGCGGGATAACCGGTTTTTTCGGCAACCACCGTCAGGAGGCTGGTTTCAATAAGTTTGGGGTCAATGGCGGGCTTTGGTGTGTCAACGACGACAGGCGCTGGCTGCATCACCTCCACAGGCTGAGGTTCTATGGTAGCTCCATTGACGTAGCCGTTTTTTGAGCCATTAACCCCATTGAGGGACGATGAAGAATAGCCATTTACCGTTGGCAGGTCTGAGGTAACCGATACGGGTATCGCTTTACTGTTTAGTTGGCTGGCAGAGAGGGTATTGGTATGCATCAGGGCTTTTAACATAGCCTCAATTCGACCTTGTTGTTCCAGTAACGAGGCCAGGTCAGCCTGCATTTGGGTGAGGGTTGGGTTCATGGCTTCGTCTTCGTTTATACCAGAGAGGGACTGTGTCTCAATAGGGGGGAGGCTGAGCGCGTGCTCGTAGCGTTTTTTTGTGGCTTCCGAAACGTGGTTGTAGCCACTGATTTTAATCGTTAGTTTGGGTTTGGCCGCCGGTTCGACGTAAGGTTGCTCGAACGGATCGAACCCCTGAAGTGCCTGCCCCAGCACCGTGAGCTGGACAATAGCTTCCCGTAGTTGTTTATCGCTGTCTTTTTTCGGGTTGGCATTCAAGGCAATCACCTTGTGGGGTTTCCCCGCCAGAATCTCCGTTACCAGATTACTCAGCGTGTTTTTCGGGCCGAACTCAACAAACACCCGACCACCCTGTGCGTAGATAGCTTCGATCTGTTCCTGAAAACGGACTGGCTTTACGATATGCCCGGCCAGTGTTTCTTTAATCTGTTCCGGATCGGTTGGGTAGGTTTGTCCGGTTGTATTCGAGAACACTCGACCGGTTGGGGTAGCTATAGAAATTCGTCGGATGGCGTCGGCAAAGGGGTGTTGGGCGTGGCTGACGAGTGGGGTGTGAAAAGCGGCCGATACCGGAAGCAGGGTTGCCTGAAATCCCCGCGCTTTGGCTTCGTCCTGTACCGATAGTAACGCATCAGTTTGTCCACCCAGCACGAGCTGTGAGGGCGAGTTCAGATTACATACCCATACGCCAGGGCGGTTGTGTATGAGTTGCTCAATGGCTTCGCGATTTCCCTTCACGGCCAGCATAGTCCCCGATTCGCCGGTAGGCGTAGCCGCCATGACTTCACCGCGAATCTTGGATAGACCATAAAAGGCATCATCGTCCAGAACCCCGGCTGCCCAGAGGGCGGTCAATTCACCGTAACTATGACCCGCAAAGAAATTAGCTGTAAATCCCGCATCGGCCAGTAGCTGATACATGCCTGCGCTCAGGGCACCGATGGCGGGCTGGGCCATCTGGGTTTGCCGGAGGGCATCCTGCTGCCGTTGTCGTTCGTTATCCGAGAAAACCGGAATCGGGAACACAACATCCGTGAGGGGCTTCTGTCCTTTGGCCTCAAAAAAGCGGTTGGCCTGGTTGAACGCATCCCGAACGGTCGGGTAAGCGCAGGCAAGCTCATTTCCCATAGTCACGTATTGCGATCCCTGCCCGGCAAACAGAGCCACGACAGATTGGGCCGTATCCAGCGCTGATTGCCGATACCAGATGCCGTCGATCGGGTGCTGCCATTCCGGCTGGCCCGTGTTCCGATCTAAAAACTCAATGAACCGGGTTAACTTCTGACGAGCTTCGGCTACGGACGAGGCAACAAATCCCATCCGGGCATAATTGGCCGGGATTTTTTCTGTTTTGGACTGGTGTGCCAGCCGATTCAGGTGCTGCGTGGCCTCGTCTGATTGTAGCAATGCCAACTGCTTACGGCACGCATCCAGCAATAAGGAATCGTTGGGCTGGTGTACCAGTAAGATGCGGTGAAGCGTATGCTGCCGGTAGTTTTTCGGTGGTTCGTTGCCCACTTCTTCTAAAGTCGTGTGCAGATTAACGCCCCCAAAGCCAAAGGCACTGACCGCGGCCCGCCGGGGTATGTGGGCGGCTTTGCGAAACCAGGGCCGGGTTGTCGTATTGATATAGAGCGCCGAGTTTTCGATACCTAACTCAGGATTCGGCTGGTTGACGTTAAGGGTTCCCGGCAGTACTTTATGGTGCAGAGCCAGCGCGGCTTTGATCAATCCGGCAATCCCCGCAGCGGCTTTCGTATGCCCAATCTGCGATTTCACACTGCCGATGGCGATGTGGTTGGGTGTCAGGTTCGATTTTCCGAAAACGGCTTTTGTCGAGGTAATTTCGGCCAGATCGCCCGCTACGGTGCCGGTGCCGTGGGCTTCGATCAGGCCAACGGTTGAGGCATCATAACCCGCTTCGTCGTAGGCGCGTTGCATGGCGATGGCCTGTCCGTGAGGGCGAGGGGCGTAAATACTTTTGAACCGGCCATCGCTCGAACTGCCCATGCCCTGGATGACCGCATATACCCGGTCGCCATCCCGGATGGCATCGTCCAGCCGCTTGCAGACAATGATACCCAGGCCTTCGCCTACCAGCATCCCATCCGAATCCTGATCGAAGGGACGAATGCTGCCTTTCAGCGAAAACGCGGGTGTTTTGCTGAAATTCATGTACATGAAGGGCGAGTTGTTGGTATCCACGCCACCCGTCAGCATCATGTCACAGCGACCTTCGATCAACTCACTCAGGGCCATTTTTACGGCGCTTAGTGAAGCTGCACAAGCCGCATCGACGGTCGAGTTAATGCCGCCCAGGTCGAAGCGGTTGGCAATCCGGCCTGCCACCACGTTGCCCAGCAAACCGGGGAACGCATCTTCTGACCAGGGGATGTAAGCCGCTTTTATTTTTTCGATCACCTGCTCGATCTGCACAGCTGGCATCCCCGCCGACTCCATTGCCCGGCGCCATACCGGCGACTCCAGCCGGGTGCTGAGGGGCAGAATTAAATTTTGTCCCCCACCCACACCCAGGATAACGCCCGTTCGTTCGCGGAGTTGGGCATCCAGTTTGGTCGACCCCAGCCCGTATCCAGCATCCAGCAGGGCATCCCGTGCTACGGCTAAACTCAGGAGCTGAGCCGTGTCGGTGGCTTCCAGTAGCGTAGGGGGTAAGCCAATTTCCAATGGATTGAAGTCGATTTCGGGAATGAAGCCCCCCACTTTGCAATAGGTTTTATCGGGCGTAGTGGGGTTTGGGTCGTAATAATCGCTGATTTTCCAGCGGTTTTCGGGCACTTCGGTAATACTATCTACTCCCTGAATAATATTTTCCCAATACGTTTTTAGGTTCTCTGCATCCGCAAAAATCGACGCCATCCCCACAATCGCAACCGGTGTTCTCCGTAACAGCGTATTTGTATGATCCATGACTTACAGCACGTTTTGAGTAGTTGAACCAATCAAAAATAGTGTACGTCTACAGGGGGATTTGGCTAAAGTTGTGGAGAACGAGAGCGTGTAGGTAAACTACGGGAGTTAGTAGGTGAATGGAAATTAAGGACTTAGCCTGATTAGGTAACTGGCTTGTTGTGCTTTCGTAGACAGGCCTTAGTAAGCCCGGTCTAAACCTCGATACTCGTATGAAAACTTCACGCAGGAATTTTTTGCGGAACTCCGCTCTGACCGCTACCGGAGCGGGATTGATTAGCTTACCTAGTCTGGAAGCCATTGCCAGTCAGCGCAAAACGATTTCCCCGAACGATAAACTTCAGGTTGGGTTGATTGGCTGCAATGGCATGGGCTGGTCGGACCTGCGCTCGCATTTGTTGATGAGCGATGTGGAGTGCGTAGCCCTGGCCGATGTGGATCAGAGTGTGCTGGACAAGCGCGCTGCCGATGTGCAGACCATGCAGAAAAATAAGCCGCTACTTTTCAAAGACTACCGGAAACTGCTGGAAAATAAGGACATAGACGCCATCATTATTGGTACGCCGGATCACTGGCACTGCATGGCCATGATCGACTCGGTATCGGCGGGAAAGCATGTGTATGTGGAGAAACCGTTGGCCAACAGTATTGAAGAATGCAATCTGATGCTGGCGGCTGCGAAGAAGTACAACAAGATTGTGCAGGTAGGGCAGTGGCAACGCAGCGGATCGCACTATGAGAAAGCGATCGAGTACATCCGGTCGGGGAAGCTGGGCAATATTCGACTGGTGAAAGTCTGGGCGTATCAGGGCTGGATGAATCCCGTTCCGGTTCGGCCGGATAGTGCGCCCCCCGCTGGTGTCGACTACGATATGTGGCTGGGACCAGCGCCCAAGCGGCCTTTTAACCCCAATCGATTCCACTTCAACTTCCGCTGGTTCTGGGATTATGCGGGTGGATTGATGACCGACTGGGGCGTTCACGAAATTGACATTGCTTTGTATGCCATGAATGCAAAAGCACCCAAATCCGTGATGGCATCGGGTGGCAAACTCGCCTATCCCGATGATGCTTCCGAAACGCCTGACACCCTGCAAGCCGTGTATGAATACGATGGCTTCAATATGCTCTGGGAACATGCAACGGGCATCGACGGTGGCAACTATGGACGGACGGAAGGTATCGCTTTTATTGGCAACAACGCAACGCTTGTGCTAAACCGGGATGGCTGGTCGCTGCTGCCCGAAACTCAAACCAAGAACGGGATCAAGGTCTATAAAGTGGACGACATCCCCGATCAGGCCCGTAACGGCGACTACCTGAACGAGCACACGAAAAACTTTGTCCAGGCCATTAAGGCAAACGATCCCGGATTACTGAAGTGCGGCATTGAAACCGGCAGTATTGCCGCCATAAACGCCCATATGGGTAACATTGCGTATAAAACGGGCCGAAAAGTGTACTGGGACGCTGCCGCTAAAGGCTTCAAAAATGACACGCAGGCCAATGCCTTGCTGGCAGCCCATTACCACAATGGCTGGAAGTTGCCGGTTGTTTAAAAGCTGATTTACGTCTGAGTTATTAAAAGAAAGCCTTTCTGGATTTCCGACCGTTCTCGCTTGGCTTCGCCGAGTGAGGGCTATTTTTTCAAGGGCCTCTGGCCCGTTTTGCTGTAATTTGCAATTCTTCGGCCAGAGGCCGTTAAACAAATAGCCCTCACTCGGCGAAGCCAAGCGAGAACATGAGAAATAGAGATAATGGAATAATCGTTAGGCTGTTGCCCCTTGGTTTCCCCAGTTCTCGCTTGGCTACGCCGAGTGAGGATTATTTTTTCAAGGGCCTCTGGCCCGTTTTTGACATACTTCACCGGCCAGAGGCCGTTAAAAATAGTCCTCACTCGGCGTAGCCAAGCGAGAACGAGAAACGAGAGAATCCACTAGTTTAATCAACCACTAGGCCGTTGTCCGCTGGCTTCGCTTACGGGTAAGATACTTTCGGAGGGGGATATCGTACACCGTCATCACGACATAGGCCAGGCCAATTAGGGAAATGACCCCCACGGGGATTATCAAAAACAACTCCCTGACGGTGGGCTTGTAGAGGGTATAATAGTTGCCAAATAGCCAAATTGCCCAGTAGTGAGTCATGTATAACGGATAGGATAGGTTTCCGAAGAATACCGAAAGGTTGGTCATGCTGGGTGATAGCCTGGTGCCAGCGCCTAACGAAATAAGGAGTGGGAAGAAAAACAGGACAACCAAGGCTTCTGCCAGCCAATTCCAGCTAAAAAAAGGCAGTAAAAAAGCGAACGACAATACGATGGCCAGCGCTGGGAAGCCAAGTCTGTTTTTTATAATCCAGTTTGAGCGGTAAATGAACAGTCCTGCCGAGAAGGAGTAGGCAATACGAACACCGCCATCCCAAAAGTTGTCTTTGCTCCAGCCTCCCATCAAATTTCCTGCCTGGTAACTGACCCAGCAGATGCCTACTCCCGCCAGCACCGTCACAACAGCCAGATAACGGCGATTGAGCCGGCAAAGGATAAGCGCATAAACAACATTGGCGATATACTCCCAGAACAGTGACCAGGCAGGGGCATTGAACCCAAATTGATTAAACGCACGCTCTTTCATCAGAGGAAGCGGGATAAGGAGCATCGAGCAAACCACTAGTAACGTGAGTTTGCCTGGACTATAAGCGCTTGAGTCGTTGACGAATGGATCCGCTAGAAAACCTACAAGGCCTAGCACAGAGCCCAGTATGATCAGTGGATGAAGGCGTATGAGTCTCGATTTTAAGAACTCAATGACCCCTGTTTTTTCAATCCGATCATCATAGGCATACCCGATAACAAATCCAGACAAACAGAAGAAAAAGTCTACTGCCAAAAAGCCGTGGCCAATGAAATTCTGGCTAGGATTGGTGTAAATCCATTCCATGAAATGAAAAATCACGACCGCGAGAGCGGCTATCCCCCGAAGCCCATCGAGAGCCAAAAAATGCGACTTTGTTTTTAAAAGCTCTGGAATGCTGTCGAGTGTACCTGGGGTTCTTTGCGTCATACCTATCAGAAAAACGTGAATTACGGACAATTGGCTCGATTTTATGATGCTGTTGGGCCTCAAATGCCAAAGTAAAGCGGTCCTGGTTCAATGATGCACTATAGGTTAAATCAGTACATGTTAGGTGAAAATCAATACCCTTAGGCTGATGATTTAACTAAAAGAAATCCCTTCTGGATTCCAGAAGGGATTTATGCATTACCAACCTATAAATTAACGTTTACTTGATCTTTACCTGTACTAGCCAGCGAACTCGCTAAACTTACCAATTAGTTGTATCCAGGATTTTGAACGAATTCGGTTTTGTTCTGTAACACGTCGATCTCAACGCGTGGGATTGGCCGCATCAAATGAAAAGGCTTTACGTTTGTGGCCGCATCCAGATTGTACTTCGTGAGCCGTTCGATTAGTTTCCCGGTTCGTTTCAGGTCAAACCAGCGGAGTTGTTCTCCGACAAACTCCCGGGCTCGTTCGTCGAGCATGAAATCGAGTGTCATGTCGGTTGCTTTCACGAGCATGTCATCACTTTTTCCGGGTAGAGCTGCCCGTTTACGAACCACGTTGACGTAATCGGCCGCAGCACCCGTATTGCCTAACTTCATACTGGCTTCTGCCGCAATCAAATACATTTCGGAGAGTCGGAAAACGAACGCGTCCCGTTTGCTATTCACGACATCTTTAGAGGCACGAGTTGGGTCAGCAAATTTCAAAAGTCCGGCATAACGCCACCGGGGAATTACAGGAACGCCATTTGATTGATAGATGTCGTTGGCATCATAGATAGCATAGGGTTTCGATTTGCGGTACGTATCGGAAACCGCCCGCTTGGACACTACAGCAATGGTATCACCAAGTTTCATACCACCCGTCAGCGTTGTTGCGTCGTTTGCCCACCAGACTGTTCGGAACGATCCAGCCCAGCGTGCGTCTTTCGTTTCGTCGTATAGATCGACTAAATACTTGGACGGCATGTACTGTAACAATGACCGCCCCGTTTCCAGATCATACTGCCAGCCTTTGAGCCCGTTGAAATACGGGAGGAACATCAAATGACCATGATGACCGCCTTCCCAGAGCCAATAGTAACCCAGATCATCGTAGCGTCCATAGTCGTTGAGCGTATTGTTTTCGGAATAGTTGACAAACCAGATAACCTCTTTATTGGTGCTACCGCTGCTGTTGGATATATCCCAAAGTGACTTATAGCTCTCGGTCAATTTAAAGTCATAGCTTTTGATAACGCGGTCGGCCATAGCCAGCGCTTCGGTGTTTTTATCGCGGGTTAAGTACAGGCGCGCCAGAAACGCAGCCACGGCGGGTTCGGTTACGCGACCGCCTTGTGGGGCCACCACACCTTTACTATTCGCAAGGGCCGTTTCCAGGTCGCTAAAGATGAGCTTATATATATCATCGACAGGGGCTCTTAGGGCAGTTATTTCAGGGCCGGTCGTTTCCTGTGTACGCAAGGGAATCGGGCCAAAAGTTTCAACCAAATGGTAGTAATAAAAAGCTCTCAGGAAACGAACTTCAGCTTCCCGGACAGCCTTCAGGTTAGCTGGTAACGGCGACTCCTTGATTCGGGCAATGGCAGTATTACAGGTGTTAATGCCCCGGTAAAAGCTTTTCCAGACAAAAATCAACCCACCTTCGGTTGCCTGGAGGTTAGAATTGTAATCAAAATAAGGATACGATCCGTTTGCCGTGTTGCTGAACAGCATTTCGTCGGTACCGGCTTCTGTTAACAGGTAGCCAACGGTTTTGCCATACCAAATGCGTGTTGGGGCGTAGCACGAGTTAACCAGACTCTCAATGCCTTCGGTGGTTTTATAAAAGGCATCGGCCGTCACTGTGTTTTTATTGTTTTCTTTCAGGAAATCGGAGCAGGCATTCAGGCTCAAAAGCCCGGCGCATACGGCGGAAAGAACTAGGTAGTTAAGGATCTTCTTCATGAGTAAGGAAAGACAGTGTCTTAACAAAGTCTATTAAAGAGTTTAGAAACTGACGTTAAGGCCAACGATAAGCTGTTTGGTCAGGGGGAAATCGACAGAACCGCCCCGCTCAGGATCGTAATCTTTCAGCTTACTAAATGTGAAAAAGTTTTTCGCAGTCGAATAGATCGTTACGGTACTCAGCGGGCCCTTTTTCAGCAGGGTTTTCGGTAGGTTATAACTCAGACGGATGTCCTTAATTTTCCAGAAAGATCCATCGACATAACCGAGCGTTGACAGGTACTGGTCAGTATGACTCAGCCACGGACGTGGGTAGGCATTGGTAGGGTTCTCGGGTGTCCAATAATCGGCTACCGCCGTTGTACCACCCGGATAAAAATACCCAAGATACTGGCTTGAAATCATCTGCCCAACTCGTGCGTAAACCAGCACCGAAAGGTTGAAATTGCCGTAGGTAAAGTTATTGGTTATACCACCCGACCATTTCGGCGATGCCTGACCCAGCACAACTCGATCATCGCTGGCCGTAATCTTGCCATCATTGTTCTGATCCCGAACTTTGATTTCGCCAGGCACCTTATTGTAGGTAGCGGCTACGTCTTTTTCGCTCGTTTGCCAGATGCCCGTTTTTTCATAATCGTAAAAAACACGTAGCGGCTTGCCCACAAACCAGGCTTTCGATACATCGTCGCCACCAACACTCAGGGCCACAATCTCTTCTTTGTAGGTCGCGAAGTTTAGATCGGTTGACCAGGAGAACTTGGGCGAGGTGTAATTGCGGGTCGAAATAATCAGATCGACACCCCGGGTTTTGGTTTTTCCTACATTGGCAACGGTGGTGCTGTAACCCGTCAACGAGGGCAGAATCCGATCCATTAGCAGATCGCTGGTGTTAGTGTTGTATACATCAAGGGAGCCGGTCAGCCGGTTTTTGAAAAAGCCGAAGTCAAGCCCAATGTTGACCGTTGCTGTTTTCTCCCAGCCCAGATCCTGGTTTGCCAACAGCTTGGGCCAGTAGCCGAAAGCGGGCGTTTCGTCAAACGAGTAGGCGACTTTGCTAAGCCCACCCTGTGTTTGATAAGCACCAATCGCACTGTTTCCCGAAATCCCATAGCTGGCCCGGAGTTTCATTTCGGAGAACAGGTCTCCCGTGTTTGTCATGAACGACTCATCCAGCAACCGCCAGGCCACAGCCACCGAAGGGAAGTATGCCCATTTATGACCCTCTGCCAGTACCGATGCACCATCGGCACGTAACGAAGCGGTTAACAGGTACCGATCTTTGAACTTGTAGTTCAGTCGACCAAACACCGATGCAAGTGAACTTTCGATCAGACTACTGGTGGTAATAATGTCTTTGGTGTTGGTATTCAGGTTGTAGAACAGCGACGACGAAAATGGTTGATCTTTCCCTTCTCCCGAAAAATTCACTGTCCGGTAGCTGATCATACTGGTCCCAACCATAGCATTAAAGGAGTGATCCTTAATGGTTTTAGAGTAATTCAGCACGTTTTCCCA
Organism: Spirosoma migulaei; assembly: GCF_054776855.1. Lineage (NCBI taxonomy): Bacteria > Pseudomonadati > Bacteroidota > Cytophagia > Cytophagales > Cytophagaceae > Spirosoma > Spirosoma migulaei. The sequence goes on along the minus strand of NZ_BAAHBG010000008.1, from coordinate 92,210 downwards.
GGTCCAGTTACGACCTCTGACATCGATCAATGCTGCCCGCGAATAGCCGCTGTTCACGCCTGCCAGCGTTGTATTCTTCCCTTCAAAAATGCCCTGCTGGCTGTTGGAAATATCGATACCAAAACTGGACCGCAACGACAGGTTTTTCAGGATCGACCATTCACCAAAACCGAGCATGAAAATCCGGCTGCTGGTGGTCAGGTTGGAATAGTTATCCGGGCTTTCGTCGAGGAGGGGATTGTATACCACCGCACCGGGAAACGGATAGGTTTTAATGGAACCATCTTCATTGTAGGGGATGCCCAGTGGTGAGTTTTTTTGGAGATTCCAGAAGCTCGTGTTCCGGCGTTGTTGGGTTGACGAGTTGAAGTTCAGAACCATCCCAATTTTGAGGTTATTCATCACCTGGTGGTCGAGGTTAAGGTGTTGAACAAACCGCCGTAGCTGATCATATTTAAGTAGGCCACGCTCGTTGAAGTACTCCGTTGAGAGACGGAATTTCGTTTTTTCGTTGCCTCCCGAAATGGCAATGTGGTTGTTCTGGACGCTCCCACTACGCAGCATTAAACTTACCCAATCGGTATTGACACCTTTTCGGATATTGTCCAGCTGGATATTGAAAATCTTCTCATCGTCGGCAGTGCTACTCCACTGGCCAGCAGCCCGATAAGCCTCGCGGGTCATCGCTACGTATTGGTCGGTATTGGTAACATGCTGATAGGCAACCGGGTCGTTGATCCCGTAGTAGTTATTAAACTCTACTTTGGTTTTGCCGACTTTTCCGCTTTTCGTGGTGATCAGAATAACACCATTAGCGCCCCGCGACCCATAAATGGCGGTTGAAGAGGCATCTTTCAGAACTTCTACGGAGGCAATATCATTCGGGTTGATATCGATATACGAACCGTATTGAATCCCGTCGACCAGAATAAGCGGCTGATTGGAAGCATTGAGCGACCGGTTACCCCGAATGGTGAAATTGAGCGGTGCGCCCGTTTCGCCACTGCTGCGGGTCAAGTCCATACCGGCAACCTTTCCCTGTAACGTTTCCAGTGCATTCACGACCGGGGTGGAGGTGATCTGCGTTTCCTTGATCGAAACGACGGAACCGGTCAGATCCCGTTTCTGAACCTGTCCATACCCAACCACCACGACTTCATCGAGCGAATTCTGGTCGGGCTGCATGCTGATGGTTAGCGCCGATTGATTGCCCACGGCCACATCCTGGCTCTTGTAGCCAACAAACGAAAATGTCAGCGTTACGTCACCCGTTGGAATACTAAGTTTGAACTGGCCTTTGGCATCGCTGGTGGTTCCCCGCGTGGTGCCTTTGATAACGATGCTGACGCCCGGAAGCTTTTCCCCCTTCTCGTCGGAAATCGTGCCGGTAATTACCTGATCAACGACTTCCGGTTCAGGCAACGTAGCGTCAGCTTTTGCTTCCTCATCCTGAACAATACTATCTAAAACAATATGCCCATTAATCAGCTGATACGTTAGATTGAGCGGTTTTAGCAGTTGATCCAGCGCATCGCCCAGTCGCACGTTATTCAGATGAATCGTGACGGGCCGATCGACGCCGATGTTGCGGGAACTGTAGACGAACTTTACCGACGTCTGCTTCTCGATCTGTCCGATCACAGCCCGAAGGCGTTGACCTTCGGTATGTAGGGAGATCGACTTATTCAGCAGTTCCTGCGCCTTGCCGTCGAAGCCGTATGACAGGCCTACAAACGTGACGAAAAAAAAGAGTTGTATAACAGATAGTTTCATAAGCAGCAGAAAAATCGGGACACGCCGGCTGCATGACCAGCTCAATAGAGCTGAATCAAATTTTTTCATACCTTTAAGGGTTTGTTAAATGGACGATTTGACAAATAAGTCCCTCGTTCATTGGGCAGTGCAATGCCGTAATGACTAGCTCACAAGGCTATAGGAGGGGAGATTCTGAAGCTGATTATGGTGCAAACATGATCAGCTTCTTTTTTTGTGAGGGGCGTAATGAATTTACATAGGCATTTGGGTTTAGTGGGTAATGTAAAATGAATAATGTAGAATGGATAATGCACAATGATTAACTTCCTAATCATTGTGCATTATCCATTTACTATAGATTCGCGCATCCTTTTCCACTAATCACAATGATTGTTCCCTGCACGGTGTAGCTTGATTTTGTGGCTGCGCAAATCATATCTAATTGAGCATATAAAGAAAGGTTAGACAGATCGGCGGTGAGCGGGCATTCGTTCTGATTCTCGTTTTCGAGCCTGATGGTCAGGCCGTAGGCTTCCTCCAACTGATCGACAACTCGCCGGAGCGGCACATCATCAAACTCGAATGAACGAGGCTTCGTCACTGATTTTTCTGCTGAAATGATTTGTGGTTGTTCGACAAGACCCGTTACAAATTGCTGATTATCGGGCGAATAGGTAGCTTTCTGGTTCGGGCTTAACACAATCGCATTCGCTCCCTCAGTTGTTTCAGCCGCTTTTGTCTGCTTATAAACGGCCACCCGACCCGTTGCCACTTCCACAACAACCTGTTTTGTAGTTCCCTGCGTTTTTACTAAAAAGCTGGTTCCTAATACCTTGGTGACCACTGTGCCAGTGTACACATAAAAAGGACGGGTGGGCATTTTTTGAATCGTAAAAAAGGCTTCGCCCGTCAGCGAAATTTCCCGTTTATCAGTCGCAAATTTCGCAGGGTATTGAATGGCACTTTGGGGTGCTAATCGAACCTGACTGCCATCGGGAAGTTGAATCACTTCGGCTTTGTCCGACGAGTTTGTCCGCTGCTGCCATCCGGCATGACTGATTTCTTGCTGAATCCCGTTTCCTGACTTTAGCAACCCGCCCTGCTGACGATAGAACCACCAGCCAGCCAACAGTACCAATACGATTGAAGCCGCAACCGCCATCCAGGGATAAGCAACCTGGCGACGGGGACCGCTAACCGGCATCGGAATTACCTTCGGCGACTGCGTCCGGCTCTGAATCTGCTGCCAGAGTAGAGGCTCCAGAGCCTGAAAATCCGTTTCCTCTAAGGGTTCCTTGTCTTTGTTTTGCACGATCCCGTACCAATGTTCGACAAATGCCCGCTCCTCTTCAGAGCATTTTCCGTCGAGATACTGTTGTAGAAGAAACCCAAATTCCTTGCGGCTCATACTAGGTGGAGTTAGTCGTCACATACACGACATATTTCTCACCTATCGACCGCAAAAGGTTTTATTAACTAGTGGAATATTTATAGTTGAAATGGCATTTTGCTAAATAATTCTATATATAGTACAAATTATTTTTCCAGAGTAAGTGAATATGCTTGTCGGTTTATTCCATTTTTTCATAAATGAGTTGCGGGAAAATACTAGGTTGCTTGACTTATAGAATGTGGTATACAGAAAAATCTAGGTCGTTTTTGTCCTTTCAACGCAGGAGAAATCTCAAGACTCCATATCAGTCAAGCTTGAGATTTCTCCTGCGTCGAAAGGACAAAAAAACAGTTTCGTTTTAGTGGAATTGGGAAAGTTTAAAAAGCTTCGATAATAGGTTTTAACTACACTAATTAAACCCTATCCTGACAACTATGAACAAGGTGTTGTTAAGTTACCTATTGGCCCTGCTTCCGTTTACGCTCGTGGCCCAGAAGCCCGTCCCGATTAAACCGCGCATCCTCATTAGCACCGACATCGGTGGTACAGACCCGGACGATAATCAGTCAATGGCCTATTTCCTGATGTACAGCGATAAGTTCGAGACGGAGGGGCTTATTTCGTCTCCCTCGTATGGGCTTGGTACGAAGAAGCATATTCTGGATATGATTGACCTCTATGAGAAAGACCTTCCCCGGCTGAGTCAACACCTGAAGGGCTATCCTACGCCGGATGCGTTGCGGGCCGTGTGCAAACAGGGGCGTCAGGGGGCGGCTCCGTTCAAAGGCTATAGCACCGCCACCGAAGGATCGGACTGGATTATTAACTGCGCCAAAAAGAAAAGCACAAAGCCGCTTTGGGTACTGGTTTGGGGCGGGTTGGACGATCTGGCCCAGGCGCTACACGATGATCCTTCGATTCAAACGAAGATCAAGGTATACTGGATTGGGGGGCCGAATAAAAAGTGGAGCGCGAACACCTATGCCTATATCGCGCAGAACTTCCCGAACCTCTGGTTCATCGAAGCGAATGGCTCTTACAACGGCTTCTTTTCCAATACGGGCGTGCCCGATAGCCTCGATACCCGTACGTATTACGACCGCTATATCCGCGCTGCCGGACACCTGGGCAAAGACTTTAAGAACTACTACAAGGGCAACGTGAAGATGGGCGACACGCCTTCGCTGCTCTACATGATGGATGGCGACCCAAATGATCCATTCAAAGAAAGCTGGGGCGGCAGCTTTGAAAAATTCAACCACAGCCCTCGGACCCTCTTTAACCGCAACACTACCCTTGCCGATACAGTGGGCGTTTATTCGGTGATGGAGTTTCATTTCAAAGGTCCTAAAGTCGATATTCCGGCGGATTCTGCCTGTTTTACGATGACCGTGCAGGCCCAGATTGGTGAGCAAAAATGGCCGGGGCATTACCTGGGTAACGGCAACTATGCAATTCTGTATATTCCCAAACAGGCCGAAACCTTGAGCTACACAATCAGCTCAACCATTCCGGGCTTTCCGCAACAGAGCGGGAAATTTGTGGTGAACAATAGCTGGCCGGGCAAACGGAGTACCAGTGATTTCAAATTAGGTACGAACTGGTACACCGACAAAGGCGACCCATCGTTGTTCGACGGCCGACAGCAGGGTGCTAAAACGGTGTTCAAATGGCGTAATGCCGTATTGCTGGATTGGGCCAAACGGTGGGCATGGCTGTACTAGGCCGGAGCGATCAGGCACCCGGCCAATACAGCCTACATTGACCACTCGGTAGGTGCCTTACCGAATTTTTTCTTAAACGAATGCGAGAAATGAGAGAGGCTTTCAAAGCCCAGTTCGAGGTAGATGTCAGAAGGTTTCTTATGCTTGGTTTCGATCAGATGCCGGGCTTCCGTAAGCCGCCTTTCCTGTAGCCAATGCCGGGGTGCCATGCCGAATGTTTTCTGGAAATCACGCTTAAACCCTGCAAGGCTTCTCCCTGTGAGAAGCGCAAACTTTTCAACTGGAACATTGTAATGAAAATTACTGTACATGAATTTTTCCAGGTCCATCTTGTAGGGTTCGGAAAAATCGAATAAGAATGCTTCGAGTTCAGGCATGGTATACAGGAGGAGGTGTACAGCCTCCTTTACTTTCAGCATGCCCATCGAATTGGTTATTTTTTCTCCCGGATTACGGACATAGGGAATAATCGATTGAAAAAAAGCCCGCAAAAAATCGTTTGCGGGAATAAGAACGTTCGGAGGCCCCACGTATTTTTGACCTATCTCTAGTTGCTCTTCCAGAACAATCTTCCGGAGCAGATCTTCTTGTAGACTTATGATAATGGTTTGGTATTCATTGTCTTCAAGCGGAGTTTTGGTAAGTTCGGCCAACTGATTTTTTTGTATCAACAACATCTCCCCACGACCCATAGAAATCTTTTGATTGGCCGTTTCCATTGAAAAGCGGCCTGAAATCTGCATGACCAGGGTATTATGTTCCAGGAACGCCACTTTCTCCTTTCTCATGGCCGAAGAGTAAGCGTAAAAAATGACTCCCGGAATTATTTCTGTTGGATTCGTCACTAGGAAGTTGTTTTAGGATTATTTTTTCAAGTCAGGTTTACCCTAAATCCCCTGAAGGACAGGGCTGTTAAGTTCTGAATTTTCTTTACTTAACCAGCCTCTTTTTGTTGGCTTATTTTTACCCCCCAACCCCCTGAAGGGGGAGTACTCCGAAGTGGATTTTCTCCCCCTTCAGGGGGTTGGGGGGTAAAAACGCTAGAACTTAACAGCCCTGCCCTGCCCTGCCCTGAAGGTGACTTTGTTTGAACACGAGCTAAGTCCCTTCAGGGGATTTAGGGGTAAAACTGACTGATAAAATCAAACACTCGTTCATTAAAAAGTAAATCCTAAACAGCCTTTAGGTAAAAAAAATAAACTGTAGGTTTATGTACAGACCAACTACCGTTGAAGGTACGTACCACCAAGGATCGCGCCCGGCGAAAACTGCGTAGTAAGCGTATCCATCTCGTCAGCCGTGAACTCGATCGCCATTGCCTGCATGTTTTCCGGTAAGCGTGATCGTCGGCTCATGCTGACCAGGGGCATAATATGATCGCCCTGCGCATTCACCCAGGCAATCGCCAACTGTGTCGGCGTATAGCCTTTTTCCTGTGCCAGTTGCTTCAATACGTCGACCTTTTCAAGATTCCTGATCAGATTCTCCCCTTGAAAACGCGAGAAGTGCGTATGGTAGTCATTGGCAGGAAGAGGGGCTTTCATCTCACCGGTGAGTAACCCCTCTGCCGTATTGGCAAACGCCACAACGCCTATACCCAGTTCCTTTGCCGTAGGAAGTAAGTCGCTCTCTATCTGCCGATCGGCCAACGAATACCCTATTTCCAGGGCGGTTACCGGGTGGATACTATTCGCCTTGCGCAATTGATCGGCCGTTATTTCAGAAACGCCCAGATAACGAACCTTTCCTTCTTTGATGAGGTCGGCAACTGTGCCGATGATGTCTTCTACCGGCACGCTGTTATCCATTCGGCTAGGCTGGTAGAGGTCAATGGTTTCAATACCCAAACGGGTCAGCGAATAGTTGATGAAATTCTTGATGGCTATGGGGCGCAGATCCATTCCCAGCCATTGGCCGTTGTAGAAAATTGCGCCAAATTTGACACTGATAAACGCGTCGTCCCGCCGTCCTTTGATGGCTTTGCCTACAAGCATTTCATTATGACCAGCACCATAAAAGTCTCCGGTATTCAGAAAATTGATGCCGCTGTCTAAGGCCATTTGAATAGTAGCAATACTTTCTGTTTCGTCAGGTGTAGAACCGCCCCAGATAGAAGACATGCGCATGCAGCCTAATCCGAGTTTAGAAACGAGGGGTCCATTTTTGCCGAGATTTATTTTTTGAATCGTTGTCATCGTTGTTGTTTTATGATTTGACGATACAAAGGTGGGCGTTGTTTTCCTTAGGCAATTTCGTCCACGGCTCAAATTACTTGTCTGTATGGATCAGCGATGCGGTCAATTTTAGCTCGTTGGCTATTACAACGAAGGGATCGATGGGGACTCCGTTTGAATGCACAGTAAACTTAGCAGTAATAGAGCGCGACTGCCAGCATAAAATAATCCTGTAATAAAGGCCGGAGCAGCTTGAGGGCTAAGTTGATATGGTATTCGACGGTTCGTTCGGGAATGCCCAGTTGAGTTGAAATTTCCTTCGCCGACTTATACTCCAATCGGTTTAGGCGGAAAATCTGACGGGTTTTTTCTGGCAAATCGTTCAGTTGTTGCTCAACTGTAGCCATCAGGTCGTTTAGCGCAATTTGTTCTTCTGTGGTTTGGGTATTGGGCGAAAAACTTTGCGCATGTTCAACGTACTTCTCGCGGATCAACCTCGCTTTGAACAGATTGATAATAGCGTGCTTGAGGGACGTTTGTAAGTAAGCGCCCAGATTTTCAATGAGTAGGTTTTCCCGCTGCTCCCAAAGCTTCACGAATAAATCCTGAACCATATCTTCGGGACTATCGGTCGATGGGAGTTTGTTCCTCGCTACAATGAACAATTTCCTCCAGTGACGCACATAGATCTCCTGAAACGCGGATTCGTCCCCTTGTTTCAGGTAAATCAATAAGGCAGTATCTGGAAGAGTCTTATACTCCATGATGAGTTGGTAGTACCGAAAATCGCTTGCTAAAGTACAGAATTTTATGCCTATAGTGATTAAAATAAGGGTGCAGAACCAGCACATTGCCCTGATTGTCGGGGGTTATCCATCACAGGAAAGTCAATTGATAGCGGCTTAATTGGTCGCTATGCAGCCTATTTTCTATCGGGAACGTTCCCGGTAACGATTGCGTAAAAAGTCACAATAGTTCCTTTGCTTAATCTAATTGGCTTCTCTATCCTTGACCGTCTTTTCCCTCAATCAGGTCTTGTTTACCTTATCCTTCCTCGAACGTATGCGCAAAATTGGTTTACTAGTTATCCTTCTTTTAGTTTCAGGCAACTACGTTACAGCACAGGACTTTATACCGCTTTGGTCTGCCGGTAGCATGCCAAATACAAAAGGTATGGCGCTAAAAGATAGTATTGCCAACGAGCGAGTATACCGGGTTGGAACGCCAGGCATGTACGCGTTCTTTCCATCAGCTCAGGAGAACAAAGGGGCGGCTGTGGTGATTTGTCCAGGTGGAGGCTACGAGCGTTTGGCGTATGTGATCAGCGGGTGGCAACTGGCGAAATGGTTCAACACGATGGGGATAAGCGCCTTTGTTCTTAACTATCGGTTACCGAATTCACCCGACTTAAAACAACGGGAGCTGGGGCCGCTACAGGACGCCCAACGAGCGATTCGATTTATCCGGGCCAATGCAAAAAAATGGGGTATCAAGCCCGATAAAGTGGGCGTTCAGGGTTCATCCGCGGGCGGCCATCTGGCGGCACTGGTGGCAACCCATACAACTGATGTATCGGCCATCAGCGATTCAATTAGCAGCCAGGCGTTCCGGCCCGATTTTGCGCTTCTGGTTTCACCCGTCATTACAATGGGCCAATACGCGCACGCGGGCAGTCGCAAAAATTTGTTAGGCCCCAACCCGTCGGCCGATTTGTTGAAAGCCTATTCGCTGGAAAACGCAGTGACGGCTACGACTCCTCCCTGTTTTCTGACGCATGCCTACAATGATACGGTTGTCGATCAGCGAAATAGTTTGCTATTTTATCAGGCATTGATCGACAAGAAAATTCCGGCTAGTCTGCATATATTTCCACAGGGTGGCCACGCCATTGCCCTGAGAAACAATCCAGGCTCAACGCAGCAGTGGACAACCTTGTGCGAAAGCTGGTTACGAGAAATGAATCTGCTTACCGATGCTCAATAGTTTGAAAAGTATTCCAAATTACTCGTTGACCGCCTTGACCAAACTTGTATGAATCGACCAGTTGCCCTACTACTTATCCTCGCTTTAAGCACAACAATTTCCTATGCCCAGTTAAAACCAACCGGTGGCCGGGATACGTCGTTTACGGTACAGGGCTCTTACCTGCGCGAGAAGAAATACCATCCCGACATTACTCTGGCCGATTCAACCTTGCCAGCCGGAGTCCGTATCGACAAAGCGGTTACGTACAGCACACCCGTTGCGGGACGAACGCTTAAGCTGGATATCTACGCCCGACCAGCCGTTGCCGGGAAAACTCGCCCGGCGGTTGTCATGGTTCACGGTGGGGGCTGGCGTTCCGGCGACCGATCGCATAATAATACGCTGGCCGGACAACTGGCGGCCAACGGTTTTGTGGCGATTCCGGTCGAATACCGCTTATCGACGGAAGCTCTGTACCCAGCCGCTGTACATGATGTGAAAGCGGCTATTCGCTGGGTTCGGGCTAATGCGAAGAAATACGGCGTTGATCCCAACCGAATTGCCGTGCTGGGCTTTTCGGCGGGTGGGCAGTTAGCCGCTTTGGTGGGCACCACGAATGGACAGGCAACGTTTGAAGGAACAGGCGGTAATGCACGCTATTCGAGCGCCGTGCAGGCGATTGTTGATATTGATGGAGTGCTGGCGTTTATTCACTCAGAATCGGGCGAGGGCGATGACTCGAAGTCGATTTCGGCGGCTACGTACTGGTTCGGCTACTCCAAAATACAGCGGCCCGATTTATGGCAGGAAGCTTCGGCGCTAAACCACATCAACAAGCAAACGCCCCCAATTTTATTCCTGAACAGCTCCGTAGATCGGATGCACGGCGGACGTGACGATCTGATTAAAAAACTGAATGCGCTGGGTATCTATTCAGACGTGCACACCTTTCCCGATGCGCCCCACACGTTCATGTTTTTCAACCCCTGGTTTACGCCAACCCTGACGTATATCACGGAGTTTTTGAACCGGGTATGGAAACCCTGAATTAACTTACTGATGACTAATTCAACTAAGCCTGAAGAGGCTCTTTCGTCATGCTATTCAGTTTCTATGCAACACCTGATTTCGACTTTATAACGTACTTTGCCCGTCATATACAGGCACCGGTACAAAACGGCCTGCTGGTGATACCGGATCATATAGGACAGGGGTACGTACGGAAGTTAGCATTCGGGCCGGACTTCAAGATCACCATACACCGATACTTGCTCAAGGAAGATCTTGTCCTCAAACGCACTACATCCGGCCAGGGAAATGACCTGATCACCGTCTTTTTTTACAACAACGAGCAGGCGCTCCAGATCGCTTACAACGAGGACACCCAGGTTCTGTTTTCGCAGCGCGATGAGTCGGCGATCCAGGTTACCTCCAACGATCTCAGCTCAACCATCCGTTTTCCCGCCCATCAACAGATTCAGTATGTGGTGGTCGCCATAAAACCGCTCCGTTTAACGGAATTATTAGGCGTTAACGAGCCCAATTCGGTACTCCAAACGATTACCGGCAGCGGTAATTCCTTCCTTTTTTTTGAACGTATGGAAGCCGAGACCAAGCTGCTGCTTAAAAACATGGCCGCCATGGACATGACTACCAATCTGAGCAACTTCTACATGCAGATCAAGGTGCAGGAACTGCTCTATCTGGTTTTTTATAAACTGTCTTTACGCGAAAGCGCTGCTCATCAGGCAATCAACAGCGCCGATGCGGAAAGGCTCTTGTCCATACGAAATGAAATTATCAGCGACCTGAGCGTGCCGCCGGTAATCCGTGAGCTCGCCCAGGTCGCTGCGATGAGCGAAACCAAACTAAAACAGCTTTTCAAGCAAACATTTGGCAGCACCATCTATACGTATTACCAGCAAGCCCGAATGGAAGAAGCCGCCTTCTTATTGAAACAGGGCAAGCATTCGGTTAGTGAGGTGGGCTATGAGCTGGGCTTTTCCAATCTAAGCCACTTCAGTCGACTGTTTGAAAAGCATTATGGCCTAAACCCGAAGCGATACTCTTATTCGTAACGCGCTGGTTATCCCAGATAATCCGGCGGGAATACTTGCTGACCGTACTTTTCGGCAATAGCCTGTAGTTTTCTTATCGTAGGGCCATCCAGCACGGGCGGTGGCAGAAACTGACCGGCTGCAACGGGTTGGCCGATCTCCTCAAATAACAGTTCCAGGCCGGCAGGTACCACAGTGCAAAGCAAATGGGCCGTTTGCCCGCTCGTATTCTTGAAGCCGTGCACTACACCCCCTTTGGGAATGCTAATAAAAGATCCTTTGGTGGCTACATAACTGCCAAACTCGGATTTGACCTCGATTTCGCCTTCGACTACGTAAAACGATTCCTCGAAATCGGCGTGGGCATGCGGTCCAGGTCCCCCGCCGGGAGGTACCAGCATGTCAATTGTAGCGAAGGCTCCTGTTGTGTCTTTGCCAGCCACCAGGATTCGATAGGTGCTTCCACCAACAGAAACGCTTTTGCCTTCCTGAGAGCCTACTGTGATCGGTTTTTTGTGATTTTCCATGATGTTTGATTGAAGTACTTCACAAAGCTCGGAAGACTTTAAGCCGGAAAATATTCCGATGTGACCGTAAATCAGTCCTATCGGACAAACCAAAGCATAAAGCCTACTTCCTTCTATATAGGGACACCTACCGGGAAGTTGCTGGGTGTAACTGCCTCGTCGGATTCGACTATTTTTCTGGCTTTTTGCGCTATTTACAGTTCTTTATCAGGCCCAACTTTGCGGTGTAGAAACTAAAACACACGGCAATCATGAGAAAAGTAATGTATAATCAGTTTGGCGACGAAAGCGTGCTGGAGATAGTCGAGCAAGCGGTGCCCAGTATTCAGAACGATCAACTGCTGATCCGGGTAAAAGCGGTTTCGATTAACCCGTTGGATTGGAAAGTATATGGTGGAGACATGAAGTTGATGTCGGGCACTGGCTTTCCTAAATCGGTGGGCATCGATTTCTCGGGTAGTGTCGACCAAGTGGGCAGCGCCGTGAGCCGCTTTAAGACTGGTGACGCGGTCATTGGCGTACTGGACGTATTCAAAGGCGGAGCCCTGGCCGATTACATTGTTGTTAAGGAGACTGATATTGCCCCAAAACCGGCCAACCTCTCGTTTGAGCAGGCAGCCGCCTTACCCCTAACCGGACTGTCGGCCCTGCAAATTATTGATCAATTGGCCGCAGTAGGCCCTAACCAGGACGTATTGATTAACGGAGCTAGCGGTGGGGTTGGCCTATTTGCTGTGCAACTAGCCAAAAAACGCGGTGCCAGGGTGACGGCAGTTGTCAGCACACAGGGCGTTGCTGAAGTAACCAAGTGGGGCGCTGATAACGTAGTCGATTACACCAGGCAGCCTATCCGGGATCTGGCTCAACGGTTCGATACTGTTATTGATCTATCGACCAAGCTTTCCTTTACCGATGCCAGGCCGCTAATGAAATCGAGAGCTGTCTTTGTCAGTACGCTTCCGTCGCCGTTGACGCTTCTTTACTCAGCCATTAACAATCTATTTTCCGGGCAAAAACTCAAGGTTTTGATCGTAAAGCCCACCGTCGACGGGCTCAATACGTTAGCGCATCTGGCTGAACATGATCTGCAGATCGTGCTGAATAAGACCTATTCTCTGGCCAATATCCGAGAAGCCTACCGGGAGTCTCGTCGGGGTAAAGTCATGGGGAAGTCAGTGATCGTGATTAATTGAACGACCGCCTAAATGCTAAAGGCGACAGATTCGTCTTCGATTTGAACAGTTTATTAAATGATTGCGAGTGCTCAAAGCCTAGTTCGTAGGCAATTTCGCCAACAGACAATTCAGTTGTCGACAGTCTTTCTTTCGCTTTGTCAATCAATTTTTCGTGAATAAGCTGTTGCGTGGTTTGCCCCGTGAGCTGTTTCAGTAAACTGCTTAAGTATTTGGTGGTAACATGGAGTGTATCCGCCATGTATTGAACAGTAGGCAGTCCTTTTGCCAGCAAATCCTCACTAGCAAAGTAACGGGTTAGTTCAGCTTCTAACCGGTCTAGTAGTTTGCTGTTGGTGATTTTTCGGGTAATGAATTGACGTTCATAAAACCGCTGGGCATACGTAAATAACACCTCCAATTGAGCAATAATCACATCTTGGCTAAATTTATCCAGGTTGGCATGGTATTCCAGCCTGATATTATCAAGTATGCCGTTGATGATCGTTTCCTCCTTGTCGGAAAGAAACAGGGCTTCGTTGGTCGAATACCCAAAGTATTCGTATTGCTTGATTTTTTTAGCCAGTGACGTATTCCATAAAAAATCGGGATGGATGAACAGCATCCAGCCTTCCAGATGGTGCGGTACACCGCTCTCTTCTCCACGCAAAATTTGCCCTGGCGAGATAAAGGCCATTAGCCCTTCATCGAAATCGTATTTCTGCTGACCATAAAATAATTTGTCGCAGCCCCTTTTTAAGGACACAACATAAAAATCAGAAATAACGGAATTAATGTTGGGGTCATTTTTAAGCCATTTCAGATCAATAATACCGATGAGCGGGTGCTGTGGTTTCGGCAGATTCATCAACCGATGTATTTCTGCTATTGATTTAATTCTGAATGGTTTTTTATTATCCATGGCCATACGGTTAATTCTTGAAGGGATACGTTAACCAAATCAGGAGTAACGGCAAGGCAAGAAAAGGAATTTCCAGTAAAGCCGTACTGACCGTTCCTGCTCGTAAGGATAAAGCCATGATCAATAGAATGGTGATTGCATTGAGTAGGTTTCCGATAAAAAATGTCTGGGGAAACAAAATCATCAACCCAATGATGATTGAAAATACACCAAAGAACGGTTTCACGGTTTCGGTGATGCCTAGGTCTGCCATCATTTTTGTTTGTTCGGCAGTAGCGGGTTGAAAAGCATCCCAACCATGCTTGAGGCTTAAAAACGATGAAATGAACAGGAGTAGGATACTAATGATTTTCATAAATTTAGTTGTGGTTTACTGGATGAACTCGTTTGAATTTCAGGGTCTGACCCAATAGCGGGATGCGTACGATAAGCCGTGAATTGTTCCTATTATTCGTGTTCCTGCTTACCATACATAAATGATGCGCCCATTTTAGCCGATTGCGAAATGATAAAGTTGGGAGCCACCCGGCTCAGAACCCGCATTAATTTGGCAAGACCGGGATAAATCTCATTCTTATCATGTTGCATTCCCTTGATGGCGGCATCGACTATTTTGTCAGGAGCCATCAAGGCACTCTCACTAAAGCCGTCTTCGTTTCGAAATTTGTCGTTTAGGGCGGTGGACGAACCGGGAGCGACAAGCTCAATAACCTTGATGTTGGTATTTTTTAGTTGTACCCGTAACGCTTGTGTATACGCCCGAAGCCCCGACTTACTGGCACTATAAATGGGGGATATTGGAAAAGGCATCAGCGCAATGCCCGACGTAACATTGAGGATAGCAGCCGTTTTTTTTGTTTTGAGATGCGGCAGGAACTGTTGCACCATCCGGATAGGGCCCATTAGATTAATGTCAATTTCTCGGGTAATATCCGTCAGGGTATGCTGATGATGTAAGCTGATTTTTCGCATTTCGCCCGCATTGTTGATGATGATATTGAGGTCCGGAAATTCCCTGGTCACTCGGTTATACAGGGTACTAATGTTTTCTACTAAACTCACATCGCTCTGTATGGTATGTACCCCAGGCAGTTTTTGGGCTACTTCCTGTAGTTTTTGAGCGTTTCGTCCGGTGATAATGACGGTATTGCCCAGTGCCATTAGTTTTGAGGCAAATTCAACTCCGAACCCACCCGTTCCGCCTGTAATCAGGATTGTGTTATTTGTTAAGTTCATGATTTGCGTTTTTTGTTGATGCAAAGTTCTGCCGTACTACAAAAACGGATGTAGCCAAAAGTCGCCATGTTGTAGTTGAAAGGGCATATAGTTACAGTAGGAGCAAGCCAGCTCTTAACCGCTTGCCTTTAGCTGTGGATCACTAAACAAATGTTTAGCGAGAACAGGGTGCGCAGCCGTCTTTTGAGCTGACTGTTTTCATCGTTTACTTTCCAACGTACAAAACAACATGCTGAGGAAAAGCAGACCCATTTTTACGGGCAGGGGAGTGTATACGTTAATAATCTATTTCTATCTGGTCTGGTATTGAGCCATCAAGCCAAGTTTTATGGATACGGCTTATGCCAATAGCGCAAATTTTACACAGGCAACTCATGCTCTCTAGTTTGGAATGATTTAATGGCTATCTTACTCTAAGAAAAGCCTCACGATAGATAGTTACTTCAATTGAAAGAGCCTAACCAAGACCACGTCAAGTCAACTCCAGTTAAACAGACTCTGCTATATCCCAATGCACCCTGGTATTTTGGGGTGGCCGTTATCATAACCTGGCTGGGATTTTCCCGGTCTTATTTTTCCCATCTCATGCAGACTGACCTCTATCATCATCTGCATGGAGCCTCCGCCGGATTATGGATGGGGTTACTCATTCTACAACCTATTTTGTATCGACGTGGGCAATTGGCCTTGCATCGAAAACTAGGTTGGATCGGCACGATTGTGCTAGTGCCTGCCCTGCTGATTGGAGGAGTCAAGATGATGCACCTGATGCTCAGGGCAGCCGATGAGTACCCGCCCGGAGCGGTTTATCAGCTTTCGTTCATCGACGCTTCCTCCCTGGTCCTATTTTCCTTGTTTCTGGGGTTGAGCTTAGGAAATGGGCAACGATTAGCCCTCCATGCCCGCTATATGGTTTGCACTGTACTCATCATTCTGCCACCCGCTATTACACGCCTATTATTTTTCATTCCTTGGTTTGACAGTTTCGCTAAAACATTGAATGGTAGCTTCGTCGCCATTGAAGTGGTATTACTGCTGCTACTGCTTGACGATCGACGAATGGGTCGGCTACAGCCATCGTACCCGTTGGCTTTAGGGCTCTTTCTGCTTTTGCACCTAACGATGAACGTAGCGGGTCAGTGGTTGTGGTGGCACAGACTAATGGATTACTTCGCCAGCATATAAGTAAGTAGGATGAACCCAGTCAATCTACCGTTTCGTAGTTTACGTAAAACCTGCAAAAAAGGGTTTTTATCAGAACTACGAAGTAAACGCCCTATTTAAGACGCAGACACGGACAGTTATCATGCAGGATCGTTTTTTTTAGAAAACTACTATCTCATCGAGTTCCGAACATGGATAGATAAAGCAGGATGTATCAACGTTATTTTCATCTCATATGGGAGCGTTTTGTAAGACAGCTGTATAGGCAACATTAGTGTACAGTATATCCAACTACTTCGAGGCCAAAATCCATAGCAGTCTGTAGAAGAAGATTTTACGTTTCGTTAACATTCTTTTACAGGCCATTAACAGGCGACAGAATACGAACTTTTAGCTTTGCGGACCACCGCAGTGGTTGAAATCCTTGAAAATAAAAAGAATGCCTTAACCGGATCTGATTTATCAGGATATAGACTTATTTTAATTAAACCTGCAAAAAACATGAAAAAAATTATGTATGCGCTGATCTTACCGCTGGTTGTGGTAAGCGGACTAGTATTAGCTAATCGTGAAATTAAAAATGAAGCTTCTAAAAAGTCAACCTCAACGCCATTCTCTGCTGCTGAAAAGAAAGCTGCATTAAAAAAATGGGAGGCTACCCCTGATGGTATAAGGTACAAAAAATGGGAAGCGTCTCCCGAAGGTAAAAAAGTGTATGCCGGTGAAGCTAAAGTAAGGAAACATATAAGTGCTTTTACCAATATGGAGGCTGTTGTAACCTCTCTTTCTCTTCCGCCAGGCTCACGATTAGGTTTCGGAGTGATGGTCAGGATTAATGGCGACGATTATATTCTTAGTTTTGGCTCGGAGAAATCTGACAGGAATTTATTGAACGTTAACAATGAATTTCAGCAATTGCATACCCTGAACGTTAACGACAAAATAATTATAAGAAGCCATAATGTATCGCACGCGCCCAAGTATTCATATCCAATACTATCGGGCGACTATGTAGAACGAGCCAGTAAACTAATTTATAAACGTGCCCCTCGCCAAGGCGGTTGCTAAGTAAATTATGAACTACATAGATTCGTTATTCTTAACGGTTGTTTTTTTTATCTACAGTGGACAAAACCAAACAGGAGGTAAAAAAATAGTATTAAGTCCGAAACCAAAGACGCATCCACTTCCAGATGGATTGACCCTACATATGAGTATACTGATTCTATCGGTAAGAGCCTGATCATACAGAACAGCCTCCCAAAAGGTGGAACAAAATACACTGACCCTGATGGCGAAGTATATTATTATGCTGTATTTTTTACTCGATAAAATCAGTGCACAATCAATGTATAAGCAATAGCGGGGTTCGTGGTAACTGTAATTGAAATAACGCAATCACTAACTTTTTGGGATTTTAGAAGCTAATAATGGACGTATTTTGGCTGGATATTTTTTTCGGAGTGTATCGTTATAATGGAATGACTCCTCACGGACTTTAGACGTAAAGAGGGGCAGAAATAAGGTGTATAGCTGTTCTAAAAACGCCCCATTTAAGAAGCGCATACATGAAATTCCCTTCGTCTCATATGGGAGAGTAGGTTGAGAATACGCTTTAATATCTGTCCTGTGTCCCGCTTCGGCACGGTCCGCCGTTGTGATACTAGCTACAGCAACTCAATAACGAGCGTTTAACGCGAAATTATAAAACAGGGATTATAATCAGAAACGGTCATTTCTGGTTATAATCCCTACGAACTAGGCCTTTCAATTAGCACATAGCTGATTAGTAGTGAATACGTTGCCCTTGGGGAAGGGTGGCAATATGGTTCAGCTTACCCTGTCTATAATCCTGGTAAAGCCGACGAATGTCCTCTTGCGTATCGCCAATGAAGGGTCCATGGGATACAATTTCGTCCCCCTGCCGTTCGCCGGCATAAAGAATGACGCGACCTCCCGTTTCACCAGCCGTTAATCTAAGTTCACTCAGGACGTCATCATCCGCGAATCGGTCAAGCCAGCCCACTTGATCCTGCATTAACTGTTTCTTCGCGTCGCCAACTTCCACACTACCCTCAATCGCATACAAAAAGGCGGTGTAGGGCGCAGGAATATATTGTACGGTAGATGCATGGGGTGCCAACCAGATATCGGCCAGAATCAGGGGCGTATAATTCTGAACGGGCGAGGTTACACCCGCCAAAGAGCCGCTGTAGACTTTGATATCCACCGACTCATTGGTAACTCTGGGCACATGGTTTAAGGGAATGTCCTGCACCCGTGGTGTAGCCCAGCGGTCTTTCTTGGGCAGCGTCAACCATAATTGCAAGAGACGCATATTGGCTTCACGCTCGATGGTTTCGGTATGAATCACGCCACTCCCGGCCG
The DNA here is from genome assembly GCF_054776855.1 of Spirosoma migulaei. NCBI lineage: Bacteria > Pseudomonadati > Bacteroidota > Cytophagia > Cytophagales > Cytophagaceae > Spirosoma > Spirosoma migulaei. The sequence continues at coordinate 73,733 of NZ_BAAHBG010000008.1, read as the reverse complement.
TCATTAGTTGTAAATCGCCCCCACTCATGCGGTAAGCCTCATCGCCCATCTCGCCTTCCAGCAATAGGGAAACCGTTTCAAAACCGGCGTGGGGGTGTGGTCCACCGACTGGCTGTTCATCCCGTTTTTCGAGCCGATCATCCATCAAGACGATAAACGGATCGCTCTCTGAAAAAGCAACCTGAATGAGAGGGCTGGCAAGATGGCCCGCTCCTAAAAATCCCCGCTGGGCTTGGGGTGTATATAGTTTGGCAAGATTTCGTTGAATGCTCATATCACTACCTGGTTTATGAAGGGTCAATGCTTGTGTTCCCTTTGCTTCTACAAATTTACTACATTTGCTATACTTTAGTAAGTAGTATACTCGAGTATAGTACTATACTCAAGTATAGCAACAAGCCCAATAAGGCAAACAACCTGCTTATTCCAAACGATAGTCTATGGAGCCAACAAACTTATTACCGGAGGAATGTAGCCGTACTTTGCGCCCCATACGGGATGCCCTGGATGTATTAAATGGGAAGTGGAAGTTGCCGATTATTGTGGCCCTTACCTTCGGGGAGAAGCGGTTTGGGGAAATCGCCAAAGAGGTTCAGGGGATTACGGATCGGATGCTCTCCAAAGAATTACGGGATCTGGAGTTAAACGGGTTGGTCAAGCGAACTCTATATGACACCTATCCCGCTAAGGTGACGTACACGTTAACAGCTCATAGCCAAACACTACATGACGTGATTGAATCCTTACGCAAATGGGGCGAGTTACATCGGCAAAAGATGATCTCGGGCGATAAATGAATGACAGGAAATAGTTTACGCTTGGTTGGATTAACTGTCTCTAAAAACACCCATTTCTTGAAGTAAACACATAAACGCTCATTCGTCTCCCAAAGGAGCGTTGTTTGAGAACCAATACCTTGTACTTACAAACAGGAAGGTTGATAGGCAGACTTCATAACAAAAGCAGACCCGCCAATTTTGTTCTGGCGGGTCTGTTCCCTCCTACACAAATCTTATCGGCTCTTGATCAACTTTACCGTCTGAACTTGACCCTCCGTGCGTACCTGGACCAGGTGTGTACCTACTTCTTGGCTTAAAGGCAGGCTGATCCGTTCCCGATCTGTGGACCAATCCAGCCGCTGCTGGTGCTGGCTTCGACCCTGAATGTCCAGCACCGTCACCTCTACCCAACGCCCGATAACTCCGCTAATTTCTACGTCCACCTGCTGACTCTGTACTGGATTGCCAAACACCTTAACCTGTAAGCCATTGCCGACTTCACTGGCTGCCTGCCGAGCTCCCCCAGTACAGGCAACCAGCCAGAAGTAATTATAGGCCGAGGTCGTATTCCCCTGTTGGGCAATCAGCGTCAGCAACGGCTGTTCAGTCGATAAGGTCTGTCTATAAGGACCGGCCTGGGTCGTGATTATTCCATTGGTCATGGCCAGCACGATTTGCTCACCCGTCAGCCCTGTATACTGAGGAGTAAACGTCACCTGCCACTGATTCCCCCCCAGGTTCTGACACCCAGTCGTGGTGACACCAACCAACGTAAAATGTTGAGTCGGTGGGGTGGTTCCGTTCACGGTGAGTTGGAACGTAGTTGAGACAAACAAGCCACTTGGATCAACCGCCGTTACACTGATCGGAAAACTGCCCGTGCTAGCGGGCGTACCGCTAATAATGACCCCGGTTCGGGTCAGGGGTGCGGGAAGACCGGATACGATATAGGTTAAGGGGTTTCCATCAGGATCCGTAACATAGTTCGCTAAGCTGAGTTGGTAAGCTTGCCCTGTCTGGGCCGTCTGGGGGGGAATACCCGGGGTGGTAGGCGGGCGGTTGGGCGTAGTCGTGTTGCAGCCAGCCAGCCACTGATAGTTATAGCTGCTTAGAACCCCGTTCTGCTGGGCAATCAGGGTAATGAGCGGATTGCTGGTGTCGAGATTGAGGCTATAGGGGCCTGGTTGGGTGGTAAAGGGAAGCTGCTGATAGACGGTGAAAAGGATGGGCTGTCCTGTGGTACCCACGTATTGGGGGGTGAAGGAGAGTTGTCGTTGGGTAGCCGAGATGGTCTGGCAACTAATCAGGTTGACGCCGGTAATGGCGAAGCTAGTCGCTGATGGGTTGACCGTAATGATGATGGGTACCCAGGCGGATCCCTCCTGACCATTCACATTATTGTGCGCGTTGACGGTCAGCTTCATGACGCCCGTGGCGGTGGGCGTGCCGGTAAGGGAAGGGGGGTAAGTTACATAAGACAGGCTCAATCCATTGTCCGGTAGCTGCGGTGAAGAGTAACCGGTGCTGTTGTCGTGCAATAGGACCGGTATCTCGAAGTGAAACGGCACTCCAGCGGTGGCTGTCAGGCTGATAGGGGTAGGAGGATTGACCGTGATAGTAACGGGTACCCAGGCCGATTCCACCTGAGTATTGAAATGACTGATTGAATTGATGGTCAGGCTCATCACACCCGTGGCGTTTGGCGCGCCGACGATAGAAGGGGGATACGTTACATACGACAGGCTCAATCCATTGCCAGGTAGCTCCGGAGACGAGTAGCTCGCATTATTTTCGAGCACGAGTACCGGTATCTCGTAGTGAAACGGCACCCCAGCGGTGGCCGTCAGGCTGATGGGGGTGGGTGGAATCACGGTGAGGGTGATGGGCACCCAGGCCGATTCTGGCTGACCATTTACAGTTAGATTGGCATTGATAGTCAGGTTCATCACACCTGTGGTATTTGGTGTACCCACGATGGATGGGGGTAAGGTTACGTAAGCTATGCTCAATCCATTGCCCGGTAGCTGTGGTGAGGAGTAAATCGCACCTTGAGTCAGTAGGGCCGGGAGCTTGTAGTTAAAGGGCACCCCCGCGGTAGCTGTCAGGCTGATGGGGGTAGGGTCGATAGCTGTATTTGGTTCACGAAAAGCCTTTGTAGCCTGAATAGAATCGATCTCGGTGAATTTAAGCCGAACCTCGGCCTGCAAATTCCAGCAGACAAGCAGCAACAATCCAATTAACCAACCGAGTGCTCGAGAAGTAGTACGTGTAGACATATCAGGAGTGTTTAAGTAAGATTGTGGTATCTCCTAATACTACTTAAGTCTGGCTACTAAACTCCTTACAAATGTGTAATCGGTAACTTATTTTATTGAATAGTCCACCTTTAAATTACCCTTTCGAAAAACACCCGTTTCCTGTAGCAGACGAGTGAAGATTCTATCGTCTCAAGTAGGAGGGTTTGCTGAGATTTCTTCACTCACGGTGACAACGCATTGGAACTATTGAAACTTCCTAAGTAAAGCTGGTAAGCAAGGATATAAAAACGAAACGTTAGCTACCCGGAGGCATTACGAATTACCTATAAGAAGAGTCAATTCAGCGAATTCCGATAGTCTTTGGGCGTGTGACCTACATGCTGTTTAAAAAGTCGGGTGAAGTGTTGCGGATATTTAAAGCCTAGTTCATAAGCTATCTCGCTGACAGATGCACCATGACTCAGTAGCTTTTCTTTCGCTATATCGATCACTTTCAACTGAATATATTCCAACGTGGTTTTGCCCGTTTCCTTTTTGACTAAGTCCCCAAAATAATTGGCCGATAAATTCAGTTGATCAGCGCAGTAACTAACCGTGGGTAAGCCCTCGGTTTGCGGTTTATCGGAGTTTAAATAAGCCGTCAACAACGTTTCGAACCGTTCCAATGTGTCATGGTTGGCATCGTTTCTGCTGATAAACTGACGGTCGTAGAAACGCCGGCAATAATTCAAAAACAGCTCAATGTTGGCCGCAATTAAGGTTTTACTGTGCTTATCGGTCCCCTGTTCCAGTTCGTACTGAATCTTGGCAAAACAATCCAGCACCAGCCGTCTTTCCTTTTCTGACAGGTGCAACGCTTCCCGGGTTTGGTACGAGAAGAATGTATACTCATCAATATGCTTACCCAGTGACGTCCCGCGAATCAGGTCAGGATGAAATAATAAGGCATACCCCTGTGGTTTGTAATCAGCATTAATATCCACGTTAATAACCTGACCCGGCGCCACAAAGACCAGCGTCCGATCCTGGTAATCATAAGTGTGCCGGCCATACTTCATATCCCCGCATTTTACATCCTTCAAGTACACCGCATAAAAGCCGAAGTTCATGCGGGATGCATAAATTCCGGGTACCCAGCCACTAAAGTCAATCACACTCACCAGCGGATGCAAATTTTCCTGCTGGTAAAAGGCATCATGCTCACTGACACTATTTAGTCTCAAAATGGTATCCATCGGCTTGCTCGTTTTTAACGAATACAAAAGTACGCCTTCTCGCACGCCAGCCATAGCTGGCAAGTCCAATCAGTGAAATAGGTAGGTATATCCGTAACCTGTATAAAAAGGATGCGGATCTGGGTAAGACCTTTGTCATACAAAAGGAGAAACGAAAATAGTCGGATTTAACACGGCTGTTTCTGCTGATAAACTAAACTACAGCAATGGATACTTGGAAAGACAAAGTCGCGCTGGTAACGGGGGCGGGCTCCGGCATTGGCCTGGCAACCGCCAAAGCATTTGCCCAGGCCGGTGCGTCGGTAGCGTTAGCTGATTGGGATGCGAAAGCCGTTCGGGCTGCGGCTGACCAACTGGCTACTCAGGGATACAACACCCTGGCTATCGTTTGTGATGTGTCAGACGATAGTCAGGTCGAGGCTATGATTCAGAAAGCAGTAACCACATTCGGGCGGCTGGACGCGGCCTTCAATAACGCTGGTGTTCAAAACGAACTAGCCAGTGCTGCTGATCAGACTCGGGAAGACTTTGACCGGGTTACCGGTATTAATCTACGTGGTGTCTGGAGCTGTATGAAATATGAGCTGCAACACATGCGTCAGCAGGGCAGTGGTGCCATTGTTAACTGCTCCTCGATTGGTGGCATATTAGGAGGAGCCCAGCGAGGAACCTACCATGCGGCCAAACATGGCGTTATTGGTCTGACCAAAAGTGCCGCCTTAGAGTATGCCCCGCTCGGTATTCGCATCAACACCGTCTGTCCGGGACTGATACAGACGTCCATGGCCGATAAAATGATTGCCAGTGGTCAAAAAGAAGCACTGGATGCTATGTTGCAAGCCGTACCGGTTGGCCGCCTGGGTCGTCCGGAAGAAATTGCGTCGGTAGTTGTCTTTCTATGCAGCGAGGCCGCAAGCTTAATCGTCGGGCATACGTTGGTTGCCGATGGCGGCTATAGTATTCAATAGGCATTGAGCTTCGCTATACTCAACTCATATAAACGTTATGAAATCGATCATTTTATTCAGCGCCTTACTACTCCTGGGCAACCTGCGCGGTCATTCCCAGTCAACGGAGAAAACTTCGGCCGTTCAGGCGGTTATCTTCCCAAAAGGTGATAAAGCCCCAGCTGAAAACTTCACGGGAACGGTATGGGTCAACTCATTAGTGCCGGACGATGCCACCTACAACTGCGTGGTAGGCAGCGTTACGTTCGAAGTTGGTGCCCGAAGTAATTGGCACTCCCATCCGGCCGGACAACTTCTGTTGATTACAGACGGTACGGGCTATTATCAGGAAAAAGGCAAACCCATTCAGCTTATGCACAAAGGCGATGTAGTCAAATGCCCACCGAACACCGAGCATTGGCATGGAGCTTCTCCACAGAGCATGATGAGTCACATTTCGATCATTCCCAATTCGGAAAAGGGAATTGCGGTCTGGCTCAAAAAAGTAACGGATCAGGAATACAACAACGGCAAATGATTCGCCTAGAAACACCATGAAGCCACTACGTATCTCCCTTTTTCTAACACTTCTGTTATCATTCATAGCGATGAACTCCTTAAAGGCCCAAAATAATACCGATACGCCTAAAACACTGGATGTAAAAGAGCAAGGTCTAGTGAACATCTCAGCCCTAACGGCTACCGGTGATCTGACAAAACTAAAACCGGCCTTACACACAGGACTGGACGCTGGATTAACCATCAATGAACTAAAAGAAGCATTGGTCCAACTTTACGCCTACTGCGGTTTTCCCCGAAGTTTAAACGGGTTGAATACCTTGATGGCGGTGCTCGACGAGCGTAAAGCGGCTGGTAAAGTGGACATTGGTGGGAAGGACGCTACACCAGTAACCAATACGGTAAACAAGTATGAAACTGGTAAGAAAACGCTGGAAGCACTCACCAAACTGCCCGACAAAGGCCCTACCGTTGGTGTGAACGGTTTTGCTCCGATTATCGATACGTTTCTGAAAGAACACCTGTTTGCCGACATCTTCAGCCGGGATATTCTTACCTATGCCCAACGGGAACTCATCACCATTTCAGCACTGGCCAGTTTACCGGGACTCCAATCGCAATTACAGGCCCACATCGGTATGGGTATGAATGTAGGACTAACCCAGGCACAATTAAGCCAGTCTTTTTCAATCATCGGAAAAAGCGTTGGTCAACGAGAAGCGGAGACGGCTAAAAAGGTGTTAACTAGCGTAGTTACCGCTCGGGGAAACTAATTATCCTGGCGGTAAACAGCCATGAACGAAACCAACTGGTAACGCTATATAACGTCAATAGCCCATTAACCTCTTTAAAACAACGTCCTATGAATAAAAAGTCCTCACTCATCACCTGTTTGCTTTTCGTCAGTATGCTCCTATTTACCAACACGACGGCTTCGGCCCAGGCCGATAACCGGAAAGTCAGGATTGCCAGGATCGAAATTTACCCGACCGATCTCGACGCGTACCGGGCAGCCCTTGCCGAGCATGCCAAAATCGCCGTTCAGGTTGAACCCGGTGTATTAGCTCTTCAGGCAGTATACGATAAAATACATCCTACCCAGGTTACGGTTTTTGAAGTGTATGCCAGCGAGGAGGCTTATCAGGCACACCTGAAGACAGCACACTTCTTAAACTACAAAAATGGAACCCTAAAGATGGTCAAGTCGCTGGAACTGATCGAGGTATCGCCTATTGCGCTAGAAATTAAACCTGATTTGATCAGCAAAAAAGAGTAGAAATAAGGGCTACCTAGGCCACTTGATTACCGACGAATTAAAACCGGGAACCTTGACTATTTGCTCTCTCGGAGATTCTTTACTGGCCAACTTCTCAATCGATTGTACCGATTTATAAACCTAATGAAAAAACAGCGACGACCTGGTAGCCTGACCCAAGTGGTCCTGGCAGCCGTTTCCATCTGGCTCATCACGAGCCGATCTGTGCATGCGCAGAACGACCGGAGCTGGTCGATCTACAAAGGCAATGAGAAGAGTGCAAACTACTCGCCCCTGACCCAACTGACCGTTGATAATGTGAGCAGTTTGAAGCCCGCCTGGACGTTCAGCATGCATGACATGCCGGCCGGTTCGCCCCCCGGCACCAGCGAGTGCAATCCCATCGTGGTCGATGGGGTGATGTACGCCACCTCCGCCAATCAGGGAGCCTACGCCCTGGATGCCGCTACCGGCAAAGAAGTCTGGTCCTTCAATCCGATTCAGGGCAAGACCACCGGCGAAGTCAACCGGGGACTGACCTACTGGGAAAACGGCGACGACAAGCGTATCCTGACGTCGGCCAATAATTTCCTGTATGCGCTGGATGCCAAAACGGGCAAGCCCATTGCCCACTTCGGAGACAACGGGAAAGTGGACTTGAAAGTGGGGCTGCGCGATGATCCAAAGAAAGGGTTTTACGTTTCCTTGACTACCCCCGGTGGCATTTACAAGAATTTGATCATCATTGGTTGCCGAACGCCGGATACCTACGGCTCACAGCCCGGTTTTATCCGGGCCTACGACTGCATAAGCGGTAAATTAGTGTGGACGTTCCATACCGTTCCCTATCCCGGCGAGCCGGGCTATGAAACCTGGCCCAAAGACGCCTACAAAGTGGTGGGTGGTGCCAATAACTGGGCTGGCCTGAGCATCGACAGCCAACGGGGAATGGTATTCGTGGCCCTGGGTTCGGCTTCCTACGATTTCTGGGGCGCGGAACGGAAAGGAAACAACCTGTACGCCAATTGTGTGGTAGCCCTGAATGCGGCCACCGGCAAACACATCTGGCATTTTCAAACCGTGCATCACGACATGTGGGATTACGATTTGCCCGCCCCGCCTGCCCTGGTGACGATTACCAAAAATGGAAAAGCGATTGACGCGGTAGCCCAAATTACCAAACAAGGCTTCGTGTTTGTCTTTAACCGGGAAACGGGTGAGTCCTTGTTTCCCATTGAAGAACGAAAAGTTCCCCAGTCGCAACTACCGGGCGAAGTATCGTCGCCAACGCAACCAGTTCCCCTAAAGCCAGCCCCGTTTGCCCGTCAATTAGTCACCGAAGCGGACTTGACCAATTATTCGGCTGCCGACCATGATTCTTTAGTGAAGCAATTCCGGTCCATGCGCTACACGGGCTTATATTCCCCGCCGGATTTAAAAGGGACGATCCAGTTTCCCGGTACGCGTGGGGGCGGTGAGTGGGGTGGAGCCGCCTTTGATGCGGTCAGTAACCTACTCTACGTAAAGTCGAATAATGCGCCGGATCTGATCACGATTAAGAAAGGGACTATGCATGGGGCCGTCGAGCAGGTTCAGCTATCGGCCAGCCAACTGGCCACCCCTGGCCGTAGCGCGCGGGATGACCAGTACGTCAACAGCACAGGTTACAAAACCTGGAAAGACCCTAGTGGCAACCCGGCCATCACGCCCCCCTGGGGCACCTTGAGTGCGATTGACCTGGCCACTGGGGAGTACGCCTGGCAGATCCCCCTGGGTAATGACGCAGCCCGCCAAAAGCCCGGCGCACCGGAGACGGGACAGGAGGGGAAAGCAGGGCCGGTGGTTACGGCGGGTGGCCTGTTGTTCATTAGTGGTACGGCTGACAATCAACTGCGAGCTATCGACAAGAAAACGGGCAAGCTGCTCTGGAAAACAACCTTGCCAGGACTAGCCAATGCGACGGCCTGTACCTACCAGGCTAACGGCAAGCAATATGTAGCGTTGTCGGTGAGCGGGAGTGCCGAAAATCCATCTGGCTACATGATGGCCTTTGCGCTGCCTTAACTAGCCCTAGTTTCGAGCTTACGTTTTGAGCCTTTGTTGATGAGCCGGACTCTATTCACATAAATTTAATACCTGTTCGACTCAATCTATAGCGTACAAACTACGCTACACGGAGATTTATCCTCAATTCAAATAATGCTTTTTGTAGTGGTTAGGGCTCACCCCTGTTTGTTTCTTGAATAAGCGGGAGAAGTACGGTGGGTTGTCAAAACCAAGCCGATAGGCAGTTTCTACCACGGTATAATCTCCGCCATTGAGCAGATTCTTGGCCTCCGAGACCAAAGCGATGTGAATGAGCTCTAGGGCGGTTTTTCCAGTTTCCTGCTTTAGCAGATCGCTCAGGTACCGGGCCGACATGTGCAACTCAGACGCCAAAAAAGCTACCGTAGGCAATCCTTTTTCCTGTAATAATCCTTGGTCAAGGTACGCTGACAAAATGGTATTGAACTTAGTCGCTGTTGTTCCGGAGCCGATCGTTCGGTTTAGGAACTGCCGTTTATAAAAGCGCTGGGAGTAGTTGAGGATCGATTCAATATGGCCCAGAATAATGTCCCGGGTGAACTCGTCCTGGTTGTTCGTATATTCGATCTCTATTTTCCGGTAAAGCTCCCAGATAATCTGCTGCTCCTTTGGGGATAGATGAAGGGCCTCATTCAGTTCGTAGTTGAAATAGCTGTACTTCTTAATGGCCGTATGCAACGGATGGCCGCTTAGGTAATCGGCATGAAACCATATCTCGAAGCCATCACTTTCCAGGGCGATATCCTTTAGTTGGATGGCTTGCTGTGGTTTCAAAAAATACATCGATCCGCTCTCGTGGTCGTAGCGTGTTCGGCCGTAGCGGATCTCCCCGGAGCGAAGTCGTTTAAAGGCGATAATATAGAAATCCGTTGTCACTTCATAGCTGAATACGCTCCGCAACGGGTTACAGGTAAATAGCGTCAGTAGCGGATTTTCCGGCCCTGGATAATTATTGCAGCGATGTACATCACTCAGGCTTTTGAAATGCATCGGATGAAACGGTAAGATCAGCCTAGGCCTGTGCCCAGGCTGATCGGTTATAAACGAACACTTAGTTGATGCTCTTAGAGGCCATGGGCTTCTACAGAAACCATGTTCCACTCTTCCCAGCTAGCCAGCCGATGCTGATAAATCGCTTTGGCCAGCGGGAGGGCTTTTTTGCCTAGGAACAGGCGTAGCGGAGGATTTGTTGCATCGACCAGCTTTAGAATAGCTGCCGCCGTGGCGTTCGGATCGCCGTAGGTATCGCTTTCGGTCATGGCCGGATTTGAATAAAGCGCGGTCCGTACCTGGTCGTAAGCTGTAATGGGCTTACTCTGAATCGTTGATGCCGTAAAGTCGGTAGCAAATCCATTTGGCTCGACGATGGTTACATGAATACCCATGTCTTTGGTTTCCAGGTAAAGAGCTTCACTGAAGCCTTCGACCGCAAATTTACTGGCGCTATAGATGCCCACAGAAGGAAATGTATAGACGCCCAGCGCACTGGATAGTTGCACAATATGGCCGCTGCCCTGTGCTCTTAGTATCGGTAGAGCAGCCTGGGTGATCCATAGTGAACCAAACAGGTTCGCTTCAATGATATCCCTCGACTCCTGCTCGCCGAGTTCTTCCACCATGCCAACGACACCCATCGCAGCATTATTGATCACCACATCCACCCTGCCAAAATGAGATTTTGCCTTTTCCAGTGCCGAAAAGCAGGCTGCCCGGTTGGTTATATCCAGTTCAAGCGGCAGCACCGCGCTGCCATACTTCTCGACCAGCTCGCTTAGTCCGCTTTCCTTTCTTGAGGTCACCACGACCTGGTCACCCCGCTCCAAAAAAGCTTCTGCCCAAATTCTTCCAAATCCGCGGGATGCCCCCGTTATAAATATTGTCTTAGCCATTGCCTCTTCTTTTTTTGATGAGGCAAAATTACCCTGTTGATCATCAGCGCTCCTTATACAAAACAGCAGAATACGGATACGTTTTTACGACGAAACCAAAGGAAGACTTTTTCACTACCGACTTGTAAAGAATGACTAGTGGCTGAAGTGTCGCTCAAAACGCCCGTTTCGTGGGGAAATTGACAGACCCAATAAGTACTCGTAACAAGGATAGCCTAGTGTTTCAAAAGGTTAACGGAATCCGGGAATTGTTTAGGGATTTTGCCAAATCGGGCTCTTTCAATTTGGCACTAGTCGTCCCTGGGCGTCCTCCACGTGCGGCCGGTTCAGGTCCAGTCCATCCAGAACCAAAACACCTTGTATGGACGACTGCTGCTTAGGGTCCTGCTTCCATGACCAGACCAGTTTACCTGCTGGCGTGTATTCCAGTATCTGTGTACCGCTGGCTCCGTGTTCAGGCCCGTGTCCCTGCCAGTTCGCAACGACCCAATTCCCGTTCTTCAGTATCTGAAACCCCGCAAAAAAATGGGGATTTACAATGGGCGGGCCACTGATACTATCCACCCAGACGCCCTTTTTATCGAATCGCTGGAAGTTGGCCGAATAGCCTCCACTTACCAGCGTAGAACCATTGCCCAGTCGCTGGGCCTGCCAGGCGTGTTGCGCTTTGTCCTGTTTCGTAAGCCGAGCCTGCCACACGATAGTACCATCGGGTTTACCCTCAAACACCTGATCATTGGAGGTAATCAGAAAGTTACCGTCGACGGTTTCCCGAACCAGTCGGACATAGGTAAAATCGGGGTAATTGATGGTTCGTTGCAGGGCCTGGTTCTGGTCCAGTTCCAGCAGTACGATGCCTTTCTTTCCCTGCCAGTTCAGGCCTACGAGCAATATATGACCATTGCGTAGGCGTCGGGCGGCAATGGTGCCATCGAACGTAGTGAGTTCGGCTACTTTGTTGCCCGTTTTAATGTCCCGCTCTTCATACCCCTTACCGGTGCCGATCATCACCCGCCCCTGCCCCACCAGCTGCAGATCCCGACCCGCCGGAATAGCGATAAAGTAGTTTTTTTCGGGGTGGGCCAGGTCAATGTAATTCAATTTAGAAAGCCCCTCGTCACGTAACAACAACTGCCGGGATGGGTAACTAGTGGGAGAGGGTTGCGCAGCACCCTGTAAATAGAGAAGAACAAAAAGTGCGGAAAATAAGCTGGTGGTGAGGTTCTTTTTCATGCGTTAAAGCTAAGCAGATCAGTTGAATGACAGTAGGTTGCTTTTGTCCTCATTACGGTCAGTAGGGTAAATAACGTTAAGTCGGTAGTTTAGTACAAATACGTGATCATGCAGAATTAGTTTTATTCATTCCTGCGTTGTGTGACCCCGATGGGGTCAAATGTTTATAGAAGAGTTTATTTGCTATAAACATCTGACCCCATCGGGGTCACACCAGGCAATAAATGATGTCGGTTACTTACATCTGACACCATGTCAAGCGGCACTAGCACCACCTTACACAGCCTTACTTTACTTCTGCCCCTCAAACTCAAGCGCCAGCATGATGAAGGGGCCGACGGATTTTGGGTCGTTATCCCGTTTGGCTTCCTTACAATAATACTCATAGGAGCCATCGCGGTAGGGCGTGCCACCCAGACCAGCGCCCGCGCAGGCATCCGTAATGGTTACGATGCCTGTGGGTTGAGTTTTAATGAAATTCGTTAGAATGCCGTCGTATCCCTTCCGGGCAACGTCTGCGTATTTCTGGTCAATATAGCCCTTCTTCGCGGCTTTGATCAGGAAATAAACGAACATCGTTGAACCCGACGATTCCAGGTAATTGCCGTCCTGTTTGCCTACGTCCATGACCTGGTACCAAAGACCTGTTTGCTTATCCTGATACGTAGCTAATGTTTGCGCCAGTTGATTCGTAATGGCTATAATCTGCTTTCGTTGCGGATGGTCGTTGGGGAAATAATCCAGAACGTCTACTAAGGTCATGGCGTACCAACCCATACCACGTCCCCAAACATGGGGTGATTTTCCCGTTTCCTTATCTGCCCAGCGCTGCTCTTTGCTTTCGTCCCAGCCGTGATAGTACAGTCCGGTTTTTGGGTCTTTATTATGCCTGTCGATGAGCTGAATTTGATTGGCTACGTCGGCGAACAAGGCAGGTTCGTTGAAGACCTGGGCATACTGGGCTAAAAACGGTGACGCCATGTACAATCCATCGAGCCACATTTGGTGTGGATAATGTTTTTTGTGCCAGAAACCGCCTTCGCTCGTGCGCGGATGGGTTAGCATCTGACTACGTAGTAATCGAATGGCTTTTTCGTATTTTGGGTCATGGGTCTTTTCGTACAAGGCAAAGAGGATTTTGCCCGAGTTAACCGCGTCGATGTTGTATTGGTTAAGGGTATAGGTTTTTATCGTGCCGTCAGGATTAATCAGGTCATCGGCATAGCCCTTGATATACGTGTAGTATTTTTCATCGCCCGATTTCTTCCACAACTGTTCGAGTGCGCTACACACCAACCCATTGCAATACCCCCAGCGAGGCTCTTTGGAAAAGTCGAGCATCCATCCTTTGGGATTTCGGATCATGTCCGAATCGGCCATCCGAACCGACCAGGATGCATTTGTAGCAACGGTGGCTGCGGGTTGGGCAAAAGCCGTAGTTAGGCAAAAGAGTAGCCATAGGGTAAGTGCGCATGGCTTTATTATCTTACTCATTAGTAAAGTATTAAGGTGTAGCACTTGTCACAGGTTCTACCCGGAACCAGTCGAAATCAGCATAACCCGAATCGTTGATCTGGGTGGTACGAGTGCAGAAAATGCCCATCTTGGCACCGATCCAGCGACCTACTTCGGCTTGAAAACTATCGCCTGTTTTCGTGAAATTCTGCCCGTCTAAACTGTAGCTGAACTGGCATTTCGCCCCTTTCGTTACAGCAACGCGCAGGTAAACCGGGGTGCCCGGATTGATACGGGTAATGACTGTCTCTTCTTCGGATTTTCCTTCCGATGCCTTCTTACAAACACCGTAGACCAGAGCAAGTCCCTCTTTGCTACTTTTTAGCATCAGATTGGCATAGCTCAACCCCATAATTATCAAGCCTGCCTTTTCATTTTCCTGTTTCGGATTCGGCTTGAAGATGACCTTTGTGGTGGCCATGAAGGTTTCTGTCGGAAATTTCTGCATCAGCAGGTTTGGCACCTCCCAGTTATTTTTCGTGTCCTCCGGAGTTTTGTAGGAATACAATCGCAGAAATCCCTGCCGACTGGTGGTGTGCCAAATGCCTTTCGGGTTCGCCTGCCACTGCCATTGCAAGCCCAGCGCTGTCGTGTTAAACTCATCCGATTCCGCGGGGGTAGCAATCGGATAGGATTTTCCGCTGGTGTGGTTCGGTTTTTTATAACTCAACACAGGTTCGCCCTTGCCGTCGCCATCGGGGTCTACACCAATCACTGGCCAGTCGGACACCCACTTCATCGGTTGCAGATGTACCACCCGGCCATAGGCTTCTTTATCCTGGAAATGTAAAAACCAGTCTTCAGCGGCTTTCCCTTTGCCCGGATTTGTCGTGACCCACGCGCCCTGATGCGGCCCGTTGATGGGCGTTTTACCCTGATCCATAACGACTTTCCGTTCGTAGGGTCCATAAATACTTTTCGAACGTAACACCAGTTGCCAGCCCGTAGGTACGCCACCCGCCGGGGCAAAGATGTAGTAGTAGCTGTTCCGTTTATAGATTTTCGGCCCTTCGATGGTAGGGTCGGTTTCGTGGCCGTCGTACACAATGGCACCTTCGTCCGTCACCTTTGTGCCATCGGGACTTAGCTTTTTTACCGTAATGATGCTTTTAATCCCGGCCCGGCTACCCGCCCAGCCGTGTACCAGATATACCTGCCCATTGTCATCCCAAAGTGGGCAAGGGTCGATCAGTCCTTTGCCGCTTTCAACCAGCACCGGTGCCGACCAGGGGCCAGCCGGGTTAGTGGCTTTGGTCAGGTAGATGCCAAAATCGGGGTCGGGGTAATAGATGTAGAACTCCTTATTGTGGTAGCGAATAGCAGGTGCCCAAACCCCGTTACCGTGCTGGGTCTTCTCGAAATGATCGAAAGGGGGCTGACGCTTCAGGGCATGACCGATGATGGTCCAGTTCACCAGGTCTTTTGAATGAAGAATGGGTAAACCCGGAATGGCATCGAAACTGGATGCGACCAGATAGAAATCATCTCCCGCCCGGCAGGCATCGGGGTCCGAATAATCGGCGTCCAGAACGGGGTTTTTGTAAGACCCATTGCCTAAGTCCGCTACCCAAACTTTCGACACATAAGGCGTTGGTGTCGGGCTCGTTTGCGCAACGACTAAACGTGTGACTAAAAAAAATATGCCAGAAAGTAATTGTGATTTCATATGCCTATAGCTGCAATCTGAATCTGTTCGAACTATTTATTTAGATGCCTTTTTTGTCATGCTGACGAAGGAAGCATCTCAACTTGTCCTAGCACATTATCAAGGAAGTCTTGAGATGCTTCCTTCATCAGCATGACAAAAACGCCCACATCAAGCTTATTATCTACATAGTAAACAGATTCTACATTCCTCATTGCTTTTCCGGTAGCCAGGGTGATTTCTCGGAGAAGATACTGGCCACGGTATATTGGCGGACTTCTTTAGCGGTTAGCTGTTTCGACCAGGCTATACGATTCGATGTATTTCCCCCAACGCCGGTACTGCCGTATTCGGCATAGAGCACCGTTTTTTCATTGGCCGCATTGCCCCAGTTGTCCCAACCGACGGGCAGAATATGGTCGCCCATTTCGGTTCGAATGAAAATCGTTTTAGCATACGGGCGCCAGGGGCGACCCAGATATACTTTTTTCGCGGCTGGATCGGCGATGAGTTTGCAATCGAAAAAGATGAACCCATAGTGCTGGTACTCAGGCGTAGCAGCAGCGGTGATGAACGAGTCCGATAAGCTTTTGATGGTGCAGGATTGGAAAACGGAGATCGATTTTCCGAAAATAAAATCGGTCGTTCCTTCGATAAAGCAATTTTCGTAGTACTGACGGCTTCCTTCGGCGGCTGCGTACAACGTATCCTGATTGCCGAACAGCATGCAATTTTTGCACACAAACCGGTCGCCTTCTACATGTAGCGCCACCGCCTGCCCCACCCGACCAGCGGTATTCCGAATGGTCAGATTCTCCAGAATAACATCGGGCGCATCGACCAGTACCGTGTAAGAGGTGTAGGTACTGAATTTGTCTTTCCCTGTTGCATCCTTCCCGCCCGGATAGTCTTTCCCTGAATAATCATCACCTGTAATAATGACCCCTTCCTTACTTTCGCCGATAACGTGGATATTGGGTTTCCAGGACGGAATAACGAGTTTTTCGGCATACACGCCGTTCCTGACATAGAGCGTAACCCGTACCTGCATATGATCCCGGAAGCTGTTGACGGCTTCCTGAATGGTTTTAAAATTGCCACTTCCATCCTGAGCGACTGTAACCGAAGCCGGAGACGTAGGGGAAGCAGGCGGGGACGTTTGGGCAAAAGTGCCTGTTGCCCAGATCAATAGGGAAATCAGGAATGAAAATCGAATCATTGGATTATAGTTGGAACGGTCAAGGGGTTTAAGCACGAATACATTTTATTGTCCACAGAGGCACAGAGAACACAGAGTTTAAACAAGCTCTATGTAAACTCTGTGTTCTCTGTGCCTCTGTGGTTAATTTAATCGTTACCTACTGGCTTATAACCAATTGCTTTTCGGCTGCACCTTTGTTGAACTCAGCTTTGGTTTTGGCTTTGGTGAGATCGGTATGGGAGACCCGAATGGCCTGGCTACGCTCGCCCGTTATTGAGAATAGTAAACTCGTATTCGCATCGTACTGAACAGCATCGAACGTAAGATTGCTGCTATTATCAACCAGAATGACGGGCTTAGTATCGTTGGTTATTAACTGTACATGGTCAAGGCGAATACCACTGGCGTCGATTAACTCCACGCCTTTATCGGCCTGAAGAACCAGGTTGCTCATTGTAATATTCTTGACCGCCATTTCGGGCAATCCCCGAATGAACACGCCCTTTTTGGCCCCATTGCAGACAATGTTCTCAAACTTCATATTCTGGAAGACAGGCGTTCCTTCATTCACGACCGGGCGTTCATCCCGTTCCCCGTCCGTCGCGAATTTGACGAAGTAGTACATATCGAAGAAGATAGCTTCCTGCGCAATGTCTTTCATGAAAATGTCTTTCGCGTAGATGTGCTCGACAACGCCACCACGACCCCGCACCGATTTGAAACGAAGCCCTTTATCGGTCCCCATGAATGTGCAGTTCGAGACGAAAATATAGCGGGCACCTCCGCTCATTTCGCTACCCACCACAAATCCGCCGTGACCGTTGTAGACGGTGTTATTTCGAATGATGCCGTTTTCTGTCGGCATGCCTCGTTTACGGCCTTCTTCGTCCTTGCCGGATTTGATGCAAATGGCATCGTCGCCTACATCGAGTGTGCACCCTTCGATCAGGAAGTTCTTGCAGGATTCGATATCCATACCATCGCCGTTATGGGCGTATTCTGGATTCTTGGTGGTGACGTTTCGGATAGTCAGGTCCTGACACATCAGCGGATGCAGACACCAGGCGGGCGAATTCTGGAACGTAACGCCGTCCAGTAACACTTTTTTGCAGGACGTCAGCACCAGCAGATTAGGCCGCAGAAAGTCCTTCATATCGGCAAAATCCTGAGGAGTTTTTCCGGCTGCCAGCAACATACTTTTATTTTCTGTAGCGGCCCGTTTAAACTGATCACTCGGATACCATACCTTACCATCGTCTTTCAGTACCCCTCCCGACGCTACTTTCTCCTGCCACTGGCTGTCGGTCAGCTGTCCTTTGTTCACAGCCCGCCACACATCCCCATTGCCATCAACAATTCCCTGACCCGTAATGGCTACATTTTCCAGATTCACCCCCGAAATGGGCGATTGATTCCGGGCCGCCCGTTTGCCTTCGTACGTACCTTCGACCAGCGCATACTGGCTTTTGTCGGTGGTAAATAGCAGGGTCGCCGATTTTTTCAGGTGTAGATTGACGTTGCTTTTCAGCTCAATTGGGCCCGTCATCCATAAGCCAGCGGGCACCAGTACCACGCCACCACCTTTCTGGCTACAGGCAGCAATGGCCGCATTGATCGACTTCGTATTCAGCGTAACGCCATCGGGTTTTGCGCCATGCGCCAGAATCGTTATCGTATCCTTTCGAAAAGCGGGTTGAGCGATTTTGGGCAGATTAGTCCAGCTATAGGTAGGAGGAGATTGCGCCCATGTCGGAATATTGGTCAGTGTTGCAAGAGCAGCAACTACTAGGAATTGATGTTTATTCATTTCTTCTGGTTCAAGACTCGGCAGCCGTGGGCTTATACTACCAAGGACAAACAACGGGGTATAAGGCCGCAAATAGTTTTATTGATTACTGGAATAGTTTAACTAAATAAGGGCTATTCTCTAATAATTATTTAAATAATACTATACAGTACGGTTGCAATCCTGCCGAAAAAAGAAGGGACTGCCCAGGCCGATAGTTCAGTCAGGATGAGCTTGTCTTATGTCCGCCCCAAGATGGTATTTGTTGAATCCACACCGTGCTAAACCAAAAAACGCTGGCCCTAACGGAGCCAGCGTTTCCTATTACATCTACATTACTATAACTGCGCCCACAGTTAACAGAATGAAATTAAAAGAAGCAATATCTATACCAAAAGGTAAGTAGTCTTGGTATTTTGTTAAATAAATAATTAATATGGTAACATTTGGGTAATTAGCGAGCGCTCTTATTTCTCAACAGGACTAATACTACTCTCCGCCGTATTGCTGATAAAGGCAACCCGTTTGCTATCTGGCGACCACGAAGGGGTATTAATGGTACCTTGTCCTCCGTAGATGTATGCAATCACTTTGGGTTGGCCAACACCCGAGATGGGTAACAGGCGCAGGTAAACGTGCTTGTAAAATGGGTGATCATCCGCTTTTACTTCTTCCTTCAAAAAGGACAGGAATACGATCCATTTGCCATCGGGTGAGATGTGCGGGAACCAGTCGTGAAACTCCCCATTCGTAATCGCTTCCTGCTCGCTACCGTCGGCTTTCATACGGTAGAGTTGCATGGTGCCGGTACGGCTGGAGTTGAAATAAATGTACTTGCCATCGGGCGTGTATTCGGGACCGTCATCAAGCCCTTTCGCTTCGGTTAATCGGGTTTCGGGGCCACCGGCAGAAGGGACATTGTAAATGTCGTACTCATCATTCCGTGAACCCGTGAAAACCAGCGTTTTCTTATCCGGCGACCAGCCATGCAGGTAGGAGGGACCTTTGGGGGTAATCTGTTTCGGTGTGCCGCCCGTTGCCGGTACGGTGTAAATGATAGAACCACCTAACTCTTTTACGCCACTACTCAGTCCCAGCATTTTACCATCGAACGACAGTACGTGGTCATTGTTGTTATTTTTCACATCTCCCGTGTTCAGCACAGAGGGTTGACCTTTTGCCAGATTGAAGCTATACATCTGGCCGTCGCCATTATAGAGTAGGGTTTTTCCATTGGGCATCCAGTTAGGAGCCTGAATGGACTTGGGTGCGTTGAAGATCACCTGCCGGTTACCTGTGGCTACGTCCAATATCTCCAGGTTACTGGCCAGGTATTCGCGGTAGGGGACGAGGCCATCATGAGCGGGTACGCTGATACGCACATCGCGGAAGGTACCCTGCTCAAGTACGTCTTTGTTGTGCGATCCGATGAAGAGTCCTACATACACTTCGTCGCCCAGATTTAAATCAGTCACCTGTTCGGTCACGAAGGGTTCGCCAAATTTGGCGACCCGCATGGTGTAGGTGTTCCCTTTGCGTTCCAGTTGGATAACATCGGCGTGCGTTAATTTCGAACGGACTTCTTCAGTATTGGCCCCGGTTGTGCGACGGAATTGCAGGGACGTAAGGCCATCACCATGTTCGGCCGCGTTGATATGCGCCGATTTTCCATCCAGACTAGTTCGAACCATCCAGCCAACTTTGCGGTGCGGATCAACGCCTTTTCCCAGCAGGCTTGCCCGCGTGTAGAGAATGAAATCACCTTTGATGCGTTTCCACAGATAGTGAAATTCATCGTGGTCGAACCAGATATTATAGCCGGAGCCAGAGAGTTCGTACTGGTGGGTCTTTGTATTATACTGTGCTGATCCCGGCTTTAACACGGCACCAATGTCGGTATGTCCTTCAAAAATTCCCAGCTTTGTTTGGGCTAAGAGGGGCGTGGTTGGAGTCAGCGATAAGCTGACTAAACCAGCCAGCAACGTTTGTGTTAGGCGTTTCATAAAAGGGCTTACTTAGGTTGGTAATACGTTCTAGTTAGGTCTATCTACGAAAGCCTTGCCGGGTGGATTCTACCGACTACTAAGTAATTAATGAGCAATTAACCCGGAGGAAGGAGTGCTTTATCTAAAAAAATAATTGCTATCCAGCTTAACGGTTGCTTTTTTTCATTTCATTTCTTTATTTGGTTTCAAAATTCATCAGCATAAGTTGAACTAGCTGAACATCTTACGTTCCTGACGATATATAGCGGATACCATATAGCGGATACCGTTTACTATAGGCTTGTTAGCCTCAGCGTACCTGATTCTTTTCTCTTCAATTCTCAGTACCCATTGTCTGTTAGTTAACTAGTAGTCATTGCTTACTAGTGCCCATTTCGAAGTTAGTAGGATCTATCCTCTCACCAGTTTTATCTTCTTTCATGAATATGACTCTAAAAAAGAATGTTCAGGAGTTTAATCGAAACGTGCGGGAAAATGGTGGATTTCTCTACACCACCAATGCTCAATTCTCGTCGCACGTTGCTAACAAACGTATTTCAGACGAAATCTTTAAACTCATTGACCCTTCCTACAAAACGCTGGTAGATATTGGTTGTGGAGATGGTATGTACACCCACAACATCAAACAGAATTTTCCGCAGTTGGAAGTACATGGGTTTGATCCGGCCGAATCTGCCATTCAGATTGCTAAACAAAACTATCCGTCTGTACAATTTAGCTCGATCAATCTCCTCGATGATCAGCTACCCGTACCCCCAAAGAAATACGATGTTGCCGTTATTAGGGGGGTGTTGCATCATTTGTCCGATCAGCAGAAGGCTATCACCAATGCCTTTAAACTGGCCGACAATCTGATTATCATGGAACCCAACGGGAACAACCCTATTTTGAAACTCATCGAACGAACCTCCCAATACCACATCGAGCATGAGGAGCAGTCTTTCTTTCAGTGGGAGCTAAAACGATGGATACGAAATGCAGGTGGACAGATCCGGTCCTGGAATTACGTGGGCTATGTTCCGTTTTTCTTTCCAACTGGCCCCGCCAAAGTGATCTATTTTTTTCAGCCCCTATTGGAAAAAATACCGGTGGTAAAGCACATATTCTCAGCTCAGTTTATTATCTTCTGTACGAAACGTAAATGACCCTGGCAAGTGTAGCTATAAGCAATGGATAATGAATAATGGACAATGAGTAATGAGTCTACATTACCATTGTCCATTAAATTAACGCCATTCATGTATGAAATTAGTCAAGTCGACGAACGCAGTCCTGGCAGTAATTCTGATTCTGGCCTTTACCTTACGGGTTTACCATTCCGGCACCTATGGTATCTACCTTGATGAAAAGTATACGTTGCTTATCTCCCAGGGAATTTCTATGGAGGGGGCTAACCAGCGGGACGTGTTTTTTACACCTGGAAAACCTTATTTTACACCCCGTGAATTCTGGAAAGAAAAGTCTATTGACGATTTTATTGGTGCCAACATTAGGGGAGATATTGGCAATAGCCCTAGTTATTACGCTGTTTTGTGGCTGTGGACTAAGTTGTTTGGCCTGAGTGATTTCTCGCTGCGCTTCCCTTCCGTGTTGTTCAGTACACTACTCGTTGGTCTGGTCTTTCTGTTTGTTCGCCGACATTTTAAATCCGAGCGTTTAGCCTTACTCAGTGCGTTGCTAACGGCTGTCGAGCCCTTTTTTATTGCGTATAGCCACATGGCTCGTAATTATTCGATGAGCTTTTTTCTGACCTTATTAGCAACTCATTTGTTTTTATTGATCCTGGATCAACATCGATCAGGGCAAGCCGTAAACAAACGCCTGTTGGTATATGGACTTGTATTTGTGATGGCTTTACTCTCGCACTACCTGACGATCACCGTTTTTTTATGTCATGGTCTCTATGCACTGATCTATGTACGACCGGCACGCCGTTGGGTACCCTTTCTGCTGACGGGATTGGTGGGGGTGGGGCTCGTATCGTTATGGTTCCTGTTTGGTGGAGGGGTTTATACCTTTAAAACGCTTGCCTATCAGGCACAGTTTTACCGGAATCTGGCGCTCACAGATCCCTACAAGAATGGATTTGGGATCATTCTGCCAGCAACGTTGATCAACGTTGCTGAACGCTCTGCACCCATCTGGGCGGATTTGTTTATTATTTCGAATGGGCTAGGGCAAATCGATGCTCTGGGGATTCGGAATGTAGCGATTTCAGTGTTTTTTGGTTTGTTCGCCGTCGGGCTTCTTTATCGTTACCACCCAATGAGCCCACTTCCGCTGTGGGTATTCCTGCTTTATCCGCTTCTGCTGGTAGCTGCTTTGCCGCTGGTTACGGTCATCAACCTTCAGTATGTAGTGGTAGCTGCGCTCCCTTCCTTTGCCTATCTTCTCCTGCTGGCCATTCGTAGACAAGCGATGGAAGGACGGCTTCCGCTCCTGGTCTTTGTTATCATGCTGGCCGTTGTACCTACCCTCTTTCTGATCGTGATGGCCTTTCGAAATGGGCACACCTATGGAATTACCCAGCGTTATTCTGGTTTCTCGTTTCCGTTCAGTGTTATTCTGGTGGCCTTGTTGCTGCAACAGGCTGCGCGCATCCAAAACGAGTTCCGGGAAGTGCTGTGGGTGGTTTTAGCGATCCAGTGTTATTTTGTTATTCGGCTGCTCTACCACATTTATCAGGACCAGGAGCCCAAATACACGTATTTTGCCAGACAGCGTAGCCCTAATCCCTATTATCTGGTTGCCCAAAAGATCAAGCAGGCTTATGTGCCGGGAGATACGGTGCTTTATCCGTCTATTCGGCTACACCCCCGCGATGAAATTGAAAAGACGTACTGGCCTTTTTCAATTCAGGATGCCCAACTGACCAATATGTATTTGCCCAAAGATGCTGAGTATGTACAGCGGATGGACACAACCGAAGTCGATAAAATCACGCTAGTCAAACCGTCAGGCAAGAAGATCACGCTTTTTGATTTGAAAGGCAACACATACCGCTATTAAGTGTGTGCTTGTTGGTACTGGCGTGCATATTCACTCGTATTTTTCATCTGGCCAGCATTCGATAGCACGTTCTACCCTTTTTCAACGGGAATTATCATTTCTACGCGGGTACCTGCCGGGTTATGAGTGGCGTCGAAGAGGTCGATAATCTCGAGTTTAGCCTTGCTGTCTTTCCGGCTGAGCGATTCGAAAAGACCTTTGGTCATCTCCTGACCCCTTGAAATGTGCCCCTCCCGCTGGGGCGTTAGTGTTCGGCCAACACCGTTGTCTTCGATCATGCAGTAGATGTGGTTACGGTCGATGTAGGCGGAGATGGTAAGTTTTTTCTCTCCTTCTTTGGGCATTAGCCCGTGCCAGATGGCATTCTCGACGAAGGGCTGGAGTAGCATGGGTGGCAACAGGGCATCCAGCAAGGTTTCGTTATCTTCAATGTCGAATTCGTAATGAAATTCGTGATTGAAGCGGAACGACTCCATTTCGACATACATCCGTAGCGTTTCGATAATCTGCTCGAAGCGCAGGTACTGATGATTCGATTTTTCCATGATGCGCCGAACCAGTCTGGAAAATTTAGACAGGTATTTGGCACCCTCAATACCCCGATCGGTGAGCAGGTAATTTTGAACCGAGTTGAGCGAGTTGAACAGAAAGTGAGGGTTCATTTGCGATTGTAGGGCTCTGAGTTTCAATTCGGCAATTTGCAGGTCCATGTGGTTGCGTTCGGCTATGGTCTGGTTTCGCTCAGCCAGGGCATTCACACGCCACCGCATCATACCCACTACAAGACCACCAATGAACAGGCCAATGAGGGAGCGGAACCACCAGGTAGCCGTAAAATGGGGTTTCACTGTAAAACGAACCGCTAATGGCTTATCCGTCCAGATTCCACTCCCATTCCCGCTTTTGATGTTGAGCTGATAGGCTTCTGGAGCCAGGTTTGTAAACGAGAGCATATGCCGATCACCCAGATCGACCCAACTGGTATCCAGGCCCTGCAACTGATACTTGTACTGGTTTTTAGAGGACGGCTCGTAATTTAGTGACGAGAAACTCAGCGTAATGGCATTCTCATCAGGTTGCAGCATAATCTCCTTCGACACATCCTGCTGGATGGGTTTCCCTTTTACTTCAATCGAACTGAGGGCTATGTGGGGTTTTGTGATCTGATTGTTTAATAGATTGACATTGAGAATGTTGATTGTATTGGTGTGGCCAAGAATCAGTTCGTTTGCCGGGCTATAGTAGAACCCAACCGGCGAATTACTGTGTAAGCCCTCAATAGTAGTCAGGTAGCGGATCGTGTGGTTTTGGGGGTTGGCAATATTGATACCTTCATTCGTACTAAACCAGAGATGCTTAGTCGGGGATTCGGCGATGTTTGAACAATAGGTGTCGATAAGGGCATCCGTTTTGAACTCGAAGGTTGTCAGGATATGGCCTTTACTTGATAGCTTCGAGACGCCCCCCCAACTGGAGATCAGGATAGACCCATCAGCCGTTCGTTGCATTCCATTAATGCAATCGCCACCAATAAGCTTGCCTTTATTAGCCGGGAGGCTTTCGATGTTGATAAACTCAGCCCGCTTTTCATCGAAAAAAAATAACCCGCGGGAGCAGGTAGCTACCCATATACGCCCGTCAATACCTTCCAGAATTCCTTTTATGTACGTCAGATTCAGGAGTTTGCGATTCTCTTTTTCGGGCCACAGGTTGAGTTCCTGATTTGTTGCGGGGTCAACTACCTTCACCCCTTCATTTAAATTGGCAATCCAGATCCGGCCTTTCCGGTCGAGCAGACCGTCGCGAAAATCAGTGTTTTTGTACAAACGGGCCGCCGGTTGCCAGACGGAAAAACTGCCTTTCTGAAGATCGCCCGCAAAAACACCTTTATCGGTAAACGCAAAAGGACGCCCCTGTATCCAACGAAATTGCTGCGTGAGCGCATTCTCATTGGTGGGATACGGCAGTTGCTGGAAGTGGTTGGTGGCAGGTGTCCAGATCAATGCCCCCGAATGCGATAAACCCAACAGGTGGTTGCCGTTGGGAAGGGGTAAAATACTGGTAATTTTTACAGGTAGCCGAACAATGTTGGGGGGAATATCTACGGTACGAATACCAACGTTTCGGTAGCGGTACTTATAAATACCTTCGCCCGTTCCGATCCACAGAATCCCATTGGCGGTATCGTCGTACATATCTTTTACCTGAATGCCACTGTTGTAAAACTCAGGTAAATGGTACAGTTGATTCCGGTCAGGATAAAAGATACTCACCCCATCATCGGTGCCCACAAACAGGATTTTTTGCCCATTTTCATCCTGTGACTCCTTCACACAGACCACATTGGTATGATCGAACCCCTCTTTCCGAATACGAAATGCCTGACTTTCTGGCGAAAACCAGACTAAGCCATACTCATAACCGCCAAGCCAAAGGTTACCATCGGCATCGGCGGAGGCTTTGCATAAGCGAATGGGTATGCGATTTCGGGCTAAACTAGCTTCCTTTCCCAGCACACAAATGAGTTTGTCGTGCGAACGGTCAAACCGATAGAGCCCTATTTCCGAAACGATCCACAGTCGGCGCTGGGCATCCTCGAAAAAGCTGGCGTATTGATACACATCGCCACCCGAAGCGGTCTGTGAAAAGGTGTAACGATGGAGTTTTTTAGTGGACGGGTCGTAGCGTTGCACCGAGGTATAGTCGCACACCCACACCTGATCGTAGGAGTCAACCATTCCCTGCTCGTGGAGGTCGTTGCTCGGGTCGGCATCATCGTAATCGTTTTTGACTACAGTTGTTACGGCCAGCGTTTTTACATCAATTTTGCAAAGGCCCCGGGTGTCGTTGGAGGTGTATATATCGCCTTTAGAGTCAGTCGAAACGCCAGAGCAATAGCCCAGTTTCAGGCTATCTAATCGCAGAAAATTGTAGCCGTCGTAACGACAGATATTTCGGCCCGTACCGATCCACAAAAAGCCCTGCCGGTCTTTGTTCAGACACCAGACATCGTTGGAGGGTAATCCCTCGCGGGTTGTTAGGTGTTCAAGCTTTAGGCTGGGCATTTGGGCTGAAGCGGCCCCGGAAATCAGAAGTACCAATAGACCGAACAGAAAACAACGCATTGGTTACCGTGAAAAAAGCCTTTTTGACTATGAGTACTACGATGGGTACGGTTGAGTTAAAACAAATACAACACAAGCAGGATAATCAGCGCAACAACGATCAGGATGATCCAGTCGACTGATTGCTCGAAAAACCTATGCAGCCAGTCGGTGAACAAGTTCATAGGTTTTTTTTTCATAAGCTAATGGCCTTGTTCCAATGAAGGCCATTAAAACAGCACATTCTGCCGTTAACAAACGGACGGACTTGATAGATGGGGCAATCCATCCCAAAAACGGCGGATTTAATTTGACATGCGGTAAGAAATGGACTTACACCGCTGGATTGAGCAGGGGAACGCCAACCAGAAACCGATCCTCATCATGGTAAACCATAACGGATGATTGATCGAGCAGTTTATACTTCATCATGATGTTCTGCAAGCCGATTTGATTCGATGGAACAGTTACCTTCTTCTGTTGCAGGTTGTTTTCTACGTACAACTGCCCATTTTGGGTGTATAATTTGATCGTCAGCGGTCGGTCGGCGAGGATGACATTATGCTTGATGGCATTCTCGAACAGAATCTGAAGGGTCAGGGGTGGAATGCGGTACGCGAGGTACTGACTCTCGATCTCATTCACCAGAAAAATGCCGTCGCCATAGCGGGTTTTGATTAAGTGGAAATAGGCGTTGATAAACTGCATCTCCTCATCAAGCGGGCAAAGATCACGGCTATTTTGCTGGAGCAGATAGCGGTATACAGATGAGAGTTCATCCAGAAACCGCTCGGCCTGTTCGGCGTTGGTGGTAATCAGCGATGACAGCGAGTTCAGGTTGTTGAACAGGAAATGAGGGTTGATTTGGGTTTTCAGCGAGTCGAGTTGACTTTGCAGGTTCACTTTCTTAAGTTCCAGCGCTTCGGTATAGGATACCCGCCAGCGCTCGTACAGATAAACACCCTCGTAATAGGCCGCAATCTGAATTGTGCCCACTACAGATACGAGCGTATTGAAAAAGTAAGGCTTGAATAAAAAGTAATCTTCGGATGGCCAGAGGCCGATAAATTCGTAGAAAAGTGTTTGTGAGATGCGGATTCCGCTGGCACAGCAGACAAACCAGCTTAGCTGAAATAAAACCCGCTTAAGTGTCTGGTTCAGTTCCGGGTAGCGTCGGCGCGATACGATAATGCCCCAACGGTTGGCCTCCCACACCAGTACGCTGCCCAAAATGAAGAAAAACGGAATGCGCCAATCATCCGGATACGGGATGTTGGTATAGCCATACATCATCCATTGCCCGGTTAAGGAGAGCAACGGAACACCGATGATGCGCATCCATTTATCATTCAGCTTCTGCATTGTAATAACTTGGATTAAACACAGAGATACAGAGGCACAGAGAACATAGCTATAACCTGTTGATGATAAGCTATATCTGTGCTCTCTGTGCCTCTGTGTTTAATCTAATTTTTGACATAGGCTTTTTTACGGCGATTAGGGTTATCAGTGCGGAAAGCAACAGCGAGCCTGCCATGAAAATATACGATGCTCCGAATCCATTGGTTGTTCCGTTTAAATAACCAACAATATACGAGCCGATAAATGATCCTAATGCCCCCAGGCTGTTAATCAGGGCCATAGCGCCACCCGCTACGTTTTTGGGTAATATCTCCGGGATAATGGCAAAGAAAGGACCATAGGGCGCGTACATAGCTCCTCCAGCTATGATGAGCAGCGTAAAGGATAGCCAGAAATGATCGGCACCCAGTAAATAGGAACCATAGAATGCCAACGCCCCAATCAACAGGAACGGCCAGACAAAAGCTTTTCGGTTTTGCGTTTTGTCCGAAAAATACGACGCGCTCAGCATGCCAATAATGGCTAGTACGTACGGAACCGAAGACAGCCAGCCTGTTTTGATAATCGACATGTTGGGCGCTGCATGTAGAATAGACGGTAGCCACATTACAAAGCCATACACCCCGATGCTCCATAATGCATACTGTAAACTGAGCAGAATAACCACCCTGGATTTGAAGGCTTCGGCGTAGTTCTTGACTGGTTTGATACCTTGCTGCTCTTGCTGTAACTGATCGGCTAATGCCTGTTTTTCGGCGTTGGTTAACCAGTTGGCATCCTGCGGTTTATCATCGACCAGCCGCCACCAGAAGAACGCCCAGATAATGGCGGGAAGCCCTTCCAGAATAAACATCCATCGCCAGCCCACCGCCTGGATCAAATAACCCGACAGTACCGACATCCAGAGGATAGTGGCCGGATTGCCAAGAATTAAAAACGTATTGGCCTGAGAGCGTTCGGCTTTGGTAAACCATCGGCTTAAAAAAAGCAGCATCGACGGCATAACCGCACTTTCGACCACGCCAAGCATAAAGCGAATACCAATTAGCGCATTCACATTGCTGATGATACCCGTTGCCATAGCGAGCCCGCCCCACAGAATCAGCGACCAGAAGATCAGCTTTTTGGCGCTTCGGTTTTCGGCATATACTGCTCCCGGAACCTGAAAGAAAAAGTAGCCCAAAAAGAACAGGGACCCCAGCAAAGACGACATCGAGGGCGTAATGTGCAGGTCCGTCGCCATGCCGCTGGCAGCTCCAAAGCCAAAGTTCGCCCGGTCCAGGTAGGCCAGACTATAGGTAATAAACGCAATCGGCAGGAGTCGGTACCACCGCGATTTAGCCATTGTTTGATAGAGTTATGCAGACCCGAGGGAGGCCGCTGGTTTTTGTACACGATGTTGTCGCCAACAGAAAAGGAAAGTGCTGGGGTTGCTCTACTGGTAAAACTTGGATTCTCAGGATTCTATTGTTTCCCCATTCACGCGCCGTTCTCGCTTGGCTACGCCGAGTGAGGGCTATTGCTTTAACGGCCTCTGGCCGGAGTAACAGGTCAAAAATGGGCCAGAGGCCCTTGAACTAATAATCCTCACTCGGCGTAGCCAAGCGAGGACAACTTGGGGAATGAATAATGGATAATGTACAATGGTTATTTATTATCCATTATTCAGGATAGCGGTTGGGGCGGGGGTGTTCCGGCAGGCCTTGACTTGTCATTGGGTAAGGGTACAAACTCCGAGTTGTCGTTGGGTGGCAGCGCAATACGACCGGCCAGCCAATCGGCTTTGGCCTGCTCAATGCGCTCGGGCCGGGAGGAAACGAAGTTCCACCAGATAAACCGTTCGCCCAGAGCCTCACCCCCTAACAGCATCAAGGTACAGGTTTCACGCGCCACCAAAACGGGGTCCATGCCAGGTGTGAAAACCAGCAGTTGACCGACTCCGTGGGTTCGGCCATTGACTTCAAGGCTACCTTTGGCTATATACACGCCCCGTTCTGAATAGCCCTGAGGAATACCGAAACGCGTACCGGGTTGCAGCACAACGTGCGCATAAAACAAGGGCGAATGTGTTTTTACTTGGTTCCGCAGGCCAAAAACATCTCCGGCAATCAGCCGTAACCACACACCTTTGTCGGTGAATATAGGTAGTTCGGCTGGGGCGTAGTTCTCGAAGGTTGGAGTCTGTTCTTCGTTGGCTTCGGGAAGCGCCACCCAGGTCTGAATCATTTCCAGTGAGCCACCTACCAGCGTGGCCGGATCTTCAAACCGTTCGGAATGTGCTATGCCTTTTCCGGCTGTCATCCAGTTGACTTCACCCGGCCGAATGATCTGCTGAACACCCAGGCTATCCCGGTGCGTTACCTGCCCATCGAACAGATAGCTAACTGTAGACAGGCCAATATGCGGATGAGGAAGCACATCCATCGTAGACGCCTGATCGGGGGTGAAGTTGACGGGCCCGGCATGATCCATAAAAATGAATGGCCCGAGCATACGTCGTAGTCGGTAAGGTAGAATACGTCGGACGGCAAACCCATTTCCAAGAGAAGCCTGACGTGCGTCAATGATTTGATCGACCATAAAATAATGGGGATAGATAGGCACACTCCCCCGGGAGCTAAATTAGGGGATTACTCGATTGGCAGCGCACATAATCAACCAGAAAATGCAGTTGGTCTATGCTGGCATGCGGGTGGTCAACTACATTTTCTACTTCGTAGCTTACGTATTTCCTTTGAGTACGGGCAACCCTAAAGCGGGCGATTCGTAGCAAAAAAATATGATAACGCTTTCCGTCAATAAAAAGAGGTACACGCTGGATGTCGATCCATCTATGCCCTTACTTTGGGTCATTCGGGATCGTATTGGGTTGACAGGGACAAAATTTGGTTGTGGCATGGCGCAATGTGGGGCCTGTACTGTTCATGTAAATGGTGAAGCGATGCGTTCCTGCGTAACACCCGTTTCAATTGTAAAGGGGCAGGAGGTAACCACTATTGAAGGCCTTTCGGGTGATATTGGTCGGCAGTTGCAGCAAGCCTGGATTGCCGAACAAGTGCCGCAATGTGGCTATTGCCAGTCGGGTCAACTTATGTCGGCAGCTACCTTACTTCGCGAAAAACCAAACCCTTCCGACGAGGATATTGATGCCGCTATGGCGGGTAACATTTGTCGGTGTGGTACGTATCAGCGTATTCGAAAAGCCATTCATCGGGCGGCTATGCGCAACGAAAAAGATGTAAAATGAAGGAAACAAGGCCTGTTAGTCGTCGAGATTTTCTTAAAACAAGCTCACTTGGCGGTCTTGTTATCGCTTTGGGTATGCCTGTCAGCGCTACCCCGTCCAGCTTTACAGCCTCTCCGTCAACCCGACCGGCTCGGAAACTGAATGCGTTCCTGCGTATTGGCGAGGATAATAGCCTACAACTTATTCTCTCGAAGGTAGAAATGGGTCAGGGTATCTGGACGACCCTAACTATGCTGATTGCCGAAGAGCTGGACTGTGACTGGAACAACATACAGGTTGAACACCGGCCAGCTGGCAAAGGGGCTGATTTTGCCGAACCGCTTTCGGTACAGACTACCGGAGGGTCTGATTCAACCCGTTCCGAATTTGATCGGTATCGGCTGGCGGGCGCAACGGCCCGTACCATGCTGGTGCAGGCAGCGGCCAACCGATTAGGTCTACAACCCAGGGACTGCCGAACGGAAAATGGGTATGTCATTGCGGGTGCCCGGCGTGTCAGTTATGGCGAACTTGCTTCTGAAGCGTCAACACTACCGGTACCTGCCGTTAAACTTCGTGAACCTACAGCATGGAGGTACATCGGTAACTCTCAAAAGCGGGTTGACAGTCCCGAAAAGATCAATGGGAAAGCGACCTATGGGATTGATGTTCAGTTCCCTGGCTTACTTACGGCAGTTGTAGCCCATGCGCCCGTGTTCGGTGGAACAGTAAAATCAGTCGATTCCAGCCGAGCGAAAGCTATACAGGGAGTTCGGGCCGTTGTCCAGATTCCTACGGGTGTGGCCGTGTTGGCTGATCACTATTGGGCTGCCAGGCTCGGTCGTGATGCCCTGAAAATAGACTGGAGTCTGGGAACCGATGAGCCCGTTGACAGCAAAACTCAACTGGTCGCATACAGGGAGCTAGCCACAACAAAAGGAATCCCCAGCCAGCAAAAAGGGGATGTAGCAAGTGCTTTGTCAACAGCGGCCAAAACCATTGATGCAGAATTCACGTTTCCGTACCTCGCGCATGCACCCATGGAGCCGTTGAACTGTACCGTTAAGATCCTTGACGACCGATGCGAGATCTGGACTGGTACGCAATCGCCGTTTCTTCATCAGCAGGAAGTGGCTGCGTTTTTGGGAATAAAGCCCGAGCAGGTTGCGTTTAACACGCCTTTTCTGGGAGGGAGTTTTGGTAGGCGGGGTTCCTTTAACGCCGATTGGGTTATGGAAGCCGTTCAGATCGCTAAAGTCAGTGGTAAGTTTATCAAACTGATATGGTCTCGGGAGGATGATATCCAAGGCGGCTATTACCGGCCCGTTTATCTGCATCGGGCAACAATCGGGATTGGCCGAGACGGATTCCCGACAGCCTGGCAACACCGAATTGTTGGGCAATCTCTTTTTACTAATACCCCATTGGCCGCGGAAATTGTTCAGAAGGGTATTGATTATAGTTCGGTAGGTGGGGTGCATGGATCGCCTTACCTGGCAAAGATTCCTGACCATTCCGTTGAGCTTCACACAACTACCTGCCATGTTCCTGTTCTTCCCTGGCGGTCCGTTGGTAATACGCATACCGCTTTTGTGATGGAAACGTTAGTGGATGAACTCGCGACTATAGCGGGCAAAGACCCTGTTGCCTACAGACGTATGCTTTTGAACGAGCATCCCCGGCATCTGGCGGCACTTAACCTTGCTGCCGAAAAAGCCAACTGGGAAAAACCACTACCGCCTGGTCGATTCAGGGGCGTGGCTGTCCATGCGGCTATGGGAAGTTACATTGCGCAAGTCGTTGAGTTATCGGTTGATAAACAAAAGATTCATCTCCACCGCGTGGTCTGCGCCATTGATTGCGGACTGGCTGTAAATCCCGATGGCGTTCGGGCGCAGATGGAAAGCTGTATTGTGTATGGTCTCACGGCTGCTCTTTACGGTGAAATTACCCTGGAGCGGGGCCGGGTTCAGCAAAGCAATTTCCATGACTACCGTATGCTACGTATCGATGAAATGCCAGTCATTGACGTATACATTGTACCCAGCACCGGACCAATGGGCGGTGCTGGCGAACCAGGCGTGCCACCCATTGCCCCGGCGCTTGTTAACGCCCTTTTTGCCGCTACCGGAAAACGACTCCGGCAATTACCGGTTCGCCCGGAAGACCTGGCCAAATCCTAGCCGTCTATAGGGTCTGGGCCAAGCTCCAGCTTGGCCCAGACGTGTCGTTACCTGATTCGTTAATTTGATGAACACTGCTGGTGCTGTCAGTTTTAAGAAACTGACAGCACCAAAAATTGTGTTGAAGAATCAATAGAATCTAGTTTGGACGAGCGGTTACGAAACCGACTTGTATCGGCTTTTTGAGTAACTTTCAACTCAATTAGCCATCGGCTAAAAAATCGCTAAACCCGAACCGACAAGTCCATGAATCGCAGACGTTTCGTTCAACACACGGCCTTAACTTTAGGGGGCGTTTCCCTGTTTCAGCACGCATTGTTTGCCAATCGGTTGGCCGACGACCCATTCAAAATGAAGATGGTTCGCGATAATGTGGGCGTTTTTACCGAAAAAGGCGGCACGATTGCCTATCTCCAAACCAAAGAGGGCTGGGTAGTTGTCGATTCTGAATTTCCCGAACAGGCGCAGCATTTAATTGACGCCCTGAAAAAAACGGAAGATAAAGCCTTTCCCTTACTGATTAATACGCACCACCACGGCGACCATACGTCGGGAAACATTGCGTTTAAAGGGATGGTGGGTCACGTAGTAGCGCACGAGAATTCGTTGAAAAACCAGAAAGCAGTCGCCGAAAAAGCAAAGACCGAGGATAAGCAACTCTATCCCGATATCACCTTTAATGAGGGTTGGAAGCGGAAGGTAGGCAGCGAAAGTATTCGGGCCTATTATTTCGGACCGGGCCACACGGATGGCGATGGCTTAATCCATTTCGAGAACGCCAACGTGCTGCACATGGGCGACTTAATGTCGAATCGCCGGTATCCGTTTATTGATAAAAGTGCGGGAGCCAGTATTAAAAACTGGATTACAGTTCTGGATAAAACGCTGACGACTTTCGATAACAAAACCATCTTCGTGTTTGGGCACGCCTTCGACCCCGAAAAAATTACGGGAAGTAA
Source organism: Spirosoma migulaei (assembly GCF_054776855.1). NCBI lineage: Bacteria > Pseudomonadati > Bacteroidota > Cytophagia > Cytophagales > Cytophagaceae > Spirosoma > Spirosoma migulaei. The sequence goes on along the minus strand of NZ_BAAHBG010000008.1, from coordinate 39,537 downwards.
AGAAGATATCAAGGCATTTAAAGACTATCTGGAGAAGCTCCTGGTGTTTGTTGGGGGAGAAGTCAAAGCGGGAAAATCGAAAGACGAGATTCTGAAAGCAATAGCTATTCCGGGTGTAACAGAGTGGCAGGGTGATGGCATTATACGGAGCCTGCAGGCCGCTTATGAAGAGATAACCACCGGAAAGTGATAGGATAGCGTGAACGTCTACGTTCGTGCTGACTATTTCCCGGCCAAAGGCCGGAAGCCAACTAATCACCAATCGGCCAGAGGCCGGAGAATAATCAGCACGAACGTAGACGTTCGTGCTATCCCAACCCACCTATGAAAGGAAGTATGCTGGATTTGTGTCTGAGCAAGGGCTATTTTCGGATGCAACAGGATGTTTTTACCTGCCGGTTTGTCCTGTTCGATGATTCGCTCTGTGCGGTACACTGGTTACGTATTACACTCGCAAATGTTACATATGGCACAAAACAGCTCCGGCTATTACGAAGCAATGAGAAATTCTCCGTTGCGGTGAAGCCCTTTGTGCTTTCGCAGGAACTGGAGAGCCTGTATGCCTTGTACAGAAGTTCCATAAATTTTGACGCCCCCGAATCTGTTGAATCTTGCCTGCTGGACGGAGCCGTGTATAATGTGTTTGATACGTACGTAGTTGAAGTGCGGGACGGAGCCAGTTTGATTGCTGCCGGTATCTTCGATAATGGCGCTCAAAGCATTGCGGGTATCATGAATTTTTACCACCCGGATTACCGTAAACATAGCTTGGGGAAATACCTGATGCTACAGAAAATTAAGTTTGCCCAACGCTACCAGAAAGAGTACTACTATCCGGGCTATTTGGTCAGTAATTACCCCAAGTTTGATTATAAGCTGTTCGCCTGCGAAGCAGCTACCGAAGTATTTGACAGCACCCGTGATCAATGGCTTCCGTTTTCATGGGATGTTGTAACACGGCTGGCAGAGGTATACAGAAACGGGTAATTTGAGTATGGAGCAGCCCGGTACCCGAAAAATCATCCATATCGATATGGACGCTTTCTACGCATCTGTTGAGCAGCGCGATAACCCCGATCTGCGCGGGAAACCCGTAGCCGTAGGGGGCTCCCGACAGCGGGGCGTGGTAGCTGCCGCCAGTTATGAAGCCCGAAAATATGGCGTACGCTCGGCCATGGCTTCATCCATCGCTCTTCGCAAGTGCCCGGATCTGCTATTTGTAAAGCCTCGCTTTGATGTATACAAGGCCGTTTCCAGTCAGATACGGGCTATTTTCGCTCAGTTTACCAGCCTGATTGAACCGCTGTCGCTGGATGAAGCCTACCTCGATGTAACGGATACACTGACGGACCAACGCACCGCTACGCAAACGGCTCAGGCCATCAAAGAGCAGATCAAACAGGAAACGGGTCTGACGGCATCAGCGGGCGTTTCTTATAATAAATTCCTGGCGAAACTGGCTTCCGATTACCGAAAACCTGATGGCTTGTTTATCATTAAGCCGCATCAGGGACTAGCCTTTGTAGAAGGCCTGACGGTTGGGCAGTTTCACGGGATTGGCAGCGTGACGGCAGCAAAAATGAATCAACTGGGCATTTTTACCGGTCTGGATTTGCGGCAGAAAAGCGAAGCGTTTTTGCTGGACCATTTCGGTAAAGTAGGCCATCACTATTATAGCATCGCCCGGGCCATCGACACCCGCCCTGTAACTCCGGATCGGGAGCGCAAATCTGTAGGTTCAGAGAACACCTTTGAACAGGATTTAACAGACTATGCCGATTTGGCAACGGAGCTGGAACCGTTGATAAAAAGCGTATGGGCCTACTGTGAGCGAACGGGCCTGGTAGGCCGGACGGTTACGCTGAAGGTTAAGTATGCCGATTTTCAGCAGATTACCCGCAGTCGAACGTCCCTCAGAGTCATTGCGGACCAATCGGTATTTGCCAGAATCAGCCTCGACTTATTGGCTTCTTTACTTCCTCTGCCAAAAGGTGTTCGTTTGCTGGGTGTCTCACTATCAAGTTTACAGCCTATAGCAACGGTTCAGGGAGGGCAATTGACCCTGGGTATATAGTGAGATTTTATTAATTCAATTCGTGTTGAAATGACGATTTTCGAGTTGGCCAATACGGGTATTTGATCAGTATGGGAACAATAGCTTCCCAGAAGTCGCATAGAAACCAGTGTAGGCTTAAGTCATGCTCTTCAACCTTTTTGAAGGCTTCAATCAGAACTTTTTTGGTTTTTGGATCAGCTGTTTTGAGGATAAATTTCAGTGTGAAGTGAATTACCTGTAATTCCACACGATTGAAGTCATTACCCCACTGGCGAGGCAGTATACCGGGGAATACTACATCCGTAGCGATAAGTGTTTTGATGTATTCCTTAAGTAAATCCGGGTTGATGTTGCGTTCCATGATTTATGAGTTTTATAGAATCCACAAAGCGCCAAAACCTTGCCAGACAAGCTATTCGTGTTTAAAAATATACTATTCGGTCATATGTTATGAGTAAGGAAACATTAAGACCTCATTTAGTGTGTCAATATCTGGTTTTTGTCTATAAAATCACTTGTTAAGCGTATGAATAGGCAAAATCATGCTGTAAAAATTTTACTAACTGGAATCGTCAGGTAAGCGCCTGATTTATGAGGAAAATTGCCCAAAATTGATGAACGATATTGTCGATAGTTTCGAAGGTCAGGATGATATCTAAGTAGAGCTAAGGACGGATAAAAAAGGAGTGCCATAAGCTACAGACAATCACAGGCCGCCTGTACTTACATCACGTAAAGGAGCTATGTCCATGAGATATTTTTGGCCGTGGGAAAACCATATTGATGATTGAGACGTGAAACAGGCTTCTGGATTAAACGGATTTGGTGTAATTGGTTATAATGCCGATCAATTTTAATGCAATGCTCTGAGGCACAAGATTTATATTTAAATGACCTATGCCGCTCTTAGGGTGAGTTTAGGTTTGAACGGAATGCAGAAACGCCAGTTCTACTAGAACTGGCGTTTTTTTGTTGTCTATTCTGTTGGCCATATAATCAATAAGTTACCAATTTGGTTGTTTTACAACTAAATTGGTACTGATTGCAAGCTGTCGGTCTGTCAGTTTGCGAGCTCTTATGGGTTAGATGAAACGTTGGGACTTTTAGACCCAACGTTTTTTTTGTGTCCAAATAACACTTTCTACGTCTAATAAGTATCCAAGTGCATCTGACCCATAAGATCACGTTTATCAAGAAAAATACTTAGCCCCATCATCAAGATGGGGCTTTTTGTTTACGAACTAAAAAACGCTGGTCTTTGCAAAGACCAGCGTTCCCATTTACTCTATGATGACTTTAGCTGTCAGGCGGTTCTATGTTCTTGTCAACTTTACGGAGTCAAACTCATCCTGTGATCGCTATATATATCAGGTGCAACAGGCTAGCCTAAGGTCAAAAAAGAGCGTTACTCTTCTTCACGTTTCTTAAGCAACTGCACCACTTTGCCATTTTCAACAAGTTTAGTTTTTAGAACTACCTGCTTCGGGATAGCAAATAGCAGAATAGGCTGACTTGTAAAGGATTGCGGATTATTCGTTAAGGTGGTGTCTGCAATGCGAATATAGCGGACCGTCAAAACGGAATCCTGGACGAATACTTTGCTTACGGAAAGCTTTGGGGGCTTGTTAGTTGGTGGTAGGGCAATACCAATGGCCATTTCTTTGGTGAAATTCACCGCATCAGGCCGCTTACTCATAGTAGTGGCTGGTTTGAACACGTTCCCGAATGTTTCGGCCTGTTCGAATACAAATAGGGTAGGCTTTCCTTTATTAACAGGGGCATCGTTACTCAAGAAATAGCCGTTGAGCAGATGGTAGGTTAAATTAAGTTGGGCAACTGTAACAAGACTAAAAATCAGGCTGATCGCAATAATAAAAGAGATGCGTAAACGACGACGACTAGAGGCAAAAAGAGGCATAACCAGATACGAACTACATACAGTACTATCCTCTACTAACGTCCGATTAATAAATTCGGTACATATATGAATAGAAAAAGATAAGTTCCTATTGGCCAGCAGCCGCTCGTTCATTCTTTACAGCCAGATGAGTTTTAGAAAGTGCCTGGGTCTGTGGGAAAAGGGAGTAAGTTTAAATTGTTTTTTGTGCGCTACATACCGATAATAATGTGAGCCAACCCGGAGGGTAGTTGTTCGGGATAACAGGCTGGGCGTAAGGTCATCTTCTAGGGTATGCACACTGCCCTTTGTATGACTGGCAATCCTATAATAGTCAGGTTGGAAGGCCCGTGTTGTATCACTGCCTGTTGTTCCGCAAAGCACCACATGAACCGGTTTCTTTACCTTGCTCAACAAAGCTATATCTTTAACCGTACTGATGTTATCGGCAAGCAGAATCAGATGCTTAGCCTCAGGAAAGGTCTGTTGTGCAAACAAAAGTGCTTCTATATCATTTTCAGCATCGTCGTTGTTACGAGTGGTATTGCGAGCCGCATCCAGTAAAATTGGTAAGGCTTTGGCTGGGTCCCGCTCTCGTGTCACAAACATGCGCCCCGCTGGACCGCCAGGGCGCGTTTGTTGACCCAGACTATCACAATCTGTAAAAAATACCATGCCTTTGATGGCCGGGTTACGGGCATTTTTTCGGAACCAGGCAAAGAGTTGTGTCGTGTATGGATACATACTGGTTGTAAAGTCACAGACAACTACCGCGTCTGGCCACGTACGTAGGTTACGATCCAAAACACGATAGGAAGTTGAGTCTATGCCGAAGTCGCCCGTTATCATTTGTTGCTTGATGGCGGTTTCTTCAGGGCTAAAGGCAATTAGATGTGGTAATGGAATGTGTTCATTTATGTCGGTTGGCAACAAGTTTAGCTTACGAGTCGGACTTAGTATATCAATAACGGGTTGTAAAACGGATGTTGGTTTGACTGTCGCGAATGAATAAAGTGGACTAGATCTCGCTGCTGTGGGCATCAATTTTTCCATTTTCGGAATTCCTGATGAGCTAGTGAGCGCATCAGAATTATGTGCCTCAATAGAATCCAGTATAAGCGCTGGTTTGGGGCTACGTAAGAGAAGAGTAGTAGAACTATGCTTTACGTTGTCTGTTTGCTGTTCAACAACGAACCAACTGATCAAACCGACAAGAAGCAGACATACACTCGTAAGAGCACCCCATTGCACCCATCGCCGACGGCGCAACGTACGCTGGAGACGTGCCCAATCGGTCGGGTTATAATCGGGGCGGTAGGTGTCCAGTGACTGACGTACCCAGTCATGGAGCGGTTTATCGGTTTGTTCGCTCATGGGTAGTGGGAAGTTGGTTGGTCAGCGCTTTACGTAATAATCGGTTTGCTTCCGATAAATGCGCTCGTGATGTACTTTCGGCAAGGCCAAGCTGTTCCGAGATTTCGCGGTGTGTATAGCCTTCCAGCACATACAGACTAAAAACCATTCGGTAGGGAAGGGGCAATTGATGGATTACGGCAAGAATATGCTCGGCTGAAAGTTGGGCAAAAATTGCTTCGTCATTCAGGTAGGGTTCTTCAAGTGTATACGCAAGTTCATCCGTTGATAGATCCAAGGCCCGTTTCCGGTTTCGACGGTAATAATCAATGGCGGTGTTTATCAGAATTCGTCGTAGCCAGGGTACGAGTACATCCTCATTTTTTAACGTATCCAGATGCCGAAATGCTTTCAGGAAACCATCGTTAAGCATTTCGCGGGCGTCTTCCTGGTCGCTGGCATATGCCAGACAAACCGATAGGGCGTAGCTGTAGAAGCGCTCGTAAAGCGCCTGCATGGCTGCCTCCTTTCCCCGTCGGCAGTCTTTTATAATGTCTACTAAAGGACGTTCAGTCAAGTTAATCGAGTAATCGGCGGCCTTCGTCAACTGGCCATCCTGTTCGGCCAATAAACCAGCGGCCAGAAAAT
>NZ_BAAHBG010000008.1:0-33468 GCF_054776855.1 Spirosoma migulaei | reverse complement strand
TGACAACCTGAATAGGTATAGGTTTCAGTCGTTGTATAATCCTGATCGACTGCCAATGGGTGTTTAACGGTACTAACGACATTTGTTGCAAATCCCTGTTCGTTAGTCTGGCTAACAGTTGTTTGCTCTGAAAACGTCTCCATTTTTTTACTGATCGAATTCCAATACAAATAGTTGGAAGTGGCCAGAACACCCGATTGCCCAAATTCGGATGTTGGAATCGTGTTCGGAAATCCTTTGAAAGCAGGTAGAGAGGCACTAGCCGGCTTTGCATTACCCCAGGTCTGAGTGGTTGTTCTGGTGAGTGTATCACCAACATACTCAGCTAATTTGGTTTGCCGCTGCTGGTTGTCGTACGCCCAAATGACTTTATAATTGCCGGGAATCGTGATTGACGTTGCTAACCCATTCTGAATCGTAATCGGACGAGACTCCAGCGCTCCTGATTTCTCAACGTAATCGATCAACACATTCTGCTGATAGGTCCAGATTTGTAGCGGCCCTGTTGGACTACCTGGAATCTCGTGCGTTACGGCTGGGTCATAGTCGTAATGAGTTTGGGCTGTTTTCGTTGCCAGAGCACCGGCTCCATCGTATTCGTACAACTCGCTAACGGTCGTGTTCAGACCATACGCGCCCACCGTTCGCTTGCTTGCACTGGTCAGCCTGCCATTGGTGTATGAATAACTGTTGGCCATGGCTATCTGTTCAGTGGTGATTTTACCCGTAGCGGTGGTTATCGTGACGAGTTGCGAGTTCATCTTTGTCAAATACCCATCCGCATCATAACTGTATAAAACGGTTGTGGTACTTGTTTGTTGATTCGTTGCGGGTGTTGATTGCTTCGTAAAGGTGGCTACGGTTTTGGTCAGATTACCCTGCGGGTCGTACTCATAGGTAGTTTGACTACTGGTAGTGGAAAGTGCCGATTTGGATACAGCGTTGTACTGCTGAATCCGGCAGTCGCCTTGCGGATTGGCTTCCGTTGAACTACGGCTGCACCCCGCACTTATCCAGCCGATAAGTAGGCTGATCAGGAGCCTGCATGAGAAAGTGAAAATCGTTTTCATGACGTTTGAACGTTGATCTCTTGGGAAAGAAGGTCATTCTGACTTCTAAAGACATAGACGATCAACGCGTAGAAAACGCTGGCAGGAAAGCTTCTTTTTTTTATAGTCGGCTTGGGATGGTACTTCGTGATGTCAGATGTAAGCATCTGACATCACATTAACCTTTTCGTGATGTTGCCACGCAGAACTAGCTATTTTTTCTTAAAAATGGCTAGTTCTGCGTGGCAGTTGCACTAAGGGGATTGTGAATAGCCATTCCGGCTACGTTAAAGCAGGAATTTTGATTGTCGCTCTTGCACTCAAATAGATCGAAGGATTCAACACCTTTATCCAGTCGCTCGAAATAGAGAACGAAGGGGACTTTTTCATCATTCTTGATCTCGCGTGACTCGGGTGTCATGGGTATGCCTTCCGTTTTGACTAGTGCATAGGTTTTCTTTCCATCGGCCGAGGCCAGTACCGCTTTTGGGTTGAACGAAATGCTACTGGTGCCGTAGTAATTGTTGTCGCGGCCGTTCGGGTCTTTGCCGAACGTTAAATACAATACCGTGTAGCTGGCCGTCAACTTAATGTCTGTGACCCGAATATCGGGGTCCTGCGAGTGACCAAGTCCACCCTGTGGATCAGGATAAAGCCGGGGTTGTACAACCGCCAGAGGCTGGTAAGGCTGGTAGTATTCAGCACCGTCGGCAGGGGCGTTGATTGCCGCTGGCCGGTTCGACGTACAGGCAGAAGCGAGCAGAATGAGGGCAAGGAAGGCTTTCATAGAGTTAAATTACAGGCTTTCAGCCTAATAACCAAGAACTCACTTCATCTGTTTTTCGGATAATTCTACCGATAATGTGTCCCAAATTCGGTCGTACACGTCGGTAGCCGACAATGACTTTCCTACGTTTTTGCTGCTGACAAATACAGGATGATACTCAGGGGCCGTGTTTATTCGCCCGTGTGATCCTTTCACAAGTGTAGCATCCAGCGAAATGACGTTCATCAGATAGCGGAACCCCAGTAATTTGCGACCTAGTTTATAACCCGCTTTGAGTTTGATAAGTGGGTTGGTTTGGTCCATAAACATCTCAACAGGATCGTAACCGGGCTTTTGGTGAATAGCCACCAGTCGGGCAAAATCCGGAGCCCGGGCATCGTCGAGCCAATAGTAGTACGTAAACCAGCTTTCGGCGTCGGCAACTACGACAAGGTCGCCGGAGCGTTCGTGGTCGATGTTGTATTTCTTCTGTTGTTCTTTGTCCAGAACCAGTTCAATACCCGGTGTCTTTTCCAGTAACGATCGTACTTTATCGAAGACCGCCGGGTCATTTATGTACACATGAGCAATCTGGTGGTCGGGGGTGGCAAAGGCAGGTGAGGCACCGGCATCGAACAACTCCAGACCCCGCTCTTCGCGGTATCGGATCATACCGGCTTCGCGCAGAATTCGGTTAATGTGAATGGGCTTACTCACATTCGTAATCCCGTATTCCGACAGCACAATTACTTCGGCATTTTGCTGCTCATAGTATTGAATCAGATCGCGACAGACGTCATCGATCTCTTTTAGATCATTCGCGATTTTTGAGAAATCCTGACCAAATTTCTGTAAGCAATAATCCAGGTGCGGCAAATAAATCAGCGTCAGGGTTGGATTGTGCCACTTATCGACCAGCATAGACGCATCGGCAATCCAGCGCGAACTTTTAATGGTTGTAGCAGGGCCCCAGAACTGGAACAACGGGAACGTACCAAGCTCTTTCTGGAGCCTGTCGCGGAGGTTGCCGGGCTGCGTATAGCAATCCGGGATCTTCATGCCGTCTGATGGGTACTGGGGGCGGGGCGTGGCCGAAAAATCGGCGGTGGAATACATATTGTACCACCAGAACATTTTGGAGACAGTAAAGCTGGGGTCAATCTTCTTGGCCCGTTCCCAGATTTTTTCACCCGCTACCAACTTGTTCGACTGCTTCCAGAATTTGACTTCCGAATCGGTCCGATCGTACCAGCCATTGCCAACAATACCGGTTTCGCTCGGCCACTTACCGGTTACGTAGGTAGACTGTACCGACGTGGTTACCGCCGGGAGCATGGGGTCGATTGTGGCCTGATGTTTATTGGCAAACCACTGTTTCAGAAAAGGCGTGTGTTCGCCAATCAGCGAATACGACAGGCCCACAACGTCGAGTACTACAGTCTTTTTCATGCGTTAATGAATAATGTAGAATTAATAATTAATAATGCAGAACGAATGTAGTTGTGTATTAAGGTTAATTACTGGTTCATTATCCATTGTACATTACCCATTTTACATTATTTTCTCCCAATCACCCACTTCATCTCCCGGTCAATTGAGTCAACTATGCCTAGTTTCAGATCGGCCGGTAAAACATCCCAGGTGTAGGTTTCAACTTCCATCTGGTTCGTAAACTTACTGGTGTTCTGCAAGCTAAGCGTAGCCAGAATGTCGTCCTGTGTTGAGTGCAGAACGCCATATTCGGCTATAAATATCGGTACATGGAAATGGGAGCGCCATTCCACATGGTCGTCGTTGAATGCGTCCAATGCATCGGGTAAATCGGCAAAGCGGAGTAACTCGCCCGATCGTGTACGCGCTACTACCTGATGCAGATAGGTTGGTTCATTGAACTGGGCAAAAGCCCGACGTACAGTCTCCCGTCCTGCCGGATCGTCCGGGAACTCGGCTTTTAGCGCAGCACTGATCTGTACCTTCCCAACCCGTAAGTTATAAGCTTTCAGCTTTGCCAATACCTCGGCTGGTTTTTCGTAGCCCACTGCAACATGGCAAACATCGAAACACAACCGAACATGTTCGCAAATCGCGTTCTCGGCCTGTTCGTCGGTTAGCCCAAATTCTTCACTGATCTGCTCGATACCCATAGGCAACAGGTAGTCTGTAAACCAGGTGATGAACTCGTCCGTTGTTTCAATGATCCCATCGGGTTCGGGCTCCAGATCGAGGTGCATCAACCGGTCGGTTTGCTGCCGTAACCGCATCAGATCAGCTACTACTTCGAGCACATTTTGAGTCGTCTGCGAAAAAATATAATCACGGGCGGCAGGTTGTTCCCATTCGAACCAAAGCCGGTAAGAGAGGGGCGAGGTGGACACTCCCCCCTGAATGGCATTGCCTAATTCATCGACTGGTAGCAGAACGGATAAAATCCGAAATAGCCGTTTCGTGTAGTCAACGCGCGCTTCGGTTGTCCAATCCGGCGTATGCACCTGATCTTTAACAACTGTATGGTGAAAGCCGCCAAACGGGAACCCGTTCATCGTGAATACATAACAGTCATTATTGGCCAGCCAGTGTTGGAAGGCTACCAGATTTTCGGGAAGCTCCAGTTCTTCGCTGGCTATGTTTGATAACCGAAGGCCGATACCAAAAGGCGCATCGGGCGATAGCCGTTGTTTTAATTCTGGAATGGCCTGTTGTAAGGCCACAAAATGATCGGTCCAGGTTTCGCCCGCGTGGATGTTGGTACAATAGCCGATGTGTCCGAGAGCAGGATACTTCATACGAGTTGGGCCTGTTGTTCCTGTTCCTTAAGCGTAGCAATTGCCTGTCGAACGAGATCAGGGTTCATCTCATGCACTTCAACACCCTTACCGATGTCTTCCAATAACATGATGGTAAGCTGACCGCCTAAGTGTTCACGAAATTCAGCCAGACCTTTGAGTACGCCCGCACTATCATTCGCATCGAGCATGGGTTGGTAAAGCGAGAATCCCAGCGTCCGGAGTGTGGCCAGAATACGGTTGGTATCCACCGCGGTGAGCCAGCCGAGTTGCTGCGAGTACAGGCTATCCATGGCAATACCAATAGCAACGGCCTCGCCATGACGAAGCTCAAAATTGGTGAGCTGCTCCAGTTTATGGGCACTCCAGTGGCCAAAGTCTAATGGGCGTGATGAACCCATTTCAAAAGGGTCGCCCCCCGAAATGTGTTGCAGGTGCATTTGGGCGCATCGGTGAATGAGGTAGTCCATTGCCACCGCATCGCGGGCGGCAAGTGCCTGTGCATTGGCCTCGATCCAGTCGAAAAAGCGAGCGTCTTTGATCAGCGCTACTTTAATCGCTTCCGAAATGCCCGACCGCCAGTCCCGGTCATCGAGCGTGGCCAGAAACGAACTGTCGTTAAAGACGGCAACGGGAGGGACAAACGTACCCAGGAAATTTTTCTTGCCCCGGTAGTTGACGCCGTTCTTGACACCCACACCTGAATCGTTCTGCGACAGTACGGTTGTTGGTATCCGAACGTGGCGGATGCCCCGGTGCGAAATAGCAGCCGCATAGCCGACTAGATCCAGGATTGACCCGCCACCGATAGCTATTACATACGAGTGCCGGTCAATGCCATATTTATCCACAGCATCCACGATCTTTTCGACGAATACGGGTTCGTTTTTGGCGGTTTCGCCACCGGGAATGATTAGTAAGTCGGGGATAAGTTCAATGAAATCAGCGTGTTGACCGAAATACGTATGAATCGCTGATTGTAGATTGGGGTGGGCTTCAATAACGCCCGAATCAATGACGAAGAGAAGCTTCTTCCGGGTTTCGTCGTTGGACTGCTGCTTGAAAAAATCGACCAACAGAGAGTTGGCCTTATCAAAAAGCTGTTTGGTAAAGAAAACGGTATAGGTAAACTGAACACTAAATGCCTGCTGCAAATGATCCATGAACGGATAAAGATAGTTGAGTAGTACTGTCTTTATCTGTCAAAAATACAATCGAATCGTTAATGGTTCCTTAAAATGGCCTTGTAATGCAGAAAATAAGCGTTTCGCGTTTAGTAAGGTGCATGGAGCGGGGAGCGTGGGGCAGGGAGTATGGCGAGCGGTAACCCTGCTCCGTGACCCATGCCCCCTGCTTACAGGTAAAGAACCTTGTATTTGAAGGCCCCATGAAGTCGCCAGTAAACTGACAGAAATGGGGTGGCCAGGGCTGTTAGTACAGCATGTTTAATAGTTGTCCAGGTTAAGGGGTCATGAGGTAGATGCCGTATAATTAAGTCCGCCGATAAGATAGCCCAGATGCTCAGACCAATCATGGCCATAGCCCCCTGCCCCGTTAGTAAACCGATCAGGCTGAGGCAGACACTGATAACCGATACATAATACTGGATTACCTGACGGCGATATGATGGGATACGTTCCCGAAACAGGCTTGGATGCCGTTTGTACAGCAATGCATCGTAGCTATTATTCCGTTCGTCGCGGAGGAGGCCATACCAGGGGCAGGGGCGGATATGATAGACAACTACCGCTTCGGTACATTTTCCAATGGGAATCCCTGCCTGAATGAACTTGAACTGGAGATCGCTGTCTTCGCGCCAGGCCGTATCAAAGGCTTCTTCAAATCCGCCTACTCGTTCCAGCGTCGATTTTCGACAAAAACAATTGGCCGACATAAACTCAGCTCTTTTTAAGATGGTGGCCGTTCGGTCGAGGGGGGTAGGCTGGTTGGGTAAGTGCACGCGTAGTTGCCCGCTCATTACCTGCGCTCCACGTTTGAAACAAGCTAAAGCCGACATAAGCCATTCGGATTCAGGTAAGCAGTCGTCATCTGTGAAGGCAATAACTCGACCCCTGGCCGCCCGCCAACCCCGATTTCGGGCGGCAGCCGGACCTTGTCGTTCGGGTTGACCCAGGTAACGAACTTCAAGCGGCCCACCGTCCCGGGCAATCTGTTTGGCAAAAAGATGGACTGCCATTTCGGTTTCCGGCGAATTACCTTCATCCACCACAATGATCTCGAACTGATCGCGTGGAAGTCGTTGACGTCCGAGTGCGTCTAGACATTTGAGGAGTAAGGCCGGTTGCTGATACGTGGGAATCACAACCGAGAATTCAGGTAGCATAAAAACGCGTAATGAAAAGAATAGTGATAAGACTGGTGGGCCTAATTGGCAAGAAACCCCTGTTGCCCGAGGTATAGACTGGCTTAATAACTCGTGTTTTCTGGAATTACAGCCTGCCCAGTGTAATACAAAAACCTAACCAAAATCGGTGGTAGTTTATTAAATGGCGATATGTCTGGTAGTAAGTTCTTGTGATATAGTTAGTTGTATATGGTTAATTAGTTTTGGTTTAAACATAGGCATAGGATAAACGATACGTGCCAATAACAAACGTTCAGTAGCTGGTTTATCTTTGCAGAACCAATTTTATTCATCCTATTTATGTCTCGTATTGCACTTATCACAGGCGCTACCTCTGGTATTGGCCGCGCTACTGCCGAAGCCTTCGCTGATCTTGATTTCCGGTTGATTCTCTGTGGACGTCGGCAGGATCGGTTAGATGAACTACAGGAACGGCTGAGCCAACAAACAACGGTTACAACGCTTAATTTCGACGTGCGCAACTGGCTTGAAGTCGACGACGCAATCCGTACGTTACCGGAAGAATGGCAGGCGATTGATATTCTGGTGAATAGCGCCGGTAATGCACATGGCATGTCGCCTATTCAGGATGGATCGACTGACGATTGGGACCAGATGATTGACGGCAATGTGCAGGGATTACTGTATGTTTCGAAAGCAGTTATGCCCGGTATGGTTGAGCGAAAAAGTGGTCATATTGTTAATCTAAGCTCGGTGGCGGGTAAAGAAACGTACGCCAACGGCGCGGTGTACTGCGCTAGTAAAGCCGCCGTTGAAGCTCTCAGCACCGGCATGCGGCTGGACTTGACCCAACATGGTATTAAAGTGACGAATATTGCTCCTGGCGCGGTGGAAACTGAGTTTTCGGTAGTTCGTTTTAAAGGAGATGCCGAGCGGGCAGCTAACGTGTATGCTGGATTTACGCCCCTCACTGCCGAAGATATTGCGGATACAATCGTGTTTGCTGTAACGGCTCCCGCTCACGTTACTATTGCCGACATGACAATTCTGGCTGGTGCGCAGGCCGCTCCTACAACAATTTACAGGAAGTAGTCCTGGATTAAGTAAACCCGCCCGCTGGAGCTCATTAATTCCAGCGGGCGGGTTTGTTGTGATTGGTTAGAACTACCCCAGATGAAACTGGCCAGGTGAGTATATTTCTACTGTATCTGCTGAAGACGACAGTACCTGCTTGTTTTGCATTTTTCTGACAGTGAATTAATTAACAAAACTATATTTTTAGTTAAAATGGCAAAATTCCTAAAATAATGCCGCATCGGCTCCGTTATCCAGATAGGTTTCATCCTTAATATTTCTGTCCAATGCGCTCATTGTTCTTCGTTTCCTGTCTCATATGGATCTATCTGACACCGCTTTCTTTACGGGCTCAAGGGGTGGATAAAGAACTTACCTATGCTGTGTCGATACTGGTTGATGACAAACCGATTGATATAGTGAAAGGAATCCCCATTACGGCTAAAAACGTATGTATAAGTGGGCAACTTTCTACAAAAAGCAGACAGGAGCATCCCGAACTCAATCCAGATGTTGAGATCAATAAAGCAACGATCAGTTTAGTACGAGGTGCCGAACGAGTGAGTTTTATCGACTGGGCAGGCAACGAACCGCTGGCAATCGTTTTATCAAAAAAAGCAAAGGCTGGTGATCGGTATGTAATTCAGTTTGACGAGGTGAGTGCTCAGACTAGCCAGGGGGCAGCGCAAAAATTGAACGGAAATAGGGTTTATCAATTTTCCTTGTATTAACTTGTTAAAAGCAAAAACGCCTGTATTTCTTTGTTTCTTTTACCGGACATCTTATTAGGTCAAGGCCATCCGGCACCAATTAAGGTTTACCCGAATTGACACCTGCCCAAATCCCTATGAAACGAATTCATCTTACAATTGATACACCTTGTCAGCAGCATTGGCAGAAAATGAAGTCTGTGGATACGGGGCGGTTTTGCGATCATTGCCAGAAAACGGTGGTAGATTTCTCCGGGCTGACAGATCAGCAGATTGTAGAGGTGGTTAATCAATCTACAGGTTCAACCTGTGGGCGTTTTCGACTAAGCCAACTCAATAGAAAATTACATGTTCCGACGCCAGCTTCTCAGGCACCAGTGCGTTTTTTTAGCTTGTTAGCGGCAGGATTATTAGGCTATCAAACGGTAAAGGCCGAAACACAACCCCTGCTTGTTGTTCCTGCTACTACGCAAGCTTCAGAAAGCTTTGGCCACATTGCTAATCAGTTAGTTGTTGATGGAGCCACATCAACGGACTCATCGCGGGTAATTACTGGGCGGGTAGTCGAGAAGTCATCTGAAACGGGTCTTGCGGGTGTAAGTATTGTTCTGAAAGGAACATCAACAGGCGTTAGTACAGATTCTGCCGGACACTTCCAATTGAGTGTTCCAATGGAACAGAAAGATGACTTGATTACGCTGGTTGTAGCCTCAATCGGCTTTCAAACGCAGGAAATACAACGACGCCCCGACCAGGCTACCCCAATGTTGGTCAACCTCAATGAAGATACTACAGCGCTGGGTGAAGTGGTCGTTGTGGGAGGCTACAAAAAGCTATCGTTCTGGCAACGATTAAAGAATCGTTTCCGGGCTGGCCACTAATTGTTTCAACACACTAGGCTCCACTTTGTGCCCACCGTCAAAAGCAGTAATCTTCAGCGTGGGTATATCGGTTTGCAATCGATTCAAGTAGCCGTTTATATCCTTTAGCTCCAGCAGGTATTCGTCCTGCCGACCATACACGTAATGAGTTTCAGTCGTACTAAGCGTAGTTGGGTTAATAAGATCGGCGAGACCGTGAGGTAGGTAACCTGCCCATAAAATGAGCCGGTCGACATGGACATGGTTGGCATTGAGCCACCGACAGGCCGTAGCTGCACCTTGCGAAAATCCTAATACGGTGACCTGTAAGTCAGCTTCACCTGGTTTGCGCCCATCCAGCATGAGGTTGTAAAGTGAATTCAGGTAAAGGACGTAATCGCTGATTTCATGATCACGGTCTTCGCGGGTCATCCAGGAAGCGCCAATGCGCTGATAATTACCGTCGGTATAGGAGCGGGATAAGCCTTCGGGCACAACAACCAGGGTTTGACCGTCGTCCAGATCTGTAAATTTACGGCTGAAATACTGAGCTAGCTGACCAAAACCATGCAGACAGAACCAGATGTGTTTTGTCTGATCAGTTAACTGTCCTATGGTGTAATAGCGGGCCGTGCGCTGAACAAGCAAGTGGTGTTCTGTCATAAGTTGGAGGAGGTTATCGCCATGGAAATAGCATGCAGGTCGTGGTGGCGTGGGCGTAGAGTTTTCCTTGTTCATCCACGATTTTTCCTTCGGCGGTTGCTACGGATCGTCCGGCGTGTACAAGTGTTCCAATGGCCAGGACTTTGCCTGTTTTAAGCGTCAGTGGACGGATGAAGTTAACCTTCAGTTCGAGCGTAGTGTAGCCTGTTCCGATGGGTAGCGTCGAGTGGATCGCACAGGCCAACGCGGAGTCGAGCAGAGTGCAGAAAACACCGCCATGAACAGCACCAATCGGATTGTAATGAAATTCCTGTGGCACAATCGAGAAAACGACTTTGCCTTCTTCTACCGATTCAATACCCATATCGAGGGTATTGGCAATGGCGGGTGCAGGATACAGACCGGCCATCATGCCCTGTAAGTAGTCCATTCCCGACAGGGTAGCACCCACTTTTGCCCCAATTGTCTGATCTTCCCACGAATAGGTCCGTATCCGTTGCGTTTCGGTTTGCTCTGTAGTCATAATTACCGCTGAAATCGTGATTGTTGCCTGTCGTTTTTGCGTTGCTCATAATGCTGCTTATCGGCGATGTAGCATAGCCTTTCGAGTTCCGCGTGTACAACGGATTGCTTATCGAGCCACTGAATTGTAAAGACATGCTCCGTCTGACCATTAGCAGCTACCTCTGTACGAATGGTTGCCAGTTGCTCGTCGGTAATTTCGAAGCGGGCATAGAGTGTCTGTCGACCGGGTTTGCGAAACCGGATACTAGCCGATTTATCCCAGACAACGTACCGATTACCCAGAATACGCAGGAGCATCACCATATAAAACGGGTCGGTGGCGGAGAACATACTGCCGCCAAAAATGGTACCTACGTAGTTGTATGTCCAGATAGTTCGACGCAACCGTACATGCACTTCTCGCCAATCGCTCGACCAGAACAAAATTTTGCCGCCTGTTCCGAAATACATCGGATACCAGTTCAGTCCTGTCCGAAACAGCCATGATTTAGCCGATTCGGTACGGTTAGTTTGTAGAAAAGCTGGTTTCATCTGTTACTGCTTATGGCGTGGGTAAATACAGGCGCCAGCTAGTTGAAACGCCTTATATAACCAGAGAAAACTCTTTCCCCTTTTTGATCGCCTGCGCAATTTGCCCAGCGTGATAGGAGTTATGATGCATCAGAAAAGACAGCACTTGCATACGCGGTACTTCGCCAAAAGGAGAGGGAATAATTTCGGCCCATTGGTCATCGCTGGTCTGTTGAATATGATGGGCAACCATGGCGAAACTATCGATTACCAGTTGCTGAATCGACGCTAAGTCAAGAGGTTTACCTTCGTCCGAAACACCACCAGTGGCCTGAAGCGGAATGCTGATTTCGTGTCCAAAAAGTAAGCTGGCCATCCGGTGCATTGATTCGGCCGTATGCAGGGCAATAAAGCCTGCCGAAGCGGTTTCTGGCGTTAACCGGTTGCGGTAATTGTCGGCTGTCAGCTTACGAATCGGCCCCTGTGAAGCGGCCTGGCTCATTTGCCAGAGTTGGGATAAGAGTTCTGTTGTCATAGTAGGTAGGATTTATTAAACACAGAGGAACAGAGAATAAATCACAGAGAGCACTAGAGAAAAATTTGAAACACGGTGTTCTCTGTGTTATAGTCTCTGTTCCTCTGTGTTTACTTATTTTAATAGTTTATCCGATAATGTAGAAAGCCCCTCAACGGCATTGGGGCCAAGTTCTTCCCAAACATGCTGGTTGAGCGATTTCCAGATTTTATGGCATCGTTTGGCCAATAGGTGGCCTTCTTCGGTAAGAAATAGGCCGTTTCGAAGGTTATCGGTTAGCCAGCCATTTTTTTGCAGAAGCTGAACATCCCGGCTCATCGCTGATTTCTCGATTTGCAACCGTTTCGATAACTCGGATTGCCGAACGCCCGGTAGCGCAAAGATGTGCATCAGCAGACCTGCCTGCGCGAATGTAACGCCCTCCTGCGTGAAGGCGTCGTTATATCGCCCGGTCATGATCCGCGCCAACATCCGCAATCGACCCGCAATGCAATAGGTTTCCGTATCCATTCTGTAAAGATTAATAATGAAAGTTGTATATGCAACTTTTGCAATCAAAAAAATAGCCTGTCACTAGGTTGGCAGGCATATGCATTACGATGCTGGACGCTTCCTTGATACAACCAGGGTAGAAGGGTATTCATCCAACAGGGCTATAAGCTGCTGTTGATATTGGCCCTTCAAACGTTGTTCTTGAATATACATAAGTCGATTCGTCTCCGGCGATAGCTTTTTGAGCATACGATTCGTATCCGCCAGTAACTCTAGCACATCATTTATCTGCTGTTCTGTTGATTTGGGTCGTGCCATATTACAATATTAACTCTAAAAAGCCTTTCTCACCAGAAGTGTCTTTATTCTTTTTAAATCGTTTTTGCCATGCCGCTCTATACTGTCGAGTTAGCTGATAACTAGGGTGTTCGGCTGGATAAATGGGGCATATATATGCATCTAAACCATTATCATGAAGTGAAATTGTGCTATAAAACTCAATCAGTCCATCTTCAAACGGTTCATAGAGATAATGAGGAATAAATGTGACAAAATCAATATCGTTGGGAAATGGTTTATTAGTAACAAAACTGCCGTCAATCCATTGTGTTAATCCCGTGAGGCCCACCCTAGCACATAAACGGTCGTTATAAGATTCCCATTCCCGAAAAAGTCGTTGTCGATGAGCATTAGTGCTAAATGCTTTTACGAACAAATTAAAAAAGTCATCTACTTGACAACGGTGGCGACCTGGCGGTAAAACTCCATCTCCTGATAATTCAAGCATATATTCTATTTATGGGGCAATTCTTTAGTCTTTAGTTTTCTTTCTGAAGTATTCTAAATTAATAGACATACACACATGTTTGAAAGAGGTTTCGACTTTGGGCTTGAGGGGCTTGTTACGAAGCTATCATGATTATCCTGGCTACTTCTATTCGATATGTATGAATTCGCTAGCTTCTTCTTTTACCGGGCGTTGGCTCCAGTAGGTGGCCAGTAAGGAACCGTTGGTGTTCATGATGGGTCCAAAGAGAGCAGGAGCGAGCCCCACCGTAGCCACTTTACCCATTTGTACGGCAATGCCTGACGCTAATCCGCCATTTTGGAGACCTACTTCAATGGCTATGGTCCGGCAGCTTTGCTCATCCATACCAAATAACTTAGCCGACCAATAGCCCAGCGTAAAGCCGGAGAGGTTATGAATCAGCACACATAAAGCCAGGGTCCAGCCAACTGTTAGCAGACTGTCGCGCCCGGCGGCTGCTATAATAGCGACGATAAGAATAATGCCGCCCATGGACATTAGCGGCATAACGCGATTCAGCATCACCGCCGATTTTCGGAAAATCCGATTTAAAATCAATCCAACAATCACAGGGGCGATTACGATCTGCATAATCTCGACCATCATTTTCAGGAACGAAATCTCGATGAATTGACCGGCCAGCAGTTTCATCAGTGCAGGCATCAGAAACGGTGCCAGCAGGGTTGACAGGGTCGTGACTGTGATGGACAGCGGCACATTGGCTTTAGCAATGAAACACATCACGTTCGAGGCTAATCCACTGGGCGAGCAGCCAATTAACACGACGCCTGCCGCAATTTCGGGCGGGAATGAGAAGGTATTCGCCAGCGTGTAGCCTAGCAGTGGCATGATCAGAAAGTGACAGGCTACACCAATAAATACCGCGCGGGGCTGTTGAATAACTCCTTCGAAATCTTTGATGGACATCGTTGTGCCCATGCCCAGCATAATGATTTGCAGTAGCGGGACAATAAGTTTCTTTAACTGGAAATCACCGATACTCAGAAATAGCCCCGGAAAGGCAAAGGCTACGCCTACGAACGCAATGAGTAACGCGGTGAAGATAAGGTTTCGGTAAGAGGATCGGTCGTTGGTTTCGGCTTTCATCGACTATGAATGAATAATGTATAACGCATAATGGCCATTGATTTCAAAAGCTCTATGGTAGTAAAACTTACCTGCTACGTTTCATTATACATTGTACAATATTCATTATACATTACTTACTATGCGACGCTAAAACGCCCTCCTTTAATGAGTAGATCGAGGTTCTGATTTGTGAAATACCATATGTTTTCAGAACATAGTCAATTAGGCAAACGGCTACTACAATCATATCGACCCTCAGCTCAATCATGCCTGGGAGTTGCATACGTTCTGCGTGATTTTTCGTGATGAGTAGTTCATAGGCGCGGTAGAATTCTTCGATGGGTAAGGTAAACGTGGCCTGATTCAGGTCGGGTAGGTGATTTTGTTCGTGCATATACCACATATCGACCAGGGTATCAAACGAACCCGACGAGCCAACCAGTACAGCGGGTTGGTATTGGTGAATGGCGTTGGCCAGAGGCAAGAGTTGTTCCTGAAAATAATCGTGCAGCCGACGGATACTGCCGGAGTTGATAGGGTCTGTAGTCATGAATCGTTCACGGAGCCGTTGCCCCCCGATTTCAAAGCTCTGTTTCCAGAAAACCCGTGACCGATTACCCAGAATGAATTCAACGCTGCCACCGCCAATATCCATAACCAGGGCTGTGGCCTCATCCAGCGCGCCAGCCGCCCGAATACCCTGATAAATGTACAAGGCCTCCTGGTCGCCCGAAATAACCCGGATTGGAATGCCTGTTGCCTGCCGAACACGGTCTATAAATTCCTGTTGATTCCGCGCCACCCGAATGGCGCTGGTGCCAATGGCCATGACCTGCTCCGGGTCAATGGCATGTTGGTCGAGCACCTGCCGGAAGTACGTCAGTACGCCCAATGCGCGTCCAATGCCTTCTTCGGTGATAATTCCCTGATTGATACCCGCCTGCCCAATTCTAGCGGGTATGCTTTCGCGGAACAGGATCGTGGGCATGTTGCCGTCTGTTTCGGCAATGAGCAGATGAAATGTATTGGTTCCTAAGTCAATTATGGCTTGTTTCATAGTTGCAAATCTATTACCTTTGCGACCCGGTTTTAGCTAAAACACAATATTAACAATGCTTATCATTAACGTAAAAGACAACGAGTCGATTGACAAGGCCCTGAAACGCTTCAAAAAGAAGTTCGAAAAGACGGGTGTGTTACGGCAGTTGCGGTCGCGGACGGCTTTCCAAAAACCGTCGGTAAAGCGTCGCACAGAGATCATTAAGGCCACGTACAAAGAGAGAATGTACGGCAACCACACCGAGCAATAGGATTTCATCCGCCGGTGGTGCGCAGTTGGCCTAAGTGGGTCGTTGAATGCGCAGTCAACGATGCCCAATCGCCAACCAAGGCATAGAAGCAGCAAGCAGGGATGTTTGCTGCTTTTTTTTGACCGCACCGGCGGCCCGGCGGGATTTTGTGATTTAACTGATTGACATGATTCTTTGTCAGAACCCGGATTATATGATTTAAAAGATTGGTATAATTAGATTTGACAAGTAGAATCAGAAATTCCTCGGCAGAGCCGCCCGCACGGTTAGATAATCAGAGCAATCAAATGAATCAAAAAAATCCCGGTTCAGATTTCCTTCAACACATTCGATACGAAAAACGACTGAGTCATCATACACTCACGGCTTATGCCAATGACCTGGAGCAGTTTACGCTGTTTCTGGCAACGGAATGCAATGTCGACCAACCGGAGCGGGCTGATTTCCGGCATATTCGGTCGTGGATTGTGAGTTTGGTAGAGGCTGATATGGATAAGTCATCGGTGAACCGGAAGATTGCCACGCTGCGGAGTTTCTATAGTTTTCTGATGCGCCGGAACGTAATCAACCTCGATCCAATGGCGAAAATTCAGGCGCTGAAAGCGAGCAAGCGCTTGCCGCAGTATGTGGAAGAGAAGCCCATGGACATGCTGCTCAACGACATCGAGTTTCCGGATACGTTCGAGGGTATCCGCGACAAGTTAGTACTCGAATTGCTCTACGGCACCGGGATCCGATTGAGCGAACTAACCGGACTGAAAACTGCCGATGTGAACCTCTATGACAAAACCATTATGGTGTTGGGGAAACGCAACAAACACCGGATCATTCCCTTAACACAACCCTTGTTCGAGTTGGTGCAGCAATACAGCCAGCTAAAAGAAAAGGAATTTTCGGGCCAGGCCGACTCAACGATTTTAATCGTAAGCGACAAAGGCGTTCCCGCCTATCCGGTACTGATTCAGCGGATTGTGAAACGCAATTTAGCCCTTGTTACAACACTCGAAAAGAAAAGCCCGCACGTACTGCGCCATTCCTTTGCCACGCATCTGCTCAACCGGGGTGCCGACCTTAATGCCATCAAAGATTTACTAGGCCACAGCAGCCTGGCAGCAACCCAGATTTATACCCACACCAGTCTCGAACAGCTTAAGAAAACCTACGATCAAGCGCATCCGAAGGCGAAGAAGTAGGTTGGGCAACTACCAGTTCAGCATGGTCTCGGACTATGCCGTAGTGTGATCCGGCCTCTTACGGCGAAAGATAGACTGAAAATGCCGGACAGTTGCCATCTAGCGAATGTTGCCACCTGGGTTGAGGCCACTGGGAACACGAGCCGGGATAGTTTTATCAAAACCGGAGTCGGTTAAGGCATTCAGAAACGCAATAACCTGCTCCTGCTCCCTGTCACCAAGAGCAATTCGCTGTATTTTGGTGTCTAAGCGCTGTACAGGCACATGAGGGTTTTGGGAAATAGGCTCGCCGATATCATCATAAAACTTCATTACCTGTTTCAGACTCTGAAAAAAGCCGTTGTGCATGTAGGGAGCCGTTAGCCCAACGTTTCGCAATGAGGGAGTCCTGAAGGCATAAGTACCTCCCGCTCCAGCGTCGGAACTGGTCAGTTGGCTATTATCGGGCACCGACATTACATGCAATTGGTAGTCGGAAAACATGGGTCCTGAATGACAAATAGGGCAACCCTCATCGTTGAAGAGCCGCATACCCTGAATTTCCTGGTCTGTGAGCGCCGTTTTATCGCCCTTTTTGTAGCGGTCGTAGGGTGAATTCATAGCAGTCAGGGCACGCTCGAAGGTTGCAATGGCCTTGCCAATATTGGCCGCCGTAATGGCCTGGCTATTGCCAAAGGCAGCCTGAAACAGTTGTTTGTACTCAGTTATTTTGGCCAGCCGGGCTACTATACTGTCTAAGGTAACGGCTTCGGAATACGCATGACCACGCATTTCCTCAAATGTTGTCAGCGGACCGATTACTTGGTTTTCGAGGCTTTGGGCGCGTGAATCCCAGAACATTGGCGCGGTCAACGACACATAGTTTCCGTTGCCATCCATGCCGTTGAAGGCCGCATTAAGGAGGGTCGGCGAATTTCGTTTGGTGAGTACTACGTCGTTCGGTTTCAGGAATCGGCGGTTTTGGCCATAACCAACAGCATGAGCACCCAATGAAAGGTCCAATCCATCGGTATACGCATTAGTAGGGTGATGGCAGGTAGCACAGGCTACATCTTTATCGCCCGATAGAATTGGATCCCAAAACAAAGCCTGACCAAGCGCTGCTGTATCATTGGTAATTGGGTTACTAACCACAACAGGTTGGGTCGGCGTACTTACTACGGGAAATACTGTCGTATTTGGGTCATCTTTTGTGCACGCTTCGATAACGGCGGTAAAGAAAATAAGTAGCGTGAGCAGGATAAATAGATGTCTGCGCATACCTGTATAGCTTAAGTACAACTAGTAGACTAATAGCCTGTTCAGCCCTCAAGAAGGCCATTGGTTGGCTAATTAAATAAACTATATGCTTCTTTCCTACTGGTAACGCTAACCTGTTCCTCATTCGGCCTGGTCCGAGACTACGCTTAATGATGGCCTCACAACTTTGTCCCCTGAATCAGGATTGATGCTTTTATGGATTGTTCTTTTAAGTACAGAAACTTCTTGCGCTCTTCGTCCTGCATGAAGTTTTTAAAATCCTGTTCACTATCAAACTCTACAAGATGTATTTCATAGGGTTTGTCAATCGTGTGTTCAATAAACGAGCTGGGGTCGGGTCTTACCCGTAGTAAAAGCCGCCCGTTGTAATTTGAGATGGCTGGAATGGCAATGTCCTCAAATTGATGAAACACCGCTTCCTGCCCGTCAATAATATAGATTAATTGCGTGATAAAAAGCATGGTCACGTTGGGTTTAGCTTAAAATAGATAGTTATTTTTTTCTGCCTTTAGGAACTGGGATTGGCTCGGCGGCTTTTAACGAAGGTACTAGCTTGGCGGCTAATTGCCGGTACCCTTCGGCATTTGGATGTAAGCCATCGCTAAAAAAAGCCTCATCAATTTTTCCATCCGACTTTAGAAATATAGTGCCCGGCTGAATGAACGTAGCGTTTACTTCGCCTGCCACCTGCGCAATGCGTTGATTTAGAGCAGCAATGCGGGGCTCCATTTGCCTGCGCGGCAATAGGCCAATCAGTAAAATTTCTGCGTTGGGCTGGCGAGCCTGCATAGCGCGTACCAGAAAGCCAAGGCCGTCAGCAATCTCGGCATCGGTGTTGAATTGGAGATTGTTCGTGCCAATCATGATAACGATCTGCGCTGGAGAGTAGCCATCAAGTTCACCATGATATACTCGCCACAACACATTCTCGATGCGATCCCAGCCATAACCCATATTCTGAACACCCAGCGGCTCCAGGATGCTGTTCCAGCTATCAACGCCAGACGCCCGGTCTATTTTCGGTTCGCCACCCCAGAAATGCGTGATGGAGTTACCGAAGAAAACAATGCGCGGAGGATTGCTTTTCAGTCGTGCCAAAATGGCCAGATGGCGGGTTTCCCAATCGTAGCTGCGCGCATCGCGGTATTGGGTCAGGGGCTTCATCGTAGAAACGTCACCAACCGGTTCATTCAGGATCGGGCGAATACTACGTTCGTAGGCGTCGGCATATTGCTGCATGCCCAAATCTGTGGGGTGAGTGCCATCCACCATGGCATCGTTGGATAGATTAATGGCTGATTTGGGCAGCAGATACAGTTTCTGGATACCTTCGCTTTTCAATTGGGCAAACGCCTGCTGCATCAGTTCATTTACGTCTGTATACAGTTGCCGTCGGGTTGGGTTCAGGCTGCCTTCTGTATAGCCCGCGTGTTCGACTAATAGAATCGGGGTGGTCGGTTTTTGCCGCCGGAGGGCTTTTACCGATTCGATGATCCGGGTT
Source organism: Spirosoma migulaei (assembly GCF_054776855.1). Lineage (NCBI taxonomy): Bacteria > Pseudomonadati > Bacteroidota > Cytophagia > Cytophagales > Cytophagaceae > Spirosoma > Spirosoma migulaei. The sequence continues at coordinate 14,014 of NZ_BAAHBG010000008.1, read as the reverse complement.
TTTATCTCGTCGGGTTTAATGCCAACCGTTGCAACTAAGTTCGGGAGGCAATCCAGCACGTACAGTTTCGCGTCGATCTCGGGCAGGAGATCAACCACTTCTTTTTCCAGTCGACCATTGCCCGAAAAACCCAGATTGATAACGGGCCGATCCAGCTTTCGCCCTAGAATAGATGTCCAGGCCATACCCGATCGCGATGCACAGGCACCCTGGGCAATCGACGTGCCGTAGACTACAATTGGCTTATCGGCTCGAACGGGCAGAGGAGTGAGGGTTACGCTAGTGGGTACGCCAATTTCTAGCCATTTAACGGAATTGTATAGGGGCAGATACAACCGGTATTCGCGTCCTTTCTGATGGTAGAGGTCATTGGGTTCGAGGCCGGTAAATCGGTACTGAATGGTATCGCCAAAGGTGTACTTGCCTGCGCACCAAAGCGCATCGCCATCGCTGTTAATGGCATATAAATCGACGCCACTAACACCCGTAGCGGGCATATGGGGCAATGCCTGTTTCCCAGTTACAACATACCGAACCACAATCTGATCGGTGCTGGCTCTGAACCGGATCAGTAGACCTGCTGCGTTGTGCGATAAGTTCCAGACTTCTTTCCGTACACTTTTTTCGGCCTGAGCGGGCAACCGATCATATGGATTCTGGATTGCTTTACCAGACCAGGCTTGCCCTTCAATCACAGGCGTAGTGGCCTGAGCAGGGTTCCACCAGACGTAATCAGTTGCCTGCTGAGCAAAAACGCATAGGTTCGTGAAATAAATGAATGCAACTGCAAGTAGTATTGTTTTTTTCATGGTCAAAGGAAGGGCAAGACAGTAGGAAGCCATCACCTGACTAGGTAAAGGCGAGTATAGTCATCTACTAATGTGATTTTTGTAAGTAGGCTAATTAATAACGCAAGTATTTTTGCAGTATGAATATTTCCCAGATGAGCCAAACGCTGTTTTATCTGATTGAACAGCAACCCAACTCCGAAAAAGCGGTTACTTATCTGCGGCAGCAGGCAGATGCCTTTCATACCAGTCCGCAGGTCTCCGCGTTCTATCGGGTGTTTACCGCCCTGCCTCGTTTTGTGGGGAAACAGTTACTGGAGGTCCCCTCAGATATGTCTTTCGCTCTTGAGCGCCTTCGACCGGGCTTTACGGTTACGGGCTGGACAATCGACCGACTGGCACGCGTGTGGTGGCTGCTTCAGCTTCCGGCCGATGATCAGGCTACCTATGTGAGTACCATTAGTCAGTTGTTTAAAGCCGCAGAAATGAACGAGTTAGTGGCACTTTATTCATCGCTACCCGTATTGGCGCACCCTGAAGCGTGGAAATTTCAGGCTACAGAAGGCATTCGAAACAACATTGCCGATGTGCAATCAGCCATTATGCTGCACAATCCGTATCCCGCTGATTACTTCGATGAAGCCGCCTGGAATCAACTGGTTATGAAAGCATTTTTCACCGATAAAGACGTTACGCAGATTACCGGATTAAGCGAACGCAATAACGCCCGACTCGCTAAAACGTTGGCCGATTTTGCTGCCGAACGCCGAGCTGCCGGGCGTAGTTTGCCTGCCCATATGGAGGAGTTGATGAATTAGTTTGTAGTTTGAGGTTCGTAGTTTGACGTTGGCTGATGCATGAAAAGCTTACGCATCAGCCAACGTCAAACTACGAACCTCAAACTACAAACTCGTTTAATACCACCGATACACAATCCCGGCTGACAGCATCAATGAGGGAGCTGAGTTCTTCAGCAAGTCATAATTGAAGAACACATTCTGATATTGCGCCTGAATTTCGGCACCCAATCCCTGCTCCCGGCGGCCATAATATTTCAGCCCAATAGCGGGTGCCAGCGCCCCTTTAAAGCCACTTTTCTGGTCGGCAAGCGGACCAAAATAATTGGTGTAATCCACAAAAGCGCCCCCTCCCGCCATCTGCACATATGGCCTAATGGCTGCTGCGTTATCCGAAAAGTAGTACGACAATGAAATCATAGCCGGAATCATAGATAAGGTTCGGGTTTGAACCGCCGAAATAGACTGGTCGTCATATTGGTACACTTGTCTCGGCAACTGTTGCTTTGTGTATTGATAACCCGTCTTTAAACCGATTGAGAAGCGTTTAGGGAATAACCATTCGGCATCCAGCGCGAGGTTCGTCGGCGACAGCTTGTCGATGTAGCTCTGTTGTCCGCCCATTGGGAACGAGACGCCATAGCGAGCTGAAATGTTGAAGGTGACGTACCGGTCATAAATGGATGATTCCGGGTTGTATTCATTTTTATATTGCGCCCAGGCCGACGTTGTCAGAACAAACAGGGCGATTAGTACGATAAGCCGTTTCATAATGTCTATTGGGTTACCTGCAAATAAGGCGATTGATTGAAAATGGCCGTGGTTGCCAGATCGACGGCCTGCGTATCCGTGATATCGGTACCCCGGATTGTAGCATCATAGATAACATTTAGTTGTTGCTGGCCATCACTCGTAGTCGCCCGGTTTTTCAGGTCAACAATCTGAATTTCCCAGTATTGGTCAGTAACCTGATAGGTGTAATAACTGGGATAATAAGGCGAATACCCATAGCCCCCCAACCCCCCGTATCCCCAATAGCTTGAATAGTAGGAGTACGGATTAGATGCAATGCCCGTGTACTGATTGTTCACCCGAATAATAGCCACACCCAAATCGGCGCTATCACCTTTTGTTACCCGCTTGAATCCGCGTGTGGTTAGCGCATTGGCCACGTTCGATACAAACTGGTTTGAAATAGTAGTTTGTGCAGTAGCATAGGCATCATTCGACTCTACAATAACCGAATCGGGCAAACTGAACGTTTTATACTGACCGAAGTTGATGGAGCGATCATAGTTGGTAATATAGACCGGACTATCGGCAGGGCTTAAATCATTGACTGCATTTTCGCGGCAGGAAGTTAACCCCCCAACTGCCGTTAGTAGCAGTAGTATCGCCCAAAGGCTCCCTTTTCCTGACTTGCGTTGTTGAAGCATATTCATAGCTGTATTTATTGTCTATCTATAAAACGAATAGACTACTATGAAGTTTGCAGAAACTGAATTAAAATATGGGTAAAAATCATGTGGGACAGAGCCAGTTTTTTTGAGAACTTTACCCGCTCATTACCTACCGTATTTGCCAACTGCGGTTAACCAAGACGTATTATGGATTTTATGGATTCCATTCGGGGCATGTCGTTTTTCGATATGCACGTTCACATGACCTCCCGAACAACTGATGATTATCAGGCTATGGCCGACGCAGGCGTCGTTGCAGTCGTTGAACCTGCTTTCTGGCTGGGCCAGCCCCGCACGGGTGTCGACTCATTCCGGGATTATTTTGCCAGTCTGGTTGGGTGGGAGCGCTTTCGGGCCTCGCAGTTTGGTATCCGGCACTATTGTACCATCGGACTGAACTCCAAAGAAGCGAATCAGGAAGAATTAGCCGAGCAGGTTATGGAAATCCTGCCGTTGTTCATCTATAAAGAAGGCGTAGTAGGGGTAGGTGAAATAGGCTTTGATGACCAGACCCCCGCCGAGGATAAATACTACCGGGCGCAACTGGAACTGGCACGGGAAGCGGGCCTACCTGTCCAGATTCACACGCCCCACCGCGACAAAAAACAGGGCACCAGCCGGAGTATGGACATTGCCATTGAGCATGGAATTGATCCTGGTATGGTCATCGTTGATCACAACAATGAGGAAACGGTGCGCGAAGTACTTGATCGGGGATTCTGGGCTGGATTTACGATTTATCCGTTTACCAAAATGGGGAACGAACGTATGGTAGAAGTTGTAAAGCAGTACGGGCCTGAGCGTATTATGATCAACTCGGCCGCCGATTGGGGCATTAGCGATCCACTTGCCGTCCCGAAAACGGCTGCTCTGATGAAACAACGCGGTATTTCGGACGAAGCTATTAAACTGGTTACGTTCACCAACGCCTTAACCGCCTTTGCTCAAAGTGGTCAAATCAGTCTGGACGATCTAACACAACCGATTGGTATTGACCAAAGCCAGCGTTACAACGGCAGTTCCGTATTGCGCGGAGGTCAGGCACCGCGGGTAGACAAGGAATCAACGATAATTAAATGAATAATGTACAATGTAAAATGAATAATGGTTAATGAACTAAGCACCATTTTACATTATTCATTTTACATTGTACGTTACTATGATAAAAGCACTTCTGTCCCTTACCCGTCCGGCCAATCTGGTCACCGCCATTGCCGATGTATTGGCAGGAATGGCCATTGCGGGCTATTTTCTGATGCCTGATTCGTCTGCGGCTCCGGCTGGCTGGCTTTCTTTGGCTACTGTCGGCCTATATGGGGGAGGTGTCGTTTTTAATGATGTATTTGATGCGGAATTAGACGCTATCGAACGCCCTGAACGCCCTATTCCGAGCGGAACGGTTAGTAAATCGGCAGCTATTGGATTAGGCGTTGGTTTACTAATTGTAGGGATTGGTGCCTCGTTTATGGTTAACCAAACGGCGGGCTTTCTGGCGATTGCCATTTCTATTGCGTCGCTTGTTTACGACCGTTTCGGAAAGCATCACAACTGGCTGGGGCCGGTCAATATGGGCTTATGCCGAGGACTAAATTTGCTGCTGGGCGTAAGCATACTGCCCGATCAGGTACTGCCCTGGATATGGGTGGGACTAGTCCCAATTGCCTACATTGCCGCTATCACCATGATTAGTCGGGGAGAGGTACATGGCGGCAGTCCAACCATCTTACGCGTTGCCGGTATGTTGTATGCGCTTGTTATAGGTTGTGTAGCCGCACTAGCTCAACGGCAGCAGCAGTTGGGTACGGCATTGCCTTTTCTGGCTCTGTTTGGCTACTATATTTTTCCGCCACTCTGGCGGGCCGTGAAAGACCCGGTTGGCCGAAATATTGGCCTAGCCGTGAAAGCAGGAGTATTATCGCTTATTGTCATGAATGCAGCCTGGGTAGCGGCATTCGCCAATTTCCCGATGGCTTTTCTGGTGTTCTGCTTATTACCGTTATCAAGGTTTTTAGCGAAGGCGTTTGCGGTAACATAAAGGTATCAAACGAAAACAGGTCATATGCCATATCTTAGAGATATGGCATATGACCTGTTTTCGTTTGATACAAAACTTATGCGTTTGCGGGCGTGCAGAATTCTTCCAGCGCCATTTCGAGGTGCTGAGCAATCATCTGCGCCGAACGACCTTCAATGTGGTGCCGTTCAATGAAATGCACTAACTCGCCATCTTTGAAAATGCCAATGGCTGGCGATGATGGAGGATAGGGCAACAGATACTCACGCATTTTAGCGACGGCTTCCAGATCACCACCCGCAAATACAGACACCATTTTATCGGGCTTCACTGGGCTGGCCGCTAAAGCCGCTTTCACACCCGGACGAGCCGCACCAGCCGCACAGCCACATACCGAGTTCACCACAACAAGCATGGTGCCTTCGGCATTTTCCATTGTGTTCACCACTGCATCGGCAGTAGTCAATTCTTCAAACCCAACGCTGGTCAGGTCTTCCCGCATGGGGATAAGCAAATGAGGAGGATACATAGTTGATTTACGATTTTTGAATTACGATTTACGATTTGGGAAGAAATTACGAACTTGAATTACGCTACAACCTAAATCGTACATCGTAATTCGTAACGGGGCCGCCCGCGCGGTCGTAATTCACATAAATCCCAGTTCTAATTTAGCTACTTCCGACATTAGTTCGGTAGAGTAGGGGGGATCGAAGGTCAGTTCAACACTTACATCACTGACACCCTCAATGGCCCGCACTTTCTCTTCGATCTCAGCCGGAATAGAACCTGCCGAAGGGCAGGAAGGCGAGGTCAGGGTCATCAGGATATAGACGTTGTTGACCGGAAATATCTTAATGTCGTAAATAAGGCCCAGTTCATACACGTCCACCGGAATTTCGGGGTCATATACACCTTTAAGCGCTAGTACGACTTGTTCTTTTAATTCTTCGTCTGTCATTATTTTAGGTCATTTATTGTCATTTTCGTTACGTCATTGCTAGTCATGTATGGCTATCAATGACTAGCAATGGCTACGAATGACTTTTTTCTGTATATGCCCGGCCAAAGGCTTTCATGCGTTCAATCATCGAAGCCAGCCCACCGGCCCGCAACGATGTAATCAAGTTCCCCATACCGACTCGTGGGATGAAATACAGGTCGGCGTTGGCAATATCTTCGGGTTTTTCGCCCGATAAGACTCGGATTAACAGGCCAACTAACCCTTTGGAGATCTGAGCGGTTGGTTCGCTATCGCCGTAGAAATAAAGTTTGTCGTCCTTCAACTCCGCATCTACCCAAACCTTCGACTGGCACCCCATAATCCGATTCTCATCGTTTTTCTGAGATTCCGGCATCGGTGGTAGCTTTTTGCCCAAATCAATGATGTATTGTGTCTTGTCGAGTAGATCATCGAACAAGTCAAACTCTTCAATGATTTCGTCCTGCTTTTCGTTAATGGTCATTTTGCTTACAACATCATTTTCTGAACCCGACGCAAACCCTGCACAAGCCGGTCAACCTCATCTCTGGTGTTATAAACCGCAAATGAGGCCCGCGTAGTTCCGGCAATACCCAGGCGTTGCATTAATGGCATGGTGCAATGATGACCCGTTCGAACGGCAATGCCCTGCTGGTCTAAAATTACACCAATATCCTGGTGGTGAATACCGTCGATTACAAAGGAAATAACCCCAATTTTGTCTTTAGCCTGGCCGATAATTCGTAATCCATCCAGTTCATTCAGTTGTTCTGTTGCATACTGAAGCAGATCGTTTTCGTGGGCAGCAATATTCTCTTTTCCCAAACCCGCCATGTATTCGAGGGCCGTTTTTACGGCAACCACGTCGGCAATATTAGGCGTACCGGCTTCGAATTTATAAGGCAGATCGCTGTAAGTCGTTTTGGCAAAGGTAACTTCCTTAATCATCTCACCACCACCCCGGTAGGGTGGCATGGCGTCTAAAATTTCCTTCTTACCATAGAGAACACCCATGCCCGTTGGCCCGTAAAGCTTATGCGCTGAGAGAACATAGAAATCAGCATCAAGCGCCTGAACATCGAGGTCGAGGTGGGAGCTGGCCTGGGCACCGTCTATCAATACAACCGCGCCAACTTCGTGGGCTTTGTCGATGATGAATTTGACGGGATTAATAGTTCCTAATGAATTGGAAACGTGAACGCAGGAAACGAACCTGGTTTTCTCCGATAATAGCTTCTCATATTCGTCCAGCAACAACTCACCCTCGTCGTTGATAGGAATAACTTTCAGAATGCACCCTTTTTCTTCGCACAGCATTTGCCAGGGAACAATGTTTGAATGGTGTTCCATGGTCGAGATAATGATCTCATCGCCCGCTTTCAGGAAATGACGGCCATAGCTCTGAGCCACCAGGTTGATCCCATCGGTGGTACCGTAGGTGAAGATGATCTCCTGCCAGTGTTTTGCATTCAGAAATTCCTGAACCGCCCGGCGGGATGCTTCGAAGGCAGCTGTTGCCTGCTCGGCCAGATGATGGATGCCCCGGTGGATATTGGCATTGTAGCCCTCATAATAGCGAGTCAGGGCATTAATCACCGAAAGCGGCTTCTGATTCGTAGCTGCATTGTCGAAATACACCAGTGGTCGACCGTTGATCTCCTGATCGAGTATCGGGAAATCCTGGCGAATTCGTTGAATGTCAAGGGTATTATCTATGGCTGGCTGCATGAGGTATTCGCGACGAGAGGAACAAATTAACTATAACATTGACAAACATGTCATCTCTAAAACGCAAATTGAGTGCGGTTAGGTTCGATCCAGCGCCTATCGTTTTCGTAAAACAATCACCTGATTTCGTAAGGTTTTGTTCCGGCGGAAATTATCATCGGCCATGAGTACCAGTGTTTGGTGTTGCTCATCAGCCCAGGCCATCGCTTCAAGATTGCAGATGTTGCCGGGGAATTGCCGGTTAAAATCGAAGGCTAATTCTTTGGTTAGGGTATGGGTTTTCTCATTCGGCGTTGCTACGTATACGTTCGCCGTAACTCGTTTTTGGCTGGCATCGTAGCATCGTTCCAGTACCAGCACACGCTGGTCATCGATGGCTAGTATTTCTGAAATGCCGCCCACTCGCTCTTCGCCTTGCGCAAAGGCACAGCGGTTGATTGGATACGCAAATCGTTCCACAATTGGATCAGACGCAAGTGGGTTTGGGTAACGAAAGAATGTAATCGTGTCTTGATTCATGAGTGTTTCGCCTTCCCAACCGGCTTCAGGCACCACCCACAAGGCTCCCGACGAGGTGACTGCCAATCCTTCAAGCCCTTTGTTAGGTGCAGGTACCGGTATTTTCAACAAAACCTGGCTGGCACTATCATGAACTGATTTACCATATAGTACCGACGTGACAAATTCGTGTTCATCCGTCCAGAAGTAGGTGCTGGTTCGGGCATCGTAGCGAACACTTTCAAACCAGAACGGATTTTTCTGGGCTAGTTTCAGGTGCGATGAATCGCCTAAATCCCGGATAGATCGGATGTTGGAAAAGATAAAATGCCAGCCCCGGTCGCTAACCAGATGCCACTCGCCTGTGGCGGGTATAATCTCAAGACCCGAAATTCCCCGCAGACTATCCTGGACAAAAGGCATCGTTAATGAATCGCCTTCAAATGAGAATTGCAGACTTTGTCCGAATGTGGCACCACCAAATGAGGCACAGATGGTAAGCCAGATAAGTACGAGTAGTGATTTCATATGAAATGAATAATGCACAATGTAAAATGTAAAATGTGATTTGGGCAATTATTCATTTTACATTGTGCATTATTCATTAACTCGCTACTTCGTTAACTTCTCCGTAATAACTCGCTCCAGGTATTCACGGATAGGCTGAATTTTGATTTGACTTAGTACGTCCTGAGAGAAAGCGTACAGCAATAACGTACGGGCTTCATCTTTCGGAATACCGCGCGAGCGCATGTAAAACAGCGCTTCGTCGTTAAGCTGACCCGTAGTAGTACCGTGTGAACACTTTACATCGTCGGCAAAAATTTCCAACTGAGGCTTCGTATTCATTGATGCACCCGGTGACAGAACCACGTTTTTGCATGACTGATACGCATTGGTTTTCTGCGCATCGGGCCGAACAAAAATCTTGCCGTTGAAAACCCCTGTGCTATTGTCATCCAGGACACCCTTATAAAGTTCGCTGCTGTACGAGTTCGGCATGGCGTGGTCTACAAGCGTGTGGTTATCCACATGCTGACGGCCGTTCGGCATGTATAAACCATACATAAACGCTTCGGCATGCTGGCCGTTGAGCACAATGTTCAGGTTGTTGCGAACGAAGTTACCGTTGAGTGTAACCGTAGCCGAATAGAAATGACTGTTGTCTTTCTGACTCACCTGCGTGGTGCCGATATGGTAGGCTTTCTCGGTTTCGTTCTGCACTTTGTAGTACTGCATCCGGGCGTCGCGGTCAAGCACGATTTCGGTTACTACATTGACAAAGCTTGTTCCTTCACCAAGGGTCCGATACGATTCGGCCATCATGACCTCCGCATTTTTACCAACCACAACCAGGTTACGAGGTTGTGAGGCAATGTTTTTTGTACGGGTATCGGTAATGAACCGAAGGATGATGGGCTGCTCAACCGTTGTATTGTCAGGTACTCGAATAACTACACCATCGCTGGCCAGGGCGGTATTCAACGCCGTAAAGGCGTTGTCCTGATAATCGGCGTAATGGGCAAAATGAGTGCCTATTAATTCAGGTTCAGACTTTAGGGCAGTGGCGAAGTTCGTAATCTGTAGCTGATCTGCCGGACTAATAATGCGGGAAAGCTCAGGATGATAACGGCCGTTAATGAAGTACAGCAAGTTCCCATCAAGGTTTGGAATTTCCAGCGGAGCCAGATCGTCAACTGTTAATGTCGTGGTATCATCAAGCTCAAACGCTTGTTTAAGTAGCCCATTGACGCTGGAGTATTTCCACTCTTCGTGACGGATTGTGGGGAAACCAAGTTGATCGAACTGTTTCAGGGCCGCCCTACGGAGTTGATGAACCGGTGCTTTTCGCTCACCGTTCATGCGCTCTTCGTTGTCCCGGAAAGCCGTCAGCAACTGGTCTTTAAATTCGTTATAGGATGCGTAAGAGGGAGTCATCTTTTAGTTAGTGAAGAATGTAGAATGTAGAATGAAAAGTAGAGAGTGATTATTCTACACTTTTCATTCTACATTCCTCACTGATTTATACAGCTTCGGCTTTAATCCAGTCGTATCCTTTTTCTTCCAGTTCGAGGGCCAGTTCTTTCGGGCCTGATTTTACGATGCGCCCTTTGTATAAGACGTGTACGTAATCGGGTACGATATAATCTAATAGTCGTTGGTAGTGGGTTACCACAATCGTGGCCCGTTCTGGCGACCGGAGCTGATTCACACCATCGGCTACGATCCGTAATGCATCAATGTCTAGTCCTGAATCGGTCTCATCCAGGATAGCCAATTTTGGTTCGAGCATAGCCATCTGGAAAATTTCGTTCCGTTTTTTCTCTCCTCCCGAGAAGCCTTCGTTCAGCGACCGGCTCAGTAGCGATTGGTCGATGTTAACGAGTTTCATTTTCTCTTTCATCAACTTCAGAAACTGCACGGCATCGAGAGGGTCCTGGCCACGGTATTTGCGAATTTCGTTCAGGGCCGTCTTTAAAAAATTAGTCGTGCTAACCCCCGGAATCTCAACGGGGTACTGAAAGGCCAGGAAGATACCTTCGGCGGCCCGCTCTTCGGGGGCCATATCGAGCAAATCCTTTCCGTCAAATAAAACACTACCACCCGTTACTGTATAATCTTCCCGGCCTGCCAGAACAGAAGCTAGTGTGCTCTTGCCAGCTCCATTGGGACCCATAATGGCGTGAACCTCACCGGCATTGACTTCCAGATTGAGACCTCTTAATATTTCTTTTTCGCCTATTGAGGCTTGTAAATTACTGATGGATAACATAATAAGTTATAGCGTGACGGGCAAACAAAGCCGCAAAGTTAACAGATCAAACGGTATCTGTTCTGGTAGGGTAACAAAATAGGGGGTTTAAAAGTTGGCGTGCCTGATTCTTATTGATCTATTACCAGGATTCATGGCTAAAAATGCCAAAACCCGCTCTTCATTAGCGGGTTTTGGCAACTAGTTGGTGTTTTTGGCCAACACAACGATTTGAGTGTATAACTGCAAATGAACGTTGTATACTGGGTTTCATTATGGATTACCCGCTCGTCTAGCTCCTTTTGTCTGTTTGATAACTAATGGCACACAACTGGTTTCCGGGCAATTGCAGACTGTAGGTAGCAACGTGACAGTCACATCTTTGTAACACGTAGAAAAGATTCGTACCGTGTAAGTTTGAGCTGCAACGGGGTTAAACAGGTTGCTTACAATGACTCCATCTGCTGGAATGACCTGGGGCGCACCAGATAGGACGACGGCAGGATTGAAGATAGAACCATCTGAATATTGATACGTATCCCCAGCTGTGAACCCACTTACTACAATTTTACCGTTTGCCTGGGGACTATTACCCAGGCACGTCACTGGGACTGCCGTAGCCACCGCACTCACGCTACATACCGGCTCCAGAGGGCAGGAAGTCGGAGCCGAGTAGGTCGTGCTGGCAATCTGACCCAGATAGCTGACCGTTACAGTGTGGTTCCCCGTTCCACTCATGAGCCCACTCATTGAATAGGGAATAGATGTTGCCCCTGCACTCACCGAAAGAGTAATCGTATTGGCTCCATCGGAAATGAGAGCCAGACCAGCTACCGCATTGGTCAGACTAATGACACCTGTGGTGTTGTAGGTATTGGTGCCTGGTTGACACACTCCTGGGTCTGTGATGTTTAGACTAATCTCACTCGTACAACTAACAGGCGCGCTATAGCTGGCACTAATGGTTGAACAACCTGGTAAAGTGACTTCTACCATATGAGTGACTCCATCAGAGAGCAGATTGGCGAAAATGGCTGTCAGGCTGGTGGTGGCAGGGCTGGTCAGCAGGGTTTGGCTTTGTCCCCCATCACTCACTGTTACTGTTCCGGCCGTGGGATTGGTAAGTGTAATGACTACCGTCGACGAATAACTATTAGTGGCTGTTTGACAGAGACCGGCACTAGCTACCGCACTCAGGCTGCAAACGGGGGCTACTGAACAGGAGGCCGGGGCCGTGAATGTAGCTGTGGTGGTTCCGCAACCGGGCAAACTGACTGTGGCCGTGTGGCTGTTTCCATCCGAAATCAGGTCAGCAAGGATAATGGTTAGGGAACTAATGCCACTCGAAACGGTCTGACTGCTGGGGGCTGTTCCAGGGGCACTAACGGTCAGTGTTCCTGAAATTGCATTAGTCAGGTTGACTACCACTGAAGCGGAATAGGTGTTGGTCGCTGTTGAGCAGATCCCAGCGGTGGCCACCGCACTTACACTACATACCGGCTCTACAGAGCAGGAAGTCGGAGCCGTGTAGGTCGTGCTGGCAGTTTGCCCAAGATAGCTGACCGTCACGGTATGTGTACCTGTTCCACTCATGAGCCCACTCATCGAATAGGGAATAGACGTATCTCCATTACTGACTACGACGGTGAGGCTACTGGTACCATCTACCAGCGTAGCCAGACCAGCTACCGCATTGGTCAGACTAATGACACCCGTGGTGTTGTAGGTATTGGTGCCTGGTTGACACACCCCCGGATCCGTCAGGGCTAGCCCCAATTCGGATTGGCAACTAGCCGGAGCGGTATAGGTCGAACTAGTAGTTGTGCAACCCGGCAGGCTAACTACCACGGTATGACTGACCCCATCTGAAACCAAATTGGTAAAGACTGCCGTCAGATTAATGGTAGCCGGACTAGTCAGTAGTGTTTGGGTCTGTGTTCCGTCCGTGACTGTGAGTGTACCGGTAACGGGATTGGTTAACGTAATAATAACTGTTGACGAGTAACTGTTCGTGATTGACTGACAAAGTCCGGGTAGAGGCAATGCACTAATAGAGCAAATAGGCGCTACTGAGCACGAAGCCGGGGCTGTATAGGTTGTAGTTGCCGTGCTACAGCCAGGCAGACTAGCGGTTATGGTATGAACCGCCCCATCGGATACTAAGTCGATAAAGCTAACCGTAAAGGTTGCTGATACCCCAGCCGTAGTAACAAAGGTGTTGCTTTGCGTTCCATCCGTAATGGTTAATGTACCCGCTGGTGGATTAGTCAACTGAACCAATGCCGTCGAAGTATAGGTATTGGTGGCTGTTTGACAGAGGCCGACCGTAGTTACCGCACTTAGGCTACATGAAGCAGGTGTTATTGAGCAGGAAGCCGGGGCCGAGAAGGTAGCGGTGGTGGTTGAACAACCCGGCAGGCTCACCAGTACGCTGTTGCTTGCTCCATCGGAAAGCAGGCCCTCGAGTACAAGGGTAACGGAATTGCTACCACTGGAAACGGCCTGACTGATGGAAGTTACCCCTGGCAGGCTGGCCGTCAGTGTTCCTGAAATTGCACTAGTCAGGTTGACCACCACCGAAACGGAGTACGTATTGGTGGCTGTTGCGCAGAGTCCTGCTGTGGCCACCGCACTGATAGAGCAGACCGGTGCCACCGAGCAGGAGGCAGGGGCGGTATAGGTGGTGCTGGTGGTTGAACAACCGGGCAGGCTCACCAGTACGGTGTGGCTAGCTCCATCCGAGATCAGATTAGCGAAGACTGCTGTTAAACTGGTGGTGACTGGGCTAGTCGCCAACGTTTGGGTCTGTGCTCCGTTGGTAACGGTGAGCGTCCCCGTGGTGGGATTGGTCAGGCTGATGACTACCGAAGTGGAGTACGTATTGGTCGCCGTCGAGCAAAGTCCCGCCGTTGCTACGGCACTTACACTACAAATGGGTGCTACAGAGCAGGAGGCCGGGGCCGTGAAGGTGGCGGTGGTGGTTCCACAACCGGGT